>CAZSFZ010000018.1:0-45786 GCA_964606385.1 uncultured bacterium
GGACCAGGCGCACAGCGGTGCGAGCGGGCTGGTGGGGATCATCACGAAGGGTTTGAGTTATGTGCCTGCGGTGAGTGCTTCGGCATACGATTACAGTTTGATCACGCAGTTACCGAACACGCCGATGGCGAGCGCGAACACCGGGACGAGCGCGGTGAGCGGGGTGGTGAATGCCGGGACGACGGTGACGGGATATCAGGGTAACTCGTCGACGTACTCGTTCAATTACTCGATTGGGGACGCGAATGATTTTGTATTTGGTCAGTTTGGGTGGGGTTATTTTGACGCTGGGAACGTATTTCACGGGACAGCGGGCAACGTTGGATCGAGTTTGGTGTTGGGGTTGTACGGTGCGGCTGGGACGCAGATGAAGGTGGAGGTGTATGACGCGAACCACGCGAAGAAGGAGTTTTTCGTTGATTTCACCGGGGCTTGGCAGAACTACACGTTGGATCTTTCGGGGCTGGACACGGCGCAGATCGCGCTGGTGAATTTCGTGACGGACCAGGCGCACAGCGGTGCGAGCGGGCTGGTGGGGATCATCACGAAGGGTTTGGCATACACGCCGAGTGTGTTGGGGTTGCCTTATGATCAATCCGCTCTCTCATCTTTGCCCGGGATGCCATCGGTAAGTTCGGGGCACGGGACGACGACGGCAACAGACGATGCGACGATTAGCGTGACGCAGTCAAGTTCGACGACATTCAATGTGGCGTCGAATGTTTTGGACAGCGGGGATTTCGCATTCAGTCAGATTTCGTGGGGATATTTCAGTAATGCGACGACGTTTGTGGGGACGGCCGCTAATTTGGGGAATAGCGTGACTTTGGCTCTGAACGGGACTGCGGGTCGGACACTGAAGGTGGAGTTTGTAAGTTCGGTGAATTCCGGGACGAAGAAGGTGTTCAATGTGACGATGGCCGCGGATCATCAGAATTTCACTTTCGATCTTACGGGACTCGGATTAGTGGGGCTGATTAATTTTGTGCAGGAGCAGACGAACGCCACGAATTATACAGTGGAGACTCAAGGATTGAGTTATATTCCCGCTCAGACTGGAACGGCTTACAACTCTTCAGCCCTGACCGTTCTCAATACTTCAAGTCCCTCAATAAGTTCAGGGACAGGGCCTAATACCGCGGACGCGGTTGTGCGGATGACACAGCTCTCTGCGGATGAATTTGAGTATGAATATGACCTTTCTCCGAGCACAAGCGGATTTGTCTTTACGTCGATCGAACTTGGAGCGCCTTCATTCAAACAATATGTTTTTGCGGCCCGGGGCACGGAGGGGGAACGGGTCAAGGTCGAGATCACGGATATCAACAACGTTAAGAGTGTTTTTCGGGCGGTGTTGAGTCCGACCTATCAGAATTTCACGTTCAGCGCGTCCGCCAATATCAAGAAGATCGTTTTTGTGCAGGACAGGACCAGCGGTTCGCCTCTTCTGAACGATTATGTGAAGATCCAGACGAAAGGATTGCCGTATATCCCCACGGTATTGTCCGGGATCCGAGACACCTTGGTCACCCAGAGTCTGGGATATTTCAGCACAACTTCCGGGCTGGATCCCGTGACGCATTTCCCCTATGACAACATCACCAACGGCACAAAAGACCTGCATACCCAGCCCACCTTGATCGGGTTCTATCTCCAGATCCTGGGGGATGTCGTGCTCGGCGCCATGAATAACGGTATGACGAAAACCCAGGCGCTTTCAGAGATCCAGACGCTTATGACCAATCTCTTGAGCGCACAATCGTCTTATGGCTGGAAAGGATTGTTGCCATGGCTTAATCTTGGGCCTTTGGGGAGGCATGAGAACAAAGTCGCGTTCATCGACAATGCGAATCTCGCGCAAAGCCTTGCCGTGATGGTGGGGGCTTTGGAAAGCAGTTCGGGTTTGAGTACCGCAGAGCAGAACACGGTCACTGCGATCAAAAATAACGTCGAACTTTTCCTGACGAACCAGGCCCCGGGATACGCGGCCTTTGTGGATAAGTCCGTTGCCCAGGGGGGGACCGGCCTTTTTCGCGGGGATTACACCTGGACCACGAACCCTTCCGCGGGCACCTATCAGAATTATATCGATCGCCTGGCCGGAGAGTCGCGAGGCGCGATCGCGTTCCTGCTTGTCAAGTTCCCGACCCTTCCGAGTTCAGTCTGGGATAACCTCGTGATCAAGACCAACGATAACTATGTGGACCGTAACGGGCAGACGATCACCAACCTTGCGGCTTGGGATGGCGGAGCCTTTCAGATCTTTTGGCCCTCGCTTCGCAACAATGAACGTAATTTTATCGGATTCCGGAATGCCCTGCATAATCAGCTTGTAACCCAGCTGGATTATGCCTATCAGAACCGGATCCCCGGCATTTTGTCGGCATCGCAGCGCCCGGAAGGTGGCTATTTCGGCAACACCGGCATCCCTCAGATCGCGGAAGCCAACATGGATCCGAATGCTACCAACACGCTGATTGGCGATGTAGGCTCCACCTACGCCCTTGCGGCCGCGATGGGGATCGATCCCTATGCGGTGCTGGGATGGATGGAAGCGATCAATAACCTTTCAGGAATGAATAGCCTCTATGGATTTCTGGATTCAGCGCGATCCGGAAGCGAACTCTCCCAGAGCTTTGTCGGGATCGATGTCGCTTCCACCATTTTGGGTTTGAAAGGTAAGGGCGGCACGGATTTCGAAGTCTATTTGAGAAATCGTGGTTTGGAATCCGGCTATAATGCCTTGTATGATCAGAAAAGCCGGTTGCTCACGAATATCACACGGACCAATACCACGATGGCAGTCGCACCTGATTTTCCGGACCGTTCTCTAGCTGTCTTCAGCAACATCGAGTCTGAGGGATCGATCAATTATTTTGACCCCGCATCGACACAACCCTACGGTGTGCGCTTGAGCTACAATAACCTGCAGGGAACGGACAGCGGTCATTTCTGGAAATTTGACCAGGTTTATGATGCGCGGTCGAATCGGCTGATCTTGAATTATTCGGCTATCGATTCTCCCCAGTCTTTGAGGATCGAGCTTAAGGATAGCAACGGGCAAGTGGTCTATGTGACCACGGTGACCCTGCAGTCGGGGGCCGAATTTGAAAGCCTCATGATCAATCTCCCGGACCAGGCGGCTCTTAGTGCCGTGAAAGAGATAGATCTTGTCGTGGACCCCCAAGAGGGCGGCGACGCGACCGGGGATTTCACGATCCACGCGATCAACTTTCAATCGCTCCTCTAAAACCTTTCGGGCGGGAATCAGGTTTGTAAAAATCCGGGTTCTGGGTTAGAATCCGCTCCGTCGTTCTCATTTACATGAGGAAAACGCGGTATGGAGAAAGAACCCGGTTTGATCGATCTGTTCGAATCTCTGAGCGATCATTCGTCATCTCAACCCGCTGTCCGCAAAACATATCCAACCCCCACAGGGAGGTCTTCCATGAACAATCCTATTTCAGGGCTTATTTTCGTCGCACTGCTGATCATCGGTTTCGTGGTAGGCGCCCCGATCTTTATGGCCAATCAGGCCTTGGGCGGGATACTGGGTATGGGTTGGTTCTTTTTGTCCATGGTGATCGCCTCCGGTATCCAGATGGCCGCGCAATGGGAAAAAGGCGTGGTGTTCCAGCTCGGGAAATTCAGCCGTGTCGCCGGCCCGGGACTGTTTTTCATCATTCCGGTTGTTGAGGAATGCCGCAAGATCGATATGCGCGTGCTTACCATGGATATTCCGGCCCAGCAGGTGATCAGCAAGGACAACGTTCCCGTCAAGATCAACGGCGTAATATTTTTCAAGGTGGACGATCCGGCGAACGCGATCATCAAGGTCCAGGATTACCGCTATGCGATCTCTCAATACGCCCAGACGTCGCTTCGGGATGTGATCGGACAAATGACGCTCGATCAGTTGCTGACTGAGCGCGAGGAGATTGGTAAGAAGATCGAAGCGAACGTGGAGAAAGATACGGAAGCATGGGGTCTGGAAGTGACGGGCATCCGCATCCAGGACATTGATATGCCGGAAGAGCTCAAGAAAATGATGTCCCGTCAGGCGTCGGCCGAGCGCGAAAAACGTGCGACGATCACCAAAGCGGAAGGCGATCGGGAAGCGGCGGGGAACCTTGCCCTGGCGGCCAAAACGATGGCGGAGAGTCCCGGCGCAATGCAGCTCAGAACCCTTCAAACAATTGATGGGCTTGGACCGACGGCATCCAATACCGTCGTACTGGCCGTTCCGATCAACATTATGGATGCCGTGGACCAGCTGGGAGCCCATTTGAAGTCAAAGGCCAACAAGCCTGCGTGAGGCGCGGGGGATAAAAAAAGCCCCAACTGTGAGTTTGAGAATCCCGCTTTCTCTAGCAAAGTATCAGTAATAAACGCGCATTGCTCGTCAGGCGAAACCCTCTAGGCCGTGGCTGTTTTGTTCACGTCGGGGCTTTAGCTTTTGAGAGAAACGGTCACAGAACTTTTACTGCTTCTGCCGCTCCTCATTGTCAAAGAATTATGTTATAATGCCCTTCAATCTAAAGGTAGCTGTTCCGCCTTCATCTGTCAAGTGATGCAACTCATTTAGAATGAATGGGTTATATCGCTCAATGCGGCGTTGATATTAAATTGGAGAAGTCATGACGGTCAATAAAATGGAAGAGATTATCCAGGATCTTCGCGAAGGACGTATGGTCATCATGACCGATGACGAAACGCGCGAAAATGAAGGGGACATCGTTTTTGCGGCCTCGAAGACGACCCCTGAGATGGTGAATTTCATGATGAAACACGCCCGCGGACTGATCTGCGTGCCCATGACCGCTGAACGCATCCATGCCCTTGGGCTGGATCAGATGAATCCCAACCCCGAAGATCCTATGAAAACGGCGTTCACGGTGTCCGTGGACGCGAAAACCGGCATTACGACCGGGATCTCGGCCTATGACCGCAATCGAACGATCGAGCTTTTGGCGGACCCGAAAACAACACGGGAGGACTTCGTGATCCCTGGGCACATTTTTCCGCTGCGGGCCAAACAGGGAGGCGTGTTGCGCCGCGCCGGGCATACCGAAGCGGCCGTGGACCTCGTGCAGGCCGCCGGGCTCCCGCCGGCTGCCGTGATCTGTGAGATTGTTAATGACGACGGCAAAATGGCGCGTCTTTCCGACCTTGTGGAATTCGCCAAAATCCACCACCTCAAAATGGGCACGATCAGTGACCTGATCGCGTATCGCACGAAAAAAGACGCGTTGGTGAAAAAAGTGAGCGAAGCCCAGCTGCCGACCAAGTACGGGACCTGGACGATCCGGATCTATGAATCCATCCTGGACGGAGCGCAGCATGTCGCGCTGATCCAGGGAAAGATCGGAGACGCGCCGGCGCTCGTGCGTGTTCATTCGGAATGTTTCACGGGAGAGGTGCTGAGTTCGCTGCGTTGCGATTGTCAGGACCAGCTCGTGGAAGCCATGAAGATGATCCAGCGCGAAGGCGCCGGTGTGATCCTTTATATGCGTCAGGAAGGCCGCGGGATCGGTCTGGCGAACAAGATCAAGGCCTATGAGCTTCAGGACAAGCACGGCCTGGATACGGTCCAGGCGAACGAGGCGCTCGGCTTCAAACCGGATCTCCGGGATTACGGGATCGGGGCGCAGATCCTTCATGATCTCGGGCTTTCTAAACTTCGGCTGATGACGAATAACCCTCGCAAGATCGTCGGATTGGAAGGTTATGGACTGCAAGTGGTGGAGCGGCTTCCGATCATCATGCCTCCCAACCCGGTAAGCGCTAAGTATATGCGGACCAAAAAAGAAAAACTCGGGCATCTTTTTGACGAGGAGTCCACCCCATGAAGGTTTGTCACGGAAAGATCGTTCCGGGGAACAAAAAGTTCGGGATCGTGGTTTCGCGGTTCAACCAATACATCACGGACCGCTTGCTTGAGGGCGCTCTCACGACCCTTCGCAAGGCCGGCGTGCCGGACAAGAACATCAAAGTTGTTTGGGTGCCCGGCGGTCTGGAAGTGCCTTTTTTCTGTAAGAAATTGAAGACCCAGAAACACTGTGACGTGGTGATCGCGCTTAGCTGTGTGATCCGCGGCGGGACTTATCATTTCGAATGCGTGTCAAATGAACTGACACGGGGGATCGATCAGGTGGCGCTTGAGACGGGCACGCCGATCGCGACCGGCGTACTTACAGTGGACAATCTGGAACAGGCGATCGATCGTGCCGGCTTGAAGCACGGGAATAAAGGCGAACAGGCGGCCTTGGCGGCGCTTGAGATCGCGGACCTTGACCAGCAGTTATCTTCAAAGAAGAAAAATCTAAAGCTCCGGAAGAGATCCCGGTAATATCCCGGTCCGGACCATTTAAAAGGCACCGATGCTGCGCAAAAGAACCCAGGCGCGTGAATGCGCGCTTCAGATCCTGTATCAGTATGAAATGAATCCGGAGCCTGTGGTCGAGATCGTCAAAAAATTCTGGTCCCAGCAGGACGAAGCCTATTCCGAAGAGACCCGCGCGTTCGCGGAGAAGCTCGCTTTAGGCGCGGTCGAGCACCAGGCCGAGATCGACAAGGTGATCGAACGCTACGCGGACAACTGGGAGCTTTCCCGCATGGCCATGATCGATCGCAATATCATGCGCTTTGCGACCTATGAGCTTTTGTATTTATCCGATGTTCCGCCCAAAGTGACCCTCAACGAAGCCGTGAACCTGGCGAAGAAATTCTCTCAGGGGGAATCCGGGAAATTCGTGAACGGTATTCTCGACAAGATCAATCACACCGAAAAACCCGTCAACCCCAAGGACCATGACCCTTCCGCCGCATGAAGTCTGGATGAAACGGGCCCTGGCCCTAGCGGAGAAGGGACGCTTTCACGTAAGTCCCAACCCCATGGTGGGCGCCTGTGTTGTTTCCAAAGGAAAACTTGTCGGTGCGGGGCATCATGAAAAATTCGGGGGGCCGCACGCCGAGCCGAATGCCCTTGCCCAAGCTGGGAAGCGGGCCCGCGGTGCCACGCTTTATGTGACCTTGGAACCCTGCTCCACCTGGCAGAAAACCCCGCCTTGCGCGCCGCTCATCGTCGAAAAAGGTATCAGGCAGGTCGTGATCGGCTGCCTCGACCCGAATCCGCTCAATCGCGGCAAGGGAGTCCGTTTTTTGCGCGAACAAGGCATTCGGGTCATCGTCGAGGTGCTGGAGGCGGAGGTTCGCAGGCAGAACGAAGGATTTTTTAAATATGTCACCGAAAAACGTCCGTTCGTGACGCTTAAGATGGCGCAGACGCTCGATGGTAAGATCGCGACAAGGACGGGCCGCTCCCGTTGGATCTCCTCACCGCCCTCGCGCGAATTTGTGCATCGCCTCCGCGCCGAACATGAAGCCGTCTTGGTCGGGAAGAACACCTTCTATCTGGATGATCCGAGATTAACGGTGCCGAAGGGCTCGCGGTCGCTTGCTGCGGGAAAACCCTGGAAGATCGTGATGATCTCCGCGAAAAGCTGGCCGTCCAACGCGCGTATCTTTGAAGATGACCGGCTCACGATCCTTGTTTTTCCGGAAGGGGACCTCAAGGCCATCGTTAAAAGGTCCGGTACCCAGCGCGGGACGCTAATGCTTTTACCCAGCAAAGAAAAAAATGGGAAGATCGATATCCGCGAGCTTCTGGTCAAGCTTGCTTCGCTTGGCGTGACCAAGCTTCTGGTGGAGGGCGGCGGGGAACTAGCTTGGTCATTCTTGGAAGCGGGATGCGTGGACCGCGCTTACTGGATCCTGGCGCCGAAGGTTTTCGGGGGCCGGGATGCCAAAACTTCGGTGGAAGGTTTGGGAGTGGGATCACCGGACCAGGCATTCCAGTTTCATCCCGGCAAAGTGGTCCGGTCCGGAGATGATTGGATTTTTGAAGGCGTGTTTTCTAAAAACAGGGCATGACGAGAAATTAAGGAGAAATTATGTTTACCGGCATTATTGAGAACCAGGGCACGGTCATCAAAAAAGAAGAACGGGGCGGACAGATCCGTTTCAGGTTCCAATTCCAAAAAAAGGAAAGAGGCCTTAAGGTCGGTGACAGCATTATGACGGACGGCGTTTGCCTGACCGCCGTACGCGTCAGTCCAGGCTATTTTGAAACGGATGTGGTGCGCCAGACTCTCACCGCGACGACGCTGGGCCGGCTGGCATTGGGCAGCAAAGTCAATCTTGAAAGGTCCCTCAAACTCGGCGACGGGCTTGGCGGCCACTTTGTGACCGGGCATGTCGACGGCCGCGGAACGATCGTGAAAATCGAAAAAAGGAAGAAAAATACCACTTTGTTCATCAAGGCCTCCGAGGCTATAATCGCACTTCTCGCGGATAAGGGTTCCGTCGCCTGCGACGGGATCAGTTTGACGGTACAAAAGGTCCGCGGGCAGGTGTTCCAGATCGCCGTGATCCCGCATACGCTGAAAGTGACGACCCTGGGGATCAAGCATGTCGGTTCCGAGGTGAATCTGGAAGTGGATATTGTGGCGCGTTATCTTCAGATGTGTTTCGCGAAAGAAAGGTCCCGGAAGGCTTTTTCGTCCCGTACGATCCTCCGGGAACTCCTCCAGCGGGGGATCGAGTGGAAAAAAGGTTCGAACTGAATGCTTCATCGGAGGTTCTTTCGCCTTTCCGTAAAGAGCTCCGGCAGATCCTGAATGACGCGGGATGGGAAAAGAAGACCGTCGAAGAAGTGCTGTTGGCGGTGGATGAAGCGCTGACCAATGTGATCCGTCACGCCTATCAGGGAACGGCGGGCAAGATCAGGGTTCTCGTTCGGGCATCTCCTGAAAAGATCGAGATCATGCTGGAAGATCACGGACGAAAGTTCGACCCCACCCAGGTGCCGCCGCCGGAATTGCCGCGGGAAAAACCGGGCGGTTTGGGAGTGCATTTTATACGGACGATCATGGACCAGATGATCTACGACGATCATGACCCGAAAATAAACCGGCTTCGTTTGATCAAACACAAGCGTTGAATTCGAAAAAGGAAGGTGCTGCATGAAAATACAATCGTCGACCCAGGGGGATATCCAGATCCTCGAGCTTTCCGGAGAGTTGGATTATCATTCCTCGCCGGAACTTCGTGAGAAGTTGACGGAACTGACGTCCAAACAATCGCCCAAGATCCTTGTGAACCTCGCGGGCGTGGATTATATGGACAGCTCCGGCATCGCGACCTTTGTAGAAGCCTTTCAAAAATCCAAAAGGTATCAGGGCCGGCTGATCCTGGCTGCGTTAACGCCCACGGTGCGGGGTGTTTTTGAGATCGCCAAACTCGATAGTATTTTTGAGATCATGCCGACCGTCAAAGAAGCGGTGGACGGACTAAGCGTCAAAGCCTGAAGAAAACAAAGCGTTAGGGATCCCTCATGAAAGAAATCGCGGGAAGTATCGGTCAAACAGTGGGTTTTGTGTTGGCGGGTGTCGCGAGGCTCTGGAATCTCGGTTCGGCCGTTGTGGGATATGCCCTGTCCGCTTTCTACAAGAAAAAAGTCATTCCCCGGGAATCCCTTTTTCGCCAGATGGTCCTGATCGGCATCGATTCGACTGCGATCGTTTCGCTTGTGGGAGCTTCGGTCGGGACGGTGCTTGCCTTGCAGGCGGCGTATTCGCTCAAGACATTTGGCGCCATTATGTACACGGGAAGTCTTGTCTGTGTCGCGATGGCGCGTGAACTGGGACCGCTCATCGCTTCGATCGTGATCTCGGGTCGCATCGGCGCGCGCATGGCCGCCGAGATCGGTACCATGATGGTCCAGGAAGAGGTTGATGCGCTTACCACGATGGGGATCAATCCGATCCGGTATCTTGTGGTGCCTCGCGTTCTCGCGCTGGCGCTGATGCTTCCGTGCTTGACCGTGATCGCGGACGTGACGGGGATGCTGGGCGGCTGGGCCATCGGCGTGACGGGGCTTGGGATCAATTCTCATCTCTATATCGCTAAAAGTATCGAAGCCCTCTGTCTCAAAGATATTTACACCGGACTCTTAAAGAGTTTTATTTTCAGCATCTTGATCGCGCTGGTGAGCTGCCATCAAGGGCTTTCCGTCTCGGGCGGCGCCGACGCGGTGGGGAAGGCCACGACGCAGGCGGTCGTGATCTCGATCGTTTTAATCATTGTGGTGGACTGTCTGGCAACCGCGGTCATTTATTACGCCTTGCCGGCGTAGAGGATCTATGAGCGTTTCGGAAGAATCCGTCATTGAAGTCAAAAACCTCATCAAGCGTTTCGGGGACCTTAAGGTCCTGGATGGCGTCAATGTTACCATCCCGCGCGGGAAGATCACGGTCATCATGGGAGGTTCCGGGTGCGGGAAGACCACGCTTCTCCGTCATTTGATCGCGCTTCATCAGCCGACCTCCGGGGCGATTCTTGTGGACGGACAGAACATTGTGGGGCTTTCGGAAAAAGACATGAACGAAGTGCGCCGCAAATTCGGCATGCTTTTTCAGGGTTCCGCCCTTTTTAATTCCATGACCGTGGGCGAGAATGTGGCCGTACCGCTTAAAGAGCATACGGACCTTTCGCCCGAGATCATCCGTATCATCGTCCGCGTGAAGTTGGAGCTCGTGGGCCTTACGGGTTTCGAGGATTTTATGCCGCACCAGATCTCGGGCGGGATGAAAAAACGCGTGGCGCTTGCCCGCGCGATCGCGCTCGACCCCAAGATCGTTTTTTATGATGAACCTGGTGCGGGCTTGGACCCGATCACGGCAAGCATGATCGATCGACTGATCTTGGACCTTAGCAAAAAACTTAACATCACCTCGGTTGTGGTCTCACACGAGATGAAAAGCGCGTTCCGCATCGCGGATAAGATCATCATCCTGCACAAAGGCAAAGTGCTTCAGGTTGGAACGGCCGAAGAGATCCAGAATTCCAAAGATTCCTACGTCCAGCAATTCATCCGGGGAGAATCCGAAGGGGTCATCCCGTTCAAACAAACCAGTGAGGCCTATTTAAAAGGTCTTTTGTCCACTTAGAAGCGATCCTGTAAGGAGGAAAAAATGGATTCATCGAATAGTTATTCATCATCCGAGATCAAGTCGGGATTTTTTGTCCTGATCACGCTCGTGCTCCTTCTCGTGCTCACGTTCGTTGTGGGCGGCTACTTCAAGAAAGGGGCCAACGAGTGGAAGGTGGAATTCGGGTATTTGAGCGGTCTTGCGGATGACGCGCCGGTCTATTACGCGGGCCGGGAAGTGGGGAAGGTGACCCGCATCGAACTCCGGGCGGGCCAGCCGAAACCCGTGCTCGTCACGGTCAATGTTTCGCCGGATGCTTATGTCCGCCAGGATAGTGTGGCTTATATCGACACGCTGGGCATGATGGGCGAAAAATTCATCGAGATCTCTGTGGGATCCAAGGACGCGCCCGCAAAAGATCCGGCGCAAGTGATCGAAGGGGTGGACCCCATCGCGATGCATGTGTTGATCCGGAAAATGAACCTTTTGGCGGATGAAGTGTCGCAAATGACGGAAAGCCTGAACCCCCTGCTGAAGACCACGAATGATATCGTGAGCGGCAATAAGGAAGAAATTTCAAAAAGCATCGGGAACCTGCAGGAAGTTTCGGCGAATCTCCGGGACATGACCGCGGATCTCAAATTGCATCCGTGGCGTCTGATCCGGAAAGGCTAGAGGGGATACCGCAATGCATAAAAAAATATCAGTACTCCTTATCGCACTAATGATGTGCCCGGCCGTGCTGGTGTTTTCCGCGGAAGAGGCTACGGTGGGGGATTATATGTACGGGGTTGGGACAAAGTTCGGGCGCGGGCTCGAAAATGTTGTGACCAGTCTGGCCGAGATTCCCTGCACGGTCCATTCGGACATGCAGGATCAGGGAGGGTCGGGATTTTTTTCAGGATTCGGCATGGGGACCGTGTATATGCTGCGCCGGATGTTCGTCGGCGTTTGCGAAGTGGGGACTTTTTTCATTCCGATGGAGCGGTCACTGCCCCGGGTCTGTACGGAAACCAAGCCTTCCGTGAATTGAGCCTTCCGAGCGTTCAATTCTCGCCCGCAAAATTTCGCGATCCCAAGGATTGTTCCTTGACGATGAAGCGCGGGAGTTCCTATAATAGGCCGAGAAGTTCAGAAAAGGAGACATGATGAATCCAAACGATCCAGTCGGAGCCCCGAAGGACCCGGAGGTCCAGGACGCCCTGTTTTTTGCGGCGATCGGGTACCTCAGCTTTCTTTGTTTTGTGCCTCTCGCGCTCAAAAAAAACAATAAGTTCGCCCTTTTCCACGGGAAGCAGGCGTTGGTGCTTTTTATCCTGGAGCTGGCGGCCGCGATCCTCAAGGTCGTGCCCTGGATGGGGGACTTGGTTTTTACGCTGGCGTTCGTTGTGTTCGGGATCCTTTCGCTCATCGGGATCGTCAAAGTCCTGATGGGGGAGAAGTGGGAGATCCCGGTGGTCCATGAGATCGCGGACCGCATTACCTTTTAAGTAAACGATCAAGCCCATCGCCGAATGCCCTTTAAGTTTCTTATCACGGATCTTCAAGACTGAACATGCTTACAGGTACAAAGAAATCACAACCCAGCGGCCAGGATTGGTTCGTGGTGGTGAACCCTCTCAAGAGCGAACTTGAGCGCAACAAGATCGCTCGCGAGATCGCCAAAGCATTCCGTCTCCCCGCAGACGAAGCGCTTGACCTCGTCCAGAACACCCCGATCATCCTCATGGACAACCTTTTGTATGCGACCGCGCTTCAGGTAAAACAATATTTCCGCGGTTTCCAATCCGAGATCGTTGTCAGTAATGACAGTTTCCTCAAACGCCGTTGCTACCGGACCGTTTGGCCGACACCGCCCAGCTTGTCCTTTCTTCATAGTGCCGCCGTTCCCCCGAACGCGGCCTCGCAAAAAAATGAAACCGAAAAAATAGACCATCACGAAGCGATCCGGGAGATCCGGTCCTGGGTCCAGACCGAGGGGCTCTCATCGCGCGGCGAAACGCGGCCTCCCGCGAAGAACGGCATGGCCAATTCCAACACGCGCCATTTCAAAAGCATTCTCGAAGAGGAACGCGAAAAGCTTCTTAAGGAAAGCCTTGCCCTGAAGGAAAGCGGCAGCCAGCTCCGCAAGGCGCTTGAAAAAGCGCAGGCTGAAGTGTTTGAGAAGGAAAAAATAGCGCAGGCGAGTGAAGCCGCCAAAAAACAAAAAGAAAAAGAGGTCCAGGAGCTGCAGACTCTGGTGAACCACGCGGAAGAGAAATATGAGCTTCTCCGCGAGGAGTTCCGTCAAACCCGTCAGTATTTTGAAGAGAAGCTCGGCTCCGAAGACCATAAGTCCGAAGAATTGTTGAAGCAGATCGAGGAACGCGACCTGGCTCACAAAGAGCTCCTCCAGGAAAAGCAGGCCCTCCTTAAAAGTTTTCATGCGGTCAAGAACGACCTCCAGCGCGCCAAAGACGAGCAGGAACAGGCCCGGAGAGAGTGGGAGAGCCAGGCCTCCCAGTTTCGCCGGGAAATGGAGAATCAAAAAACCCTCGTCGAGGGACTTCATGCCAAGATCAAGAACCTCGAGGAGGGGAAGAGGATCGTTCAGTCGAGCGAGACCCGCTTGATCCAGGAACTGGAGCTTCAGACCCAGCAGGCCAAGCGGTGGGAGCAAAGGGCGTCGGAATTCGAAAAGGAAATTCGGCAGATGCGCGCCGCTTTCGAGGATCAGCAAAAATCTTGGCAGGTAAGGCTCGCGCAGCTTGAAGCCCGGGAAATGGACCTCGAGAACGCCCGCAAACAGATCCGGCAGCTCCACACCGAACTGGACCAGCGCGAAACCGTACAGAAAAAAGCCCAGCTTCATGAACAGCTTCTGTCCAAAGAGATGCGCTTGAAACAGGTGGTCAAGCAACAGGAAAAGATCGAAACCGAGATCCGCGACCGCGAAGAAGAAATGCGCAAGCTTCTCGCGGAACAGGAAGCGATCGAGCGTGAGGTGATCGAAACCAAACAGGCCCAGCGTCATCTGGCTGAAAAGAACAAGCACGAAATCCCCGTTTCGGATCCCCGGAAAGCCCAGGGTTCTTCCGCAGTATCCGAATACCACGCGTCCCGCGTCCGTCCCGAGGCCATTGATGATTGAAATGGTCTTAAGCAAGATCAAGGTCGATGAGAATCGGCATGAACAGCTCGTTGTCTTCCGTGAAAAGGACGGCGATCGCTTTCTGCCCGTTGTGATCGGATTGCCGGAGATCCACGCGATCAAATTAAAACTCGGTAATGTCAAGCCGCCCCGGCCGATGACCCATGACCTGATGCTCAAGATCGTTCAGGAGCTTGGGGGGCAGCTTCAAAAGGTCGTGATCGACAAACTCGAAAGCAACACGTTCCATGCCAAACTGCATATCCTGAAAGCGGACGGAGAGGAAGTGGTGATCGATTCCCGTCCCTCCGACAGCGTGGCGATCGCCTTGCGGGCGCAGGTGCCCGTTTTCGCTGAGGAAACGGTCCTCAAAGCGGCAAGCGTTTACGAGGTCTAGTTTATGGATCCAAAGATCTACGATGTTCTCATTATTGGCGGTGGCGGGGCCGGGCTCACGGCCGCGCTCTATACCTCGCGCGCGAATCTGTCGACGGTTCTTTTCGAAAAACTTGTGTCGGGAGGGCAAATCGCTTCGACGGACCTTGTGGAAAATTTTCCGGGTTTTACGGAAGGCGTTCTGGGAGCCGATATCGCCCAGAAAATGGAGGCCCAGGCCGTTCGCTATGGCACACATATTGTCTATGAAGAAGTCGTGAAACTATCAAAGAAAGAAGAAGGATTCGAAGCCCTCACTGGTGAATCGAGTTACCGGGCCCGGGCGGTCATTCTCGCCATGGGCGCATCATTCCGTACGATCGGTCTTCCGAATGAGAAAGAACTGACCGGGAAAGGGGTCTCTTACTGCGCCACCTGCGACGGAGCGTTCTTTAAAGGCAAAAAGATCATCGCGGTCGGCGGCGGGGATTCCGCGCTTCAGGAAGGGATCTTTCTGACAAGGTTTGCCGACAAGGTCACGATCGTGCACCGCCGCGACAAATTACGCGCCAGCCCGATCCTGCAGGAACGGGCGAAAGCAAACCCCAAGATTGACTTTATTTGGGATGCCGTTGTTGATAAAATTGAGGGTGAGAAGAAGGTGGAAGCCGTTCTTTTAAAGAATGTGAAAACGGGCGCGGTCCAGCAGGTCCGGACGGACGGTATTTTTGTTTTTATCGGACATGATCCGAACAGCGCGATCGCCCAGGGTTTTGTAACGCTCGATCCCAAGGGCTATGTGGTCACGGATGCCTCGCTGGCGGCTTCTGTCCCGGGGGTTTTCGCGGCCGGCGAATTGCGTCAGGGAGCTGTGCGGCAGCTGGTTTCGGCCTGCGGGGAAGGCTGTGCCGCGGCATTATCGGCTCAGGCTTATTTGGACGATCATCGGTAGAGACGTTCTCATAAAGTTTCGAATTGAAAGGGGTTCTTATGAGTTTTGATAAAGAATTCGAACAAAATATGAAGCAATTAATGCACCTTCTTAAGAAGATCATGCGGCAGTATCCGATGGATGGGAAAAGCCCCGCGGAGATGATGAAGTTTTTGAAGGATATGAAAGATAAAAGCCCTGATGTGAACATCTTTTTTTTGAATATGTCGCCGCTTTCTCCCGAAGAATTCGATGAGTTGGAAGAGATCTTTGAAGAGGGGGCTGTCGGCGAGTATCTGAAGTCGGGGGAGCTGACCTGCGAACTGAATGATGACGATCAACTTTTTCTCAAAAAACACGGAATTCGTTTTTAAGGAGCGTCAGCGATGAGGTTTTTTAAAAAAATATTTTCAGTGGTCTTGGTGTTGTCGATCGCATGCCCCGCGGCGTTGCATGCGGCCGAACCTTATGACTATGCCCTTTGGGATGCTTTTTTGAAGAAATATGTGAACGAGCGTGGGGAGGTGGATTACCGGTCGATCGCCCAGGACCCCCGGGAGCTTGAACTTTTCTGGGCGAAAGCCACCACGACAAGAGAAAAGGACATCTTGTCGTGGCCCCGCGAAGAAGCCTTGGCGTTCTGGTTGAACGTTTATCACCTCACACTGATCAAGCATGTCGTTGAGAATTATCCCGTGACTTCCGTTCAAAAAGTCGCGAGTTTCTGGGATATCGCGCTTTTCCATTTTGGCGAACAAGGTCCGGGGCAAACGCAGTACAGTCTGAACGACATTCGCGCCAACAAATTGCTGGGTGTTTACCGCGATGAGAAGATCCATCTTGTGCTTTCCTTGGCTGCCAAGGGCGGCCCGAAACTTTCCCGGGATGCTTTCACGGGACCGAAGGTCGAAGGACAGCTTTTCCTGTTGACCCGCCAATTTGTGGCGGACCCCGCTTACGTGGACATCAAGCCGGGCCGGAGAAAGATCAAACTTTCGAAGATCTTCAAATGGTACGAAAAGGATTTCGCGCTCGATTTCGGGACCCCGGAGCTTCGCGGGAAATTCACCGATGGGCAAAACGCGGTATTGTCATTTTTGGTTTATTACCTGGAGGATGAGGCTAAAGGGGAATATCTTGAATCCGGCAAGTACAAGATCGACTATCCCTCCTTCGACTGGGCCCTGAACGATTGGAAAAAGTAGCCCGTTATGGGGAGCTCTCGCCATTCGCTATCTAACCTGTTCAAAATAAAAGGGTTAGAGTTTTTTAAAAAGCATTGACAGCCCCAGTGAATTCCCCTAGTATATGCGCTCTCTTACATTCAAAGGAGTCATTTCATGGAAAAATACGCAATTGTTGAGACGGGTTCCAAGCAGTATTGGGCGGCGCCCCAGCAGGTGATCGAAGTCGAGTTATTGAAGGTTGCGGAAGGCCAAAAGGAAGTGGTCTTGGACCAGGTCATGCTGGTCAAGGACGGGGCTCAGGTCAAGGTCGGTGCCCCGATGGTCGCGGGAGCGAAAGTGATCTGTGAGAACCTGGGAGAATTCCGGGGTCCCAAGATCGTTCATTACCGTATGCGCCGCCGTAAATCCTCCCGGAAGAAGCAGGGACATCGTCAGGACCTGCTCCGGTTGCGCGTCAAAGAGATCAAAGTCGGTTAATTTTAATTCGAGGAAAAAATGGCACATACAAAAAGTCAGGGCAGTACAACCAACGGAAGAGACTCCAATTCCAAGCGTTTGGGCGTTAAGGCCTATGGCGGACAGAAAGTGACCGCCGGCAGCATTATCGTGCGTCAGCGCGGAACGCGGTATCGTCCCGGGAATTTTGTCGGGATCGGCACCGATTACACTCTTTTCGCGAAGCGTGCTGGGATCGTGGAGTTCCGGGCGAATCGATCTGTCCATATCATTCCTAGTTAATCCAGAACCCTCAAGTTCGAAAAGGCTAAAAAGCGATCCCAAGCTTTTTGGCCTTTTCTATTTTTGGGGGACTTTTAATCCTGACTTAGGTTGTATTTTTTCGTAACGGGAGAGGATCGCCCCAGTTTCAGAAATAATTTCTTCAATGGAAAGGTATCGGGACCATGCTGGTTGATAAAATTCATTTGACAGTACAGGGCGGGCGCGGCGGCAAAGGCTGCGACAGTTACAACCACCGCAAGGACCATAAGAAAGTCCCCAACGGCGCTGATGGCGGCGACGGGGGAAGCGTGATCTTCCGCGCGTCGCACAATGCGCCGGGCCTGGACCGGCTCCGGTTGAAACAGCATCTGGAAGCACAATGCGGGGGACAGGGCAGCAGTGACAACCGCCGCGGAAGCAAAGGGGAGGACCTGATCGTCCTCGTTCCGCTCGGGACGTCGATCTATCGCCGCGAAAACCATTTGGCGATCCGCGATCTTTACCTTGAAGGCGAAGAAGTGATCGTGGCCCGCGGAGGGCAAGGCGGGTCGGGCAATATCGGGGATAAGACGGCCACCTCGGGCGAAGAAGGTGAGCGCATTGAGATCGATGTCGAGTTCCGGATTATGGCGGACGTTTTTCTCGTCGGGCTTCCCGGATCCGGAAAATCCTCCCTCTTGCACCATCTGACGCGCGCCCCTGTGGAAGGCAAGGATTATCCTTTTGCGACCCGCAGTCCCGTGCTCGGTGTTCATGAATATGATGAATATAAACAGATCAATTTTTGCGAGTTGCCCTCCCTTTACGAGGGTTCCACGGACGGACGCGGATTGGGGACCGATTTTTTGAGGCATTTGGGACGCGGGCGGCTGATCGTTTTCATGCTGGATGCCTCAATGAAGTTTTCAAAAAGCGCGATCGAAGGCCTGAGCACCCTGCAGCGGATCGTGTATGAATACGACGGAGCCTACCGCCAGATCCCTAGTGTGGTGGTCGTCAACAAGATCGATCTTGGGCAGGATGTCGGGAAGATCCAGGAAGAGCTCCAGAGCACCGGACAGATCTATTTTTTGATTTCAGTCAAAACGGGGGAGGGGTTAGAATCTCTCATGAAATTCATCCACGAGAAGATCGAGAGCGAACGACATGACTGAACGTATCCGTCGCGCCCAAAAAATTGTCATTAAGATCGGCACCAGCATCCTCAAAACACGCGGGGAAAGTTTTTCCCATAAAGAACACGCGCGCGTTTGCGGTGAGATCGACGCCCTGATCAAAAAAGGCCGGCGGCCGGTCCTGGTCAGCTCCGGCGCGATCGCGCTCGGGATGAAAAGTTGCGGTTTTAAGAAGCGTCCAAAGGAAATGGCGGAGCTTCAGGCGTGTGCTGCGATCGGACAGGGAAAGCTCATGCACGCCTACGAGAGCTTTTTTGCGAAAAAAAATGTGCATACCGCGCAATTGCTTCTTACCCGCGACGGTCTTGAGGACCGCAAACGCTTTCTCTGTGCTCGTAACACCCTCGATACGCTTTTGAAGCTTGATATTCTTCCCATTGTGAACGAAAACGACACGGTAGCTGTCGAAGAGATCGCCTTTGGGGACAACGATATCCTCTCGGTCCATGTGGCGCACCTTGTGGGCGCGGACCTTTTGATCAATCTCTCGGACGCGGAGGGCTTTTTGCTGAAAGACGGGACCCGGGTGCGCGAAGTGACCTCGGAGGATGAGATCGATAATAAACTGGTCATGCATTTAAAAGAACAAAAGCGCGAGGAGACGGTGGGCGGGATGCGCGCGAAGCTTAAGGCGGCGCGAGTGGCCATGAGGCTCGGCATTCCTTTTATGATCGTAAACGGCCACGCGCCGCATATTTTATGCGATATCACTGCCGGGAAAGATGTCGGGACCTTGTTTATCAGCTCCGGTACCAAGAAAGACATGAGGCATAAATGGATCGCGTTCTCAGCGATTCGTAGCGGTAGTGTGACCGTGGATGGCGGGGCTTACCAGGCGCTTCTGGCGAAGAAGAGCTTGCTGCCCAGCGGGATCGTCAAGGTCCAGGGAAATTTTGAAGCGGGACAAGTGGTGGAATTGGAGACCCAGGACGGGAAAGTCATTGGCCGGGGTGTGGTCCACTATGGTAGCCGCGATCTGAATCGTATCGCCGGGAAACGCACAAGCGAGATCCAGGCGATCCTCGGCAAGAAACCCCATGACGAGGCGATTCACCGGAACGATCTTGTGATCTGGAGTGAGCGATGAGCTGGAAAAGGGAACTCGACAGCATGTTAAAGGACGCGCGCCGGGCCGCGATGGCGGCCGGACAAATGGCGCCCGATTTTAAGAAAAAATTGCTGTTTGATGCCGCTGCCCGGATTGAGAAGAAAACGTCCTGGCTCATCGCGGAGAACCGGAAGGATCTTGCCGGCGCCAGGAAGGCCGGTCTATCGTCAGCGATGATCGATCGCTTGACGCTTAATGAAAAACGAATCCGCGCCATGGCGGAAGGTGTTCGTGCCGTGGCCAAACTGAACGATCCTATCGGCAGGGTGCTGGCGAAATGGACGCGTCCGAACGGACTCAAGCTCCAGAAGGTCAGCGTGCCGCTCGGTGTGATCCTGATGATCTACGAATCCCGCCCGAATGTGACCGTGGAATGCGCGGCGCTCTGTCTTAAAAGTTCGAACGTCGCGATCCTGCGCGGAGGCCGTGAAGCGATGGCTTCCAACCGCGCGCTTGTTTCGATCTTCCAGGCATCCCTTAAAAAATTTGGTCTTTCACCTTCGCATGTGAATCTTGTCCGGACGACGGATTACGCGGCTCTGGATTTCCTTCTCAAACAAGAAGGAAGGATCGATCTTGTGATCCCCCGGGGCGGCGAGAAACTCATCCGCCGCGTGGTCGAAATGTCGCGCATTCCTGTGGTGAAACACTATCAGGGGATTTGTCATGTGTACGTCGATAAAAGCGCGGATCTCGCCAAAGCCGTTTCGATCACGGTGAATGCCAAGCTTCAGCGTCCCGGTGTTTGTAATGCTATGGAAACGCTTTTAGTCCATCAAGATATTGCTGAGAAGTTCCTCCGGAGGCTTGGAGATCCTTTGAAGCGTGAGGGCTGTGAAGTGCGTGGGGATGCGGCGACATGCCGTTTCATTCCCTGGGCCGCGCGGGCGAAGGCGTCCGATTATGGCCATGAGTTCCTGGAAAAGATCCTTGCCGTCCGTGTGGTCAGAGACCTTGCGGAAGCGATCTGTCATATCGAGACCTTTGGTTCTCATCACACGGACGCGATTGTGACCCGGGACAGGAAAGCCGCCGAGATCTTTAAAGCCCGGGTGGATTCCTCCTCCGTCATGGTCAATGCTTCGACCCGTTTTTCGGACGGATTTGAGTACGGGTTTGGGGCTGAGATCGGTATTTCGACCGACAAGGTCCATGCCCGCGGTCCGATGGGATTGGAAGGGCTCACATCGTATAAATACATCGTGGAAGGGAATGGCCATATACGCACCTAAACGCGGTTTTTCCGCATGAAGATCGGTATTCTCGGAGGGACCTTCGATCCGGTCCACCGCGGGCATTTGCAGCTTGCGCAAAACGCCCGGACACAATTCTCGCTCGATAAAGTCATTTTTGTTCCCGCCTTTCAGCCTCCTCATAAACAAGGACAGCCCTTGCGGACAGCCTTCCAGGATCGCTATGAAATGGTCCGTTTGTCGATCGCCGGGGAACCTTCGTTCGAACTTTCGGACTGCGAACTGCAAAGAAAAGGGGTTTCCTACACTTTTGATACGGTCCTGGAATTTGAAAAACAGTTCCCAGGGGCCCAGCTTTTCCTGATCCTTGGAAAAGACTCCTTTGAGGGGATCGATAGCTGGTATCGCGCGGCAGAACTCAAACAGAAAGTCCGGTTTCTGGTGGCGCATCGGGGTCCCGGTGATATGCCTGTGCTCGAACATGCCCGCGCGGAGCGGATCCTCATGCCTCTTTGTCCCGTTTCGTCTTCGGCGATCCGTGACGCCATCAAGCGCGGACAACATGTGGACGATGATCTATCACCAAAGGTCCTCCAGTATATTCGGGCGCATGCGCTCTACGGGAAAGATTAGGCTATGGATATCAGCTTGCATTTGATCGTTCTGGGCGTGCTCTTCGTGCTCTCTTTTTTCTTTTCCGCGTCCGAAACCGCTCTGTTCTCACTCTCGAAACTTGATAAGCGAAAACTGAAAGAACATTATCCCAACCTTTCAAAATGGATCTTTGAACATTTGCAGGCCCCCCGAAGGACCCTCGGAACGGTCCTGATCGGGAATTTACTGGTCAACACCCTGGCCACGGCCATCGTCGCTTTGATCGCCCTCAAGCTCTTTGATAGCGCTTATCTCGGCGTCATCATGGCTTTATTGACGATATTTTTTATCATTTTTTGCGAGATGTTCCCGAAGATCCTGGCGGTCCGGTCGCGCGTCAAGATGTCCCTGCTCGTCTCATTGCCCCTCAGGTTTTTTGCCGTTTTGTTCGCCCCGATCAGGGTTCTCATGCGTTTTGTCACCGATCGCATCCTCTCGCTCCTGGTCCATGAGAAGATCGATCAATCCGACATGATCTCGGAAAAAGAGCTGAAGGTGCTTGTGAAGATCGGGGAGGAAGAAGGGGTGTTGGGCGGGCAGGAGCGGCACATGATCCAGAAACTTTTGGACCTCGGGGAGCGGCCTGTGAAGAGCATCATGACGCCCCGGACGGATCTCGTCGGGCTCGATATCGATGAAGCTCCCGAGCGGCATGAGGAGCTTATCCGCAAATATCAATTTTCCAAACTTCCCGTATTTCAAGGATCTCTCGATCAGATCCTCGGGGTTGTTGAGTCCCAGGACTATCTTCTTCAGGAACCGCTCGCGGATTTAAAACAAGTCATGCGCGAGCCGCTTTTTGTCCCGGAAAGCAAACGGATCGATGATCTGTTGGAGACTTTTCAGGTCAAGAACGAGCGGTTTGCGGTCTGCGTGGATGAATTCGGAGGCACGGCGGGGGTCGTGACCCAGGAAGATATCTTGGAGGAGATCTTTGGGGAATTCTATGATGAGTACGCCAAGGTCGAGAATCCCATCCGTCGTTCGGGAGAGGACCTCTATCTGGTGGAGGGGAAGACCAGCCTTCAGGATTTTAATGACTTTTTCTCTTCGCATCTCAAATCGGAAGAAGCGACGACGCTTGGGGGGTACCTCTTTGAAAAAATGGGCGTGGTTCCCGTCAAAGGAGCGGCGCTGAGCACGGAGCAGTTTGATTTCGTGATCCAGGATATGATCAAGCAACGCATCCATCAGATTTCGGTCAGGAGGAAATCATGATCGGGCTCCTGATCATGTTTTTTCTCGCTCTGGGAGCCTCGGCATTTTTTTCAGTGGCCGAGATGGCGTTTGTCTCTGCCAATAAACTTAAATTGCGCGAAATGGCCGATGCTGGGGACAAGAATGCCCGTTTCATCATGCAGCTCCAGAAGCAGCCGAATTATTTTTTGACCGCGATCCTGATCGGGAATAATATCGTGAACGTCGCGGCCATTTCCATCGTGACCTATCTCTTTAAAGAATACCTCGGCTGGAACAGTGAATGGGCCGTGATGCTCGTCATCGCTCCCGTGCTCATCATTTTCGCGGAAATGGCCCCGAAAGATTACGGCCGCCTCACAGCGATCCCTTTTTTGCTGGGGCAAACGTTCTGGCTTAAAGGGCTGAAGGCGATCTTGTACGGTCCGATCATCCTTTTCTTCAAGTCGCTGAAATTCTTATGGCCCTCTTTCAATCAAAGCCAGGTCCGTGACATCTTTGTCAATGAGGATGAATTTCGTTCCCTGATCGAGGAAAGCACGCAGCGGGGGATCGTCGGCCCCCAGGAAAGAAAGCTGATCCATACGATCCTCGATTTTGAGAGGATCCACGTCTCCTCAGTCATGGTGCCGGCGGCCAAGGTGCCGATGGTGGACATTCACAGCAAGATCGAGGATGTCAAAAAGATCGCCCGGGAAAAACAGGTCCGCATGATGCTTGTCTATGAGGAGATCCCCTCGATCGTCATGGGGATGGTCTACGTGTTCGATATCCTCTGGGAGGCGGAAAACGCCCAGGGACTCCATGATTTCCTCAGGGCCCCTATTTTTATTCCGGAGGATACTTCTCTCGAGAAAGCCTTCCTTACCCTTCAGAAAAAGCGGCAATCCTATGCCGTTGTGACCGACCGGACGGGGGATATCAAAGGAGTCGTCCCGATCGAGCGGCTTTTGATGTTCGAAAAACATTAATTCCCGTATTTTTTCCGTCCGATAAACCGGTTGTTCCCATCGAAGTTATTAAAGCGAAGCCGGATTTTTAATTTCCAGTCCGAATTTTTTTCCTTCCTGCAAGCCCTCCTCTAAGCCGTTTCATTACTATAAAGCTTTAATAAGCTAAGCCGTTACATTAACACCGATTCTATTTAGATCAAGGAGACGAACTTTTTGAGAATTATCGCGATCGCGAACCAAAAAGGCGGATGCGGGAAGACTACGACCAGTATCAATTTCTCTGCGTGTCTCAATTTTCTTCAGAAAAAGGTTCTCGTGATCGATCTGGACCCGCAAGGGCATTCCACGATCGGTCTTGGGATCAAAACGCAGAAGGGGATGCTGACGCTCTATGACCTGTTGAGTCCGCTTCAAAGTATTGCGCCATCCCTATCCCAGGTGATCCGTCCCCTCAAGCCTGATTTTGATCTTATTCCCTGTAATACCAGCCTGAACGCCCTCGAAGAGGAATACGGTTTTGTTCCTAATTATCATCTTAAGCTCCGGGATCTGCTCAGCCGGATCCAGGATGAGTCGCATCATTACGATTATGTCGTTCTGGATTGTCCTCCGAACCTCGGAGTGCTTACCTGGAATGCCCTGAATGCCGCCGATGAGATTATCGTTCCGGTGGAACCATCCTTTTTCTCCCTTCACGGGCTGGCGAAGATCTCCGAGACGCTGCAGGTCGTGAACCGGAGCCGGGAAACCGCTCTGGAGGTCCATGCCTTGCTGACGATTTTCAACTCCGAGGCGAATTTCTCGCATGAGATCTATGAAGAAGTGAAAGCCCATTTTCAAAACCGGCTTTTTACAACGATCATCCATGAACATACGAGCCTCAAAGAAGCTGCTGCGGCGGGTCAAAGCATTGCCCAGTACGCGCCCCAATCGCCGGCGTTCCAGGATTACCTGAACCTGGCGGTGGAATACCTGGAACGGGACTGGAACCGCAAGCTTCCCTCCAAAGAGCTTGGCTGGGAGCAGGTCTATAAGAACCACTTCGGCCCGCGCCAGATCTCGGACGGGATCCTTTTCCAATTTTCAAGTAAAACGGCTTCTTCGGTGGAGGTCGCGGGCGATTTCAATCATTGGGTTCCGGAGCCGCTTATCCGCCGGAACCAGGACGGTCTTTGGCAGAAGGTCATTCCGGTGGAATTGAAAACGTTCCGTTACAAGTTCATTGTGGACGGGGAGTGGCAGGTGGACCCCAACCAGCCGGTGCAGAAACAGAATGCCTATGGCGGCGTTGATTCTTACATGGAGTTTGTCTGATGAGTGATTCCAAGAAGCTGGTGCGGGGGCTCAAGGACATTTCGCCGCTTTTTGGCGCAGCCGCCGAAGTTCCCCAGGGACCTCGTGCGCCAGAGGTCCAGATCGTAGGGGTTTCCAGCCCCGATGCCGATGGCGATTCGCTCCTGCTCAACACCTTTTTTGCGTCCCAGATCGCGTCTCCGGATAAGGCTTGTAATATCCTGAGCGTTCTTTCGCGTCATGCGAAGGCTTTGCTGGGAACCGTGAACGGCAGGTCCGAATCTTTTGGGGCGCATCTTGAACGGTGCTGCCTTTACTGGGATGAGCTTCGTGAGCTTGTGAACCGGCCGGCCGGATCGCGCACCGAAGGGGTGCTGCAAAGCCGCGATATTTTTCTCGATTTTGAGTACCGTCAACTTTTGCACTACGAAAAGATCCTGGCATTGCTCGATAAATGGGTGCTGGTCGTGAAGCCTTCGGCGGAATCCCTGACGGAAGCCTACAAGATGATGAAAGTCGGGCTTGCGATCAATCCCCAGCTCGAATGTTATATGACACTGTCGGGACAGGCGAACGAGGCTCAAGGATTGATGGTGTTCGAGCGTTTTTCGGATTTTGTGCTGCGGCACCTGGATGTGGAGCTGGGTTGGCTTGGCTGGATGGATCTGGCGGATCCTGCCCGGTATTTTTCCTCAGCGCTTCACACGGAGCTGCTCAAATATCAATCCTGGAATGTCCGGCCCAACCTCCAGAAATTCATGCTGGCGGAGTGGATCGAATCGTTGGAGAAAAAGTCCCGAAAGGTTTTTGTGGAGGTGCCGCAATGATCGTTACCCAGGAACGCGCCTTCCGTCAGGGGATCTTCCAATCGATCCGTTCTCTTATCCAGGAACTCCATGAGGACAAAGTGATCCTCGAAGATGTGCACGGGGCCCCGTTCCTTTTTAAAAGCAAGGACGCGCAGGTTTGGGTCCGTATCTTCTACCGTTCCATGCGGGATTTCTCAGTAGAAGAGCTTCAGAAGGAGATCAAAAAACTCTGGGTGCTCATGCCGAACGACGCGTCGCTTTATCTTTTTTATCCCGAGCTGGACCGCGAGCAGATCTTCAGGATGAACGGGTTCAGCGACCGGCTGAGCTTTTTTGAATACGCGGGGCTCTCGAGCGGGGAGAGGCAACAGGCGGGCGTTCGCATCTGTAAATGGGTTCCTTCACTAGTTCATGCTCTTAATCCTTCCCGTGAAAGCGAAATACCGCCATTGGATCGATCGCCGTCCCATAGCTTTATGCAATACGCCCGTTTAACGGCGGAGGAAGTTTCAGGTCTTGCCGAATTGTCGCTCGCGCTCAAGCGGGCCTGAGCCGGTTTCCGGGGTTTGACGCGCTTATTTCGTTCTTGATGGTGCCTGTCATCTCTTCTATAATCCCTCCTAATTATGCCAAGCCCCATTACGCAAAATCTAGACGTCCTTAAAAAAGCCCAGCAATTGGACAGTGAGATCCACGAGACCCAATTACAGCTCGAGGAAATTCCCGCCCAGCGGGTTCAGCTTAAATCCGAGCTGGAGCTTGAAAAAACCCGATTGAACGAGCTCGAAAAGTCCCTGAAAGATATCCAGCTGAAGCTCAAGGAGAAGGAGCTGGAGCTTGCGCAGAAAGAAGGGCAGATCAAGAAGCTCGACGGACAGCTCTCCCAGGTCAAGACCAATAAGGAATACGGCGCCCTGCAACAGGAGATCGCTTCACTCAAAGCCGATAATTCGCTGCTCGAAGAAGGGATCATCCATATCTTGGACGAAGTAGACGCCGCCAAGGATGAGGCCCGCAAAGAAAAAGAAAAACTTGTTTCCGTCACAAAATCCTTTCAGGACCGTGAGAATGAATTAACGGCCCAGGAAAAATCGATGCAGGGGCGGCTCGCGGAGATCAAGAAACAGCGCGAAGAATCGGTGGCGCAATTGCCGCCGGAACTCGCGGAACTCTATGACCGGATCGCGCAGAAAAAAGAAGGGCTCGCGCTCGCAGTGGTGCATGGCGAGGTGTGTGCCGCGTGTCAGATGAAGTTGCGCCCGCAACTTCTGAACGAGATCCGGTTGGGGGAGCAGATCATTGTTTGCGAAAATTGCTCCCGCATTCTTTATTTCGAGAACTGATTCGCTTTACCCCTCCCAGCGCCTTTTTTTTTGTTTCCTCCCATAAGCCTGATTCCTATTTCTGACTAAGTTTTTCCCAGCTCTTTTAGCCCTTTTTTCTTGCCTGTATAGGAGGTTTCTGCCTACTGACCGGGGAGGCCCCTGGAGACAGTTTCCCTATAAAAAAGAATGTTGACACGATATTAAGGGAAAGCTATACTGCAGCCGATAATGAAGTGGGGGAAAGTGGGAAAAAGTGGGAACCCTGAAAGGAAATAGAATCCATGTTTTACGGTGAATTCGAACATGTGATCGATACCAAAAGCCGCGTGATGATCCCCGCCAAGTTCCGCGAGATTTTCAAAGAACGCTACGTGGAACGTTTTTTCATCACCCGCGGTCTCGATCAGTGCTTGTTCGTGTTCACGGAAGAGCAGTGGAAAACGGAAGAAAAGAAATTCCGCGACATGCCTTTCACCAAAGCCGAATCCCGAACGTTCAACCGGCTTTTCTTTTCCGGCGCCTCGGAAGTGGTCTGCGACAAACAGGGAAGGATCCTCATTCCGGATTATCTTAAAACCTATGCCGACATCAAGTCGGAGGTCATGATCGTCGGTGTGTCGAGCCGTATCGAGATCTGGGCGAAAGAAAAATGGCAGGGCTTTTTTGATCATCATAAGAACCATTTCGAAGAACTTGCTGAAAAATTAGCCTCAGAATAGAAAAGGAGCCATTATGGTCTATCACGCGAGAACGAAGGTGGGAGTGGATGTGCTGCGTTTTAACGGCGATCTCGACGCGCTCAGCATGATCAAGATGAAAGGGCGTATGAACCGTCTGTTGAACAGGAACCACAAGCGCCTGTTGCTGGATCTCAAAGATACGAAGCATGTGGAACTGGCCGGTGTCGGCATCCTGGTCGATCGTTTGCGCAAGGTGCGGGAGCAAAAAGGGGACATCAAGCTCTGCAACCTGCGCCCGGAAGTGGAGCGGACCTTCCAGATGATCGGCGTGAATGGTTTGATGGAAAGTTATTCGACCGAGGAAGAGGCGATCCTTAGTTTTGCGTCATAATCCTGTTCTTTTACAGGAAGTCCTGGAGCATCTGGCGTTAAGGCCCGGGGCCATTGTGATGGATGGGACCCTGGGCAGCGGGGGGCATGCCGAAGCGATCCTCGCAAAGATCGGCCCGGACGGAAAACTGTTCGGTTTTGATCAGGACCCTGAGGCGATCGCGAGATGCCGGACGTTATTCGGCGAAGATCGCCGGGTTACCTTGATCCATGAGAATTTCAGGGCTCTCAACAAGGTTTTTTCGGGGTTGGGGGTCGTTGGATTCGACGCGGTCCTGCTGGATATCGGGACCTCGTCGGAGCAGTTGGCGGATGGGAAGCGCGGTTTCAGTTTCCAAACGGAAGAGGAATTGGATATGCGGATGAACCCGGAAGTCGGTTTGAAAGCTTCGGAGTTGCTCGCGCAAATGTCCGAGATGGAACTCGCCGATATTTTTTATCACTACGGCGAAGAGCGCCATTCGCGAAGGTTTGCCCGCCTGATCGTTGAACGCCGCCGTGAACAACCCATCCGGACGATCTCCGAACTCAATGAAACGCTTGAAAGCGCGCTGCCGGCCCACATGCGGTTCAAAAAAGGGCAGCGGCCTTCTTGGGCAAGGCGGCATCCGGGGACCAAGGTGTACCAAGCTTTGCGGATCGCGGTCAATGACGAGCTGGAAGCCCTCAAGGAAGGGATGACGGCGGGGTTCGAACACCTTAAAAACGGCGGGCGGCTCGGCATTATCAGCTTTCATTCGATCGAAGACCGGATCGTGAAGCAACAGTTCCGGAAATGGGACGACGAAAAGCGCGGAAAATTGATTTTTCGCAAACCAGTTGTTGCAAACCGTTCTGAAATATTGAATAATCCAAGAGCAAGAAGCGCAAAACTGAGAGTGATCGAAAAAAAATCATGAAAGGCAGCGGAAAGATCTTAGTGCTCATCGGCATCTTGACCTGCGCGATGCTTTTTTATGTGCATCTGCAGATCGCTTCCGTACTCGTCTCTCTTGAGATCCACAAAAGCTCCCGCGCACTTGCCGAAAAACAGGAACTTGTCCGCCGTTTCCAGTTCAAAGTCGATCAGCTGAGGGCCCCCCGCCTTCTTGAAGCAAAAATGAAGCGTCATGACATGGGCTTGGCGCTTCCGAACAAGATCCAGGTCGTGGAAGTCCCGCCCGTGCCGCAGTTGATGATCCCCGTGGTGTCCGAACAAAAGGCCACGCGGACCTTTTCCTCCGAGGTCTCGAATTTTCTAGGCCGGTGGATCCAGACCGCTCAGGCCAAGACCGATCTCGCCAGCTAGCAAATGCGTGCGCTGCTTTCGCCGCGTCGATTCTGGTTCCTCTATATCGTTCTGTTCATTTTTTTCTGCCTCGTCATTTATCAGATCATTCAGCTGACCTGTTTCCACCAGCCCTCCTTGCTGGCCCTGGCTCACCGGCAACATTATTTGACGATCGATGTGCCGCCACTGCGGGGGCAGATCACCGACCGTAACGGAAAAGAATTCGTGACCAACCTCAAGATCCCGTCCATCTATGGCGTGCCGCGCGCCTTACGGGATGAAGAGCGTCAGGAGCTCAGCCGCCAAGTCGCGAAGATCCTTGGACTTGATTATAAGTGGGTTCTGGAACGTTTGAGCCGGGATAAATCGTTTGTTTGGCTGAAACGGCGTGTCACCTTTGAAGAATCGGACAAGATCCGGAAGCTCGAATGTCCGGGGCTGGGGATCCTGGAGGAATACAAACGCTTTTATCCGCAGGGGCCGATGCTTGCCCAGGTCCTTGGTTTTTCTACCGTGGATAATCAGGGGGTGGAAGGGATCGAGCGGTCCATGGACAACGAACTGCGCGGGAAACCCGGCATGCGCGTGACCCAGCGCGACGCGAAGGGGCGCGAGATCAAGGCTTTTGAAATGAAAAGCCTTCCGGTGGTTGACGGGAACCGGATCGTTCTGACGATTGACCAGCATCTTCAATACCTGACTGAGAAATCGCTGGAGAAGGCGTTCAAGCAATGGAAGGCCAAAGGAGCCTGGGCGATCGTGATAGATCCGAGGACGGGCGAGATCCTTGCGATGGCCAACCAGCCGGGTTTTGATCCGAACCATTATGCGAATGTCGGGCCGGACGTGAAGCGCAACCGCGCGGTCACGGATATGTATGAACCGGGATCGATATTCAAGATCGTGGCCGCGAGCGGCGCCTTAAACGACGGGACCGTGACACCGGAAACTCCGATCAACTGCGAGAACGGCAAGTGGAATTACGGTTACAAAGTGCTCCACGACGTACACGGGTACGGGACGATCCCCGTGACGGAAGTGATCGTGAAGTCGAGCAATATCGGTACCGTCAAGATCGCGCTCAAAATGGGAGCGAACCGGTTCCAGGATTACGTCAAAAGTTTCGGTTTTGGAGCCCAGACCGGTCTGGATATGGCCGGGGAAGCTCCCGGCTACACGCGGCCTGTGGCTCAGTGGTCCAAAACGTCCCCTTATAACATTCCCATGGGCCAGGAAGTCATGGTGACGGCCCTGCAGATGGTAACGGCCATGTCTGTCATCGCGAACGGAGGAAATCTTGTGAAGCCGTATATCATCTCCAAGATCCAGGATCCCGCCGGAGTGACGCTTAAGGACAAGAAACCCATCATCAAGCATCGAGTGATCAATCCCGAAACCGCGGCGACGATGCGCAACATCCTGACCCAGGTCATCGAGCGCGGCACGGGGACCAAAGCCAAGATCCCGGACGTGCTCGCGGGAGGCAAGACGGGGACCGCGCAAAAGATCCTGCCGGGAGGCAAAGGGTACTCCCACTCCTCGTTCATGTCTTCCTTTGTGGGGTTCGCCCCGTCGGAAAATCCGCGCTACGCCATGGTCGTTGTGTTGGATGAAGCGCGTCCCATGTATTACGGAGGGGTGGTGGCGGCTCCTGTATTCAAGGAAGTCATGGAAGCCGCCCTTTTGACCCAGGCGCCGGCTTCCCGGAGGGGGAGCGTTCCCGTCCCGTCAGTTGCGGAACAGAATGCCGCCGCGGCCGACTTGGCTGTGGCGGATTAATCCCTTTATTGTATACTCCTCATGAGGGTGTTATAATTCCCGCCGTTTCATTTCCTCCTCTGTCAGATATTTATCGGGGTATAGCGAAGCCTGGTATCGCGCTACGTTCGGGACGTAGAGACCGTAGGTTCAAATCCTACTACCCCGATAATTTGTAAGAGGTCCTCTTCATGATGGAATGCAAGATCGAGAACAATAAAAAATCCTGCAATTGTTCCTACGAGCCCTGTTCCCGCAAAGGGATCTGCTGCGAATGCGTTGCCTATCACCGTGAGCAGAATCAGTTGCCTGCCTGTTATTTTCCCGATAGTATTGAGCGTACGTACAATCGTTCCATCGAAAAATTCATTTTGATCCACAAAAAATAAGCATAAAAAACAGCTTTTTATTTCAAAGAGCCAAGGTCTTCAAACAAAAAGGAGCTAACCATGAGAACAAGCCTTCCAAAGGTGATGTGCGTTTCTTTGTTGGTATTGGGACTCAGCCTGGGCGGAAGCGTTCCGGCTTTTGCTGAAAAGGCGGAAGACCCCGCGGGTTGGGGAAAAGGTGAGAAAAAAGGCTGGACCGGCAATGTGCCTCCGGGGCAGGAAAAGAAGGGCATGAAGAAGTTGGGTCAAGATATGGAAAAGGCCGGTAAAGAAGCCGGAGAGGAAGTAGAAAAAGGCGCCAAAAAGACCGGAAAAGAAATGCGCAAGGCCGAGCAGGGCATGAAACATGAAGCTGAAAAGCTGGAAAAGAAATCCGAACATGAGAAAAGCAAGATGGACCGTGAATCGGAAAGAGCCAAGCTGAAGGCCGAGAAAGAAGCCAAAAGACAGGAAGCGAAAGCCAAGCGGGATGCTGAAAAGCAGAAACGTGAGGCCGAGAAAGAAGCCAAGAAAAAGCAGCGTGAAGCTGAAAAGGAAGCCAAGAAGAAGCAGCGTGACGCTGAAAAAGCCCAGCGTGAGGCCGAACGGGAAGCCAAGAAGAAAGTGGAACAGGCTGAGAAGTCCGCAGTGGTTTAATGCAACGAAAAGGGCGCTAAGATCCTCGAAGTTAGGGACTAGCGCCCTTTTCTTTTTGTCACATCCAAGGTCATGATGGAAATCCATAAATCAAAAAAACAGAGTCCCAAGGCCATTATTGTCGGGACCAGTACGGGGATCGGGCGGGCCCTCGCGAAAAAATTATCCGCGGAAGGTTACGAGGTCGGATTGACCGGGCGGTCGATTGAAAGGCTCCAGGAACTGCAGAAGGAGCTCCCGGGGCCCAGCCAGACCCGCGTGATCGATCTTCGCAATTCCCGTGAAGCGATCCATGGCCTCCGGAATATGATTATGGCTCTCCATGATATGGATCTCATGGTCATCAATGCCGGGGTGCTTTTTCATAATGAGAAATTGCAATGGGACCTGGAAGAGGAAATGATCAAAGTGAACGCGCTCGGGTTCGCCGCCGCGGCGAACGTGGCGGCCGATTATTTTTCCCAAAAAGGTTCCGGTTGCATCGTGGGGATCTCGTCGGTGGCCTGTCACCGGGGAAGCGGACGGTCACCGGCTTATAACGCCTCCAAAGCTTTCATGTCCAATTACATGGAAGGACTGCGCCAGCGGTTTTCCGCGACGAAGGTGAAAGTCGTGGATATCCGTCCCGGCTTTATCGATACCGCCATGATCCAGGGCCGCAAGGGGCTTTTTGGGATCGCGTCACCGGAAAAGGCCGCGGACGATATATTACGAGCCATTCGGGAGGGGAAACGGATCGCCTACGTGCCCTCTTGGTGGGGGATGGTCATGGGGCTTTTCAAACGGCTCCCGGAATCCCTGTACCACTGGGGTTATCGCCGTTATCTTGCTTGGGATAACAAACCTCGACAGACCGACCGTGAGAAAATTAAGTCATCCTGAACTGCTGGAGCGGCAGAAGTCCCGCCAAAAAGAACCGAAACTCCCGTTTTGTGTCGTTTTGAACAATATCCGAAGTCTTTACAATGTCGGATCTGTTTTCAGGACCGCCGACGGGGTGGGGGTGGAAAAGATCTGGCTTTGCGGCATCACGGGCCATCCGCCCGACAGCCAGATCACCAAGACCGCGCTCGGGGCCGAGGCCCAGGTCCCATGGGAATACCGACGGGAGGTTCGCGAACTATTACGTGAACTAAAAGCCCAAGGCTACCGGATCGTTTTTCTCGAACAATTGGTCGAAAGCATTCCGTATCAGGATTTCCGTCCTTCGGGTCCGGTGTGCTTGGTGCTCGGGAACGAGATTTCCGGAGTTGATGAAGAGCTCATTTCCCTTTGCGACACGACCCTTGAAATTAAAATGGCGGGCCTTAAAAATTCCCTCAACGTGGCCGTCGCGTTCGGCATCGTCGCTTTTCATTTTCGCAATCATTTCCTGGCGAGGGCATCATGAAACGGATGCAGGTGTTTTTCAGCGGGACGGTCCAGGGCGTGGGCTTCCGGTTCACGGCCGAACGGCTTGCCCGCCGGTTCCCCGTGACCGGTTTTGTCAGGAATCTCGACGATGGACGGGTGGAAGTCACCGCGGAGGGGGAGGAAAAGGTCCTTGTGGAATTCCTGACGGCGATCCGCGAATCCGGCATGAAGAACTATATCCGCGATATTGAGGCTCATTGGTCCGCGGCCCAGGGATGTTTTGGCCGTTTTGAGATCACCTACTCATAGCCTTGGTTCCCGCCTTGTGAGAGAATACGCACATGCGCTACGCGATCTTTGCCGATATCCACGCCAATCTGGAAGCCCTCGAAGCGGCGCTGGAGTATGCCGCGAAGCATCGTCTCTCGGAATTCCTGGTCCTGGGGGATTCGATCGGCTATGGCGCTAATCCGAACGAATGCCTGTCATGGTCGCTTCAGCATGCCCGCCTGCACGTGATCGGGAACCATGAGGCGGCGGTGCTTCACGACCACATTCTTGAAAAATTCACAGCCACGGCCCGTGACGCCATCGATTGGACGGCAAAACGCTTAAGACCCGATCTCGTCACCGGGATCCGCGGTCTTCCCTTCATGCAGATCGATGGAAAAAAGACCCTGGCCCACGGGACCCCGCATAGTCCGGAGCTTTTCCATTATCTTTTTGACGAAGGCGATGCCTATAAATCTTTCCTGGCATTGCAGACCCCGTATGGTTTTGTCGGCCATAGCCATGTGCCCTGCTTCTTTGCGGAAAAGGAAGGGACGGGCGGGGTCTTGAAAGAGGGGGTCCTGAAACTCCGGAAAAACGAACGCTGCCTTCTGAACCCCGGAAGTATCGGACAACCGCGCGATCAGGACCGCCGGCTTTCTTTCGGAATTTTTGACGAAAGCGAATTAACGTTTGAAATCGTGCGGCTCCCTTACGATAATAAGAAAGCTTCGCAGAAGATCCTGGCCGAGGGGTTACCCGCTTCCTTGGCGTATCGCTTGCTTTAAAAAGATGAGATGCCCGCATGATCCATAAAACAGAAGTCGCGAAAAAGATCCAAAAGCTCCGGACCGAACTCGAACGGCATAACCGTCTCTATTACCTTGAGGCGAAGCCCGAGATCTCGGATCGTGAATACGACCGCATGATGCGGGAGCTGATCGATCTCGAGCAGGCCTTTCCCGAATACCGGAGTCCGGATTCCCCGTCCCAGCGCGTGGGCGGAGCGCCTCTTGAAAAGTTCCGCACGATCGAACACAAGGTGCCCATGCTTTCGCTCGACAACACGTATTCCCGTGAAGAGCTCGAGGAATTCGCGGCGCGCGTCCAGAAGGGGCTCGGCGGGGAACCCTGCGATTACTTTGTGGAAGAAAAGATCGACGGGGTCTCGATCGCGCTTGTCTATGAAGACGGCCTTTTGAAGCTGGGCGCGACGCGAGGGGATGGCCGGTACGGAGACGATATTACGGAGAACATCAAGACGCTCGGTTCGATTCCGCTCCGGATCCCGGCGCCTGGAACTTCCTATGAAGGTTCTGTTCCGAAACTGCTCGAAGTGCGCGGAGAAGCCTACATTCCCAAGGATCAGTTTGAGCGGATCAACCGGGAAAAAGAAAGATCCGGAGAGGAGCTTTTCGCGAATCCCCGAAACGCCTGCGCCGGGAGCCTGAAACTTCTGGACCCGAAGCTTGTTTCGCGCCGAAAACTGGATGCCTTTATCCACGGTCTGGCCCGTTATGAAGGACAACATAAGCCCGCGAGTCAAAGCGAAGCGATGGCCTTTCTGAAGGATCTCGGGTTTAAAGTGATCCCGGACGCGAAAAAATGCAAGAAGATGAGCGAAGTGTTTTCCGTGGTGGACGCGATCGAGGCCAAGCGCTCCAAGCTCCCCTACGAGATCGACGGGGTCGTCGTCAAAGTCGACCGTTTTGAGGATCAGCAGACGCTCGGGATGACCTCGAAATCACCGCGATGGATGATCGCCTACAAGTATCCCGCGGAACAGGCTGAAACCGTTCTTGAAGACATCAAAGTGCAGGTCGGCCGCACCGGAGTGTTGACGCCTGTGGCGGTCCTGAAACCCGTTCGCCTGGCCGGGACCACGGTGTCCCGCGCGAGCCTTCACAATCAGGACGAGATCGAGCGTCTGGACGCTAGGATAGGAGATCATGTGCTCATCGAAAAAAGCGGGGAGATCATCCCGCAGGTGATCTCCGTGGTCCGTGAAAAACGCAAAGGGAGCCCGTCCAAATTCGTATTTCCCAAGAACTGTCCGGTGTGCGGCGAAGAGGCCGGAAAATACGGAGCGGAGGTTGCGGTGCGGTGTCTGAACCCGCTTTGTCCCGCGCAGCTCAAAGGCGCCCTGAAGCACTTCGCGGGCCGTGAGGCCATGGATATTGAGAACCTGGGGGTCGCGATCATTGACCAGCTTGTGGAAAAAAAGCTCGTCCGGGACCTTGCGGACCTGTATCGGCTCAAGCAGAAAGATCTCGAAGAGCTTGAGCGGATGGGGGAGAAATCCGCCCGGAATCTTATCGAGGGGATCGAGCAAAGTAAGACGCGTCCTCTGCCGCGGTTGATCTTTGCGTTAGGGATCCTGGATGTCGGCGTTCATACCGCGTTCATTCTCGCGGACAAATTCGGAAATATTGACGCGCTCTCAAGGGCGACGCCCGAAGATCTCGAATCGATCCGGGAGGTGGGGCCGGTCACCGCCGAGTCGATCGGTCATTTTTTCAGCCAATCATCCACCAAAAAGCTCCTTCAAAAGATGCGGGATGCCGGCGTCCGGATGGATCTTTTGGAAAAAACGGCAGGGAATCACCCCCTGCGGGGGAAAACGATCGTGCTGACGGGGACCCTCGAAAAAATGGAGCGTCCCGAGGCTGAGGCACTTTTGAGGAAATTAGGCGCACATCCGTCGGGGAGTGTAAGTAAAAAGACCGATATCGTCGTGGCAGGACCCGGTGCCGGCTCCAAGCTGACCAAAGCCCAGGAATTGGGGATCGAGGTTTGGGATGAGGCCCGATTTCTCGAAGCGCTTGGGGGGTCGGGGTCATGACGCGGGAATATGAGAAAATGATCGCGGGGAAACCTTATAACGCGCTGGACCCCGAGTTGACGCGGATGAGACTTGCCGCACGGGAGCTTTGTGACAAGATCAACGTATCCACCGCAGACCTGCGTGGCTCAGACCCGCGCCTTAGCCTCTGCGTGGAATTATTCGGCAGTATGGGGAAGAATCTTTGGCTCCAGCCCCCTTTCCACTGCGATTACGGAAAGAATATTCTGCTGGGTAATAACGTTTACATGAACTTTGGCTGTATTATCCTCGATGTCGCAAAAGTCGTGATCGGCTCAAATGTTTTTCTCGGTCCCAACGTCCAGATCTATACGGCCACGCATCCTCTGCTTGCGGAGGAAAGAAATAAAGGACTTGAGTCGGGGAAGCCCATTACGGTCCAGGACAACGTCTGGATCGGCGGTTCGGCAGTCCTTTGTCCCGGTGTGACCATCGGGGAAGGAAGCATGGTCGGGGCGGGTGCTGTGGTCACGCGCGACGTCCCCGTCCGTGTTGTTGTCGCAGGAAATCCCGCGCGGATCATCAAGCCCATTTCCGCCACGCACTAACGGGAACCGGATTTTAATTCCGTTTCCAGCTTTACCCTCTTTAGTAAGTCTCAAATTAACTATCAATGGTACCAAATCTTTATATGACAAATAATGCTATATATAACTATAAAATATGTTATAAATTGTTATAAATAGCAATATAAGTTAAATTATTTATATCAAGCTCTTGTTTTCTATTTATATGCATAGTACTCTATAGGTATAGGAAAAGGAAAATGAAAAACAAAAACCTTACAATTCAATGCAGGGTTTTGTACGGTGAAAAACAGGCCGGAGCCATCAATTCCGACCGGTGGATCGGCCATGGCCATGATCGCCGGAGGAGCCTGCCAGGAGTTCACTTGAAAAAAATCACGGCACTTCTGACCGCTGTGCTCTTTGCCGTATTCACGATCGCTCCTTCGTGGGCCGTGGCGGAGACCATCAACCTTGAAGGCGGTTCGGTCGAGGTGAGCACCCAGGACAACACGACGAACTGGAATGTCTCCGGAAATCCCGTATGGAACGTCCCCGAATTTAATATTGCCCAGAACAGTATTTATAACGTTGCGGGACTCGGGCAAGGGGCCAGCCTTGCTCTTTTGGTGAACGGTGGTCAACCGTCGAATATATTCGGCACACTGAACTTATCAAATCTTGCTTTCATCCTACAGAACATCGCGGGTATCAACATCGGTTCGACGGGCGCTATCAACCTCAACAACGCTTCTCTTCTCGCTTCGACACTACCCCTTAATCTGGATGTGACGGACTTTCTGGCCCGGGATTATCAGTTCAACGGGCAGGGCGGCTTCCTGATGAACGAAGGCAAGATCACGGGAAATCAGGGTGATCTGGTCGCTTTGATCGCCAACGCTATCGAGAACCGCGGATTGATCGATGTCCCCGCGGGGACGGTTGCTTTGGCAGGCGGTAATGTTGTGACCGTCGGGATCTCGGGGGATGGTCTTGTGAGCATCGGGGTGGATGAGGCGACCGCCAACGATCTGGGGCTTTCCGCCCAGATCAAGAATACCGGAACGATCTCTTCAGAAGGCGGCCGGGTGATCCTGAACGCGCAGGCGCTGGACGGGCTATTTGAGAAAGCGATCAGCCTGGAGCAGGATGGCAACGCGCTTTCGGCGATCAAGGCCCGTAACGGCACGGTGGAATTCGTGAGCTATGACGATTTTTATAACAGCAGCGCCTTGAACGCCGCCAACGGCCGCGTGCTGGTGGATTCCAAGGGCAATATTACGAATGAGGGGGTGATCGATGCCCTGAACGGAACGGTCGAATTGACCGCCAAACAATCTATTTACAACAAGAGCTTGATCGAGGCTTTGGGCGGCAAAGTGGACCTGACGGCCGAACAGGGCGAGGTCAAGAACACGGGGACGATCGATGTGAAGCAGGGTGTTTTGGAGATCATGGCCCGAGAAGATGTGATGAACGAGGAGCTTATGAAAGCGGTGGAGGGCGAAATTAGGGTGACCTCCAGCGAAGGCGCGATCAAAAATAAGGGGACCCTGGATGCGACGCAAGGCCACATTGAGATGCAGGCCGCCGAAGAAATTGAAACGACCGGGGCCTTGAAGGCCGAGACGTTCCGCGAAAAAGGTGCGACTTTCCGCCTTGGCGGCACTTACAGCGTCGGGACCTCGTATCATGACAACTTGGACGGTGCTTTGACACTCATTCCGACGGATACGGGCGGTCCGAACATTGGAGGGAATATTACGGATGCCGGCGATATTATCGTGGAGGAAGATACGACGGTGACCCTGACGGATCATACGAATATTATCGCAGACAGTAATACGGATGGGGATGGAGTGTTCGATATGAAAACGGGTTCGAGTATTGACGGAGCCGGTTATAACCTGAGCATCACAGCGGGAGACGCGCCGGATGGCGTAGAAGCGACGGAGAACAGGCTCCGCTCGATCGATAACGTCGGAATCTTCCAACTCAAGGCTTCAGCCGGGGGAACCCCGACTTATGTGTCTGATCCCACGACAGCGGCTTGGACGAACATCGCGGATTTCCGGATCACGGGCGGGACGCTTAACCGCTTTTTGGGTGCGGGTACCTCGGGGTCTCCCTACGCGATCTACGATATCTACGGTTTGCAGGCTCTCAACGGATATCTCGGAGTCAGCACCTACTTCAAGCTGATGAATGACCTTGATGCCTCGTCCACAGCGACATGGAACGCCGGCCTCGGATTCGACCCTATCGGTACTTCCACGGGATCGTACAACGTCATTCCTACGAATTCCATTTTAGGCGTATTTGATGGCTTAAATCATACGATCACGGGACTGACGGTCAACCGTCCCGCGGCAAATTATGTAGGCCTTTTCGGGGCGACAACCGATATGACGATCAAAAATCTTGGTCTCATCGGAGGCAGTTTTACCGGTCAGAATTATGTCGGCAGTCTCGTGGGCCAGAACTACCGCAGTCTGATCACCGATGCGTACGCGACAAGCAGTGTCAGCGGCGGCAATTTCGTTGGGGGATTGGCGGGTCTGAATTATCAGGCATCGACCCTCATGAACAGTTACGCGTCCGGCGATGTGACGGGTACGGGAGACGGTGCCGGCGGTCTTGTGGGATACAACTATGTGTCGGAGGTGGAGAACAGCTATTCCACGGGCGTCGTGAGCGGCGGGGGGACGACCCAGGGCGGGCTCATCGGAAAATATGATGCCAGCACTTTTATCAACAACTGGTGGTGGAAAGATGCCGGACACAATCCCGCGCTTTCGGATACGGGTAACGGGGATGTGGCCGCGGGGAAGATCGATGTGGAGGCGACGTTAGCTAATTTTTACGCATCCTCCCATGATGTCTACGCGGCAAGCAGTACCGAAGGATGGGATTTTGACGTGGAGTGGCTGGAGAATGGAAGCGCCCTTCCGACGTTCGGGGTTAATCCCGACACCTACTTGTGGACCGGCTCGGGCCTTTGGTCGGAGCCTTCGAACTGGAGCCGGAACGCAGTCCCGGGCGCGGGAGATACGGTGGGTTTTAACGGAACGAGCGTTCAAGATTCGAATATGGACGCCGGATTCGGCGGCGCCGTATCCAGGATCAGGGTCAAGGAAACCTACACGGGTACGATCACCCAGAACCGTTCATTGAACGTGACGAACAGTTATGTTCAGGACGGTGGCATCTTCATTTCGGACCGTTCGATCCCTTTTTCAGCCGCGAGTTTTTCTGTGCCCGGGGGCGCATTCAACCGTTTTACCGGCACCGGCACCGAATTGGATCCATACAGGGTGTATGACGTCTATGGTCTCCAGGGAATGAAGGGATTCCTCGATCTTGGGACCTATTTCAGGCTTGCCAATGACATCAGCCTTTCGGTGGTCCAGTACTGGAACTACAAAGGTTATGGAGATCCGGGTGATGTCTCGAATTATTACGGGTTTGATCCGATCGGGAACCAGTACGGCAATTTTTCCGGTGACTTCGATGGTAACCGGTACGTGATCAGCAATTTGTACATTAACCGTCCGTCCATGCTTTACGTAGGTCTTTTTGGAAGAACGAGCAGCGCCACGATCCATGATGTGGGCCTTGACGGCGGAAGCGTCTTCGGAGGGAACAATGTCGGCAGTCTTGTCGGCTACAACTATCAAAGCGTGGTAGACAATAGCTACGCCAACACGGATGTCACCGGGACCTCATGGGTCGGCGGTCTTGTAGGGTATAACGATTTTCATGCCAGCGTTACGCGAAGCTATGCCACGGGTGATGTTGTCAATGTGGGCGGGATCAGCGATCGCGGGGCTGGAGGGCTTGTAGGCGGCAACTTCAATGACAGTGCTATTGCTTACTCTTACGCGACCGGATCAGTCAGCGGTTATTCGGATGTCGGAGGTCTTTTAGGGGCTAGTGAAAATATGTCAGGCGGGTTTCATAGCGTTTCGTATAACTATTCCACGGGGCACGTTTCAGGGGCGGCCGGCCTCTCAGGCGGATTGATCGGATGGTTCTATACGGACCTTCCGGCAAATTCTCAGGTCGCGACGCAGAATTTTTGGGACACGCAAACTTCAGGCATGTCCACCAGCTCCGGGCAAGGGGCCGGCGCGGTCGAGGGGAAAATCACGGCCCAGATGAAACAGATGACGACCTTTTCGGGATGGGATCCCGGAGTTTGGGGCCTTAAAGCGGGCACCACTTACCCCGAACTTTTCCTGTATCACACCCAATGGACAGGATTGGCCGGGGACGGCAATTGGTCGACCGCCGGTAACTGGAAAACCTGGAACGGAGTCACGCACCAATATGACTCGGTCGTGCCGGATGCCGGCACAATAGTATTCTTTAACGATCTTGGGGCCGCGCAGGCGTCGAGTATTGACGCGGGATTCGCGGGTTCCGTCGGCTATTTGGGTGTCGGTTCGGGATATGCCAATACCCTCACGCAGGATATCGTGACGTTCACAACGGGAGACTTCGCGCAAGGCGGCGGAACTTTCGTGAGCAACGACACGATCAACCTGAACGGTTTTGTGCTGAGCGGCGGCACTTTTACGGCGCCTTCGACAACCAATGTTACGGCCAGCTGGGTGAGATCCGGCGGAATTTTTGGGTCGAATGGCGGCATCGTCAATTTCGGGGGTACGACCTCCGAATCGATCACCTCGGGCGGGATGGTTTTTAACAACCTGACGGTCGACCGGACCGAGACCTTAACACTCCAGGACAATCTGACGGTTAGCGGTGAACTAGCGGTCACTTCCGGGACCCTAAACGCGAATTTTAAAACAGTCAGCGAGGGCGGGAATTGGATCTTTGATAATTTCACAAATCTCAGGAACATCACGCTTACCGGCACCGGGAAAACGATCGCTTCGGCCGGAACGGAATTTCCGACCTTATCGACTCTGACGATATCCGGTTCTTATACGCTAGACGATCCGATGGTTATTCAGAGTGCTCTCAATGTGACGGGAAGCCTCGACGCCGACTCGCAGACTTTGACCTTCGAACGGAATGTCAACATCAGGAATGTTTCAAATATTAATGATCTCTACGCGCAAGCCTTAACCGTTGTCGATCCCAATTATGATTCTTTCGCCTCTGGCGGGGCTTCGGTGGAGAATCTTTATATTCAAGGGCGTTACCAACTCTCGGATGCGCTTACGGTAACGAACAACTTTGTAGTCTCAGGCGTTCTTAATGCGGCTGGACGTTCGATCACTTCGGCTGATGACTGGTCCTTTTTAAACATTTCCGGACTTGGGAGTGTGATACTAACGGGTACCAGCAAATCGATCTATTCGAATAACGCGAGTCAAGCGGCGAATCAGTTCGGTAACCTGACGATTTCGGGGAGCTATTATCTTTCGGATGCGATTCACATCAATGGGGCATTGAATGTGTCGGGAAGTTTGGATGCCAATGGAAGGAGTATGACCTTGGCCCAGAGTCTTAATCTCACGAATATCACGGATGTTAGTAGTAGCAACATCACACTCGACGGCTCCGGGACGATCACCTCCGATGGAAAATCAGTGAACAATCTCAGGGTGTCGGGAAATTACACCCTAACGGATGCTCTTCATGTGAATGGCTGGTTTACGACGAACGATGGGGCTCAAACGCCGGTTCAAACAGGGTATTTGCACGCCAATGGGAATGACATGACGTTTGCGGGCAGCCTTGCGATATGGGTTGCCGACGACCCCCTGGACCTGCTGCCTTTACCTGACGGTGGGGATGGGGATTATCAGTGGGTTCAAAGGATCGATGGATTTGGAAGTGGAACGTTGACGCTTGACGGTTCGGGTTCGCTGACCTCTCATACCACGGAACTTAATAATCTTACGGTCTCGGGGACCTACAACCTGGTGGATGCCCTGCATGTCAACGGAGCTTTAAGCGTGTCGGGAGGTTTGAACGCGAACACCAATACAATGACCATCGCGGAAGGTATCGATCTGACAAATATCACGAATGCCACGAACGTCATCCTTGACGGCGATCCGGGTACGGTTTATTCGATTACTTCCGCCGGCAAACAACTGGTGAGCCTGAACATCACCTCGGGGGATTATTCGCTGACGGATGCGTTCCGCGTGAGCACCGAGTTCGATGTGGCCGGGACTCTTGATGCCAACAATCAGGCTATGACCATCGGTGATGACCTTGACCTTACGAATATCGCAAACGCCTATGATGTGACGCTTACTGCGGCGATCGGTTCTTTTACGACGGCCGGAGATGTGCTGCATAATGTGACGGTCAACGGAACGTATGCCTTGCAGGATGATCTTCATGCGACCGGCACGCTGAATACTTCAGCCGGGGTTCTTGACCTTCAGGAAAATACACTAACGCTTGCGGGGGGCCTTGATCTTACGAATCTTTCGAATGCCGGGGATGTGGTGCTATATGGCTCCGGCGCGATCATGTCGAGCGGTAAAACCATCGGACAATCGGCGGCACAAGGATTGACGATCACCGGGTCTTATTCTTTGGCAGACGCGCTTACCGTGCGGGGAGATCTTGATGTGCAGGAAGGCGGAACGCTGGCCGCTGATACAAACACGATCACGGAAGGTGGGCATTGGTCTTTCGACCGCATCTCCGGCTACGGAGATGTCGTGCTTACGGGTTCGGGAAAAAACATCATTTCCGGCGGGAATGAATTCAACGATTTAACTGTTTTGGGTGATTATACGTTGACCGATGCGCTTCATGTCAACGGACAGCTCACAGTTTCTAACTATCTTGATGTGGCGCATCAGGATATGACCTTAAATGGGGATCTTAATTTTGAGCATATCGAGAATCCCAGCGATGTGATCTTGGACGGTTCCGGTTCGATCACTTCCTTCGGACGGGTATTAGATAGCCTCACGATCGACGGGACCTATGAAATGCTCGACGGCTTGACCGTGGCGGGGGAGTTCCTGGTTCGGGAACCGGGGACACTAGATGTGCATGGTAACACGATCGTCGAAGGGGGGTACTGGACCTTTGACCGTCTTTCTGACTGTGGAGATGTGATCCTGACAGGTTCAGGCAAGACAATCACAAGTGACGGGAATGCGTTTGACAGCCTTACGATACGGGACGGCGGGAGCTACGCGCTTGTGGACCCGCTCCATGTGAGTGAAGCCCTTGACCTGGCTAATGGCTCGCTTGATGCGGCGGGTTTTGGGATCACGCTAGCCCAAAGCCTTAATCTTACGAATATTTCGGATGTTTCGGATATATTGCTCTACGGCGAATCCGGCACGATCACTTCAGCCGGCAAACAGATCCATAATCTCACGATCTCTTCATCGACGGGAAGTTATGGGCTGATCGATGACCTCGATGTCAGCGGTGCGCTGGTCATTTCAGGAGGTGTGGGCCTGGACGCGGGCTATCTGGGGATTACGGTCGGGCAGGACCTGAATCTTTCCCAGATCACCAATCCCGGCAATGTGGTTCTCGCGGGTTCCGGGGCTCTTTTTTCCGGAGGAAAAGAAGTGGTCGATCTGACCGTTTCGGGGGATTACGAGCTTCTTGACGCGTTGCATGTTAATGGAGGATTTACAGTTACTGGAACTTTGGATGCCCAAAGCCGCCAGATGCGATTCGGACAGAGCATTGATTTTACAAATGTTTCCAATATCGGGAGCGTGATCGCCGATGGAATCGGGACCCTTACTTCCGACGGCGAGCACATGGATAATTTTACGGTCTCCGGGAATTATGAGCTCGCGGATGCCCTTTATGTGGACGCCACTTTAAATGTGACCGGCGGCTTGAATGCTGCGGGTTATGCCATGACGCTTGCCCAAGACTTGAATCTTTCCAATATCACCAATGCCGGGAATGTGACGTTGACCGGCTCAGGTTCCATCCTTTCCTCCGGGAAATCCATACAGAACCTGACGGTATCGAATGGCGCGTCTTACGCGCTTGCGGATGCCCTGACTGCCCGGGGAAATATCAGCATTCTGGGGACTTTGAATGCGGCGTCTCATGCCGTGAGTGTGGGGGGCGATTGGGCCTTCATCGGGAATTTTTATAACCTGAGCGATGTCACCCTGACGGGGCACGGTAAAACGATCACTTCGGGCGGGAATCAATTCAATAACCTGACGATCACCGGAAGCTATACGCTTGTGGACGCGCTTGGCGTGATCAACAATTTGAACGTTTCAGGAACTTTAGATGCCGCCTCCCAGGCGATCAGCGAGGGAGGAACCTGGAGCTCACGAGGTCTTATTAATCTTGGGGCCGTGACATTGACCGGCCTTGCTCCCGGATCCGGAAAAACGATCACCTCCGAGGGTGTTAGTTTCGGCAGCTTGTCAGTCGGCGGCGCCTACGAGTTAACGGACGACCTGATCGTGACCGGCGAACTGAGTGTCCCCGGGACACTGAATGCCGTTTCCCATCATGTCAGCGTCGGCGGGGACTGGGTCTTTTCCAGCAGTATGTCCAATCTCGGGGATGTTACGCTGACTGGTTCCGGAAAAACGATCACCTCCGACGGGAATTCATTTAATGACCTGACGGTTACCGGGGACTACACGCTCGTGGACGCGCTTGCCGTGAGCGGGGACCTCAGCATTCCGGGGACG
>CAZSFZ010000019.1:0-6187 GCA_964606385.1 uncultured bacterium
CGATCTCGGGGTTCGCCCTGACGGAACCCGGGGCGGGAAGCGATCCGAGCTGTATGACGACGACCGCCACGCCCGTCGAGGACGGGAAGTATTTTCTTCTGAACGGAGAAAAGCTGTGGTGTACGAACGGTCCCATCGCGGACGTTCTGATCGTGATGGCGCTCACGCCGCCCAAGACCGTGAACGGGAAAGAGAAAAAACAGATCACGGCTTTCATCGTGGAAACCAACTGTCAGGGTTTTGAGGTGAAGCAGCGCTGTGAATTCATGGGGATCCGCGGGGCCAAGATCGGCCTTCTTCAATTCAAGAACGTGAAGGTCCCGCGCGAGAACATCGTGGCAGGGGAAGGCGAGGGCCTGAAGCTCGCGCTGACGACCCTGAACACCGGACGCCTGACGATCCCGGCCGGGCTTACGGGGCTTTGTAAATACGCGCTGAAGGCGTCCCGGACCTGGGCCGTGAAGCGTGTTCAGTGGGGAGCGCCGATCGGGGAACATGAGGCGGTTGCCGCCAAGCTTTCGGGAATGGCCGCGTCGGTTTTCGCGATGGAGGCCGTGACCTGGTACGCGACCCACATGGCCATGAAAGAAGGGTCGGATTTTCGCCTGGAGGCGGCCGTGGCCAAGAAGTATGTCGCGGACGCGGCGTGGGAGGTCGTGAATGAGGCGTTGCAGGTCCGCGGGGGGCGCGGCTATGAAACCGCCCGTTCACTCGAAGACCGCGGGGAGAGCGCCGACGCCTATCCGATCGAACGGATGGTCCGCGATGTCCGGATCAATATGATCATCGAAGGAACGAGCGAGATCATGAATCTCTTTATTACCCGGGAGGCCCTGGACACGCATCTTAAAAAGATGAGATCCCTTTTTGATCCGAAGGCGGGGCTATTTTTGAAGTTAAAGGCGGTCCTCGGGATGGGGCTTTCGTACGCGTTATGGTATCCCGGTCTTTGGATGCCGGTGCTGAGCGCCGGAGACACCCGCGGCGTTCCGGGCAAGCTTGTGCCGCATCTCTTTTACGCCAAACGCGCGTCGCGAAGACTTGCGCGCGGTATTTTTCACGCCATCATGATCCACCGTCAGGGGATGGCGAAGAAGGAGCTTCTGGCAGCGCGGTTTGTGGACGCCGGCAGCGGTATCTTCGCCACCGCGGCCGTATGCGCGTACGCGGCAAACCGCATCGGGGGAGGGGTTCCAGCCACCGAGGTGACGCCGCTCGCGGATCTTTTCTGCCGCATGGCGCGCGCGCGCATCGACCGGACGTTCCGTGACATGCGCCGTAATCAGGACGGATCTTTTAAAGATGTTTCCCGGAAAGTCCTCGAAGGGCGTTACGCGTGGCTTGAATCCGACATCGTCGCCTGAATCCGGCTTTAAAAGAGCCTTCGCGTTTCCGGCAAATTTGGGCTCTGATGGTTCGATCATCCCCCTCAAGCCGCATTGGTTAAAAAAAGAAAAAGCGGTTGCATCCATAATTTTTTTTTAGTAGAGTAAGCCAGAACGGAATCTTGCTGGAATCGAAAGTTTCACGTTCTAAACAACAGGAGGAAAATCAATGAAGAAGATCATGAGTCTCGTAGTGGTTCTTTCCATGCTCCTCGCGCCTGTCGCTTTCGCGGCCAGCCCGTGGACCGAAGAAAAGACGTACGGTGACAGGGTCACCGGTAAGCTCGTGTTCGGTCTCCAGAACACGCTGTTGGGCTGGATCCAGCTCTTCGCGGTTCCCAATCAATACGCCAACGAAGGCAAGAACGTTTGGGCCGGTATTGGTCAGGGCGCAGTCGAAGCGGTGGTGGATACGGTCGGTGGCGCGCTCCATTTGGTCACCTTCCCGGTTCCCGCGGATCTTCCGCTCCCGAACAACGGTGTGGATCTCGGCGGCAAGTAATCGTTCGCAGTTTGTTTTTTGAAAAAAGAGGGGGTTTCGCGACCCCCTCTTTTTTTTTGCCCAAAAATCTTGGGCTGCAGGCTATCACCTGACTCTATGAGGCTCTGGTCATGACCGGATTTCGACATACTCTTTATCTCGCTTCGAAGTCTTCCCGCAGGCAGTCCCTTCTCAAGGATCTTGAGGTCCCATTCCGGGTTGTTCCGAGCGCCTACCGCGAGCGATGGTGCCGGAAAACCGCCCCGGAGGTTTTATGCGTCCGCCATGCCGTCGGAAAAGCACGCCGGGCCCAATTGCCGCGAGGGGCGCGTTTTGTGCTCGGGGGTGACACTATTGTCTGGCATCGCGGACGGGGACTCGGGAAACCACGGAGCAGGATCGAAGCGCTCCGCATGCTTCGCGGGCTTTCGGGAAAAAAACACGCGGTGTACACGGGGCTCGCGGTCCTGGACAAAAAAACGGGGCGCATGATCACCGGCTACAGCAAGACCGAGGTCTGGATGAAAGCCGTGAGCGATGCCTGGCGCGAGTGTTATGTCGATTCGATCCATCCTTTTGATAAAGCCGGCGCCTACGCGATCCAGATGCCCCTGAAGATCGTCCGGAAGATCCGGGGGTCCTATTCAAATGTGGTGGGGTTGCCGAAAGAGTTGCTTCGAAAGATGCTCAAAGAATTGGGTTAATGGTCCGATGCTCTAGGTGACGGAACGCACCCTGTTTTGGGAGGTTTTTGAGTGAAACGTAACGCTTGGATCCTTGTGGGCTTTATGGTGTTCGCGATGCAGGCCGCGGAGCCCGCCATGGCCGTGACCCCGGAACGCGAACCGGAATCCGAGTCTGAAGATTACAAACTTCTCCGTGAGATCATCGCGACGGAATTCTCCGGCCAAGCCCCTCATGAATGGGGAGAATCTGTTTCCGGCGTGAAGACGCGCCTGAAAACAGAAGACAAGGTTTTAGCGCTCGGGATCGATACCTGCGACTTGATGGGCAAGGGAGAGGACGCCAGGCTCATCAAATACCTGATGGCCGAGAATGTCCCCGCCACGCTCTTCATTTGCGGGGAATGGATCGACAAGAACCGTGAGGTCCTCAAAAAACTCGCCGCGAACCCGCTTTTTGAGATCGCCAATCAGGGGGTTTCCCGAAAAGCCTGCTCCGTGAACGGCAAGACAGCCGAAGGCGTTTCGGGGACGGGGAATGTCGAAGAGCTCTTTTCGGAGATCGAGCAGAACGCCCGGAAGATCGAGGCGATCACGGGCACTTTGCCCCAGTACTATCACGCCGGCTCCGGCTACTATGATGAAGTGGCCGTCAGGATCGTCCGGGCGCTCGGGTATGAGGCCCTCGGGTCGACGGGGCGCGGGCCCCAAGGCCAAACCTTCGATAGAAAACAATTGTTGGAGGCTCTTGCCAATCCGGCTTCGGGAGCCATCACGATCCTCGGGGGAACCTCGCTGCCGGGAACATTCGTGGACGGCGTGATCGAGGCGATCCGTAAGCTCAAGGCCAAAGGCTACAAGTTCGTCAAAGTCTCCGAATATCCTCTGGAATGAAAAAAGTTCGGCCGCCTTCCCGTTCTTACTCCGTTATCGAGGTCGCTTTGTGCGGCCGCGGCTTGCGGTCCCGCGAAAAGGCCGACGCGTGCGATTTTCTCGTGGCGTGCCGTATTCCGGGTCATGATCTTGTGATCACGGATTATAAGGGCGTCTTCCGGGCCTGCTGCTACATGCGGGATCCCCGAAAAGCCAGTACCCTCCGGAAAAAATATCAGGCCCTGGGCCGGCGTCCCTACGCGCTCAGGATCAAAGGTCTCGGCCGTCATGACTGGTTCGATAAATGGAAGCGCGATTATCACATCCGGCCCTTGTCCTCGAAGTTCATGATCGTGCCGGAGTGGGAGCGCCGGAAGTTCCGGCCGGGGCGCCGGATGCCGGTTTATCTGGAGCCTGGGAGCGCGTTCGGCTCCGGGTATCATGAGACCACGCGGCTCATGACACGGCTCCTGGAGTCGCTATCGGGAAAGATCGGGAGCTTTTTGGATATCGGATGCGGGACGGGGATCCTGTCGGTGGTTGCCGCGAAACTGGGCGCGAGCAAGATCACCGGGTATGACAATGACAAACCTTCCGCCCTTGTAGCCGGAAAGAATTTCCGCAACAACCTCTGCGTGAACGGACGATTTTTCTGCGCGCAGCTCAAACGTTCCGGGCTTTCTGGACAGTTCGATACCGTGGGCGCGAATCTTCTTTCCAAGGCGCTTTTGGAACACCGGGAGCGGATCGCAGATCGTGTCCGGCCCGGAGGCCATCTGCTTGTTTCGGGGATCGCGCTTCAAAATCTCGCTTCATTCCGGCGAGGATTCTCGGGGCCTCCTTTGAGATGCCTCCGGACGCTTCGCGGCCGCCGCTGGGCTGCCGTCCTCTATCAAAGAAGTGCCGACTAGATCCGGATCCGGGATCCCATCGGTCAAAAAGCCCGTTCATTTTGCGGGACGTTTTGTTACAATACTCCGTCTTCTTAAGGAAAGGTATCCATGGAAACGATCCAGACAGACATCGCGGTGATCGGAGGGGGCCCCGGAGGGTACGCGGCCGCTTTCTATGCCGGCGCGATGGGGAAAAAGGTGGTTCTGATCGAGCAGGAAAAACGTCTCGGCGGGGTATGCCTCAACCGGGGCTGTATCCCGTCCAAAGCCCTTCTGCATATTGCGAAGCTCATTCATGAAACCTCCGAAGCCGGAAAATGCGGCGTCAAATTCTCAAAACCCTCCATTCATCTCGACCAGCTGCGTTCCTGGAAAGACTCGGTCCTTGAGAAGCTCGGGACGGGGATCGCGAGTCTCGCGGGACGGCGGAATGTCCGGGTAGTGACAGGCCGCGCGCGTTTTGAGGACGCGAAATCCCTTTTTATCGAGACCGCGGAAGGGCCCAAAGAGGTCCAGTTCGGCAAGGCGATCATTGCTACGGGTTCGCGGGCGACGCTGCCCGCCGCGTTTGACATCAAATCCTCACGGGTGGTGACTTCCACTGGAGCCTTGGAACTTCCGGATATCCCCAAAAAACTTTTGGTCGTGGGGGGCGGTTACATCGGGATGGAATTGGGGACCGTGTACGCAGCGCTGGGGAGCGAGATCACCGTGGCTGAGGCGCTCGGCGGGATCCTGCTCGGAGCGGACGCGGACCTGGTCCGTCTTGTTCAGGAAAGGGCAGCGAAGGTCTTCAAGGAAATACGCCTGAACGCCCAGGTCACTCAAATGAAACGCTGCGCCTCGGGGATCGAGGTCCGGATGACGGTGGGCGGGGAAGAAAAGCGCGAAGTCTATGACCGCGTGCTGGTCTCGATCGGCAGGACCCCGAACGCTCAGGGTCTGGGACTTGAAAGGACGAAAGTCCAATTAGATACCAAAGGTTTTATTGAAGTCGATGCGGACCAACGGACGGCCGAGACGGATCTTTACGCCATCGGGGATGTGACCGGCGGGATGATGCTGGCCCACAAGGCCGCCAAGGACGCCCGGACTGCGGTGGATGCTATCCTGGGGAGCGGGCATGAAACGAAAAAAGCGGTCATTCCGGCGGTGGTCTTCACGGATCCCGAACTGGCCTGGTGCGGTCTGACCGAATCCGAGGCGAAGGCGAAGAATATTCCCGTGCAGATCGTCAAGTTCCCGTGGGCGGCTTCCGGCCGGGCGCTTTCGATGGAGCGCACGGACGGGGTGACCAAACTGCTGATCGATCCTCAATCGGAGAAGATCCTCGGAGTCGGTATTTGCGGAGCAGGCGCCGGGGAGCTTATCGGTGAAGGTTTATTGGCGGTCGAAACGGGGCTCAGGGCCAAAGAGCTTGCCCGGATCGTTCACCCGCATCCGACCCTCTCCGAGACCCTCATGGAGTGTGCCGACATGTTCTATGGTCATTCGGTCCATGCTTATTCCCGGAAACGTTCGTAATCCTTTCCTTTCGGTCCTGATAAAATTCTTTCCGTCATGCCTCCTCTGTGCCTGGTGCGCGCTTGTTCTCGCGGGCTGCGCCACACTTTTCGGGTGGGACATCCACGCGCCCGCGGTCCTATCCCAACGTTTCTACGAACGCGTCGAACCTTCGCCTGACCGTGTCGCGCTTTATCTGGATCCGTCGATCCCGGCACTGATCTCCAAAAATAAGGGAGGGCGTTTCGCGGACCCCCAGACTTATCACATCGGGGAGGCGTTCGTGCCGATCGTGATTGAGGGTTTTCAGCGGGGGTTCAATGAGTTCGTCCTGATCGAGGAGGAACCCACGCAGGCGATGCTCGAGCG
>CAZSFZ010000019.1:6287-9257 GCA_964606385.1 uncultured bacterium
GGTTCAATGAGTTCGTCCTGATCGAGGAGGAACCCACGCAGGCGATGCTCGAGCGTTACGCGATCCCGTATCTGGTTTATGTCAGGCCCAAGGCTTTTGAGAATGACGTGTCCCTCAAAGGCCAAGTCGTGGCTTTTGAAACCGAGACGCTTGTGTTCGATAAAGGCCTTGTGCTTTTGGACCGGTTCCGTACGACGGGCAAGAGCGACTCCAAAAAAGTTTTCGCGAAGAAAGGCGGACCGCAGGTGAATTTTAACGCGGCGCTGGAAAACAATGTCGAGAGCGTCGTGCTTTATATCCAGGACGCGATCCGGACGGGACGATGGCAGAAGGTGACGACATGAAGAAGTGGATCGTTCGAGTCCTGGTAGCCCTGTTATGCGCGAGTCCGGCCCACGCTGCGGAGAATGAAGTGATCCAGGAAAGCGACATCAAGGTCTTCATCCGTGAGCATCCGCAGACCGGAAAACCGTTCGTCAGCCTCCGGAAAGAAGATGACCCGCAGGACCTCTTCCGGGGGTTTGTGAAACGCGAATTCCGTCCCGATTACAAGATGCTTGACGCGAAAACAAAGTCCGGGGATGTTCCGTATGACGGGCCCATTAGCGACAGGAAAAAAGTCTATATCTTTGCCGCGACCATGATCACGCTCGGGGTCGCGGGAGGGATCGCGACGGTCGCGATGCCGGCGGGCGCGGCGGCCTCCGGGGCAAGCGGCGGGACGGGCCTTCTGGGGGCCGGCGCAGTAACCCTGGCCACGGGGACTGCGGGAACGGTGGCGTTGAAATCGCATCTGGCGCCGGGCGAAGAGAATTATATCCATGACGCCGTGACGGCCACGGCCAGTCCGGATCCCAAAAAGCTGATCTTGAGCGATGTGCTGCGCGAGATCGATGCTGAGGGGAAAAGTCCTGCTATCTAATATTTTTAACTTTCGATAGAATAAGCCCTGCGATCGATCTATTAATGAGAGGAGCTATCATGAAAAAAGATTGTTTGATTGCCATCGTTCTGATGATCGGGACCGTGTGTGGTTCCGTGGCTTTGCTTGCGGAAGAGCCTGTCGCGTCACCTTCTGTTTGTTCCCCGGAAAAAGCAGAGGCCGTCCAAAAGGTCGCCAACGAATTAACGGCACTCTACGGCCCCGAGCAGAAGCAGCTCACCAAGGAATTAGCGGATGCCCGCGGAAAATTATTCCAGCAATTAGCCGCTTACGGCACTTGCGCGGTCCCGGTCCTTGAAAAGGACTTCTGGAGATCGAATGACGCTCCCCGGAAGATCATGGCGCTTTACGGGTTCGGAGCGATCCTGAAACAGGGCGCTCAGGGGTATCTTCTCGAGGGTCTTCAAGATCCGAACCGGGATGTGAGGATCATTGCCGTGTACATGCTGTCACCGCACCGGGATGAGAAGACGGAAAATGCCCTGATCGACAGGCTCACGAAAGAAACGGATGAATCGGCCAAGATGCTGATCATGGCTTCGCTTCTCGATTTTGATAATGAGAAGGCCCTGGCCGCTGTTCAATCATGCCAGAACGACAAGAACCCCAAAGTGCAACAGGCTGCCAAGGCGCTTGTGGAACGGTTCAATCAACTCAAAGCTCAAAAGAAAGGCGCCGTTTAACCCGGCTGCGCGTAACAAGGGGAACCTGATGAAACGATGGCCTGTCTGGATCGTTCTTTTGTATGGACTCACGCTGATCGCCTTGACCGTTCCCGCGGCCCGTCTGATCTTCGTCTCCCCGACGGAGCAGGTTAAGCCGGCCGCTTTCTTCGGAAGCTGGGAGTATTGGGTCTGGATCGCGATCCTGTTGCTGAACCAGGCGGCGCTTCTGTTGATCCCGGTCGATCTTTCGAATAAACGGCCCGTGGGGAAGCGCTCGCTTTGGCTGCAGGTCGGGGTCTCCGCGTTTTCGATGGCCCTTTTGTTCGTCGGACTGGCCACGGCTTTAAGTGAGGCCATGAAAGGCGAAACATCGTTCAATTGGATCAACGGGACCTTCTGGGGTGTCCTGGCGGTCTCATGGATCGCCTGGGCGTTTATTTTTTCGACCTGGAGCCGGAAGATGGAGCCGAAGCCTCTCGTGCAGCGGACCTGCCGCACGCTTTTCAGGGGGAGTGTTCTCCAGCTTCTGATCGTGGTGCCCTGTCATATCTATGTGAGGAGCAAGGATTATTGCTGCGCGGGGCTCGGGACCGCGCTGGGACTCGCGTGCGGACTGGCCGTGATGCTCGTCTCGTTCGGCCCAGCCGTCTATTTTTTGTACGCCGAGCAATTAAAAAGATCCAAGAAGTGAAAAGGCAACCATCATGAAATACCGTTTGGTGCTCTATGGAGTCCGGGGGTGGCTGTGCCGCGAAGAGATCACGCGTTATGTGATCGAAAAGACCGCGCTGGATATGCGCGCGCTCAGGGTCAATGCGCAGGCCCGGCCCTGCTTATACCTGAATGATCTTGAGGAGGGCAAGGCTTCCGAGATGTTGACGTTCCTCAAGGACCGCCAGATCGACGTTGATATGGAGCCGATGGAGATCGAGGAATCCCGGAAAGCGTGGTTCCTTGCGGAAGCGAAGAAATGGGTGAAGCGCGGTTTTATATTCCCGTTCTCCTTTCGGGTGCTCCTTGAGAATTACGGTCTGCAATCGGAGCTTCCTGGGTTGCCGGGGGCACAGAAAAAGGACCCGCAGTCGCTCGTGCGGACGATTCTCACCATCGGGGCGGTGCTCGTCGGATTGGGGATCATTCTCTTCATCGCAGCGAATTGGAAAAAGATCCCGGATCCGGTCAAGATCTGCGGTGTCATGGCGGTCACGTTAGGGGCCCTTTACCTCGGCTATTATTTTCGATTCATCAAGAGTGCCCAGGCAAAATACGCAGCGCCTGCTTTTTTGGTGTCCCTTTTTGGTATTGGGGGGACGATCTCCCTGATCGGGCAGATCTATCATGTGCCGGCGAATTCTTATACCC
>CAZSFZ010000019.1:9357-45685 GCA_964606385.1 uncultured bacterium
GGGACGATCTCCCTGATCGGGCAGATCTATCATGTGCCGGCGAATTCTTATACCCTGATGCTCCTGTGGGGCGCTCTGGCGCTTCCGGTCGCGATCGGGCTTGGCTTTTTCCCGGCCTGGTTTTTCACGAGCGGTTTATGGTTTCTGGGCGAGCTTTTTTATCAAGACGCCTTTCACGCGCCGTCGTGGTGGTACCCTTGTCTGCTTCTTGGTTTTTTGATCCCGTATAGTCTCATCAAGAAACAGGAAGGTCTTTTTTACACCCAGCTGTGTTTTCTGATGGCGATGGCGGCCCGGGCCGTGTCGCCGGCCCATTTTATTCACACCAATCTTTGGCTCGCGGCGATCCTCGCGCTTTGGGTCATCAAGCGCGAGAAACTTTACGACTACCTGGCGCTCGCCGGCTGCGCAATATGGCACTTGGCGTTCATTCAAAAATTCGAGTCCTTCCCGGAGCTTTTTTATCTCATCCCGCTCGGATATTTTTTCTGGACCGGGGTGCGTCAGAAGGATAACGCGCTGATCATCGTGAATAGTTTCAACGCTCTTTTTTGGCTCTATACCTTTTTCTGGCAATGTCAGAAAATTTTCCACCTGGTGTCTCCCGGCGGTACCGAGATCCTTTTAAGCCTTCTGAGCTTAGGGGTGCTTTTCTATGGGGTGGGCATGCGCTTGCGGGGGAAAGAGGCCTGGGAGCCCGCCTTTCAGTTCTTCTGCTACGGGGGGATCCTTATCGCCTCGCTCATGGTGGTTATTTTTTCTTTCCGTTTTTACGACCATCTGGGCGGTTTTTTCCGTTCACCCCTTTATCTTTTCCTGACTGCCACCGAGACTTATCTTGGATTTCGTTTCGCGTTCCCGGTGTTGAAGGAAGATATTAAAAAAGACAAGGGGCGGGCCGGCGAATTGATCGTACTGGGACTCGTGGGGGTGACCTTGGCGGCGGTCATGCTGACCAAGCCTTCCTGGATGTTCCATGTGGTGCTTTTCAACCTCATCATCTTTTCCCAGGGGTTGGTTTTTATGGTGAAAGGGCAGCGGGAGCAGAGGATCGCTTTTTATAATTGGGGGATGGCGATCTTTGTGGCATTGATCCTTTTCCGCTATTTTGATACGTTCCTGGCGTACATGCCGCGCTCCTTCTTTTTTATCGGCGGCGGTCTTTTCCTCATCGGATGGGCTGTTTTTATCGACCGTCAGAAAAAAGCCTTTTCGAAATCCCGGGAGGGAGCGTCATGACCGGCCGCCCCTTGATCGGATTCTGGCTGACCGTGCTGATCTGGACCAGCGTGGTCGGCGGCCTGTGGGCACGCGAGGAATACCTCGTGACGCATGGCAGGGAAATTATTCTGCCGACCCTTCCAGTGGACCCGCGCGATCTGTTCCGCGGGGATTATGTGGTGCTTCGTTATGATATTTCACGCTACGCCGAACCTTTTCATAAGAAAAGAAATTTTGATAACGGTCAAACCGTCTATGTGGTCTTGAAACCGGAAGGGCCGCTTTGGAGGATCGAAGACGTTGTCCCGGATCAGCCGGACCGCGGCTTTTTCCTGTCGGGGAGGGTCAGCAAGGCCACAAAGGAAAAATACCGGGCAAGCTATGAGATCGAGTATGGGATCGAGAGTTATTTTGTTCCCGAGGGGGAAGGGAAAAAACTCGAGGCCTTGCGTGAAAAAAAGAAGCTGAATGCCGTTATTAATGTGGCGCCCGGCGGCCAGGCGAAGATCAAGAAGCTTATTGCGAACTAAGTTGCGATCCGTGTGAACCGTTGCAATTTTAAAAAGCAAATTCCCAGAACAGCATTCAAAGGAGCGACATGATGAAGAAGAGCGCAAAAACGTCCAAGAAGTCCAAATCCAAGGGTCCCGAAATGCCTGATTTTGTGGCCGGGATGATGAAGCTCGTGGAGCGGCTCGAGATCATGGAAAGAAAAATGGATACGCTCATGGGCAAGGTGTCGAACCTTCCGTCGGATATGCGTCACGCGGTCCAGAGCGGCCAGGTGCATTTTGTGCCCTCCCATCAGCCGGCGGTTGAAGCCAAGGTGAACCCCAATCCTGCGCGGGAAAGGGTCCTTTTTGACGCGATCTGCGGGGATTGCCGCAAGAACTGCAAGGTGCCTTTCAGGCCCAGCGAGAACCGGCCGGTCTATTGTCCGGAGTGTTTCGCGATCCGGAAGGCCGGACATACGCCCAAAGATCCGACAGCCCATGTTGTCGTGCCTCACCACATGAGGAATCTGAAGACCGCGCCGGCGGGGGAAAGCAAAGCGCCTGCGGCATCCAAAGGGAAGAAGGCCGCCTCCAAACCTGTTAAAAAAACCGCGAAGAAAAAGAAGAAATAGCAGCGCGGCAGCATTGTGAATCCGCACACCAACCCTTCCTACGTCTATGTGGATGACGCGCAAACTCTCGCGCGTCTCACCGAAGATCTTTCGGTCGTTCCCCGGGTGGGACTGGATACGGAGGCGGACAGCCTCCACCATTACTTCGAAAAAGTCTGCCTCATCCAGCTGAGCTTCTCAGGGTCGGATTATGTGGTGGACCCTTTGTCCGGGATCCCGCTCGGCGATTTTCTCGAGGTTCTGTCCCGCAAGGAGCTGATCATCCAGGGCGCGGACTACGACCTGCGCATGATGAAAAAATCCTTCGATTTCCGTCCCAAGGCGACTGTCTTTGACACCATGCTCGCAGCGCAGGTGCTGGGGTATGAGAAGATCGGCCTCGCGGCGCTGGCGGAGAAAGTATGCGGGGTTATGCTTTCAAAATCGGGCCAGAAATCGGACTGGGCCCGCCGGCCTTTGACGGCGAAGCAGCTTGCGTATGCGGCCGACGATACCCGGTACCTCGAGAGGATCGCGGACGCGCTGATAGAAAGCCTGCGTGGATCGGGCCGGATGGATTGGCACCGGGAATGCTGCGAACGGGTGGTGGAGACCTCCGGCCTCGAATCCAAAAACGACTCCAAAGACCCCTGGCGTATCAAAGGATCTTCGGGCCTCGCGCCGCGGGAGCTTGCTTTCGTGCGTGAAATATGGAAATGGCGCGACGAAGAGGCCCGGCGTCGTGACCGGCCGCCCTTCATGATCATGCAGAACGAGGACTTGGTCGAGCTTGCGCGAACCGCAACTGCCAAAGGCCAGGGATCGCTCCAAGACCGGCCCAGATCCATAAAAAAGATCGCGGGAGAGAGTTTGGCGCGTTTGGAACATGCGCTCCGCGTCGCGGAAAACCTCCCGCCTTCGGCATGGCCCGCGAGGCCCGAAAGGGTGCGCTCCTGGGAACGGCAGCCCGCGGGAGAAAAAGTGGAAAAACTGCTTGAGGCGTGTAAATCCGTGGCCGGAGGGCTTAAGATCGAATCCTGTTTTCTCGCGTCGCGCGCGACCCTGACCGCGATCGCCCGGCATGAACCGGGCACGATCGAGCAGGTGATGGAAACAAGCGGCATGATGCGCTGGCAGGCGGAGCTTTTGATGCCGTCCATCCGGGAAGTCCTGGAGAACCCGTAAGGCGGTCCGGGCCGAAACAAAAACTTGGGAAAAAACGGTAATTTGGTATAATACGCGCCTCCTTTTTAAACGGTTTTGTACTCGAATTATTTGGCGGTTTTGTCTTTTTATAATCACCCGGTTTCTTGGTACACAAGAAAATTCTGGAAAGTTTTTAAACCCTTTAAAAATAGGATGGATGAAATGCCCGCGAATTCTAAAAACCTTCAATCCCTTGTTAAAATCCCATTCCGCGGAATCCTCGCGGTCCTGTTCCTGAGCCTCACGGTCACGACCGGCGCTTGGGCCGCTTCGGCGTTCAATCTTCTGGACGCGCGCGAGCGGGGAACCACGGTCACCGGTACCGCCAAGGGCATGCTGACCCCGACCTTTGACGAAGGGATCAAGAAGGACGTTCTGGAATTCGATTATACGATCCCGCAGGGCGCCTCGGTCACCGTTTGGACCAAGAATTTTCCCGCGGAACTCACCGCGTCTTCGGTGAATGCGGCCAAGATCGGCATCAAGACCTTTGCGGCCGGTCAGGCGGACCAGATCGCCGTCACCGCGGAAGTCCGCGGCGGCGGGGGCGTTCAGCTGGTCCCGCTCAAGCTCGCGGCCGGATGGAACTCGATCGAAGAAAAGCTCGATTGGGCCAAGATCGGCGCTTTGAACGAAGTGGCCTTTGTCGTCAGTTCCAAAGCATCCGCGGACATCAAAGGCACCCTGTCCTTTTCCCTGGAATTTATGCAACAAGCGGCGGCTCCCGCGCCGGCACCTACGGCCGCTCCCGTAAAGGTGAAAGTGGTCCCGGCTCCCACAGCCATTCCGGAGGTCAAGACCGCCGCGGTTGTAAAGACAGCTGCGACGGCGACTGCCGTTAAAACCTTCGCGCCGCGCTCGACCGCTGTTGCGGCAGCCCCGGTTTCAAAGCCGGCGCCCGCGACCGCGGCAAAAGCGCCCGCGGTTCCGGCGCGTACCTCGTTCAGCCTCTTGGACGCGGGGGACAAGGGCGTGATCCATAACGGGACTTCAAAAGGCGTGATCACTTTCTCCTTCGATGAAGAAGCGAAAAAAGATGTTTATGACCTCGGGTACACCCTGGCGGATGGATCTTCGATCACGGTTTGGACCAAGAAATTTCCCGCGGATCTGACCGGCGCGCAGGTGAACACGTTAGAGTTCGGGCTCCGCGCTTTGGAGGCTTCGCAGCTTAATAAAATTGAGGTCAAGGCCGAGTTGGTCGGTTCGTCGAACACGCAGCGGATCTCCCTTGGGCTCAAGCCGGGGTGGAACGCGATCACAAAATCGATCCGCTGGAAAGAGATCGGTGAACTGCAGGAAGTGAATTTTCTTGTAAGCCCCAAGGGGGAGGTGGGTTCGATCCAGGGAACTTTGTACCTCGGGTTTGATTTCTACCAGGCGACTTTTTTCAAACAGCATCTTCTGGCCATCAAGTTCGGTTCCGTGCTTGTTCTGGCCCTGCTTCTTTCTTTCCTGTGCGGCTTTGCCTGGAAGCTTTTTTCCCGCGGTGCCGCAGCCCCTTCCGCAGTCTCCCAGGGCCCGGATATCGTTTCTCCGGACAAGCCCTCGCTTGTCTCAAGGCTCATCAAGGATATGGTCTACGGGGCGATCATGGTGCTGGTTGCCGGTATGGCTGTTTGGATCTATTCGCTCGGTCTTTCCGGGGCGACGGGATGGCAGTCCGTGGCCGGCATTTTAGCCGCAGCGGCGGTCGGTGTGATCCTTGCCGAATGTCTTAAACATCAGTTCGCCGGAAAACATCTGACGCCGTCGGAAGTTTTCCAGAACGCGTTGGTCGTGGGGATCCTCGCGGCCGCTTCGAGCCGTTTGGAACTTTTGCAGATGCCAACCGCCTGGTGCAACCTTCTGATGATCAATAAGCTTACGGCGGCGGTCGCTTTCCTGATCTACCAGGCTTTTAACGCTCATGAGTTCGCGACCGAGGGAAAGAATTTGCGGGGCATCTCAGCCGCGTTGATCGTGGGAACACCGTTTGTGGTTGGCGGGCTGCTTCTTTTAGAGAACGTGACGCTTCTCCAGACCCTGACCTACAGCCTCACTTTCGGGCTTTTGGCCGCGTGGCCGGCACTTCTTGAAGGGATCGGCCGCCTTCTTGTGGTATTTATTTTTAATGAAGTCCTTGCCAACGGCATCGGTTATTCGACCAAGGGTAAACTGCTGCAGACCGGTAAGGCGCACGGTTATATCTTTCTCGTTTCTTTGGCGGTGGTGCTTGCTCCTTCCATTGCGAATTTGGGCTCCCACGCCTGGATCGCGGGCCTGCCGGAGATCTTCCGGGGCATTATTTCCGTGGCGCTGACCGTCCTGTCGTTCGGCGGCCTGTGGGGCGAGATCTATCTCATCACGGGTATTCTTCTGGACGGCGGCAAACGCATCGCGCCGTCGGCGGACAATATTTTCAAGAATGTCACGACCGGCATGAAAAAGGGTATGGCCTACAGCGGGATCCTGATGGCGATCCTTTACGCGCTTTCGATGACCTTCGCGGCCCCCGCGGCGCAAAAGTTCATGGCCTCCTTTCCCTATGCGATCGGGACGCTGGTCGGAGCTTTGTTGTTCCCGTTCGTGAAGACCATTATCGAGACCTTCGACGGCAGCCTTCCTTTCTTTGAACGGTTGCGCTACAGCTACAAAAGCAAAACCCTCTTCGCGCGCGGTGCCGTGGCCGGTTTCGGGCTCGCCTATATGATCGCTCAGGGGTATATCGCCAAAACGATGTCGGAACGGTGCCTTTTCGGTCTTTGGATCGGGCTCGCGGCTTCGGGCGGTATGAGTTTCTTGAGGGATGTGTACTACGCTTCACGGGGACGCGGGAAAGTGCAGTCCTGGAGGCTTTATTTCGTCGATTCGCTGCTCGGGATCTTCCTCGGTGCCGCGATCGCGTTCTACCTGGATTCGCAGCAGGTGGCCGTCATTCTCTATAAGTTCAAACTTTATGTGACCACGCATTTTTCGGCGGCCCAGTATGCTTCCTGCCCCGCGTTCAACGCGGCGGGCGAGATGTCGACCACGACCTATCCTTATTTGAACGCTTCGTGGCATTACACCCAGCCGGTCCTGATCAGTAAATGGGGACAGATGGATCTCGGATATACTCCGGGCGGTGTGAAGTTGCTTTTTACGGAATCCTTGGACGGCGTCATCAAATGGTCGGTCGCCACCTGGCTTTTCGCCGTGAACAAGGTGTTCATGCAGGCGTTCTTCGATAAGGATAAGACGCCGATCAAATTCTTCTTCTCGAAAGCGGGTCTCGCGCAATTGACGGAACTGATGATCCATGTGTTGCGGTGGGGTCTCTGGATGTCGCCGATCATCTATACGTTCCTGCGCATGATGCCGAACCCGACCTGGTACAACCAGGACGGTGCCATCCGGACGCTTTTCGCGATCTACAATAACATCACGATGACCGCGCCCGAGTTCGTGGCGTGGAGCCTCAAGATGTTCGTCTGGATCCTCGCGTTCGACGCGTTCCGGATCCTGATCTGGATGGACCATATGGGCTTGCGCGTCGCGACGCTCGTGAACCTGAGTTTTCTCGGGATGGATAAACTCGACGAGAAGACGTCGAAATTCATCGGCAAGGCCGCGGCCCAGCGTTATATCCCGGAAGGCGTAAAGCGCTTCACGACATGGGCCCCGCTCCTCATCCCGTTCTATATCCCTCGCGGGGAACAGTGGGATGAAGTGTGGAGTTCAGCGGAAAAGCTGCAGAACGCGGCCCGGGGGAAGGGGCTGATCCCGTACCTGAGCTCTCTTTCTTTTCCGCAGTGGCTTCTTTTGATCGCGGTTTGCGTGCTCGTGTGCACCGGCATCTCCTTTGTGATCCGCCTGTTGCGCCGCCGCGCCCGCGCCCGCAAGATCCTGAGCAGTGAGATCTCCAATCGCGAGTACAAAGTCGTGGCCAAGGAAAACGGCGAGATCTACAGCACTTACCTCGCCAAAGAGATCGACGTCAGCCGCCGCGCGTACGACCAGATCGATCCCGCGGGCCGCATTCTTTTTCTTGTGGACACGGTTCCCGGAGCGGACGGTAAACCGCAGGTATGGCCGGTCACGGGGAATTTCCCGATGGAGCAATTCGCGTCTTCCCGCGTCGAGCGCTGTGGAGACTCCCTGAAGATCACGAACACGAGCCACGGGATGAAGGCCACGATCGAGATCAGCCTGCCGGATATGGACAGTCCCGCCGAGCTTTGGAATATCACGATCGAGAACCAGACCGAGAAATCACGTCACCTGAAGGTCGTGCCTTATCTCGAGTGGGTGCTGAACAAAGCCCTTGATGACCGCTGGCACACCCAGTACGCGCGTTTGTATCCTGAGATGGAATACGTTGCCGCGTCGAACACCATGCTTTCATGGCAGAAAAGCACGAAATCCATGGGGTTCTTAGCCACAGATGTTGCCCCGGAAGGTCTCCACACCGGCCGCGTGGATTTTATCGGCCGCGGGCAAAGCGTCTGGGCGCCTCGCGCGCTTGAGACGCTGGATTTTCTCCCGGCTCAGGACATGAAGGCCTATCCCACGTTCGATCCAGTCGGAAGCTTGATGGTCAACACCCAGGTGGCGCCCAAGTCCACGGCGACCCTGCGCCTCATGATCGGTTATGCCAAGAACAAAAAAATGGCGCTCGAGATCATCACGAAGTACCTCAAGCCGAATCCGGCGCAGAGTGCGTCGCTTCCGGAAAAGAAGCACCGCGCGCTTTTGATCGGGCACGGGGAGATCCCGCAAGGGACGCCGCAGCCGTATTATGAATATCTGAATAACGGGAATACGCTGAAGGTCCTCACGCCGTACACGCCTCGTCCTTTCGATCACGCGATGTCGAACGCGCTGCACTCGACCATGGTGACGAATCGCGGGCTCCATACGTCCTGCAACGGCAATTCCCAGCAGAACCGTCTCACGACCGACTGGCCGGATCTGGTGACCAAGGAAACGCCGACGGAAGCGATCTATCTTTATGATCCGGACCGCGACGAATGGTATTCGCCGACCTACCAGCCTTTGAATGACAATAACGCGAAGCACGAGTCCGAATTCAGCGTGGACGGGACGGCGGTTTTCCGCATGAAGGATGGAAGCCTTTCGTCGCAGCTTACGGTTTTTGTGCCCCCCGAGGACCCTCTCGGCGTTTACATGCTGACGCTCAAAAACGACGAGGACAAACCGCGCCGCATGAGGATCGCGCCGTATTTTCAGATGGTGCTGGCCCTCCAGCCGGAACGGTCGGGGCCGCTCCAGATGCGTCACGATAAGGCGTCGGATGCGCTGTATTATGCGAACTGCCGCAATATCTTCCGTTCCGGATGGGCGTTCGCTTCGATGTCGATCCCCGCGGATTGCGTCGAAACAAAACGCGGCCGTTTCTTCGGGGCCGGCCGGGGCATCAAGCGTCCCTACATGGTGGAAAATGACGCGCCGGATATGACGCAGCTGACCGATGACGGACAGATCGCGGGATTCGTGGGCACGGTGGAGATCCCGGCCCGCGGGGAATGCACGGTCGCCATGGTGCTCGGTCAGGCCGAAAACCACAAAACGGCCGTTTCGTTGGTACAAAAATATAAAAACCTCGAGACCGTCCGCAAGGAACTCGACGCGACCCGCCAATGGTGGCTCAGCCTCATGAGCACGGTCAAGGTCGAAACGAACCAGCCGGAATTTGACCGGTATCAGAATTGGCTCAAATACCAGGCGCTTGCCGAACGCATTTGGGCGAGGCGCGGTTTCTATCAGACGAGCGGCGCGTTCGGTTTCCGCGACCAGCTCCAGGACACCGTGAACCTGATCTGGGTGGATCCTGCCCTGGCGCGCAAGCAGATATTGCTGCATGCCTCGATGCAATTCGTGGAGGGCGACGTGACCCATTGGTTTTTCACTCTGACCGATGGGCGAGCGGCGTTTTCCTGCCGGTCGCATGCCTCCGACAACCCGCTTTGGTTAGCGTGGGGGACGGCGGAGTATGTCCGGGCGACGGGGGATCATACGATCCTGGACGAGATGGCACCGTACCTTGTCTCCGAATTCCCGTTCGCGCCTTTGCCGAAGAACAAGCAGGGGTGGGGACACATGTATCACCGTACGACGCGCGGGGATACTCTCTACAAGCATTGCATGAAGTCGATCGACCTTGTGATCAAGGATCGCACGGGTAAGAACGGCCTGCCGCTTATGGGGGTTGGCGACTGGAATGACGGCTTGGATGAGATCGGAAGCGAAGGCCACGGCGAAAGCGTTTGGCTGGGTTTCTTCCTCTATTACATCCTGCGGGAGATGGTCGATATCATCGGCCAGAAGGAAGGCGAAGCCAAGAAAGCCTTCTACGTCAAGAAGATGGAAGATCTGAAAGTCGCTCTCGAAAAAACATGGCGCGGCGACCGTTATTTGCGCGCCTTCCATGATGACGGGACGGAGATCGGCGTGAAAGGCAGCGGCGTGTGGGAGATCGACGCGCTGACCGCGGCCTGGTCGGTTATGTCCGGCATTAATTTCGAGCGCGGGGTGAAGATCTTTGATACCGCCTTGCAGGTTCTTGAAAAACCCAATGCGATCCTTTTGGGCTGGCCGGCATTGCGCGAAGATACGAAACCTTACCTTGGTCGCAGCAGCAAATATCCGGAAGGGGTGCGTGAGAACGGCATGTACTGCCACGGCGTTCAGTGGCTCGTGCGGGCGGCGCGTCTCCTGGCGGAAGAATTTGCCAAGCGGGGGGATGAGGCGAATGCGGCCAAATACCGCGAAACGGCGTACCGGCTCTGGCTCAAAGTTTCACCGATCGCGCACATGCATGAGATCGAGGTCTACGGCGGTCAGCCGAACAAGCAATCGGCCGACGTTTTGACGAACTACGAACCGGGCCGTATGATCTGGCACGGATATACCGGTGCCGCGGGATGGATGCTGCGTCAGGCGATGGACGGTGTGGTCGGAGCGGTCATGCTCAAAAACCAGGTGGTCCTCCCGAACGATCTTGATAAGCCGCGCGGAGCTCTGAAGGTGAACAACGTCTTCAGGGATGTGTCCAAAAGTCCGATCAAGTCCGGGTTGTTTGTTTAGGATTCTTTGTCCCGTAAGAATAAAAAGCAGAGCATCGGCGCTGCGCCCGCCCCGCGGGGGCTGGCGCAAACAGGCTTTTGAATGAAAAATTAATGAGGTTTGCGTCGCCGTAGGCGGCCCACCTTAAACCGCCACGGCGACGTATTGATTTATCGAAATCAATGCGCCTGTAGCTCAGGTGGATAGAGCACCTGCCTTCTAAGCAGGGGGTCCCGCGTTCGAATCGCGGCAGGCGCGTAGTTGTTTTATATTTCAGAAAAAGGCGGGGCTTCAACCCCGCCTTTTTTATTCGAGGCCAAGATGACGGAAGAAAATCAAATACGGGTCGGGATCGTGTCGCTGGGGTGTCCCAAAACCCTTGTCGACAGCGAGGTGATCCTGGGCAAGGCCCAGGGAGCGCGTTACGCGATCACGCAGGATCTCGCTCAGAGCGATGTCGTGATCCTGAACACCTGCGGCTTTATCCGCGATGCCAAAGAAGAATCCATCGAAACACTTCTCAAGCTTCTCGAGCTCAAAAAAGAGAAGAAACTTCTGGGCGTGATCGTGGTCGGATGTCTTGTCCAGCGCTATGCCGACGAACTCCAGAAGGAATTTCCCGAGGTCGACGCGTTCCTCGGGTCCGGGGATTACATGCGGATCGCCGAGGTCCTGAAAAAGGTTTCGCAGAGTCAGAAGTTCGTGAGCATCCACAAAGCCGGTTATCTCAGCGAAGCCGATGAGCGCCGGATCGCCCTGACGCCCGCCTTTTCCCGCTATCTTAAGATCTCGGAAGGCTGCGACCACCAATGCTCTTTTTGCGTGATCCCGAAGATGCGCGGACGTTACCGTTCCCGTCACATCGCCGATCTTGTGAAAGAGGCCAAAAAGCTCGCGGAGGAAGGCGCCAAGGAGCTGGTCGTGATCGGACAGGACATCACGCGGTTCGGAAGGGATTACGCGGGCAAAGCCCTTTTGCCGCAGCTTTTGGAGGCGCTCGAGGGCATTCGGGAGCTTAAATGGATCCGGCTTCTTTACATGTATCCTTCGACCCTGACCGATGAAATGATCCGGGCGATCGTTTCGTCGAAAAAGATCTGCCGCTACATAGACCTACCCCTTCAGCATATTAATGATAAAATACTCAAATCGATGCGCCGGGGGCACACGAAGAAGCAGACCGAGGAGCTGATCCGGAAATTGCGGGTCATGATCCCGGGTGTGGTGATCCGGACCAGTTTGATCGTGGGATTTCCCGGGGAAACCGAAGAGGACTTTGAGGAGCTTTTGGAATTCATGCGGGAAGTGAAGTTCGAGCGCCTTGGGGTTTTCCGCTATTCTCCGGAAGAAGGTTCTCCGGCGGCGGCGTTACCCGGTCAGATCCCTGAGAAGGTGAAGGAAGAGCGCTACCATCGGGCCATGCAGTTGCAGCAGGAGATCGTGCGGGAGATCAACCCGCGTTATGTGGGGCAGGAGCTCCGGGTGTTGATCGAGTCGCGGGACGGGCAGGATCGGCACCTGTGGACCGGCCGCTCGGAGATGGACGCTCCCGAGATCGACAGCAATGTGCTTGTCCGGACGCAAAAAGAACTAACCGCCGGAAAGTTCTATACGGCAAAAATTACGGGCTTTAAAGATTATGACCTTGTGGGACAAATATAAATTCCGCATCTTCCATCCGAACGTGCTCACGATCTCCCGGGGCGTGATCGGGTGCATCCTGCCGGTCCTGATCCTCCGGCCCAGTCCGTGGGGGCACTTGCTGGCTCTTTTTCTTTTTATCATCGGAGGGATCACGGATTATTGGGATGGAAAGATCGCCCGCAAGCATCAGCTCGAATCCCCGATGGGACGCTTCATCGATCCGTTCAGCGACAAGATCCTGATCCTGGCGCCTCTGACGGCTTTTACGATGATCAACCTTTATTCGATCTGGTGGATCGTCCCGATCTTTATCCGCGAGATCCTCGTGACGTTCTGCCGCACCGGATGGCTCCTGGAAGGGAAGTCCCTGGGCGCTGAGATGATGGGGAAAAGGAAATTCGGTTTTCAGGTGGCGCTGGTGAGCACCTCGTTTGTCTGCATCCTCCTCCGGCCTTTTCCCATCCTGGATGTGCTGACTACGATCTTTCTTTTCACGCTTCCCATCCTGATGATCATCACGATCACGTTCACGCTTCTTTCCGGAGGAAGTTTTCTTTGGAACCAGCGCGCCCACTTCACTTCGAAAGCCTTTAATCGCTATGTGCTCGCGACCGGCGTGGGATTTTTCCCCAAAGCACCCGGAACGTGGGGTAGTTTGCTCGGCCTGTTCCTGGTATTGCTGACCCGCTGGAATCTCCCGCTCTACATCCTGACCCTGGTGGGGTTGATCCTGTGGGGCGCGTGGGCCTACAAGAGGATCGATGATCCCGATCCGGATCCGCAGTACATTGTTCTTGATGAAGTGTGCGGGATCTTTATCACCTTTTTGCTGATCCCCATGACCTGGACGACGGCGATCCTCGGGTTTGTCCTGTTCCGTTTGTTCGATATTTTCAAACCTTTTCCGGTCCGGACGCTTGAACGTATCCCCGGCTACTGGGGGATCATGGCGGACGACCTGGCCGCCGGATTCTACGCCTGGATCCTCCTCTTCGTGTTCTTCAAATGAAACCGACCGCCGCGATCCTCTCCGTCGGGAATGAAGTCTTGCGGGGAAGCGTGGTCAATACGAACGCCGCCTTTCTCGGCCGCGAACTTTCAGGGCTCGGTTTTGAAGTCGTTTCTCACGGGGTCTGCGCGGATTCTCTCGAAGCTATCCGCTTCCGGCTTGGCGAAACCCTCCGGCGCGTGGACCTGCTCATCATGATGGGAGGCCTTGGGCCCACCCCCGATGATGTGACCCGCGAAGGGATCGCCGCCCACTTCAAAGTGCCGCTCGTTTTTTCCGCCCGGCAATACGCCCGGCTCAAGAAAGTCTATAAACATTTCGGGAAGCGGGTACCGGCGCTGGTGAAGCGCGAAGCCTTTTATCCCGAGAATGCCAAGCCTCTCCTTAACCGCTTCGGGATCGCCCTGGGATTCTCAGTCGAGGTCGGGAATAAATCCGTGGTCGCCCTGCCCGGCGTGCCTTCGGAACTCAAGAACATGTACGCGGATGTCGTCCTGCCCTTCCTGAAAAAGAAATACGGCAACCTCTTGAGGAGCCGGAAACTGGTCGTCCGGATGACCGGGATCCCGGAACCGGAGGTGATGAAAAATCTCGGCAAGGATTTTTTTGATGATCCGTTCGATTTCGGGATCTATCCGTCGGCGGGCGAGGTCGCGATCCGTATTCTCGCGGAGAAAAAAGACGTGCTCGTACGGCTTAAAAAAAAGATCGCGAAGCGCCTCAAGGAATGGATCTACGCGTGGGATGAAGCCGGACTTTCCGCCGTGGTCGGGACGATCCTGACGAAGAAAAAAAAGACACTCGCCGTCGCCGAAAGCTGTACGGGCGGACTTTTGGCCTCCCAGATCACCGAAGTACCGGGCGCGAGCGCGTTTTTCCGCGGCGCCACGATCGCCTATCACCCTCTGGTTAAAAAGAAGCTCGGGGTCTCTTCGGAAACGATCCGGAAATACGGGGAAGTTTCGCCTCAGGTCGCGGGGGAGCTTGCCCGCTGTGTTCGGGAACGGATGGAAAGCGATTTTGGTATCGGGATCACCGGGATCGCCGGACCCGGGGGCGGCAGCGCAAAAAAACCTGTCGGGCTCGTTTATATCGGTCTCGCGTCTCCCGATAAAAAAGTCCGGATCCGGAAACATGTCTTCTGGGGGGAGCGCCATCAGGTCCAGGAGCGGGCCGCCGTGAAGGCGCTCGAATATCTATGGCGGACGATCCGGTAAAGAAAACCTCGGCCCGTTTATTCCTCGCGATCCCGCTCCACGGACTTTTTTCAAAAGAGATCGAACAGATCCTTCGCCCCTTGTCGCGTGAGGTCCCGGGCGTCCGCTGGGCCGATCCCCGGCAGGTCCATCTGACGCTTCATTTCTTCGGTTCTGTTTCCCTTAAAGAGATCGACCTGGTCGATCGGTTCGCTCAAAAAGTCGCGAAGCTTTTTTCTCCTCTTTCCTTGAGCCTGGACCGGGTCGGCGGGTTTCCGAGCCTTGAGAGACCGCAGATCGTTTGGCTGGGAGTGGCGGAACCGTCCGGCCGCCTGTTATCCCTGCAAAAAGCCATTCAGGGGGAGGCCCAAACCCTGGGTTTTAGGGTTGAAACGCGCCCCTACCATCCGCACGCGACGATCGGCCGCGTGAAAAGAAAGATCGCTGATATCCGGGACCTTGTGAAGGCGGGAGCCTCTTTGCCGACGGCCGCCCGCCCGGCCGATCATTTTGTCCTTTATGAAAGCCACACCTTTCAGGAAGGCGTCCAATATGAAATCCTCAAAACCTATCCGCTCTCGCCAAAAGCGTAAACTGAAGGCGGCACAGCTGATCCGGGTGTATGCGGCGTTCCGGAAGGCTTTCGGGCATCAGGCGTGGTGGCCGGGCGACACGCCCTTCGAAGTCATGGTTGGGGCGATCTTGACCCAGAATACGGCCTGGACGAACGTCGAAAAAGCGATTCTAAATCTCAAAAAAGAAGGCAAGCTTTCGTTCAAGGCAATGCGCCGTATCCCGGCCAAGCAGCTTTCGAAGCTGATCCGTCCCGCGGGTTACTTCAATATCAAGGCGGACCGTCTGAAATGCTTTTTGGATTTTCTGGAGAAAAGCTGCGGCGGCGACATCGGCCGGCTCAAGCGCCTTCCCATGCCCGTGCTCCGGGAAAAACTGTTGGCCGTGAAGGGTATTGGCCCCGAAACGGCGGATTCGATCCTTCTCTACGCCATGAACAAGACCACCTTTGTGATCGACGCTTACACCAAGAGGATCTTTTCGAGGCATGGCCTGGCTCATGATCACGGATCTTATGACCAGTGGCGGAAGATCTTTATGGACGCGTTACCCCCCAACGAGGCCCTTTATAACGATTTTCATGCCCAGATCGTCCGGACGGGGAAGGACCATTGCCGGAAAGTGCCCCGCTGCGAAGGGTGCCCGCTTCGCCGCTTCTTCTGATCGCCTGATTTTCGAGAAAAAGTGCAAAATTTCTTTGCAACTTGTGCCGTTATTTATAGATAAGTAAACCATACAAGGGATTCCATGGGCCAGAAAATCAAGAGGAAGATCGGGGAGATCTTGATCGAGGATGGGCTTTTGTCCAAAGCCCAGCTTGAAGAGGCGCTTGCCATTCAGGGAGAAAAAGGCGGTCTGATCGGGGCGATCCTTATTGAAAAGAAATTTGTCGAGGAGGAATCCCTGATCGGGGCCCTGGGCAAGCAATTCAAGGTCCCGTACCTTCCCCTCAAGAACTACGCCATCAATCCCGACATGTCCGGCATGCTCGACGCGGATTTTTGCCACGAGCACACGGTCGTGGCTTTCGATTGCGACCACAAAAAAGTGTATCTCGCGGTAGCGGACCCCATGAATGAAGCGGTGGTCGAAAAGGTCCGCGCGGTGACCGGTAAGATCCCTCAGGTTTTTTTGGCAAGGATCTCCGATATCCTTAACGCGATCTATTTCCTTTATCACGAGGCTTCTTAACTCATGACCGAGCCCGCGCGAAACTCACTCCCGGACCTGAAAGAAGCCCTGCTTCGGGCGGGCGTGGTCAGTTCCGACGATCTCCAGAAGGCGCTTCAGGAACATTCCCGGAACCCTAAAAATCCGCATTTTCTTGATATTCTTCTGCAGGCCGGAAAGTGTGATGAAAAAAAACTCGCGGAAGTCCTGTGCGAGGAATACGGCTACCACCCGGTCAGCCTCAAGATGCTCATCATTGACAAAGAAGTGCTGGAGCTCATTCCCCAGAAAACGGCGGAGGCTTACGGATGTCTCCCGATCTCGGTACTGGGGAACACGCTGACGGTCGCGGTCGCGAATCCTACGAACCTTCAAGTGCTCGATGAACTTCACGCGATCACCGGAAAACGCATCCGGACCTCGGTGGCGGAGTATTCCCAGCTGAAGGAGTATCTCGCAAAATTTTATCAGGGCGAACAAACGGCGGAGGCCGTACCGCCCCCGGAAGAAACTCCCGCGCCGGACCAGGAGGTCCAGGATCTGGTGAGCCTGGCGAATATGGTCGAAAGCGAGGTGACGCTCGACAAGCAGCAACAGGTCGCCGACCTCATGGAGCAGGCCAACCAGGCGCCTGTCGTCAAGCTTGTCAACATGGTGCTGGTGGAAGGCGTGCGCCGCCGCGCCAGCGATATTTTCGTGGAGCCTTGGGAAGGTTTTGTCCGGATCCGGATGCGGATCGACGGGATCCTGGAGGAGATCGTCAAGCCGCAGAAGAGTTTCGGGGCCGCGATCGTCTCGCGTATCAAGATCATGAGCCAGCTCAATATCGCCGAACACCGGGTGCCGCAGGACGGCCGCTTTAAAGTGAGGACCCAGGGCCATGAAGTCGACATCCGTGTTTCGATCCTTCCGTCCAGTTTTGGAGAAAAGGTCTGTTTACGTATTTTGGATACCGGCGCCCAATCCCATGACATCCAAAAACTGGGGTTCACGGAAAAAGAGCAGGAGGTCATTAAAAGCTGCTCCCGGAAGCCGCACGGGATGATCCTGGTAACGGGACCCACCGGAAGCGGCAAAACGACGACCCTTTACTCGATCCTCAAATTCCTTGATTCTCCCCAGGTCAACATCACGACCGTGGAAGATCCGGTGGAATACCAGATGTTCGGGATCAACCAGGTGAATGTCCGTGAATCGATCGGTCTGACCTTTCCCGCGGCCCTTCGGTCGATCCTGCGTCAGGATCCCGATATCATTCTGATCGGGGAGATCCGTGACGCGGAGACGCTGGATATTGCCGTGAAAGCCGCGCTGACCGGCCATCTCGTGCTCAGCACGCTCCATACGACGGATGCCGTGAGTTCGATCACCCGCATGGTGAATCTCGGCCTCGAGCCATTTCTGATCGCATCGACCGTGTTGATGGTTTCCGCCCAGCGCCTCGTGAGGCGCCTGTGCCCGCGATGCCGCGCGGCCTATGAGCTTGAGCCCGCCATGCACAAGCTCCTGAATATCGATCCCCATAAAAAAGTGCAGATGTGGAAAGCCAAAGGGTGTTCGCAGTGCCGGCAACAAGGCTATCAGGGACGGAGCGTGATCACCGAGATCCTGGAGATGAAACCGGATATTCTGGATATGATCATGGAGGGGGCGTCCGCGGACGCGATCAAGGCGAAAGCGCGCGCGAACGGGATGAACACGCTGCGGGAGTCCGCGATCCAAAAGGCGTTGACGGGGGAGACCTCGCTTGAGGAGGTTTTCCGCGTGACGATCGCCGATGTCGCGCCGAAACCGGCGGGGAGCGTCCCATGATCGATAAAAAGATCGTCCAGGCATGGATGGAAAAAATGGGGATCGCGGAACCGGATCGCGAAAAGTTCGAACAGGCGGCCCACAAGCGAAACCAAAGTATTTTTAAGGTCCTCCGGGAGGCGAAGACCGTCCCCGAGGAGGATATGATCGATTTTTTAAGCGAACAGCTCGCGATCCCCACGCTCAATCTTCACGGCATGCAGTTTGAGGGCGAGGTTCTTTCGCTGCTTTCCCGGAAATTCGTCGAGCAGCATCACGTGTTCCCCGTGGGACGGATCGGGAAGCTTTTGACGGTGGCAACAGACGATCCTTTTCAGCTGAGGGTCTTTGATGATATCAAGCATCTGACCGGTTGCGACGTCAATCTGGTGCTCGTCACCTCGATGAAATTCGCGGAGGCCGTAAGCAGTTTTTATGCCGAGAGCAAGAATTTCGACGAATTTCTGAAAGACAAGGACATTGAGAGCCTGGAACTCGTCACGGAGGATGAAGAAGCTGAAAAAGGAGCTTCTGCCGTGGTCAAGACGGGCGTGGGGGACGCGCCGGTCATCACGATGGTGAATTTTATTCTGGAAAAGGCCCTCAAATCACGCGCTTCAGATATCCATTTCGAGCCCTATGAAAAAGAATTCAGGATCCGGTACCGTGTGGACGGCGCGCTCAAAGAATCATTTTCTCACTCGCTGGACCTCTATCCGGCGCTGGTGGCCCGCACGAAGATCATTTCCACGCTGAACATTACTGAAAAACGGCTTCCCCAGGACGGCCGGTTCCGCCTGCTCTTGAAAGAACGGCAGATCGATTTTCGCGTTTCGGTCCTGCCGACCTATTTCGGAGAGAAGATCGTGCTGCGCGTGCTCGACCGGAGCGGGATCCGTTCGGGGCTCGATAAACTCGGATTTACCGAAAAGCCCACCCGCGCGCTCGCGGAAGCGGTCAAAAAGCCGTTCGGGATGATCCTGGTCACAGGACCGACGGGAAGCGGAAAGTCTACGACGCTTTATTCCATCCTGAATTCGCTCAATACGCCTCAAAAGAACCTGATGACCGTGGAAGATCCCGTGGAATATCAGGTGGAGGGTGTGACGCAGACCCAGGTTCAGCCCGAGATCGGGTTGACGTTCGCGAGCGGGTTGCGCGCGATCCTTCGCCAAAGCCCGGACATCGTTTTGGTGGGGGAGATCCGCGATGCCGAGACCGCTGATATCGCGGTCAAGGCCGCATTGACGGGACATCTCGTGTTCAGCACGCTTCACACGAACAGCGCGGCCGGGGCGATGACGCGCCTGATGGACATGGGCGTGGAGCCGTTCCTGATCGCTTCCTCCGTGGTGTGCGTGGCCGCGCAGCGCCTGGTGCGGAAGATATGTCCGAATTGCAAGGCCCCTGCCACGATCCCGCCGGAGGTTCTGCTCCGATGTAAACTTCCCAAGGTGGAACTCGACAAGATCACTCCCTTCCGCGGGAAGGGCTGTCTCAAGTGCAATATGACCGGATATTATGGAAGAACCGGTGCGAGCGAGGTCCTGCTTGTCGACCCCGAGATCCGCGAACTGGTGATCCAGAAGAAACCGAGTAATGTTATTCATCAGCATGCCGTAGAAAAAGGAATGGAAACGCTTTTTGAGAATGCCCTGGGGCTTTTTAAGTCCGGGGTGACGACGCTCGAAGAAGTCTTGCGCGTCTCAAGCGGGGATTGATCGCTCATGCCGACGTTCGAATATTGGGTCAAGGACAAATCCGGGAAAGATCACAAGGGCGTTCAGGACGCGGCCGACGCGCCGGACCTTGTCCGCCAGCTCAAGGCCCAGGACTATATGATCATCCGGGTCGAGGAAGCCAAAAGGAAAGCAGCCCTTTTTAGTGTTCCGCAAGGTCCTTCCGCAAAAGTTCGCCGTGGGAAATCCGGCTCCATCAAACTGGATGATCTCGTAGTTTTTTCAAGGCAGATGGCGACCCTCGTGGCGGCCGGTATCCCGCTCGTGCAATCCCTGGACATCCTGGCCGGGCAGGTCGACAAAGAGAAATTCCGGCAGGTGATCCGGAAAATGCATATCGACGTGCAAAGCGGTAAAAGTTTTTCGGAAGCCATGCAGTCGCATCAAAAGGTCTTTTCGGCCCTTTTTATCCATATGGTGCGTGCGGGGGAGACCAGCGGAAAACTGCAGGAGATCCTGGACCGCGTGGCCCAGTATTTTGAAAAATCGAGCGCACTCCAAAAAAAAGTCAAAGCGGCGGTGGTCTATCCTTCCGCCGTCTCGATCATGGCGTTCGGCATCACGTTCTTCATGCTTTCGTTTGTGATCCCGAAATTCGCCACGATCTTTGACGGGTTGGGGGCCGAACTTCCCGCACCGACCCAGATCCTGATCGACGTCAGTAATTATCTGGCGATCCACTGGTGGTGGATCCTGGGAGCGCTCGTGATGCTGGTCTTCACCTTTATCCAGTTCACACGCTCGCCCATGGGACGATTTTGGTGGGATTCGTTCACCCTCCGGATGCCGATCTTCGGGCCGATCATCCTGAAAGTCGCGATCAGCAAGTTCTCGAGGACCCTCTCGACGCTTGTGCGGAGCGGCGTGGCGATCCTTCCCGCGCTGGAGATCGTGTCGAAAACCTCGGGAAATGCCAAGATCGAAAAAGTCATTCTGGACCTCATGGCCTCCGTCAAGAGGGGGGAAAGCATCGCGGCACCCTTGGAGCGCGGGGAGGTCTTCCCCTCCATGGTGGTCCGCATGATCGCGATCGGCGAGGAAACCGGTGAATTAGAGGAAATGCTCACAAAGATCGCGGATTTTTACGACACACAGGTCGATACCGCGGTCGCCGGGCTCACCTCGCTGATCGAGCCCTTGATCATCGCGTTCCTTGGAATCGTGATTGGGGGGATCGTCGTGGCCCTCTTCCTGCCGATCCTCACCCTAACCCAAGCGATCAAATAGGGTTGGGGAGCACCCGCTTTCAACGATACTTTCTAAAGGTTTCGAAGTAAAGTGATAAGAATGTTTGTTAAAGCTTCCGGGATTATAACTTGGATACAAAAAAAACTAGTTTAGTTATCAGCAGTATTGTCGTATTATGTGCAGTAGTTTAGGATCTTAGTAGGCAGTGGCAAAAACAGGAGGCAATAAAATGTTTATCACATTAAATAAAAAAGGCTTCACGCTCGTGGAGATCATGATCGTTGTCGCGATCATCGGGCTCTTGGCGGCTATCGCCATTCCCAATCTTCTGCGCGCGCGCATTAACGCCAATGAAGGCGCAGTCAGGTCAGACCTGAGAACGTTCAGTTCTGCGGCCGAAAGTTTTCGCGCGGCCCAGAATCCACCGACCTACCCGGTGAACATCGCCGCGTTAACGGCACCGGCCGCGGGCGGCGGACCTTCCTACCTGGACACTTCCTGGACGGAAGGCGGCGTCAAGCACGGGTTTACCATGACCTACCTCGCTCCGGCAGCGGATGCCAGTACGTACTCTCTGTTGGCTACGCCGACAGCGGCTGCGGAAAACATCTATTGCATTGACCAGACGGGAGTCGTTACGTCTGGCGCGGCGACGGTTGCTGCGGACACGGGTTGCAGCGGCGGAACGCCGATCGGCGGGTAATCAGTAAGAAAAAAGATGGTTTTACAGCCACCCTGCTCTTCGGAGCGGGGTGGCTTTTTTTTGGCCGGAATTCGGGCTGTTTTTATTCCGGGTTTTCTGATAATCTTTCACACATGACTCAAGGTTTCGCAATGCTTCATTCTCTACAGCAGGGTTTCTCCGGCCTTTGGGGGAAGATGCTCCCGATGCTCGCGCCGGCCAAGCCGGGTCCTTCCAAGGTCACCGTGTGTGATCTGGGGCATTCAAGGACGGTGCTTGTTGAGATGGAAAAGCGCTCCGACCACCTTTTTATCCATCGGATCGATATTATCAAGAACGCTTCCCAGGACCAGAAACCTTCGCTGATCCTCAAGCCTTTTTTGGACGGCAAGAAGTTCCAGAAAGACGGGATCCGCGTGGCGCTCAAGGGGCAGGGGGTTGTGATCCGTTTTATCCGGTTTCCAAAAATGAAGCCCGACGACCTTCAAAGCGCTATGAAGTATGAGGCCGAGCAATATATCCCTTTTGAGCTGAACGATGTGGTGCTTGATTTCGGGGTCGTGGAAGAAAGCGTCAAAACCGAGGACGGCGAAAAAATGGAAGTCATGCTGGTCGTGGTCAAGCGCCAGGAGCTTGAGCCAACGATCGAGGTCTTCCGGAACCTTGAATGCCGTCTGTCGGTGGTCGACGTTCAAGTCCTCGCATCGCTTGCCGCCTTGGAGTATTTTCAGCCCGAGGATTTCGCGGGGCATGTCGGCCTTTTGAATCTCGGGACCGAGATCTCGACGCTCGGGATCGTCCGGGAAGGTAAGCCCCGGTTTGTCCGGGATATTTCTTTCGGCGTCTATGATCTGAAAAAAAGGCTTAAAAGCCGTTCCAACCTTACGGACGAAAGGATCGAAAGGATCTTCGAAAAGAATGAGAATCCGTCGATTGAGGAAGCCAAGGCGATCGCGGAAAGCCTGGAGAGCCTGATCGCCGACCTGCGCGTCTCATTTGATTATTATCACGATCAGTCGGCGCCTTCAAAGCCGATCACGAAACTTTATTTGTGCGGCCATATCGCCCACCCGAGCGTCTTCAAGGTCCTGAGCGAAGTGCTCCGGATCCCCGTGGTCGCGATGGACATTCTGCCGAAGCTCCGTTGGGCGGAAAGCGTGGATCAGGAGGCGCTGATCGCCAACGTGTCGGCTCTACCCGTTCCGCTCGGTCTGGGGATCCGCGACGAATGATCAAGATCAACCTTTTACCCCAGGAACTCCGGAAAGAGAAGGCAGGCGCCTCGCATTTCCCTTATATCCCGCTGGCCATCCTGGCCGGCGTTCTTTTTCTTCTTATGACGTTCTTTTTCTATGGCGATTATTTGCGGGCCCGGTCCGCCTATAACAGCGTCAAAAAAGAATGGGCCGGCATGAATCCGTCTTTGGCGCAACTTAAAGCCATGGAAAGCAAGGTCGACGTCGAAATGAAGGGCGAGAAGGAATTTTTGGAGAAGAACGTCCTGAACACGGAATCCATGACGCAGATCCTGATGTGGGTCAGCGAATATCTTCCGTCGAAAGGATGGCTGACAGGCCTGAAAGCGGAGCGTGAGATCGGCGGGTTTAGGCTCACCCTGAGAGGGGTGGTGCTCGCGACCCGGTCCCAGACCGGCATCGAACAGATCGAGGAATACTTCCGGAAGCTTCGCGCCCAGTTGCCGCCCCAGAACACCTTGGCGCTCACGACTTCCAAAGATCCCAAGGCCCAGGGCGAAGGGACCTCGTTCGTGGCCAATCTCGAATGGAAAGCGGGGCAAAAGACATGAAACCCCTCAACCAGTTCAACTACGCGCAAGTCCTGGCATTCCTGAAAACGGTCGATCGCAGGACCTGGATCATCATTCTTTCGAGCGTGGTGGGAAGCTTGTTGCTGCTTGTGTTCCTCGTGATCCCGGCGTGGGTGGAACGCCCGTTATTGCGCCGCGACATTGAAAGTATGGAAGGCCAGATCCGGCAGGTCCACGCTCTTAATCAAAAGCGGGCGGGCTGGGAGGAAAATCAGAAGGTTTTTGGCGCTTTGATCGAGGACGCGCAAAAACGTATTTTCACGGAGACGGATATGGGGCTGCTTTTGGGGCAGGCCTCCAAATTCGCCGGGGAGTCGCGCGTGGACGTGCTCGCGTCAAAACCCTTGGTCATAAAAGCCACTTATCCGTCGCCCTTTGACGTGAAATACCAGCCGAGCGGGTATGAATTTACGATGCAGGGAAGCTATCATGACCTGGGCATGCTCGTGAGCCGGATCGAAAGCCACGAAAAACTTTTGAGGGTCCAGAGTATTGAGATCAAGCCCGATGACAAAACCCCGGGACGCCATGTCGCCGATCTTCAATTGTGGGCGATCATGAAAGCGTCTCCCGAGGCCATCGCGAAAGCCGCGAAAAAAGCTCCGAAAGGCAGGGCAGCTCCCAATGTCAAAAAATAAAGTTCTCCTGACCGCTGTGCTATGGATCGTGCTGGGTTATGCGGCTAGCCTTTTTGCCGCCCCCCAGCATGTGTATGACTCGGGAAAACGCCGGGACCCCTTCATTCCTTTGACCGGGGAGGAAGACGCCCAGGTAAGCGGCTCTTCGGCAGGGGCCATCAAACTTGAAGGGATCATTTACGACCCGGGTGAGAGGTCGGTGGCTATTTTGAACGGAAATACCTACCGGGCGGGGGACTCTATAGGCGACACAAAGATCGTTAAGATACTCAAGGATCATGTCGTAATTTCTATAGAAGACGAAGAGAAAAAACTCTGGATCAGGGAAGAGGAAAAAGCCTGATCTTTGTGGTATGATACGCGAACCCATGGATGTTATGAAACGACCTGCTAGCAAACTTATGATCGCCGCTTTGATCCTGTTTTTCGGGGTTTTCTCCGGTGTTTCCTACGCGGCGGACCCTGTTCCTGCCGCGACGACACAGAATTCCGCGATCCCGGAAGCTACCACGACCAATGTGACCGTGATGCCCGTGGTACCCCCTCCCGCGCCCGCGCCTGCGAGCGATACGATCAGCATCGATTTCAAGGACGCGGACATTAATAGCGTGCTTCGGGTGCTCAGCATGAAGAGCAACGTCAACATTGTGACAGGGCCCGAGGTGAAGGGGCTTGTGACGGTGCGGCTCGATAATGTGCCCTGGGAAAAGGCGCTCGATGTGATCCTCCGGACCTACAATTATGTTTTTGAGCGCGACGGGAACATCATCCGCGTCACGACCCGGGACCAGATGAAGCTCGAGCCGGTCGAGACCAAGACCTTCATTCTGAATTACTCGAAAGCCAAAGAGATCCAGGCTTCGATCACGGATATGCTGAGCGAACGCGGCAAGGTGAAAGTCTCCGAGCGTACGAACATGCTAGTCGTGACGGATGTGCCGACGAATCTCTATCGCATTGGAGAAGTGATCAAAAAGCTTGATAAAGAGACGACCCAGGCGTTCATTGATTCCAAGATCGTCAGGACGGATCTTTCGGATAGAGAAAATCTCGGGATTGATTGGAATGTCGCTGGCGGGCTTGCCTCAGGATCCACAAGACCGACGACGTTCCCATTCAATCAAACATCCGAGGCTCCTCCCGCATGGTTAAATCAGTTTTTCCCGGTCTTGTCGGGCTCATCCTCTGGTGGCGCAGCCGCCGTGGCTGATTATACGGTTAACCCAGTCGATGCCCGTGGTTTTCCGTATGTTGCAAAAGTGACAGGGAATACACCTTCGCTTCAGTATGGCACTTTAGATTTTTCAAGTTTTCAGGCAATGTTGCAACTTCTGGAAACTAGGGTCAATACGAAAGTGGCTTCTAATCCGAGGATCGTTGTTTTGAATAATCAGAGAGCTAATATTCAGGTAGGGACCGATTACCCCATTCCGAGTTTTGAAAGGAATGAAACAACTGGCAGTATGGAAGTGACAGGTTTTAATTACAGACAGTTGGGGATTGTTTTAGGAGTTACCCCGCATATTAATTCCGCCGAAGAGATCCTGGTAGACCTCAATCCGGAGATCAGCAGTTTTGGCTCTATGGTTACTTTTATTGAGGGGCCGGGGGGGCTGTCAGCGCCTCAATTTGATGTTACCAAGGCGGCGACGCAGGTATTGATTGAAAGCGGACAAACCATTGCGATTGGCGGATTGTTGTCGGATAATTCGGGTTCAACAGAAAATAAAGTGCCGTATTTGGGGGATATTCCTGTCGTGGGGAAATTATTCCGTTCTAAACGCCAGACGGCGGCGCAGAATAGTAAAGTTGAAACGCTCTTTTTTGTAACAGTTACTATGGTGGATTCGCAGGGACAGCCTGCGGGTAAACAAGTTGACGGGAAGAAAGACCAGTCAAAAGATGATCAGGCCCCGACAAAACCGGCTGCAACGGATGCCGCGCCGGGCCTGAAAGATTCTGAGAAACCGGTAGTTTCGGATAATACGAACAAAGACAAGCCGGCCTGATCCTGGGCGCGGCATCGTAAGTTCTTGAAGCGGCTTCGACAGGCCGGTGATTCGTTCGGATTAAACCTCGGAATAATTGACGCTCTTCACTCCTCCCATAACGGTACCCGCCTGAACTCTGCTTGATCCTCCGATCACCAACAACAATCGATCGCCTTTGCGGCGATATTTTTAAGAGAGGAAATACGGTTCATGGAAAGACAAATTTTAATTTCACAGGACGCTAATGAAAAACAGGTCGCCATTCTGGAGGATGGCCGGCTTGAGGAATTCTATATCGAACGGGGAGACTCCAAGAAGCTCTTCGGGAACATCTATGAAGGGGTCGTGAAGACCGTGATCCCGGGGATCGACGCGGCATTCGTCGATATCGGGACCGGGAAGGACGGTTTCCTTTATGTGGGGGACGCGCTCCGTTCACCGCTCGATCTTGACGCGGAATTTGATGACGGCGAAGAGAAAAAGCCTGAGGGCGCGGTCGCGTCTGAAGTGAAGCCTCCCGAAGGAGTTGTTATTGAAGGGAATGTTCAGGGGCAGCCGCCCGTAGCGGGTCAGCCTCCGGTGCAGGGTCAGGTCCAGGGGCAGGGACAACCGCAGGGGCAGGGACAGGGACGCCATGGGCGGCACGGACGGCATGGCCGCGATCGCGGTCGCGGAAGGCACCAGCAGGGCGGGCGTCAGGGCGGCCGGAATCAGCAGCAACAGCACCAGCCGCATCAGCGCCGTCCCAGGATCGAAGAGGTCCTGAAAGTCGGGCAGAAGGTCATTGTCCAGGTCGTGAAGGAGCCGCTCGGGAACAAGGGGCCGCGGCTCACGACCCAATTTTCCATTCCGGCGCGCTATCTTGTGATGATGCCCGGGGAATCGAAGATCGGTATTTCGCGGCGCGTGGAAAGCCGTTCGGAACGCGAGCGCATCCGGGGCATTTTCCGGAGCCTGGAGATCCCGAAAGGTGTCGGGTTCATTGTGCGGACGAACGCCGAAGGGAAAAGCGATGCGGATTTTACGCGGGATATCCGCTATTTGATACGGCTTTGGAAGAAGATCCACGGCATGATCTCGGCCAAGAAAGCGCCTGTGATGATCCATCAGGAGCTCGGGCTTGTGGAACGCGTGGTCCGCGATTATGTGAACGAGGAAACGACGAAGATCGTGGTGGACCATCCCGAGATCTTCAAAAAGCTCAAGCGTTTTACTTCGGTCTACATGCCGGGGCAGAGCCTGAATATCGAGTTCGCGAAGGAAAAAGGAAGTCTCTTCGAGCGGCACGGGATCGAGAAAGAGATCGAGCGGACGTTCCAGAAAAACGTTTACCTCAAGTCCGGCGGCTATATCGTGATCGAGCAGACCGAGGGCCTTGTGGCGATCGACGTGAACACGGGGAAATTCACCGGGAATAACCGGGGTCTGGAGGAGACCGTGTACAAGAATAACGTCGAAGCGGCGCAGGAGATCGCGCGCCAGTTGCGGCTTCGCGACGTCGGCGGGATCATCGTAATCGATTTTATCGACATGGAACAGGGCCAGCACCGGCGCAGTCTCTTCAATATATTCAAAGAGGCCGTGAGTAAGGACCGTGCCAAGACCCATCTCGTGCAGGTCTCCGAGCTCGGGCTGATCCAGATGACGCGCCAACGCATGCGGCCTTCCCTGGAAAGCGCGGTCTATGATACCTGCCCGTATTGTGAAGGCAAAGGCAACATCAAGTCGACGGCGACGATGTCGATCCAGGTGATCCGGGAACTGCGGAAATCCCTGAAGGATTCCCGGGACCGCATTGTGAATGCGTACGTGCATCCGGATGTCGCTGAACGTTTGTTGCAGCAGGAAAAGAAGGCCCTGCGGTTCCTGGAAAAGAACACGGGAAGCCGCATTTCGATCTATTCCGAGCCGACGGCGCATCGCGAAGACATCAACATTACGTTCATCAAGTAAGACGAAAAACACGGGACCGGAGACTTTAGACAGGGTGTTTGCAGCCATGTCGGGAGGTCTCCGGTCTCTTGTTGCTGGTCTGGAGTCCTTCTTTCAGTTATAATCCGCACATGAACTCAACAGTGCTGATCCTCCTCACGGTTTCAGTTTCTTTCGTTGTTTTTATCGCTCTCTTCTGGCTTCTCCAGCAATTCCGTAAGACCTCTCCGGAGGACAAGTCCCTTCAGCCTTTTCTCCAGCTCCAGCAGGAGCTCCATAATCTCAATACGAGCCTGCAGGGCCAGATCCAGACGCTTGCTTCCCAGATGAACGAGCAGATGAAGCATAACACCCGGTTCCTGCAGGAGAACCAGCAGAATTACCGCCAGGTGATGGGGGATGTCCAGCACCGCCTTGGCGCGCTCCAGCAGGCCACGCAATCGATGATGGATGTCGGTAAGGATATCGCGTCCCTGCATGACATCCTGAAAGCACCCAAGCTCCGTGGCGGCATGGGGGAATTCCTGCTCGGCGAGTTGCTCCGGCAGATCCTCCCGGAAGACCACTTCTCGCTCCAATACCGTTTCCGTAATGGTTCCCAAGTGGACGCGATCATCCGCCTTGGGGACGGGCTCATTTCGGTTGACGCGAAGTTCCCTCTCGAGAATTTCAAAAGGATCCTTGAAGCCGGGAGCGACGACAAGCAGGCGGAGGCGCGGAAAGTCTTCTGGAAGGACGTCAAAAAGCACATCGACGATATCAGCACGAAATATATTCTCCCTGACGAAGGGACTTATGAATTCGCGCTCATGTACATTCCTTCGGAGAGCATTTATTACGAGACGATCATCAAGGATGACACTCAGAGCGAAAGCCTTTCTTCCTATGCCATGAAACGTAAGGTGATCCCCGTGTCGCCGAACAGTTTTTACGCCTATCTTCAGGCGATCGTCCGGGGGCTCAAGGGTATGCGGATCGAGCGTTCGGCGCAGATCATCCTGGAAAATCTCGGCCAGCTCGAGGTGGACCTCGAGCAATGCCTCACCGATTTTGAAAAGGTCGGCGTGCACCTGGCTCACGCGAAGTCGGCTTATGAGAAGACCGAGCAGCGGTTCCACAAGCTCCAGGACCGGTTGAATGTGATGGAACATCAGGGGCAGGTCAAGGGGCCGGCGCCCCAGGAGCTGGTTCAGGAGCAAGGTTCCTAACCTGTCGCGAGGGCCGGGAAGATGCCGGAGCCGGATCTTTTTACGAAAGAACGCGAGCGGATGGTGGCCGAGCAGATCGAGCGGCGCGGGGTCCGGGACGCGCGGGTGCTCGCGGCGATGCGGGAAGTTCCGAGGCATCTTTTCATATCCGAGGAGCTCCGGGATCTGGCTTATGACGATGAGCCGCTCTCGATCGGATACGCCCAGACGATCTCGCAGCCTTACATCGTCGCGTATATGACGGAGCTGTTGCGGCCCCGCAAGGAAGACCGGGTGCTGGAGATTGGGACAGGCTCCGGGTATCAAACGGCGGTTTTGGCCGAGTTGGTCTCCGAAGTTTTTACGGTCGAGCTCGTTAAGCCGCTCGCCGGAATAGCCGAAAAAAGACTTCAAGAGCTCGGGTATGCCAACATCCGGTTCCGGACCGGGAATGGGTGGCACGGCTGGCCGGAGAAGGCGCCGTTCGATAAGGTGATCGTGACGGCGGCACCGGAGGAGATCCCGCAGCCTTTGGTCGATCAATTAAAAGAAGGGGGCCGATTGGTGATCCCAGTCGGCCTCGGCACTCAAGAACTCATCGAAGGAGAAAAACGCCATGGAATTCTTGAAAAAGCTCGGAAGATCGCTGTTCGGTTCGTCCCGCTCCTCAACTTCGAAGAAGGCTAAAAAGAAAATTTCCAAAAAGAAATCCGCCCCCAAGAAGGCGGCTAAGAAGCCCGCGAAAAAGAAAGCGGCTCCTAAAAAATCCTCCAAAACCTCAAAAAAAGTCAAAGCAAAGCCGGCCAAGAAAAAGTCCGGGAAAACCCCCAAACAGGCCCGGATCGTCAAGGCGGCGCTCCAGGCGCTCCCGACGGCGGAAGTGACCCATTATTTTCCTCACGTGAATGCCGCGGTGCTCAAGATCAAGACGGGGGAGATCCGGATCGGGGACGAATTGTGGTTCAAGGGCCATACCACGGATTTCAAGCAGAAGGTCGTGTCCATGCAGATCGATCACCAGCCGGTCCTGGTCGCGAGAAAAGGCGACGATTTCGGGGTCGAAGTGAAATCGCGCGTGCGTGCCGGCGATCTGGTCTATAAAAAATAACGAGGGGATCATGGGGCAGCATTACCTGAGGACTTTCAAGCCGTTCAACCTCGAAGAGGTCAAAAAGAGCCTCCTGATCATCGGGGACCTGTCGGGGAATTGCGCCGCTTGTAACGAACTCGGGATCAACGCCTATGACACCAAGGCCTGCCCGCAATGCGGGACGGTGTTCAAATACATCGCAAGCCGCAGGCTCGAGACGCATCCCTCGGAGCGGTTCCAGCTCGCCCGGCGGCTTGCCGAGAAACGGCCCGACCTGATGCTGATCGATTTTCAGGATTATCAGAAGGCCGCGGGAGATAAGAACGCCCGCGATTTTTTCAGCCTCTAGATCTGGAGCCTCATGAAACCCAGACCGATGGACCTGAGCGAACCGAAGGGGCGGACCGCCTGCGCGATCGCCAAGATCCTGAAAAACAACGGATACATCGCTTATTTCGCGGGCGGCTGTGTCCGCGACCATCTCCGCGGTCAAAAGCCTCAGGATTTTGATATCGCGACGACCGCGACCCCCGATCAGGTCGAAAAGCTTTTCCGCAAGACCATCCCCGTCGGCAAGCAGTTCGGCGTCATGATTGTGGTCGAAGAAGAAACCCCTTTTGAAGTTGCGACCTTCCGCTGCGAAGGAGGCTATCAGGACGGCCGTCATCCCACGCAGGTGTCCTTTACCCAGCCCGAAGAGGACGCCAAGCGCCGTGATTTCACGGTGAACGGCATGTTTTACGACCCGTTCGCCCATAAGGTGATCGATTACGTGGGAGGTCTTGAGGATCTTCCCAAAAAGATCATCCGCGCGATCGGAGACCCGGCAGCCCGTTTTGAAGAGGACAAGTTGAGGCTCTTGCGGGCGGTCCGGTTCGCCTCGACGCTGGGTTTTGAGATCGAGAAAAAAACATGGGATGCCCTCAAGAAAAAGGTCGCGAAGATCCATGAGGTAAGCCCGGAAAGGATCCGGGAGGAGCTCGTGAAGATCTTCACGCGTCCCGGAGCCGCGCGCGGTTTTGTGCTCCTGTCCGAATCCGGGCTCATGAAGGAGATCCTGCCGGAAGTAGAGGCCATGCGGGGCGTGGAACAGCCGGAGAATTTTCATCCGGAAGGCGATGTGTACGAGCACACCAAACTTCTTCTGGAGCATTTCCGGCCGCCGGTTTCCACGATCCTGGCTTTTTCCGCGCTTTTCCACGATATCGGAAAGCCCAAGACGTCCGCGATCCGCAAAGGGAGGCTGACCTTTTACGAACATTCCGAGGAAGGGGTCAAGATCGCGCGCGAGATCATGCGCCGGCTCCGTTTTTCAAACGACGAGATCGAAGGGGTCTCGGAGTGCATTGCCAATCACATGAAATTCATGGATGTGCAGAAAATGCGCTCCGGGAAACTCAAGCAATTCATCAGCCGGCCGCACTTCGAGGAGGAGATGGAGCTTCACCGGCTGGATTGCACCGCGAGCCACGGGATGCTGGATAATCTGACCTTCCTTCGCGACAAACTGAAGGAGTACGAGCATGAGGAGCTCAAGCCCAAGCCGCTCGTGAACGGGAATGATCTGATCGCGCTCGGGATGAAGCCCGGGCCGGCCATGAAACCGGTCCTGGAAGAGCTTTATATCCTTCAGCTCGAAGGCACCCATACGACGCGGGAAGAGGCCCTGGCCTGGCTGCGGAAAAAGATCGGTAAGTAAAGCGAAAGAAAATAGGTATAATAAAACCCGTTAAAACGGAGATCGCATGAAACTTTTCAGGACCGCAGGATTCGTGCTGGGCGCCTTGGTGGTGCTTTCGGCGGGTTGCTCGCGCACGGAGAAGATGCTTGTGACGCAGGAAGCCAAGAGCCTCACCATTCCTTACGACACTCTCGGCTGGATCCAGGTGGATATGAAGGCGCCGCCCATTCAATACGAGCGTGTTGCCGGGCAGCTCGGAGAGTGGGTCACGTTCGGTTACATCGATAATCCCACACAGGAAGAATATCTAAAGAAGATCCTGGATAAAAAGATACGCGAAGTCGCCAAGGAGCGCTACAAGGCCGAAGAAGTGATCAACGTGACGTATTGGCCGGCATTGTCCTCGAAAGCGTTTCCGAACGGCCGGATGGGCGCCAAAGGGGAGATGATACGGTATAAACGTTTTGAAGCCTAAGCGGTTCCGATCTCAGAACTTTTCAATTTAACCAGGGAGGATCGAACGATGAGAGGTTCCATGAAATTCTTGGCGATGTTGATGTTGGTCGTAATGCTTTCAGGATGCATGTCGCTTACCCAATCCGAGAAAAACGCGGTTTTTGAGCTTAAATCCTACGGCGTCACTACCTCGGACGTGAAGATCAAGGATCCCAAGGTCGCCGCATGGCTGTGTCTCTTGCCGTTCGCCGGCTATTGGTACCTCGCCTCCGGCTCCGAAGAAACCCAACTCTGGTGGTGCATGCCATTTTCCTGGATCTGGAGCATCCCGGGCGCTTACAGCGACGCGGGCGTGTTGAACCAGAAAGAGCAGGTCCGTTTCTACCAGTATGATCCCGCGGGGCAGGAACAGCTCAAGGCTCTCCGGAATAAATACCGTACGGTTCAATTGGGGCTGAATGAAATAGATTCTAACGACGGAAGGGTCCGGCCATCGTGACAAGTTCTCTCCGGGGGTTTATCCTGTTCCTGTTCGCATGCCTGGCCGCGGCTTCGGCGCTTTATGCCGAGGTCGTGACGGAAGTTGACATGGACGGGACGCTGACCCTCGAAAGCGGGAAGCGTATTTCCCTGGTCGGGATCCAGATGGACAGCGAAGGTACATCGGTCTTGCGTGTACTGGTCCAGGGGCAGGATGTGACGATGCAGCTGATCGCGAATTCCGCGCCCGGGGCTGTGGAGCGGGCGTACCTCTATCTCAAGGCGAAATACCTGAAATTCCCGACCCGGCTTAATGAGATCCCCGATGAACAAGAGGTCCTGATCAATGAGTTTCTGGTGAAGATCGGCGCCGCGAAGGTCATCGAAACCCAGGATTTCAGCCGCAAGGAGCGGTTCCTTAAAGCGCAGGAAGAGGCAAGGACGAAAGGCGAGGGGGTATGGTCCTACGAGGTATCCTGAAGTTCCTGGGCGGCTTGCTCGCCCTGGTATTGATCTTCGGATTGATCCTCGGAGGTGTTGCTTATTTCGCGTTGCGGAATTTTGATCTTAACATGTTCCGCGCGGAATTCGAAAAGGAGCTGACTTCTCGGACCGGAGTTCGCGTAGAACTGGGCGACATGAAGCTTCGATGGAGCCCCCGGCCGCAGCTGCAGGTATCCGGCCTCAAACTCTATCATCCACAGACCCTGGAAAAGATCCTTCAGAGCGATCAGCTTCAGGTGGATGCCGATCTTCCCGCCGTCCTTCAAAAACGATTCAAAATATCCCAGATCGTGATCCGGAGTCCCGAGATCTTTATTAGGCGGGATTCGGGCGGAGTCTGGAGCTGGCAATCGATGGCAAGCGTTGCGGTACCGGAGCCGACCGCGGTGCCGCCGGTGTCCCAAGCGGGACTGATCCCCGTTGCCGAAGCCGCTGAAACTATTTCGGATCTTTCCTCCAAAGAGACCGGCGGCTTTGGCCAAGGCTGGGAATTTGAAATGGGAAAGGTCCTTGTCCGGGACGGAACGGTCCGGTGGGTCGATGAGACCGTGGAACCGGTTTTTGAAACGCAGGTCAACCGTCTGGAGGCCGAAGTTCGACGTGTTGCAGCTTCCCCCGTCTATGATTTCAAAGCGACGGCCTCGATTCTCGGATCTGACCACAAGAATTTTGAAGCCGAAGGCGATCTGGACCTCGGGGCTCATTCACTTGCCTTCACATTGCGCTATGGTCCCGGCGTCGCGCGACTTCAGGGACATCTCGGTTCTTTTGATAAAACACCCCGGTTCGAGGGAGCGCTTGAGGTTGACGGACTCGACATGGAACCGGTCACGCCCGACAGTTATAAGACAAAAGAGTATATTTCCGGACGTCTCAGCGCTAAAGCGCAGATCTCTTTTATGGGATCAACCCCGGATCAGGTCCAAAGGTCCCTGGAGGGCCAAGGAACGGTTGATATCAAGGACGGCGCGCTCAACAACCGGAATCTTGTCAAAGAGGTGTTTGACCGCCTGTCATCCGTGATCGATGTCACGAGTTCGTTGGGGGCGGAGTTGCCTCCGGAGCTTGGCGAGATGTTGCAGAGCCGGGACACGCCGTTTAAATCCCTGGAGGTTGTTTTTGCGCTGAAAGAGGGGACCGCAAAAGTGCATGAATTTGCGGTGCTGGATCCCCATTACCGGTTTTCGGGGCAGGGAACATACGGCCTTCTTGACCGGCGTGTCGACGGCGTCATGCAGCTGCTGATATCTCCAACCCTTTCGGCCTATCTGATCAAGAAGATCCATGAAATGCAAATGCTCGCGGACCGGGAGGGACAGGTCATGATCCCGTTCCGTTACACCGGGGTTTACCCCGACGCGGTGGTCCAGCCGGATGTCGGGTATGTGGGGGCGCGACTCTTGCAGCAGGGAACCGATGCGCTTATCAATAAAGGGATCGAACATCTATCCAGATATCTGGAGAAAAAGGCAAAAAAATGAAAAAAATACTGATCACGGTCAGCGGTAAGGATAAACCCGGTATCATCGCCAAAGTGAGCGGTCTTTTGTTCGCGAGGGGCTGCAATCTGGAGGACATCAGCATGACGCTGCTGGAAGGACAATTCGCCATGATGATGACGGCCTGTCTTCCTTCTCCCAAAGTCCTGGCCCGGGTCATGGAAGGCCTGGAGCTTCTCAACCAGGCGCCCTGGTCCATGGATTGCCATGTGACCGAACTCAAAGGGAACCAGCCGTGCGGCCCCAAACACGCCAAAGGGTCTCTTCCTTATATGGTGACAGCCTTCGGAAAAGACCGGACGGGGATCGTGTATGAGGTGAGCCGCGCCTTGGCCGGTTTGCGCGTCAATATCACGGACCTCGATAGCCGTATTTTGGGGAAGGGAGCCAAGACCACGTACGCGATGCTTCTCGAAGTAGATCTTCCGGGCAAAGGCATTTTGCCCAAGCTGAAGGCGCTTCTCGCGAAAGTCGCGAAGCATTTAAAGATCGAGATCCAACTCAAACCCCTGGAGCGTGTGTCGCTTTAAACGCTGATGAAAACGCCTTCGATACGGACCTTTCCCGATCCGATCCTCAGAAAAAAAACGCAAGCTGTCACGGCCTTCGACCGGTCGCTTCTGAAACTTGTGGCGACCCTGGTCCGCGTGATGAAAAACCAGCCTCATGGTATCGGCATCGCGGCGCCGCAGATCGGTGTCGCGAAGGCGGTCGCGGTCGTGGATATTTCAAGCCGTGATCCGAAGGCCGGGCGACTCATTCTTGTGAATCCGGTGATTCTCGAAAAGCGGGATCCTGAAGCCCGCAAGGAAGGCTGCATGAGTTTTCCGGAATATACCGCGTTCCTCAAGCGCCATCGCTGGGTCCGGTTCAAGTGGCAGAACGAGCGGGGGGAGCATTTTGAAAAAATCAGTATCGGACTTGAAGCGATCTGCGTGGAGCATGAGGTGGATCATTTAAGCGGCGTTCTTTTTATTGATCATGTGACCTGTCTTAAGACGGATCTTTTCCCACGCCTCTCAAGGTAGTCGTCGATTTTTTAAAGGTTTAATTTTTAGATTTTAATTCGATGTGACGGATCACCTCCAAGAATCTTCTCATGAAGAAGTTTGTAGAATTCATTTGCGGTCGAAAAGTCTTAAAATTATTTAATTATTAAAGAGTTTTTTTCTTGCTATAGTTAATATCAAGAACTTCAATATAAACAATAGAACACCTTATAGCAATATATAGCACATGAAAATTTGACAAGAAAAATGAATGCGGTTACACTTCCCTTAGAGGTTGGACAAACGCGAGAATACAAAATATGAGTGACGAGCGAAAAAATGGAAGAAAGGTTATAGGCGTGCGGGAGCTTTACCCTTTTGAGTTTGTTCGCGTTTGTTTAAAAAATGTGAGAAAGGAAACGAGATCATGTTGATCGCGTATCACGAAGAGAGGAAACCGTGGGCGGTAAAAGCGGTCAGTC
>CAZSFZ010000020.1:0-44351 GCA_964606385.1 uncultured bacterium
GGCTGGGTTCATTCCCTGAAGAGTCTCCTCAGTAAATCCGTCCGGGCCGCCGACCACGATCTCAAGGACCTGGACGCCCGAGTTCATGCATTTTTGAAGTTCACGCGCAAGGTCCTCAGAGGTCAGTTGCTTGCTCTTTTTGCTTCGCTCGCAAACCCAAAAATACGTTTTGAGCTTTGACGGATACGCGCCGGTCACGCATGGCAAAAAATGCGCGCTCCTTTCTATATAATTCTCAACCAGAGCATGGGCCGCAGGCGACTTGAAACCTTTGGCAGGAGCTTGCCCTGGTTTGAGCCAGGCGAATGAGAATCGGATGCGCATGAAACGCATTTTATCATAACTCGTTACAGAAATATTTTTCTCTTCTCAAGCCTGAAAGGAGCGGTTACCATGAGCCCATGGCCTTAAAAAACATCCCCAAGATCAACCGTATTTATCTTGACCCCAACGCCTCAAATGCGCCTCTCGCCAAACGCATCCTGCGTACACTCCGCGGCGTTCCCGTCACGATCGTCAAAAATAAAAGTGCCTTTCTCCGAAATGTCGGGGAAATACCTCTCGCGGCCGGGAAGCACAGTCTTTGGCTCACGAATTTTAAAGGGGATTTTCTCAAGCCCTGCCCCGCCACGGGAACGGAATATCTTTGTTGCCGTTACAGGAACCTTAACGCGCAAACCTACTGCCCGCTCGACTGCTCCTACTGCATCCTTCAAAATTATCTGAATGTCCCGCTCATCACGGTTTACGTGAATATCGGGAATATCACACGCGAGATCGATCAGGTCATGGCAAGAGAACCGGCCCGGCTTTTCAGAATGGGCACGGGAGAGCTTACGGACAGCCTCGCGCTGGACCCAATGACCCGGTTCAATGAACACCTGATCCGCCACGCGTTCGGCAAACCCATGATCCTTGAGATTAAGACCAAGACCGCTTGGGTCGATCACCTGCCGAAGATCTCCAAAGGCAATGTCATCGTCTCCTGGTCACTTAATCCCGACGCTTTCATCAAAACGGAAGAGCATAAGACGGCATCGCTGGATGCCCGCCTGAAAGCCGCGCAAAAGGTGCTCCGGAAAGGTTACCGGCTGGGTTTTCATTTTGATCCCCTGCTCATGCTTCCGGGATGGGAACATGCCTATGGCGCTTTGATCGAAAAATTAACGAACGCGGTCCCGGAGAAAGAGGTCATGTGGATCAGCCTGGGCAGCCTGCGCTATCCGCCCTCGCTCAAAAAGATCATTGAAGAACGTTTCCCGAAAACCAGGATCACAGCGGCGGAATCGATCCGGGGATTGGACGGCAAGACCCGCTACTTCCGTCCGGAGCGCGTCCGGCTTTACCGGCATCTTGTCGCGGAACTTCGCAAACGATGGAAAGATGTTTTTATTTACTTTTGCATGGAAAACCAGCCGGTCTGGAAGGATGTGATAGGCTTCGCGCCGGAGAATAATGCCGACCTTGATTTTTTATTTCACGAAAGTATCGCGAAGCGTTTTCCCGACCTCAGACTTCCCGATCCTGACCCGGAAGTCTACCGCCGCGCTTCGGAATAAAACTTTCCTTTATTTCCCTAAACGCTCGATCTCTTCCAGGGAATGGTTCATGTGGTCCCGCTCATCAAGCCCCACACGCCGCACGAGGTCCGCTAGGGACTTTTGCTTGGGATAATATTTGAACCACACGGATTCCACGGGCATATTGTCGAATTCCGGATGTTCCTGCGCATAAAGCATGTATTCATGCTCGGCATGGGATTCAAACGCGGCGTTCATGGCGAAAGACCAGACGGGATTCATCCAGTACATGACCCGCGTGATGAAGAAATAGACGAAGGTCATGGCCTTGGGCATCGCAAAATGCCGCAGCCAGCAGAGTTTGATCCCCATCTGGTGGCAGAGGTCGGCCCAAAGCAGCATGTGCCACTGTTCGTTATCCTGGGACTCCCGGCCCAGCTGGATATGACGGAGCGCCGTTTCGACTTTTTCCGGAGAGACCTTTTTCGTCCCGCTGTAAAGCTTGGATAAATAATGATACGAACCGTTCTCCCAGGCCCAGTAAGGATAGCGTGCGAGGATCTCGAGCACCATGACCTTCGGAAGCGACCTTGGCTTTCCGTAAAGCACGTCAAATTGCCAGAACATGAACCGAAGCATCAAATTCGCCGGAAGTTTCGGTGTCGCGAGCGTCCGCTCCTGCTCCGCCTTCAGGTCCAGCGTCTTTCCCATCGTGTAGACATATTGACCCATCGCAACCTCCCCGCGTGAATAAAAAAAACTTTTTTGATATCCGCCCCGGCCGCTAAGGTATCGGAAACCTTCTGCTTCTGCAATAGAAATCCCTGCCGAAAAAAGCTTCCCCAGGACTCCTCCTGCGGATATACTTCGTTTTGTTGTGGCGTTTCACAGACAGCTTGCGATCTTAAAATCCAAGGGGGATTTTTATGACGGATGATTCGTTCTACATTCTCGGCGATGATGCGGATGATTCCCAACAGGCGGCTCCCAAAACGCCCAAGATCATCAAACCGGCTCCCAAAAGCAAAGATGCCATCCTGAATATCCTCAAAACGGCCGCGAGCCGGAACGCTTCGGATATCCATCTTCAGGTGGGAAGCCAGCCCATCATACGGATCGACGGCATCCTGAGTCCATTCGCTTCGGCAAAAGTGATCACGCCGGACTTTATGACGGACGTGGTCGACACCTTCTTGAACGAAAAACAGAAAAAGCGTCTTGACGATGAAAGGCAATGTGATTGCTCCGTCACACTTCCCGGCTTCACCCACCGGTTCCGTCTCAACCTTTTTTATCAAAGGAATAATCTGAGCTGCGTTTTTCGTTCTAATCCGGTTGTCCCCCCCACGATCGAACAGCTTGGGCTTCCTCCCCTCATGGCCAAACTCGCGAATTTGCCTCATGGACTCGTTTTGATCACGGGTGCCACGGGCTCGGGAAAGACCACAACGCTCGCGGCCATCGTGGATCATATGAATAAACACAGGAATGCTCATGTCATCACGATCGCGGACCCGATCGAATATGTTCACAAGAACAGAAGCTGTCTGATCAGCCAGCGCGAAGTCGGAGATGATGCGATCTCCTTCGCAAGCGCTTTGCGTGTGGCGCTCCGTGAAGATCCGGATGTGATCATCGTGGAGGAAATTCGCGACCTCGAGACCATCTCTTTCGCGCTGACAGCCGCTGAAACGGGGCATTTGGTTTTTGCGACACTGCACACAAACGATGTGGTCCAGGCGATCGACCGTATCATTGATATCTTTCCGCCCGAGCAACAGACTCAAATCAGAGTCCAAATGGCGATGACGCTCCAAGCGGTCGTTTCCCAGATCCTCCTCAAGCGGCAGGACGGGCCGGGCCGCGTGGCTATTTTTGAGGCCATGCCTGTCACAACGCCGATCCGCCACTTGATCCGGAACAATCAGACGGTCCAGATCTACAATGTGATTTCGACAAGCCGCGCTCAAGGCATGCTCTTGCGAACCGATGCGCTAAAAGAATACGTCGCGCGAGGGATTGTTTCCCAAGAAGATGCGGACGAATACACCTTTAATGTAGAGCTTCTGCGAGGCGATCAGGGAGGCAGTAAATAAACGGTCGTCCGACAAAATCGACAATGGCCTTTTAAGATTCCTGCCCTCTTAAATAAGTTTTTCGCCTCACAGGGAACCGGTCTTCATAATAGGCCGCGTGCTTCTTCCCGGGAAATTGTCCGTTGTAGGTGATCACCAGATCCGCCTCCGCGATATCCAGCGGAAAATCCTCAAAAACAAAATAAACGCAATTTTTCGCTCCGTTCTCCCACACGAACGGAAATCTTCCTTGATCCTTAAGAAATTGAATATCCGGTTCGTCTCCCTTGGCCATTTTTGAATCATAAAGTTTGAGCGGTTCAAAAACACGGCCGTCCTTCCCTTCGGGTGTCCGTTCGATCAGCTGAATCGCATCGATCTGAAGCCGGGCCTGTGCTTTCTTGGATGCCAATTCAAAATTAACGGTCCCGGTGAGTGCCGTCCACGTATCCCCTTGCTTCCGTTCCCCCGTCAGCATGCCCACCCCCATTAAAACATCCTCAACTGAAATATGAAGAAGCCCCCCGATCTTATCGAACGGGTACTGGATATCCTCCACCACCACGGGCCCCGCCGCCGCCTTCGCGCTGGACGAAAAATAAAAAAATCCCGCCAACGCGAGAACCATTCCCATCATCCCCACCGCTATCCAAACCTTTTTCATAGAATATCTTTCAGAGTTTGCACTGACTTTAGACCCAAAGAATACGGATCTCTTTTTCTACCGCATGAAATTCTTTGTCAGCGGTCAAAAGCTCAGCACGTCGGATCTTTGCCAGTGCGGCGGCAAAACTATCCGCATAGGGAAGTTTATGCTGGGCCTTATAAATTGCGGCCTGCCGCGCTGTCTCCCGGCCGGCAGGATCAATTTCGATCGGCAAGGTATCGATTACCGCTATGATCTGTTCCGCTTTTACCTGCCCAAATCTACGGATCAGGATATAGCAAACCTCCCCCCAATTAACGGCGCTCATAAGCACATGTTCCCCCCGTTCCGAAGCGGTCTCCATGGCGCGGGTCACGACCTCACATCCGTGGCTTCCGTCCAGATAGATCAGCAACGCTGAAGCATCCAGGACCTTGATCATTTGCTGTCTTCCCGTCCTTTTTCCGCTTTTCTTTCATCAAGAAGATCCCGTGTCAAGGCCCCGTTGGTCTTTAGCATACCAGCCACACGCCTAAAATAATCCTTCGTCATAGGCTGAAAAATGATCTTCCCCTCCGATTCCACCACACAGAACCGTGTTCCTTTTTTAATGTTCAAACGCTTTCGGATCGATGCCGGGATCACAACCTGCCCCTTTACTGTAATCGCTGTATAGGTCATATGACTTACCTCCTATTAAAAGTATTACATATAATAAAAAGTAAGTCAAACAAGCTAAAAACAACGCTCACTGCAATCTATAAACCTTGATCCGCTCCTTCAAATGCTCCTGCACCGGCGGTAAAAGGCCGGGAAGATATTTGTGATAAGCCCCTTGTTCCGCCAGCATATTGTCACGGATCCAGACCAGCATTTCTTTCTCTCTGGCTTCATCCCCCGTCAGCTCCGACATGCGCTGTGCGGCCGGATACAGCATCACCCACCCCGATTCTCCAAAAGCGACTATCGCCTCATCCTTCCGCGGAAGCATCTGCTCATAAAAACCCTTGGCTTCCGCGAATTTGCCCGCATGTTCCGCGAGCATCGCCTGCTTGCCCAAACGAAGGATCTCCGTTTCCTCCGGAAGCTCTTTCTCTAGAAATTTTTTCTGAGAGCCATAATCCGCCTTATAAAAATCATTCGCTTTCTGAATAGGCTTCGTCCGACGATCTATCGAAGGCTTCTGCCCTTCTATCTTCTCCCCACGCTTCTGCGCCTCGATTTTCTTTAGAAGACGCATCCGCATCTCAGTGTATCGATGCCATGAAGGTTCATTCTTTTTTAATTTACTCAAAAATATATCTACATACTGGATTGATTTTTCATAACTTCCCGTCTTTTCATAAAAACGAGCCAATTCGCCTAAAGCTACCGCTTCCACGCTAGAGCCTTTAGAAAATTCGTATGCCTCCAGAAAATAGCGTTCAGCCCGCGGGTAATCACCTTGCTTAAAAGAAGCATCCCCCGCACGGAGCAACCCATGAAATTTGTCCTGCCCTCTCATAGCAGCATAATATTCTTCATCAGTCATAAATTTATAATTAGGCGGAAAAACAGCTTTTTTCGATTCACTTAAAACATTACCGATATTGAAAAACATGATTAAAACAATCAACAGCGATACACGCAGCGAAATTATTCGGCGATTCATTTTAATTCCTATCTCCAAAGGGGGATATATAATCTGCTGGATTAACTTCAATAACTCCGTTCTTTATGGAAATGCCGGTTGTAGCGGAAGAGAGAAAATCGCGCAATAATTCGGGATTATTATTGGATGCCTTCAGGCTTAGATCTCTCATAAATAAACTTGTTTTCCTGGCTATTTCCCGTTCTTCTTCATTTGCATAAGCAAATTCCGGACGATAACTAAAGTCGCTATGCCCTGCACCGATGACTTCGATATTGTATTGATTGAGGATCGGCACGACATTGCCATTCGAATCTGTTATCTGAAAATCACGATGCTCAATAAACGGGACATCGAAGCCCGGCTTCACACCTCTCACGCGGATAAGTGTTTCAAGATAAGGGTCATTAATAATACCATCCCCCACATAAGGCCCTTCATAGACGACCAGCGTTTTAATCTGAGAACGATACGGGTTTTGCGCGTCCTCCAACACTTCGATCATGGGCTGAAAATCGCCTGAATGCGCGAAATGAACAAACGGTAAATTAGCCGGCAATTGGAACCTCTCTCGATTCAATTCAATGAGTTCGTAATACCGGGTAAGCTCGCGATCCAGCTCATCACGCATAAAATTGCACCCAAAGAAAGTATCGGCCATCCAACGAAAAACATTTCCGACCAGACCGGTTTCTTCATAAAGCGTCAAAGGCAAGGAACCTGTGGTTAAAATATTTCCGTGCCGGTCCCTCGCGAGATTACCCGATTCATCGAAAAGCACAACACCGGGGGTGCCATTCCTTCCTTGGTCATCGGACAGATCATGCATGAAGGCATCCATGATGGTCGAGATAGAATCTGCCGATTGATGCGAGTTCCAAAAACCGTTGCCAAAAGTCATTCCAGAAAGCTGGGCGATCTGCCCCGGAGTGAGATTGGTATTGAAATCATAAAGGAGCTGGTTCAGATCCTGAAGATCTGGAGCCGCTGTAAAATCGAAGTTAAAACGTCCATCCGCCGCGAGATAATTGGATATACCCAACCTGTAATTCGTGAATTCGATGGCCCCCTGAGCGTTAAATGAAAGCCGTCCATAGACTTCTCCCTGCCAGTCTTTAAAGCTGATCTCTTTGATTCGCCCGTTTGGATCCAACGCGTCTGTCCGCGATTCACCATTAGGCATTCGCTCTGTCACCGTCGCTCCCGTAATCCTTCCCTCATTGTCAGTATCCCATGCAATAAGCCGCCGCGTGTTGCCGTTTGCGTCTTTTTCATAGATCATCTGGATCTCAAGCCGCGTACCTTTCGGCAGATAAACAAATCCTATGGTTTTTCCATTTTGGGTCATTTCAACACGCTTGGCAGGCTCACCTTCATAGATAATGTCTTCTGCTGCCGGGATACCGTTCTGGATCAATTGCCCGAGATTCTGTCCCGCGGAAGTGAATTCCATGAGCGTTTCGCGGGTAAATAGCATTGTTGCATATCGATCGATACCTTCAGCCAGACCATCTTCCATTACTAAATCGAACAACTGGGTCAAGCTGGTAGGATCAAAAAAATGATAAACAGATTCATCCACAGACTTAATGATGCTATCCACAAAGCTGAATCGGTTTGGTGAAGCAAGAAAATCCGAGAAGATCCCGCCGATCAGCCGGCTCGACAAGGATCCCCATAGTGACTCATCAAGACTTAATCGATCGATCACAAAACCTGCGGCCAACGAAAAAACACCTCCCAGCGTATCCCTATTTAGAACCGCATCTCGGATGAAATGGAAAACACCCTCCGGAGAAAACACGGCTCCCGGATTGATGAGTAAATTCGAAATATTACCGGCAATCGAGGCGAACGGAAGACCGATCAGCTGAGCGAATTGTGAGTTAAATCCCATGGAACGGCCGAGGAGGTCGAGGCCGCCGAGGGTAAATTGGGAAGTGAGCTGGGGAACGATCTCGGTGAAGGGTTTGAGGCTGAAATTACCGCTGAAAAACGAGGTGAGGCCAGTGCTCGCAATAACCGAAAGAGCCCCTGAGATGGGCGGCGCGAGGCCAATGTGATTTGAGATCTGAGATACGCCTTGAAAAGCCAGCATTTGGAGCCCGGAACGGATAAAGCCCGATGTCACATTCCCGATCCCCAGGAAGCCTCCTCCTACAAAAGCTCCCGCAAGCTGCGACAACTGGGGATTGAGGCCCAGCCCTTCGAGCCCCTTCGAGACGCTGATCATCAGCCCTGCCGCGACGAGCTGGCGCGCCATGACCTGCCCTTTGGTAAAGGCATGCCCGATGATGTTCCCGGATGCATCGCGGATCACATCTCCGGACCCCTGAAGCAGGAAATCCTTCATACTGATGAGTCCCGAACCTATCGAATTCAGACCGCCGCTGAAACACTCTTTCAGGAAAACAAACCCGTTCTGGAAGAATCGCCCCACATACGTCACGGAATTCCAAAGCATTTTGCCGATATAGAGAAAACCTTGCTTGATCGTTGAAAAAATACCCTGCGACGTGATCGCTGAGAAAACCGACTTCAACCCTTGGACTATAAGACCGCCGAGTCCCGCAACGATACCGACGATCCCCGCGACTAGCGCCGCATAGCCCAGGAATTTCCCGAACGTGGGGCTGAATATCGAAACCACCATGCTCGCCGCGGTCAAGACCAGGGACGCGACAAAAAAGAAAATGAACCAGAAAGCGCCCCGGATCTTCATCGCTTCTTCATCCGACAGCTTTTTTGACGCGATCACCTGTTCTTCGGAAGCTAAAAGGTATCCCGTGTTGCTATGGACCGCCCATACTTTCAGGAACTGATCTTTCGTGATCGTTACCGATTCCCCGAACACCCCTTTACCCGTTTCCCGGTAGGTCACTTCCGAATCCGTGACCCTCTCGAGCACCACAAAATGATCCTCCCCGATATGAGCGATCATCCGCAGGCTGCAGGAGGGCGATGTACCGCAAGAGGATTGGTACATGGACTTCAGGTCATCATAAGTATATTGGACCGTGGAAAAATGCTTTCCATGGATCGCCGCCGTCCGATCCAGGGCGAACATGGAGATCATAAGATCCCCTTCCGAAAATTTGTGGATAACGCCGGTCAAAATATCGATCAGGATCGTTTCGCGGGCGATCACCTCCATGGAAACGTCCACCCCTTTTGAGAGCAGCATCTCCCGCAGAGACAAAAACGCAGATTGGCCGAAATGCAGGTCCCGACTTCGAAGCCATGCAAGGATCGTATCCACATCTTCTGGGCTGACATTGACCGTTTCGGAGCTATTCAGCATCAGATCCTGTAGCTGCTGTGCTTTGGCTTCCGGTGTGTTTGCCAAATAAGTTCTCAGGAAATTTTCAACGCTTTGAATGATTGCTGTTTTTTGAGATTCACGGGCCGATCGTTCGGAGGAATTTTGAAGCTCGCCGGCGAGCACTAAAACATCGATCCGCTCGGCGACACGGAAACGATTAATCCAATATTCAAATTCCTGTTTTGACGCGTCCCGGCCCAAGATTTTCCGGAAGAGATCCGTAATGACGGGCTCCATTTCTTGCGTCAGGATCTCAAGCATGAAATCCTGCTTTTGCTTATCCAGTTCTGCAAGTTTGGCCGCTGTTGCCTGTTCGATCTCAAGCTTTTTGGCGGCTACGGTGCCCGGGATGTTCGCGAGCTGTTCTTCCCCGGTTCTTATCAGCTCCGCCCGCTGGTCCGCCAGCCCATTGATAGCAGTCTGAACACCGGGCACTTCATAAGTGTATTCTTTGCAAGTTTTCCAGAACAAGAACCGCTGGCATTTTTTCTCGGTTTTGAATCGCTGGGATTGAAGGCTCGAGATCTGACTATTGATCTGCGCCACTCCGGCATCCACGTTCTCCTTGATCTGAAGCCGGGCGACTTCATCCTGCCACGCGAGCTTGTAAAGAGCGTCGAATTTCGCCTGTTCGATCTGCTCTGCCGCCTTCTGGGATTCCTCTGTGAAATCCTGACGCGCTGTCACGAGAGTGATCTTTTGGAGCTGCATATCATTGGCGGAGGAACACATCCCCGCCGCGCATCTGTATTCATGAACGGAAAGAAGTTCTCCCGAAGCGTCAAAAGTTTCTCGGACCTTGCCATGTTCGTAGAAAGCGCTGACTCCGTCCATCCGCTGAGTGAAAGCGATCTCATCTGAAGCGTCATAGACCGTCACGCGTTGAAGATCCTTCTCGACCCTGAGAGGTTGGTACTCTTTAAGGAATTGACCATAAGCCTCAAAAACTTCCGTGGGGAAACCCATGAACATAAAAACGCCCTGAAACGCCGGCGAAGTCCCGAGAGGAATGTTCTGAAACGAAGAGGTCGTCCGCTCCGTCGACAGGCTATCGACCCCCACCGTTTCGAAACCCTCGCCTTTTTTAAGACGCTCGTTCCCGTAAAAGATCCATTTTTGATTCACCGAGGACGCCTGCCGTATCTGTACCGCACCAAGGCCTTCAAAGAGGGTCAACAGTTCTTCGCCTGCCGCCGAAAAAGAGGGGTCGGAAACAGCCGCTGTCACGTACTCCCCTGTTTTAATCGAGGAAAGAAAATACTTGAGCCCTGTCCTGTCCGCTTCCGAAGCAAAAGTCCCGGAATAAATATCCCACTGGTTTGCGGCTTCTTTATAGACCGCGATCAAAAATCCATCCCCCTCATGCGAAGCGATCTCTTTTCCGGAATCCTTTAACTTTTGTCCTTCTGAAACGGTTAACTCACATGACTTTGGAAATGGGATACCGTTGAACGCGAGCTGTGTTGTCTGGGTATCTGTATAACCCGTTGTGAACCCCATCACATCCTGATAAGAAAAAACGTGCGTCTCTCCGTACTCCGTTTCTGAACGGACCAGTTGACCGGCCAAATTGTAAGTATGAGTAAAATTCCCGGTGGTGATCTGGAAACCCTGACAGGTCCCATCAACATCCTGTAAAAGCTCATACCCTGTCCCCTCAGGAACCTGATAATCATAAATCTGACCGTTCGCGAGCCGGCTTCGAACGGGGATATAGTTTTCTATCTCGAGGATCAATCCATCCGCGAACTGGATCTGGCCCGTTCTGATGCGTTGTTCCCCATCGAGCTCAAGATTGACAGCCTGGGCACCGGAGGCTAAATGCGCTTCCGAACCTTGAGGGCCTTCAAAAACCACCCAAGCGCCGTCAGGATCCTGGTAGCCCTTCAGACTCACCGATCTCAAGCCCGTCAGAACATAAAGCGCGTTCTTATAATCACCCGGAACAAGGATCTGCCCCTCCGCAAGAGGCTGGTAGTAATCGGAATATTCATAGAGGAACCCTTCGCGCGTAAGATGTTTGATCAGCTTGCCGTTCGAATCGTAGAACCAGATCGTACCGCGCTCATCTGTGACTTGGGTTTCCTCTCCCTCATACGCATATCGCGTGCTATTCAGGACACGATCGCGGTAGGTCATTTCGGCGCCGATCATTTCACCATTCTCATAGAGGTAATGGGTCACAAGGCCGCTGGTGTCCGTCGAGGTCAGCAGCTTACCATCCATGAAACGGCGGGATTCCCCGCTCAAAGAGTCTGTAAAAACGGTGATCTCTTTCCCATCCGCATCATATTCATACGAAAGATCGTATCGCCTCCCGTCGGGCTGCAAGATCTGTCTCAGGGCTCCATAGCTGTAAGACACATTCGATATTTCCGTAGAGGCGGTGTTCGGCCCATGGATCGTCGCCGTCGGGGTATTGTCGGCGGGTGAATATTCATTCACGATCCCGTTCGGCAAGACCACCCGGCTCACCTGACTTCCGTTGACCTCCACTTGCGTGCCGTCGAATCGCCTGAAGTTCAATAGCTGATTCTGCGCCGTTGCGGTATCCGTATGCAGCAACCGGGTGGGCGTATCGAGATAAGGGACCAAAGCTTCATATTGAACAGGTTCTTTCCGGGCGATCGAGGAACCGACCGATTTGAGATTCTCCGATTCGATCTTTAAATTCCGGATCTGTGATGCCAGGATCCCGAGTTGATCTTCCCAGACGGGCTCATCAAAGGTCTTAAGGCTCATATAGGAAACATCTTTAAAGTAAAGGCGCCCCGGCTTTCCGGTTCCCTCGGCTTCTTTAACAAGCTCCACCGTGATCTCGCCCTCCTGACCACTTTTCCCGGTCAAAGGGACCCAGAGAGTGGCGTAATCCGATGTCAGGCTATTCAACGCATAACTATAGAGCACGTTGTAATTCATACCCTTGAGATAGATCCGGACATCCTGATTCCAGCTCATGGAGGAGTCCTGCATCACGTTCATTGAAAAAAATCCGTAATTTGAGATCTCAAATGGGGCATTTTTGTGATTGAAAACCATCCCGAGAATAGAGGCGGTGCTGGTGGTCGGATAACTGAATTTGAAGTAGGCCTGCGAATCGTAACCGGTACTGGCCCTTCGCGATTCGATGGTTTCTCCGGAAAGCAGCCAGGGATAGCTGAATTCCCCCACCACAGAACCGGGAATGGTGATGACGTTGAGGGTTTTTGAGATCAGCTGGGCTCTTTCGGCCATCCGTTCAGGCCGCAAAATATATTCGAATAAAGACTGAGTCCGCAACTGTCCCGCATCCATAAAAACAGCGTCCACGCCGATGACGCGGCCCAAAGCGTCATAGCTGTAAACCAGATCCGTCCGGCCATTCTGAGCGGTTTCCACGGCCGTGATCGTCGTTCCATGATAGTAGATGCGGGTCCCGCCGCCGACATCGACGCTATTGCCCTGATACTCGTCAATATCTAGAACCCTTCCGTCATTCAAAGCGGCATGGGCACGAAGCAATCCGCCGTCATCAGCAAATTCCAGATCGGTTAAGGTCCCATTCGGGGTCCGGATGGAGACGATCTCATTATTCTGGAGCTCTACAGTGAAACCGTCCTGAACCAAGGCGTGAAGAGCGCCATCGGAACCAAAGATCCTTCTCCGGTCGTTGTCCTGGATATTAAAGGAGCGAATCGTGCCTTTGAGGTCTTCATCATAGTAAAAACGCCCCGTCTCGAGCTTGCCGCGAGCAAGATCGATCACAAAACTCGCGATCCCTTTTTCATACAAGACGGTCCGTCCGTTCCGGAATACCCATTTTGAAAGCATGCCTTTTTCAAAATACTGGGTCCCGCCATCCGCCAGTTTCCGGGTCCCGCTCACAAGCTTTCCGGTCGAATCGATCACGAAATTCTCCAGAATCTCCTGCGATTCCTTAAGCCCCCCTCCCGAAGACTGCTCCACAATGCCTGCCTGGATCAACGTCCGGATCTCCGAAAAGCTCTTCCCGAGCATCATGGCCCAGTCCAGCTGATTAGAAGTTCGAACTTTAAAACCGGAGAGCGGCCCGACATAGAGATCTCCTGCGATCGGCTTTCCATCGATCGACTGAATGACCGTCGAGATCATAGTGACGGGGCCATCCAAAGGTTTGACGACAGGGATACTGATGTACTGCCATTCGTGCTTGAGAGGTTCCGTGAGAAAAATATTGCCAGTCCCTTTAAATTCGAATTTTAGGCGTATATTTTCCGGCGTGTTATCTCCGATCCGGACCGGCACTGAAAGAAAGTCATACTGGTCCAGCGCGAGAGGGCTCGTGTTATACATATTCCAAAGACCTACGGAGTAATTCGGTTCCTTGAAATCGAAGTTAATATGCCGGACTTCATCCAAAAGAGGATCGCGCATCAGGCCGCTCACCGCATAACCATGCTGAGGGGTGTAAAAGGTCCCTTGCGAATTCGCCCGGTTATAAATATCCAGTTCAAACCCACCAAGGATCGCCCGCCCCATGTCCGTGTGCCGCGTCGAGAGCAAATACTCCTGAAGCCCCATCACCCGAAGATCGCTTCCCTCCCCAAATTCGATCTCCACATGATGGAAGGTACCGTCCGAGCGGTGATAATTAAAAACGCGCCCTTCCCCAAGATCAGGATCGAAGATCGCCGGAACAAAACTCGCCTGCCTCACGAGCCCTGAGGACCTGCCGTCCGGGATCGGATTGGAGCCGTTATAAAGGGGTGTTATTTCTTGCCCGAACTGTGGAGGCGTCGGCAACACCGGATCAGCCGTGCTCAAATTCAGTTGGAATGACTGATAGAGAGAATCAAAACGGTTGAGGATGCCGTTACTGTTCAGATAGCTCCGGAAATAAGTCTGGCTTGTTTTCAAAAGCGAAAGAATGAATGAGGCTTGATCCACTCCGAAATACTGCGTCGAGACAACAGGCCGTTCCGATGTGATGGTCTGACCCGTCACGGGGTCCTGAACAGTCACCGGCCTCATCGTGATGGCATCGACGTATCCCGCCGTCGTCATGATCTTCGGAAAGCGCGTTTCAAGGTTCTTCAAGAATTGAAGGGTGTAATGAGGAGCCAAACCGAACGCGGAAGCCGTCCCGTAGATCGAGCCGATATCGCTAAATTTGATATCATCGGCTTCAGCGGCGGACGGAAGACCGATCTTGCCCTCATAACCGAGTCCGGGATTATCTCCTGCGGAAAGTAATCCGGGATTGGCGTGCTGAGAAGCAAACTCTGCCTGAGCATAGAGAAAATTGCGGAGCGCCGTGTCGAAATTAGCGTATTGGGTTTCATCGACATGGATCAGCGGCCAGAACATCTGAAAAGCGCCCCCGTCAAAAGGAGCTGCGAGTTCCACGACCTTACCGTCACCGGCGACATAACGCCGCAGGGTCACATCCAGATTTGAAAAGCCGTCCTGGTATTGTGGGTACTTGGCAGCCAGCCACGCCATGCCCGGCCGGAATTCATTAAAGACGCGGTCGATATAATAATCCTTCACGAACGCCCACTGGTGGGTTTGGGTATTCAAAGCATAGGCGCCGTGAAAGCGTTTTTTTGAATAATCATAGAACGCCGCATAGCCGGGTTCCTGAGCAGCCAAAATGGCATTGGCTTTAAAAATAATACGATCACGGTAGGAGGCTAGCGCGGGAGTTAAGTTGGAAAGGTTCTGCAATCCTCCGATCACGCTTGAAAAACTGACTGCCAGATTGAGCGCATCACCAAAGCCATATTGATTAAAACAATTTTGATAGGAGTAAACAGTCCGTGTCTGCCCCGTCGGCTTTCCGAACTCATCAAGAACAGGCTCTTGAGTCGCCACAATACTGAAAAAAGCCACCATACCCTTATAACCCACCTGCTGTTGCACCGTCTGATAGGTCCCGACAAGGGCATCTAGTTTCTGGAAAGCCTGTTCTTGGGTCATCTTGGATGTTTGAAGATCCCCACGGGCGACCGCGGCAAGGATCTCCGCCCAAAAACCTACCAGAGTGGATTGGCTATAATCGGATTGCTGATCATTGCTGATAATATAGTTATCCAGCGGAAGGCCGGTCCCCGCATGAATTCCTTTTCCGCCCATAAAATAGTCGAGTTGCTTCTCGATCAATGCCTGCCGGTATGCGGTTTCGGCGGGAGTTAGCGGTTCGGGAGGCATACGAGGCTCCGGGGGTTGAAAAGGCAACTCCCCTGAGAAATCAACGAACTGGCCGTTGGCCGTGATCTGCCGGACGATCTCGTTATTTTCGATCAGGCACTGGGTCCCATCGTTAAAATAGATCTCCCCGCTAAAAATATACCCGTTTTGATCCACAGTCAGCGAACGCAATTTCGCTGTAGGCAACTCGATCTCCGGAACAAAATATTTTCCGGGCATAAGCGCTGGGACTTCATAGGGCTCCACTTTGACCAGCTTGTTCTGGATATAACGGACCGGTTTTCCCTGGTCGAATTCGATCCGGTCCCCGTTCGGAAGGTCGATCTTCACAAGTTCCGTTAACCGTTCCGTGAGGCCGCTGCTATTGGGATACCGGATCACGCGGTAGGTCAGCCCATCCTCCGTGATGAGGTTCTCCGGTTCCTGCCCGTTCTGGTAGTCAATGAAAACAGTTCGGACACCACCCGCTCCGATCCTCTCCACGATCTTTGAGTTCTGATACACTTCCACATCACCATCGCTTTGCGTCCTCCGGAAACCCGTCAAAACGGTCCCGTTCCAAGCGAGTTCCGTCAGAACATCCCCATTCGCCAGGCGGATGCTGTTAAGCTCGGACTCCGTGACTTCAAAAAGCGTCCCGTCGCTCATGCGGATCCCGGCCAAGCGGCCCGACTGGTCAAAGACCTGTTCGATATGACTGCCGCTATTCCATGAGACCGAAAGAAGATCGCCGTCTTCCGAAATCTGACTCTGAAAGGTCGTTGTTTGCTGCGCCGAGTCCGTCAAGGAAACAGGAAGCCCCGCGTTCAACACAAGCACTTCTCCCTTGCCCGAGAGCACCTGAGTGATTTTTCCATCCGGATCGTAATTGATCGTTTCAAGAATATCGTTCTGGAGTGTCTGGAAAACCGAAGGAAAATTTGAGATTTGAGATAAAAAATCGGCATAAGGAATTTCTGAAGCATAGCCGGCCGGCCGCACCACCGCGATCCTGGAAGAATATCCCGTAAGATCACTACCGTCCCGATTGGTCGTGACCTCGTAGCGGAAATAATCCCCCGCCGCATTGGAATATCCGGTCAAGAGACCGTTCTGATAATAAATCTGTGTGCCGTCGTCTTTCTTGATCCAAACGGGCTGCGCGTGGGAATCGTAGCGCGTGGTGATCCCAGGCTCAAAGCTCAAGATGCTGAGGACTTGGCCATCCGTTGTTTTTTGATAGGCAAAGCGGGTTTTTCTGGAGCTCGAATCGAAAATATAGGCAACGGTCCCGTCAGGGTTATAAGCAATCTTCTCGCCGTTCGTTTTCAAAAGATAAACGGGCTTTCCATTTTGATAAAGCAAGCGGTCCCCATTCTCGAAAACAAGCAGTCCTCCAACGAGATCGTTCGCCGGATCTAACTCCGGCATGAAAAGTTCATAAACACCCGGCTGTCCGATCGTCATGAGGGTATCCCCCGAATATTTCATAACAAGACCGTTTTGGGCCGTTAGGGATATCAGGTCGGAAGGCAGGACTGGAATATCCGGCATATCCGGCAAAAGAGAGTCGGAACCGGAAAAGGTCACGGTATGACTATAATAAGTTGACGCGGTTCCATTCGCCGCATGGATCAGAAGCTCATTCTCGCCCGGCTGCAGCGTCCAGAGCTCCTGCCGGCTTTCCCCATCGACCGTATAGATCAGATCGTAAGCGGCCTGATTGGTCGCCGCCGAAGAAGTCACGCTCACCACCGGCGGAACCGGAAGTTCCGAATAGTAAATATCATCAGAGAATGAGGCCTGATTTCCGGCAGCATCTTGAATTTCGCAAAGAACTGCTTTGAAGCCTGTGCCCGCGGGAAGTTCCAGAACTTTATCTTTTTGGTAATATCCCCAACCGCTCCAATGAACACCGCCGTCTGTCGAAAATCTGACTTGTAGCGGTGAATCATCTTGAACCTCGAGCGAGACTACGACCGTCCTGGAATCTGTTTCCCGAGCTCCTTGAGCAATAGCGATGAAGCCCGAAGGCGGTTCCTGATCCAACCTTACACTCAAAGAAAGAACGCGCTGATTTCCAAAGATGTCTTCCTCTGTAATCGTAAAAGGATTTTCACCTTGAGCAAGAACCATGGATTTCGTCTTGCGAACTCCATCCGACAAATAGTGGAAAACATAATTCACATTGTTGGTGTAAGGCGAAGAAAAAATAACAATCTGCGGAGGCTCTTGATCCAGCACCTGCCTTCCATCGTTGTAGAATTCCTCGACGGAGCCTTCGTCATAAAGAACCTGATAGCCAATGTTAGTCTGACCCCCGGAAATAGGCCGGATCGTATGCTTGGCAGGGATGGTGCTTGCACGGTCAAGCGCCGACACTAGCGCCGGCGGCAGGCAAGCCCCGCGGCCGTAGGAAGACGATGATTCCTGAACGCGGTAATCACCGCTCGCAAAATCCATAAAGAATGGGTCGGCTTTCTGATTTCCAGAACTCTGGGTCTCAACAAAAGGCGGAGTAGCGCTTCCATAGGCGGTCCCGCGCTCGATATTTCGATGGAAGGTGTTGTTCTCCACGATGGAAAAGCCACGGCTTGAAAGGCCCTGCGAATAGGTGTTCCAGTTGAATTCATAAATGGAGGAGAAGGTTGAGTCCGTAAAAATATTATGAGAGATCTGCGCCGAAGCGCCGCCTAAAGCGTTCACGCCGATGTTATTATGAACAAATGTGTTGTACCGGATCATAGTTGTATCTTTGGGAAGCTGAACGCCGAGATGATTATCCTTGATCAGATTCATTTCGATCAGCGTGTCAGCCCCGCTCCAGACAAAGATTCCATAGCCTCGATTATCCAGGATCCGGTTATGCCGCACCTGGACCTGATCGCCTTCGATACGGATCGCGCTCGAAGGGGCCCCCGCATAAGATCCGCTGCCCGAAACCGTCAGGTTTTCTATCCGGTTATTCCCGAGCGCACGAATGACATGCTGTTGCGATTGATAATCTCCATGAATAATGGTTGTTTCCTGATCCTCCCCTTTTAAACCCACACCCGCCTTAAGAACAATATGAGCATGGTAGGTCCCGGCATGTATAAAGACCGTATCCCCTTTGGAAGATCCATCGATAACAGCCTGTATGGATTCCCCCGCATAAACATGGCGGATCACGGCTCCGGTCTCCGCCGATTCGGTTCTCAAATTGCCAGTGGCGTCGCGGGTCGTGCCAGGATCCTCAGAGGAAAGCGCGTCCTGCGTCTTTGAAAGCGGTGAGTTGGCCCCCAACAGAAAATCAATAGTCGTATTAGTCACAGGGGCCGGAGAGGTCTTCCCCGGAACATCCTGATACGCATCGCTTGTGGGCTGCACAGGAACCACCTGATAATTTTCATAAGGTGCCCCCTCCGCCCACCCGGCTTGACTCCATAAGAAGGTGGTTGCCGTAAACAAAGCAACGCTTTTAAAAAATAGCGGACGCGTTCTTTTCATACTTCTTGATGGATCACAGAACCATGGTTGGATGTTTTTGAAATAAATCTCAAATCACAGATCTGAAGCGAATCGGTCACAACATCCCGGACAACAGCGGGAATGGTGCGCCGTTCATATTCGGCCCTCTGCCAGAGAAGCCTGTAGTGCTCCGGCGAAAGGGTGAAAGTGATCTGGATCCAGGTGCCTGCGTCGGCGGGAACTTCGGTCAGGGGTTCTGCTCTTTTGATCGTTTGGATCATGGCGTCCTCCTTCAAAACTATTTTTTAATTGAGCCATGACAAACATAACGCTCCCGAAAATGAAAGGAAACCGAAAGGAACGGGAATTTTTCCGGAAGGATATTTATAGCGTACTAATATCTATTTATAATAGATTCTTAGCATAAAGGCCTTACTGGGCCGGTCAATCAACGAGGGGGCGATTAGAGGAAGTTAAAAAGGTGGAACCGGATCGGAACGGGAACGGGCTGGGTTTCCAGGATATTCATGATCTCACCGATGTAGGCCTGGATATGCGGCGGCGGGTTCCCGTCAAAAAGAAGGAAGATATTAAGGAGAAAACGGCGGACTTCACTCGCGAGCTTTTTATCCCGTATTTTTTCCAACCGGAACTCCAACTCCTCAGATGACATCGCCCGTTCTCCCTTTTTCTACTAGAAACGTAACACTTAATTTTACATATGACAAGTCATTCGCAAATTCAATATAGCATTAGATAGCATTAGATAGCCTATGGTACGCCAAGATATAAATACGGCTGAAGAAAATCCCCCCTGCGTTCGATAATTCGAGAAGCCGTAATACCATGCCTTATCGATACATACATTAAAAACAAGGGATCGTTATCGATAACTCGCGCGCCACGCGCGTTACAACGGAGCTCAGTTCATGAAGAAAAATATCGTTGCGACCGGAATCCTCCTTGCGCTTATTGCCATAACTCCCGCCCCCGCCTTCGCGGTCGGTTCGGGCGGCTTCGAGAACGCCTCCTTCAGTGCCAAGCAGTTGGGATTGGGCGCCGCGACCACGGCTACCCCGGATGAGCCGGCGGCGATCTCTTACAACCCGGCCGGTATCGCCGACCTCCCGGGCGTTCAGGTCCAGGGAAACGCGAATTTTATCAGCCTGATGACGTTCAAGCACAATGACGCCACGGGGAGCACGCGCAGCTCCGGCACGCTGAATCTTGTCCCGACCGGGTATATCACGATCAACCCCGGCAAGATCTTCTGCGACAAACTAGGCCTCGGCGTCGGCTTTGACTCGCCGTTCGGTCTCATGGACAAATACAAATCCAGCGATCCGGCCACCCACTACACCGGCTGGAACAATTATCTCAAGATGTACACGATCAAACCCACGATCGCCTACAAGGTCACGAAATGGCTCAATGTCGGCGGCGGCCCCATGTGGTACCGGGTGGATGATTTCGGCGGGATCCAGGGCTATCCGAACTCACTTGTCGGAGGTCCCGGCACTCCCGACGGACAGGTCCGACTTAATACTTCGGGAAATCATTGGGGATGGCAAATGGGCGTACTGGCCAAACTGACGGAAAAACATCGCCTGGGCTATTATTTCAGGAGCCCCGTGGTCGTCAAGACGAGCGGTCTTGGGAAAGTGGAAAATTCCGCTTATTACGGCGGGAACGGCGCGTTTGAAACCGGCGTTCACACCAAACTCGCCCTTCCGATGAACATGACCTGGGCCTATGCCTACCAGCCGACCAAGAAAACACATTATGAAGCGGACTTCACCTGGTCCCATTGGCGAACCCATAAGCGCATTTATTGGGTCACCGATCCTTCGGGAAGCGCTCTCGATGACGCCATCTTGAATAATATCCGCATGGCGGATAAAGACTGGCGCGACAGCTTCGGCATCCAACTCGGCGTCAGTCATAAGCTGACCAAAAAACTCACGCTCCGGGGCGGAAGCTGGTTCTACTGGACGCCGATCCCGCAATATCATTTCACGCCCGCGGTCGCGGACGCGAACCACCTTGCCGTGAGCATCGGGGCGGGTTATGACATCAATAAATACCTCACCGCCGACCTGTGTTATTACAACTCATTCTATTTCCGGCGGCGCATCAATAACGACATCGGCGAAAGCCCGCTGCTCGTGAATTCCTCCGTCGACGGGACCTACACCGGGTATTCCCAAGCTTTCACGGTGAGTCTCACGATGAAATGGGATGACATTTTCCCCCGGGCGTTCCCGAACAAGGGCGAGGATTCGGAACCTTCGATCGATATCAAGACTCCTGCCGCCTAGGCGCTTTCAATAAAAAAAGCCGCGAGGGTTTTCCCCCGTGGCTTTTTTTGTGCCCGGATCTTTTGTTATTTTTTCTTTGAGGCCTTTTCCCGGAACGAGCTCAGGTCGAACGCCTTCCATTCCTCATAAGGCGTCCGGGAAAGAAGGGTTGCCACCACTTCGGCAGGGTCCTTGCCGTGGAAGAGCATGTTGTAGACTTCGGTCATGATGGGAAGCTGGAGGTTTTCACGCTCGCGAAGCTGATGAACGCTTAGCGCCGTATCCACCCCCTCGGCCACCATGGCCATTTCCCCGAGGATCTCCTTGATCTTGCGGCCTTTGCCGAGCTCCCGGCCCACATGGAGATTGCGGCCGTGCTTTGAAAAACAGGTGGTGATCAGGTCCCCGATCCCGGAAAGCCCGAAGAAAGTGTTGGGATTGGCGCCATGCTTCACCCCGAGGCGCACGATCTCATAAAGCCCCCGCGTGATCAGGCCGGATTTCGTATTATCCCCGAATTTGAGGCCGTCACAGACCCCGGCCGCGATCGCGATGACGTTCTTGAGCGCGCCGCCGAATTCCACGCCGACAAGGTCTTTCTGAACATAGATGCGGAATTGCGGGTCGCGGAAGTGTTCCTGGACATACGCGGCGTGCTTCGGATTCTCAGACGCGGCCACCGTCAGGGTCGGGATCTTACGCGCCACTTCTTCCGCGTGGGACGGGCCCGAGAGCACCACGACCGGAAGATTTTTCCCCAACACAGCCCGGATGATCTCGGAGGGCCGCAGGCAGGTCTTTTTCTCGATGCCTTTGGCCGTACTGACAAGGATCTTTCCTTTATAAGAAAGCTCTTTCAGCTGAAAGAGGACACTGCGGAGGTATTGCGAAGGGATCGCGAGCACCAGGACATCGCCGAAATCGACCGCTTCTTTGAGGCTGGACGTGATCCGGAGGTCTTTGGGGAGTTTGACGCCCGGAAGGAACTTCACGTTCTCGCGTTCTTCCTTGAGGATCGCCACATAATCCGCGAACGCGGACCACATCATGACTTCATTTCCGCGGCGGAGATTCACAAGGGCAAGCGCCGTCCCCCATCCTCCGTCTCCCAACACCGTGACTCTGATACCTGGCATAGGACCCTTCCCTTTTATGAGGCTAATTTAACATCCTTCCGGATCGTGCGCGTCTTTTTTATTTGCAACGGCAGCGTTTCTTCAAAAGCGCGTGTTCCGTGACCACTTTCCGGATCTCCTCGGGCACACGGCAAGGCTTCATATTCTTATCCACGAAGACGTGAAGCGTATGCCCCGTCGCGACCGGGACCTGCGTTTTCGCCTTCATCACCTGGTATTCGAAACGGACTGTGCTGTTACCAAGCTCCGAAACAGCGGTGCGCACGATGATATCGTCGTCGTAAGTGGAAGGCGAGAGGTAATTCGCGTGAGCTTCCGCGACGGGAAGGAAAATACCTTTTTTCTCGCATTCCGTGTACGGAAAACCCAGCATGCGGAAATATTCGGTGCGCGCGGCCTCAAACCATTTAAGATAATTCGCGTAATAGGTAATCCCCATCCGGTCCGTATCCGCATAAATGACCCGGTAAGGGTAATCATAACAGTTCATTGGAAAATCCCCCGTTTGGCCTGGACCTTTTCCTTGCGCTCGGCCGCAAACTTCTCGAGAAGCTCCCGTTCCTGTTTGCCGAGCTTGGTCGGGACTTCGATATCCACCTTCACATACTCATCCCCCCGGCGGCTCTCCATCCCGATCACCGGCATCCCTTCGCCTTTGATCTTCAACACCTTTCCGCACGGCGTCCCGCCCGCGATCTCAAGTTTTGTTTTTCCCGTAAGCGTCGGCACTTCAACCTCGCCTCCCAGTACTGCCACCGTGTACGGGATCAGGACCTCACAATAAATATCGTGTCCTTGACGTTCGAAGGTCCTGCTTTTTTTGACGAGGATCTGGATATACAGATCGCCCCGGGACGCGCCTCCCTGTCCCGCTTCGCCTTCGCCCGTCACACGGAGCCGTGAACCATGCTCAATCCCCGCAGGGATCTTGACCTGGAGCTTGCGCGTTTTCCTCACGCGTCCTTCTCCGCGGCAGGCCTGGCAGGGTTTTTCAATGGATTCACCTTCCCCCCGGCACCGCCCGCAAGTCCTGCGGAGCGTGAAAAAACCCTGGGAGACCCGGACTTCCCCGCGGCCTCCGCAATCCGGGCACACCTTCTTTTTGGAACCTTTTTCCGCGCCCGTTCCCTGGCACTCGCCGCACGTTTCCTTGCGCGGGATCTCGAGATCAAAGCTCTTGCCGGTCAGGACTTCGGTCAGCTCAAGCTCCACCGTATATTCCAGATCCGAGCCCCGCTGTCCGCGGCCGCGGCGTCTTCCACCGCCTCCGCCGAAAAAATCCTCAAAAAGATCCCCGAAAATATCGCTGAACCCGCCAAAGGCGTCCTGGAACCCTTCAAATCCGGAAAATCCCGCGCCGCCCATGCTGTGGCCGAACTGGTCGTAGCGGGCACGCTTGTCGGGATCGCTCAGGACCGCGTAGGCTTCGGCGGCTTCCTTGAATTTTTCCTCGGAGGCTTTATCTCCGGGATTCCGGTCCGGATGGTATTGGAGCGCGAGTTTGCGGTAGCTCTTCTTGATGGTCTCCCCGTCCGCGGTCCGGGTCACGCTCAACACTTCATAATAATCACGTTTGGTCATAATTTGGATATCCCGTTCCACGGGCCATGGGCCACGCTACCCGTATGCCGCATGATCCCGAAGTTCTTTCGTGGAACGCGGCCCGTCGTGCGTGGTGCGAACTTTAGGTGATCTCGTCTTCTTTCTGGTCGGCAGCGGACTGTTGGGGTGAAACGCGAACACGAACTTTGGCGGCCCTGAGAAGCTTGTCGTGCAACATGTAACCGGGTTCAAGCTCGTCCACGATCTGGTCTTCTTTGCCCGCTTCGGCCACATGCGCCACCGCTTCATGAAAATGCGGATCGAAGGTCTGCCCCTGAGTCTCGACCCGCTTGAGCCCGTGCATTTTAAGGATGTCGATCAATTGTTTCTGGACCCGTTCCACGCCCGAAATCACTGTTGTCAGGTTCTTGCGAAGATCCTCATAAGCTGAAGCGGTAGCGGAAGCGGCATTGGCATGGCTCACCGCCCGCTCAAAGTTATCCAGCACCGGAAGAATCTCCCGCAAGATCCTTTCCTGGCTGAATTTAATGAAATCCTCTTTTTCCTTGGCGTTCCGTTTCTTCGCGTTCTCATAATCGGCCGCCGCAAGAAGCAGTTTTTCCCTCAGCCCCTCGAGCTCGGCGACTTTTTTCTTGAGATCCTCGTATTCCTGCGCGGGGACCTCGACTTTGCCCTCGGGAGCCGGCGCCTTCGTCTCGGACGGATCACGCTTCTCCTCTTTGGGATCAAATGGATTTTTTTCGTTCGAATGATTTTTCTTGGAATGATGGCTCATTAAAGCTCAGGCTCCTTAGGCTCCAGTATTTCACCGATGGCCGCTGCCATGCGGGACACCAGGGGAATGATGCGGCGGTACGGCATGCGCTTCGGCCCCAGGATCGCGATCACGCCCTGGCGGTCTTTTCCCGCGGCGTAGCGGGCCGTCACGATCGCGCAATCTTCCAGGGCCTCGTTCGAATTTTCACGCCCTACGGAAACCGACACCTGGTTCGGATCCGCGTGCGAAAGCAACAGGCGCACTAGCGCCAGTTTCTCTTCGAGGATCCCGACAAGATTCCTCACCTTGCGGACGTCCTGGAATTCCGGTTTTTCAAGGATGTAAGGAAGGCCCTGCAGCGAACATTTGCGCCGCTCGGCAAGTTCCGCGGCCGTGATTTCCGCGGCAGGCATAAGCGTCAAACCGACTTCTTGGGACAGGGACGAAAGAAGAAGCGAAACATGATCCAGAAAATCCTCCAAAACCCCGCGCCCGGCCACCGGTCCCAGCGTCTCGCCCAAGCGCTCCAGGGGATGCGAGACCGCCGCGTCAAAGGAAGTATGATCTACATAATAACGATATCCATGGTCGGTCGGGACACGGCCGGAGGAGGTATGGGGATGCGTCAAATACCCCAGCTCTTCCAAAGCCCCCATCTCGTTACGGATGGTCGCCGGGGAGAAGGAAATAGCGTATTTTTCCGCGATCAGGCGGGACCCGACCGGCTGGGTGGTCTCAATATGCGTTTCGATGACACCCCGGAGGATGTCTTTTTGCCTAGGGGATAAGGTTTCCATAAGAGCGGGTATGATAGCAAAAAAAAGGTCCTATGAAAAGCGGGTGTTGCATACCTCCAAAAATGAAAAACCGGACCTCCCCTTCCGGAGAGATCCGGCTTCCCAAGCTATCAACTTGAAGCTTATTCCTGATCCGGTCCGGGGCCCCGACCTTTCTTGCCCCAGTGATCTTTCATTTTGCCCATCCGCTCCTGATGCTTGGCCTGCATCTTCGCGAATTGCTCGGGCGTCAGGATCTCCTTCATAGCGAAAACGCCGTCGATCATCTGGGAGAACATCTGCGCCTTCAGCGAATTCACTTCGGCGATCAATCCGGCCACATCGGCTTCCTTGGTCCCCGGCTTGGCGATCTCCTGATGAAGCGCCTGCATTTTCGTCTTTAACTGCTCACGGAGCGCTTTATTGGCTTCGCGTTTGGATTCGCGCTGCGCTTTGAGCTTGTCCTTCTGTTCCTGGGTCAGGTTGAGCTCTTTAAAGAACCCTTTGGGCTCCGCTCCTTCATAGCCTGGTCCGTCATCGCCGGGACCGCCCCCCTGAGGTTCGGCATAAGCCAACGGGCTCACCGCCATCAGTCCCACGATCAGTACCGCCATCAACTTCTTTAGTGCATTTTCCATGTTCGCACCCTCCCTTTTCTTTTTCTGTGTTATAAGACAAACCGCGTCCCGAAAAAGTTCCCTCACCGGCCTATCTCGTCTAGCACCCCGGTATAATCCTTCAGATCTCCGTTCAGAAGTTCGGTATTCCCGGCTTGGAGACCATTCATGACCGTCATCTGTTCGGAGAGATAGGCATAGGCCGGATCCACCTGCCCGGACGGCCATTGCACCATCACGACCACCACGAGGATCATCGCTGTCACGAACGCTACACGGAATACCGGTTGATAGATCCTTCCAAAAGGTTCAAGAAAATCCGCCAGTTTACCGAACCAGTTTTCAGACTTCGCTTGCCCCAATTCGATCCTCTCCCGGATCCTTTCCCAGACAATACCGTCGGGCTGCAGTTCCCGGCCGTCCTTGAAAGAAGCCATGGAACTTTTTTGAACCGCCGCCAAAAATCCGCGGCAATCCTGGCATACTTTCAAATGCCGTTCGACCTCGGCCTGCTCCCTGGATCCGAGTTCATGATCCACATATCCCGTTATGAGCCGGTCCTGCGCTTTTTTACATTCCATGGCTCGCCACCTCCCTTTGTCCGAGGGCCATCAGGGCCTCACGGGCCCTTTTAAGTCTCGATCGGACCGTATTGATATTGATGCTAAGGCTCCTTGCGATCTCCTGATAATCCAGCCCCTCGATCTCACGCAGCACGATACAGGCCCGCTGATCCGGATTCAGCTGATCGAGCAAAACTTTGAGCCGCGCGGCCGTTTCCCCCGCCTCGATCCCTTTCCCGGCATCGGGCTGTGTAACCGTGGCAGGATCCTCGAAAACCTCTTCCACTTCGCGCGTCGTAACCCGGCTTCTTTTTTTCGCGTGATTGAGCGCCGTATTCACCGCAACCCGGTAAAGCCAGGTCTTGAAGGACGATTCAAATTTGAAGGCACGGAGATGCTGATGGACCTTCAAGAACACATCCTGGGTCACTTCCTCAGCGTCGTGTTTTTTGTTCACGACACGGTACGCCAAGGTATAGACATATCCGGAAGCCCTTTGATAGATCTCCCGAAAAGCACCCATGTCACCCTCCCCGGCCCTCTGGATCAATTCCCGCTCAATCTCTTGCATTGTTTTGAACTCCAGGTTCCGCCGACTTAGACCTCAGGCGATACGATTTAGTTCCCATGATATTTAAGGATCAGGGTGTCTGAGCGTGTCATTTTAGACCATATTATCGGTATTCCCTTTTTTTGTTACACATTTTTTGAGACCATGTTTTTTATTACATGTTAGACTTTATTGCCTTTTCCGAAAGGGGCGGGAATCACAAAAATGAAACATATTTATATAAAAAAGACAATCGGCGCCGCGTTGGCGATCCTCATCCTCCTGGGTCCGCCTTCAGGTTTGGCCGTGACGGCCGATGATGCGGCACCGTCCGTGCCGCCGGAAATCCCCCTACCGGAACCTCCGGCACCCGCCGCGGAAGGAACCGCGCCGCCGGAACCTGTTTATTACAAGCCCGGTTCCCTTTCGATACGGGGAGCCCTGCCTCCCGACATGATCCGGGGGCCTCAAGACATTTCGATCACGGAACCTCTTTATATTGTTTCAGAGCCCGATTTCTATACCTTGAGCCAAACCCTGCCGCTCTCTGACGCGGCACGGCTCTTCCTGGAAGAAACGTTGATCCCGAATGAATCGGTTTATTTTCTTCCCGGAACGGGGGTCGACAACAAGACCGGCATGCCGTACGACCACATCCGGATCCGCCTTAAGGAAAATCTCCTGAGCGAGGTCGGAAATTATACCGCGGCCTCCAAATTGTCCCTCTTGATCCCCTTCCTGCTCAAGGTCATCCAGAAAAACCCTTATTACCGTCAGGTTAAAATGACCCCGGAGGAAGCCTCCAAGAAACTGAAGCAGATCCTGAACACGCTGATCGATTACAACAAAAAATATCCCGATTACGGCGGCTTCCTTCCCTGGGTCGACATACGCCCGAACGGGACCATCGCGCCGGCCTCCACAAAAGTACCATCGCTTGATAACGGGCAAATGACCTGGGCCCTCGCCGCCGTGGTGGCCAGCCTCGAAGACGCCCCGGACCCCGAGCTCCGCAAGCTCGCGAGCATGGCGCAAATGCTGCTTCACAGCCAGGATTATAAAAAATTTTACGACGAAAAATTGAAGCTCCTGCACGGCACGATCCAGTTCGATACCGAGACCCGCGAATGGAGCGGGGACGCCACGTATTACATCAACGATATGTTCGAAGGAACGCTCGCCGTGCTCTGGGGTGTCCTGAACGGCCAAATCCCGGAAGAAGCCTGGGACAACCTGGCCGTCCCCACGATCGAGTACATCACGGAGAACGGGGAAAAGATCACGACGCTCGCGGGATTCCGCGCCTCTTTCCACGAGCACTGGGCCCTGGCCTACCTCCCCGTCATGAGTTCGGCCCTGGCGCCACTTTACCAGAATTACCTTTACGCGCAGGCGGACCATGCCCGCAGAAACCATCTCCCGGGATTCCTCAGCACCGCCTATGACCCTAAGGGCATCTACCGCCAGATGGGCGTCGCCTCGATCGCCTACAATCCCGTGGACCGGACCGATGTTGCCGTACTTTTTGCCACCGCCATGGGAATGCTGATCTCCCCGACCGTCGGGGCGTCCTGGCTCATCAAGTTCTACTCCTTCAAGAATTTCGTCACACCGTACGGCGGCTATGAATCCGTGGGCCGGGACGGCTACGCGGATATTTTTACGGCCGACGCGAAGGGTATGACGCTTCTTGCCGCGAGCGGCGGCGTGGTCGACGAGATCAACAAGTACCTGAATGAGCGCACCGTGCCGCGCACGAGCATTCCGATGAACGTGAAACTCATCGAACTCCTGCACGCGAAATACAAGCAAATGATGTCCGCGCGGGACCACCGCCCGATCTTTTTTCCGTCCAAGCCTTTTCCCGCGCCTCCGGAGGACCCGATCACGGTCCATATCCAAAAACCTCCCGACGCCGGCGATTTTTATGACGTGACGGCGCACCTGCAGAACGGCCACCTGCACGGGAAAAACGTCCGTTCCGTCGGCCGGAAGACCCTGGAAAATGACGTTTCCCCCGGCCAGCCTATTCAGTTCGAATTCGATATCCCCGCTTACTATGCTTATTTCGATCAGTGGGCCTTTCGCGGCACCTACGTGGACAAGGCGGTCCGTATCGCCGATATCCGCTACGTCACCATGACCGTCCCCCGATGGGAAGCCCCCGAGATCTTCGAGCTTGAGATCAAAAGCGACGATATCACGCTCGCGACCGTCATCGTCAATACGAACAAACCCGGAAAGATCTCGGAAGACGGGAACTGGAAAACCCTCGTGGAACGGATCACGCCCATCCCGGAGTCGGACGACAAACCCTTCAACTACATTTCCGTGGCCATCCATGACCCGCGTTACCTCCTCGGAGAATTTACGCAGGTCAGCCGCGACGGAACGATCGTCCTGAAGGATATCGGCCTTTACAAAAAATTCCCGTTCACGGATATGCCGGAACCTCCGGTCACCGAACAGCTCCGGGACAACACCGAGCTGGAATTGATACGGTATTGGCGGCTAAGCCATGGCGATCTGCCCTTTTTGAGGGACGCTCAACGCGGGAGCTACCGTTTTTCGGGACGCCTGGGGTGGCGCGGCGGGTACATTCCTTACACGAACCTTTCAAGGTTCCGTTATCTTTATATCAAAGTCCGGAACGCCGTGGAAAAGAGCTGCGGCTGTTTTTATGTGGAGCTCAAACACGAATCCGACCAGCTTCTTGGAGAAAAGATCCCGATCCACATGCCCCCGGACCAGCAGTGGCGCATTTTTGAGATCCCAATCCCGGCAAATATCCGCTATACCTTCAATTACATCGCGATCTCGGACCCTTTTGCCGATTTTGAATTAGGGTCGCTTCTTCTCGCGCCCGTCGAGATCACGGGCAATCACGGCGCTATCGAAAAAATCGCCTATGTCCCACGTGAGCATAAACCCCTCGAATGCACCCACCGTCCTTGCCCCGCGACCGTGGCTGATAAGGCCCCTCTGAGCGTCTCCCCGGTGGCGTAGTCCGCTCCTCGAAACAAAAAAAATGGCCCGATCACAAGGACCGGGCCATTTTTGATCTTACAAAAGCCGAGGGATCAGAAACCCAGCTTCTTTTTCATATCGTTTCCAGCCTTCTGGGCTTCCTTCATCGCTTTTTCAGCTTCACGCTTGGTACAGGCCGCAACGCGTTCCGCCTTTCGCTGCGCAAGGACCTGGTTCTTCTCCATATCCTTCTTGCCGATCGTCGCAAACCAATCGCCCATGTCATCGATCGGCGTATTCTTGGTACAATCCACGGCTGCGAAAGCGGTCACGGAAAGTCCAAGCATGAGAGCGAGAACCAAAGACCCGACTAAAAGTTTACGCATGATGATTCCCCTTTCGTTAGGTTGACTCTTTTTAAAAACACGGTTTTCATTATAAACTGAAATTTTTACTCCGCAACTTTAATCAGACTTCGGGAACGCCGCCCTGGTTTCCGCGGCTCGGGCGATCTTTTTTAGCATGCCGTGGAACACATAAGCGTGAAGCGGCAGAAGCAGGTACCAGTAAAGAAGACCGAAGAGGCCTTTGGGAATGTAGCGGGCGATCTGACGGAGCCGGCAGTTTTGGGGATCTTGGGGATCCTTTTCAATTTTGAATTCGAGCGTCGCGCGGCCCGGCAATTTCATTTCCGCGATCAAAAAAAGATGGATTCCTTCGGTCACATGACCCACGCGCCAGAAATCCAGCGCGTCCCCCACCAGGATCTCCTGAACGCTTCTCCGGCCCCGCCTTAAACCCACTCCTCCGACCAGTCGATCCAGAAAACCGCGAAATCGCCAAAGACGGTCCGCGTGATACCATCCGGTCGTACCGCCGATCACCTTGATCGTTTGCCAGACCGCTTCGGAAGAAGCCCGAACTCTGACGCAGCGGCTGTCCTTAAAAACGGTCCCGCCCGCCCATTGCGGGTCCCCGGGATAGATCATCTCGACAGGCGGAATACCGCCCGCATCCGTCCAATGGGTCTTCACGGAATCTTCCTCAACTCTTTGCAGGGCAAGCCGGATGGCGGGGCGGCAATCCAGAAGCTCCTGGGGCAGGATCTCCCGAATGCGGAAATCCTGACAGATCACGGGGTTCCGGAGCCCCTCCGCGAGGGCGTGCGCCATCGACGCGGGCACGGGAGTGATAAAATGGATCCAGTAAGAACTGAGACGGGTCGAAAGGAACGGCACGGCGAAAAGGCGGCGTTTCGGAAGCCCGGCCTCCTCGGCATAGATCTCCATCAACTGCCTGTAATTCAACACATCCGGACCGCCAATATCGAATGTCTCGCCCGTTGTCGCGGGACATTCCAAACATCCTGTCAGATAGTTCAATACATTACGGATCGCGATGGGCTGGCTCGGGGTCTCAAGCCATTTCGGGATCACCATCACGGGGAGCCGGTCCACAAGATACCGCACGATCTCAAACGACGTGCTTCCCGAGCCGATGATCATCGCCGCCCGGAGCACCGTCACGGGGACTTTTCCGGCCCGCAGAATAGCCGCGACTTCCGCGCGCGATCTCAAATGATGGCTGAGATCCGATTTGATGTCCCCAAGCCCGCCAAGATAAATAATGCGCTCAAGCTCCGCCTCCTCGGCCGCTTTGACCATATGGGCCGCTGCCTTCCGGTCCGCGTCCTCAAAATTCCTGGGCCGCGACATCATGGAATGAACAAGGTAATAAGCCGCGTGACATCCCGCGACGGCTTTACGAAGCGCCTCAAGATCCAAAAGATCGGACGCCACGAACTCCACCCCCGGCAGTCTGGCCCAGGGACGGCTTTTTAATTTGTCGATGGATCGCGCCATCGCACGGACGCGGTAGCCTTTTTCGAGAAGAAGCGGGATCAATCGCCCGCCCACATAACCCGTCCCGCCGGTCACAAGAATGGTTTTTGATTTCATCACATGATCCTAGACCACGTTCACTTCAAATGAGAGCTCGATCCCGAATTTTTCACGCACACTGGCACGAACCGCCTCCGCGAATTGCAACACCTCCCGGCCCGTCGCTCCGCCGTAATTGACGAGCACGAGAGCTTGATCTTTATGGCATCCCACCCGGCCAAGGATCTTTCCTTTCCAGCCGCACTGCTCGATCAGCCATCCGGCGGGGATTTTCACGGTTCCGTCCGACTGCGGGTAATGCGACATGTTAAGATGCCGGTTCAAGAGATCTCTGAACCGGGCTTGGGAAACCGAAGGATTCTTGAAGAAACTCCCGGCATTGCCGAGTTTCTTTGGATCCGGCAGCTTGGCGCGACGGATCCGGCAGACCGCTTCATTTACGGCTTCCAAGGAAAGTTCCGGCGGCCTCATTTCCTCGAGAACCTTACGAAGGTCCCCGTATTCCGTCCGGAACGCGTAACGGACGCCGGGAGCCGAGACCTTCGCGATCCTGAACGATACGGAGGTGATGATGAATTTTCCGCGGAACTTCCCCTTAAAAACGCTTTCCCGGTATCCGAAACCGCAGTCACGGGTGTTGAACGTGACAGAAGCGCCGGAGGCGATCTCGACCGCCTCAAGTTCGTGAAAGGTGTCTTTCAGTTCAGCGCCGTAAGCCCCGATATTCTGGACGGGGGCGGCCCCCACAAGCCCGGGGATCAGCGAAAGGTTCTCAAGTCCGCCGTAATTCCTCGCGATGCACCACTGGACGAATGCGTGCCAATCCTCGCCCGCCCCGGCCTTCACGGTCACCGTTTCCGGTGTTTCATTTATCACTTCAATGCCGGGGATCGCGTTCTTCACCACCCAGCCGTCAAAATCTCCCGTGAACAAAATATTACTGCCGCCGCCGAGCACAAGTTTTTTCTCCCGGGCGAATCGTCCGTCCCGGGACAACTCCTGAAATTCCTCCGCCGAGCGGATCTCGGAAAAATATTTCGCAGCCGCTTCGACGCCGAATGTATTGAGCGTTTTCAGGGAATGGCGTTCAACAGCGGTCATGCCCACAAGCCTTTCTTCTTCTCCCGGGCGTTCTCCTGGAGCTTCTGAAAAAGAGCTTCGAATTGCACATTCGGAGGAACGGTCCTCGCACGTGCAAACCCCATCTTGATCAGGGTGGCATTCAAAAAAATACGCAGCTGTCTTTCCTTTGTTTCAGGGCAAAGCTCCACGTGCCAGTCCTCGGGGATCTCCATATTGAGGCGGGGGTCCAGATAAAAATAAACATAGGCCAGCTTCCGGCCGGATTTCTCCTCCGTTTTTTCGTCGTACTCCAGCGCAACCTTCTCATTCTTGACCAGCTTACGCATAAATTTCGCCGCATCCTTGCCCGCCGCGATCAGGGCACCGGCCTCTTTGCCGGTGTCTTTCATGTCATCTTTGAGTTTCGCATTCTTCGACGAAGCCGGTACATCGATCCCGGTCAGGCGAACCGTTTTACCGTCTGAGAGTTTCAGAGTTTCGCCGTCGATCACGCCGGTCACAGTCACAAATTCCGCGGCCCGGCAGACGCACGGCAGGGCAGCGGTAAAAACAAAGAGGCAGCCGAGAATGAAAAACGCTTGGGGCCTCATGCGGGGTTCGAAAATTTATTTCTTCTGCTCTGTTAGAAGACCGATGATCGTATCCAGCTTCGAAGAGATCTTCTGGAGGGACTCGAGCTGTTCCCGGGCCATCCGTTCCTGTTTTTCCTGCATTTGTTTCGCTTCCCCCGCGATCTTCGCCATATCTCCCAGCTTATTCAGATCAAACATCCTGTCCTCCCTTAAAAATTTCGAAGCATTATGAAATCAGCGTCAGTTTTATTTGCCCGGCGCGGCCGCGCGGATGCTCTTTTTCAAACTTCTTTCCTTAAAAAGATATCTGTCCGTTTTCTCTGCGGTAAATGCAGGTCTGTCCCTGTTAGTGAAAGAAGGGGATGGTACACATAGGCGTAATGGATCGTCCTGCCTCCGATCGTCTCGGGATTCATGCTGACATAGGATTCATACCGCGCGTTTGAAAGCTCCTCGGACACGCTGAACCCGAAAAAATCGTTCGGTGTCAGTTCGCGGTCGATGACCTTCATCCGGTAAGGCACCAGCATATCCGCCGGAGGATCGAGCAAGATCTTTTGATACTGCCGGTATTGCTCTTCGGGAAGAAAAGCCTGATTGCCAAATGCTTCGAAGTCGTCCAAGGCCAACGCCTCAAGATCCCCTTCCTGCACCGGTCCTTGATAGAGAGGCGCGTCATCCCTCAGCGCGATCTCCGGTTGGATCTCTCCGCCGTAAGCGGGAGCCGCACACCCACATGCCAAGCACATCATGAAAAAGAGAACCGGCCCTTTTAAAATCGCCCCGCAATTTTTCCATACATCCATAAATCATCCTCGCATGCTCATCCTCTTAGAGGATCATCTCTCATGCGTTTTCATCGATCACGACCTCATCCCTGATCTCTTCATCAAGGGACGGCTCCTCCGCGGCCCGGACATTCGCTTCTTCCATGGAGTCGATCGAGGCCTCCGCCGCGTTCATGCGTTGTTCCGCGGAAGCTTCTCCGCCGCTCAGAGACGGCCCGGCAATCCCCGCAACCGGCATTCCAAGAACAAGTGCTGCAAAGAGAAGAACGATAACAGCAGATTTAAGATCCATGCCCGACCCTCCTTTTTATGACTTCGAATCGCTGACAATATCCCGAAGCGTTAAGACAATATTCACGACTTCGTGGAAAGCATTCTCGAAAACCTCCAGGTGCACCTCCGCGCGCTGGATCACGGACCGTTCGGATGCTTTTTTCTCGATCTTGAACTTTTTGGGGGCGGTCGTGCAGTCATTCAGTTCGCTCCAGGGGACTGAAACGGTATAGTGTTCGAAAATAAAATCCAGAAAATTGATCTTTTTGAATTCGGAGCCCGGCATCAGATAACGCTGGGCCGCCTGGTTGAGGTTGGTGATCACCCAATCCGTCCCGCACACGATCATCGGGTTCGAGGCGTAAAGAAAGACGGCGTTCCAGGCCGTCTCGTTCTCCTCAAGGGATTTCCGGTACCCGCTGATCTTCAAAAGCGAACGGACCCGTGCGATCAATTCGTTCTCGTCGAAAGGCTTTGAAATAAAATCGTCGCATCCGGCCTTCAACCCTTTGGCTTTGTCCTCAGCGGCGTGAAGCGCGGTCACGAGCACCACCGGGATATCGCGCGTCTTGTCCCGGGAACGAAGCTGTTCGAGCACCTCAAGGCCCGACATCTCCGGCATCATGATATCAAGCAACAGAAGGTCCGGGAGCCGCTGCGCGATACGGTTCAAAGCGTCTTCCCCGGAGGAGGAAAGCTCCAGGTCATACCCCAAAGGCGAAAGCAGCGCCTCCAAAAGTTCGAGGTTTTTTTTATCATCATCCACGCAAAGGATCAGCTGCTTTTTCTCGTTTTTCTCGGCTTTCATAAAAATCCTCCTGTAAATATCGGTTTGTTCCTAATCCTTGATCCAGACCCTCATGGACGCTCCGCGGGAACCGTGAAGTTGACCGTGGTGCCTTTATCGAGACCCTCGGACTCGATCCAGATCTTGCCGCCGTGAAGTTCGACGATTTTTTTCGCGATCGTAAGTCCCAATCCGGTCCCTTCCGTGCCTTTGGTATAGGCATTTTCGACGCGCGTGAAAGCCTCGAAAACACGCCCCTGATGCTCAGGCAAGATCCCGATCCCCGTATCCCATACGGCAATCTCGATTCCCTCCCCGGTCCGGCGGGCCCGAAGTCCGACCTCTCCTCCTCCGGGAGTAAATTTGACAGCATTGGATAACAGATTATAAATAACCTGTTTGAGCTTGTGCGGATCGGCCCGGATCTCCCCGAGGCCCTCCGAAAGCTCCATGGAAAAACGGATTTTTTCAGTGAGATCGAGGCTGGCTACAAGCTGGGGCACTTCTTCCAGAAACTTTGGAACGGAAAGTACGGAGGGATCAAGCCCCATCTTCCCGGACTCGACCCGAGCCAGGTCCAACACATCTGTGATCAGAGAAAGAAGGTATTGCCCGCTTGTGAAGATGTTTTGAGCATATTTTTTTTGACGTTCGTTGAGAGAACCAAAGGATTCATTCGAAAGAACCTTGGAAAACCCCATGATCGAATTCAGGGGGGTCCGGAGTTCATGCGACATGTTCGCCAGAAACTCGTCTTTCGCCTTGCCCGCTTTCTGAAGATCTTCCGAACGTTTACGCTCGATCGCATATCGCGAAGAGCGCACCAGCAGCGGCCCGTCGAACTTGCTTTTGACCAGATAATCCTCGGCCCCCATCTCGAGGGCCTTAAGAGCCGTTGCTTCGTCGTCGGTTCCGGTGATCACGACGATCGCGAGCTCCGACACGCTCCCCTGAAGGCTTTTCATCGTGTCGATCCCGCGGCTGTCCGGCAGATTGAAGTCCAGGAGCAGGAGGTCAAAGGTGTGCTGATGCAGCTGTTCCTGGGCGCCCTTGAGGGTCCCTTCGACCGCGAACTCATAACGGTCGGGATTCTCGGCCTTCATCATCTCCTGCACGAGAAGCGCGTCATCCGGATTATCCTCGACCAACAATACCTTGATCTTCTGACCGGCCATTTTCATCCCCATCTTGAAAAATTTATCTCGAAAATATTCCCATCGGACGCCCTTGAAAGTTCTGTGGCGGAAATTATACCTCATATAAAACAATAGCCTAAACAAAATACGTTTACTTGAAGCACCCTTTCTAAAATTAACCTTTTGGATTTAAATCCTATGTGCCGATAAACTACCGGGAATGTTTTCTATGAAATTTTAGAAGAAGAACTCAAAAAGCAAAGGAACCGGACATGAAACGAAATCTCTGGCTATGGGGGATCCTCACGGGCCTTCTCGTGGTGGGAGCCTTGGAAGCAACGGCGGCTGATGAGAACGCCTTTACAAAATTCGGACGCGGAATGGCGAACATCGTGACCTCTCCGGGGGAACTTTATACCCAGCCCCTCCTGCTCTCAAAAGACCATGATCCCGCGACGGCTGTTTTTGGAGGGATCCTTAAAGGAACCGCTGTTTTCCTTGCGCGCGAATTAGCCGGCGTGTACGAGGTGGTCACATTCCCGGTCCCGGTCCCGAAGGGATACCGGCCTCTGATCCAGCCGGCCACCACGTTCACAGATTGGGACGCCCGCAAGCCGCAAAGCGCGTAACAGGCTTTCCGCTCGGCTTTCTTTAAAACGTAAAAAGCGAAACTCTTTCACCGGGTTCCGCTTTTTATTTTTGAATACCGGGCTGTTTCATGAATTCGTTTTTTCTTCGAACAGTTCCTCTCGGATCCTTTTGTACTTCGCGTCATACCTGGATCCGGGGACCGGCTTCACGCGCTCCGAATAAACGTGAAGCATTTTCGAGTTAAAAACATCGATGATCTTCAAATACCGGATGGCATTGTCCCCCTCTCCCTGCACTTCCCCACCAAGGTAAAAACACCGGCCCAGCCTGGAGTTATAATGATACCGGAAAGGAATTGCGGACAAGGACGACGGCGCGTACGGTTTGTGGATATCTTTTTCGACCTTTTCGGCCATTTCACGGCACGCCGCATCGTTGAGCGAAATTTCTTTGCGATCGATGGCCCTGGAAAGAGCAAATGAAAAATAAGTGATGAACGCTATTCCTGTAGCGAAAAATCCCAAGAGGAATATTAAAAGAAACCACCTTTTCATCAAAGACCTCTCGGGTCGAACGGGCGTAACGCCGGATCAGTACAATCGATTGAGGAAAGAAACCCAATCAAAGACCAAATTCATATACTTTGGGTAAAAAGCGAAGACAAAAAAACCGATCAGCGCTAACAAAAAAGTGGTCGCATAAGCGCGGACCGTCATATCGAGGACCCTTTCCCGCGCGTTCGCGGCGTTCTGCGAGGCCTCATCGACCTTGATCCGGTAGGCCTGTTGGGCTTCGGTAAGCTTCTTCTTTGCTTCTCCCAAGCAAAACCCCAGAGGGAAAAATACCGCGAAGAAGGTCCCAAGCATAACAAGCCTGCCAACCCCCTGTTTATGGATCGCCAAAAGCGACAGATCGACCGCCAGCGCCGTATAGGCGAGATAAACATAGAAAAACAAAACTGTGGTCACGGCCGCGCCCGCAACAAATCTCCCGTGGCTGCATTTGCCGTATTCATTGGGAAGAATGATCAGTCGCCCCGGAAAGCTCAGGGCCATCAGAACGTAAGGCACGATGATCTTGACGACGCCGCCCAGGGCCAGGAAGGCGATGATCGAAAACAATGTCCTCATCTGCATAAACAAATCTCTCTCTAACTTCTATAGGATCCGGCGAGACTTCAGCGCGGACATCTTATCTTACAGATGGAATTTATCTTTTTTGCGCTCGAGCGTGTGGTGGAATTTATCTTCGACATCCGCGATGGCACCCTTCAGGGCGGCAAAGATCTTCGCCACCTGGTCGGCCGTGTAGGAGTATTGCGAGGTCGCCAGGTTCCCGATCAGCCGTATCTTGTCCAAAGTCGCCGCAACCCGCTGTTCGGCGAGACGCTTGAACCTTTCTTCCTTGGTTTCGCTGGGGAATGACCCTGCCCCTTCCCCGTCATTCACTTTCTCTTCCATAAAGAGCTCTCCTTTGACTGCGTCGCTAATACCGCTGGATATCTAGGAACGAAGCACGAACGCGGCGGCGATACCGGCAACAACGAATTCCACGAGCGCGCCGGCGAACCATCCCAACCCGAGGCTCAAGGGGACCGGCATCATGGCGTACATGGAAAAACCCATCGGCAGTGAAAAAATGAGCCCGACCGCGAGCCCGAAGCGGATCCCCTGCCCGAGCCATGCCTTGCCCGCCTCCCAGCCTTTACGGTAGAGCCAGACAAAAAGGCACGCGATCACGGCGTCTACGGACGCGATGACCCAGAGAAGCCCCTGCTGGTCCGAGGCCGGGCGCCAAAGCGCCGCCGTCTCGGCGTACAGGCCTCCCAACAGGATCCCGTGCAGGATATAATCCATAATGAGGAACAGCGCGAAAACGACGATCGACGCGGTCAATGTTTTCTTCTGCATATCATCTCCTATCCGGAAGGGCCGGGTCAGCGCGGACCTGTTCCGTTCAGCATTTATGTTTCAGCAGCGCGTTGGCGCCAAGGAACGCGAAGAGGATCACGGCGCAATTATACACAAGCCAGTACAGGTCGCTTTTGATGAGCATTCCTATAAGTGTGGCAAATGTCAAAAGAATCAAGAGCGCTGCGACGATATGGTAGCTTTTCATGACTATCCTTTCCTTGTTTTTGCAAAGCAATGCGTTTCTCTTGGAACCGGAAGCTCAGGATTTACAAGTCTTATCTTTACGGCAACAACAGCAATTCATGAACTCCTTGATGATCAAAACCGCCCCGAGGACCGTAAGAGCGATAGCCCCCCAAGAAACCTCCCACCAGGCAAATACGATCACAAGCGCGCCCAAGAGCGCCCCGCAACAACAAGGCTTCGAGGAATTCTCTTTTTGACCTTCCATAACGCCTCCCTTTATCCGTGGTGATGCGCGTAAAAGATGTATCGGATCATTTTTTGTTCTACACAGCTTCTTCTTTTTCAGCCGGCTCGGCTTCCTGCTGGACCCCGGTCTGGGTTGAAGATTGGGCCGCGGATGTTACGCCGCCCACGATCGCGCTTGAGGCGCGGGTCACATCTTGGGTCGAGGACTGGACCGATGAAGTCACGCCGTCCATGATCGTTTCGCCTTCCCGGGTCAGGGTCTGTGTGGAGGATTGGACCGCTGAAGTAACGCCGGATACCGTATCCGTTTGATCGGAAACCGTCGTTTCAGCTGTCTCGACAACATCCGCAACCGCGTTTTCAGGCTCCGGAACCGTTCCCGGAAGCACGTTGGCGGCCGTTTCCATCGGGTCGGTCACGGAGGTTTCGACGGTTTTCAGAAGGTCCGTGGCCGTGCTTTCAGTTTCTTGAGCCGTCTCCGCAAGAGCGGTCTCCGCTGTGTTCGCCTGATCGGCCACGGAGGTCTCAGCGGTCTTCAAAAGATCCGCGACTGAACTCTGAGCTTCTTGAGCTGTCTCCGCAAGAGTGGCCTTCGCCGTTTCCGTCTGATCAGCAACAGAGCTTTCGGCCGCTTTCACGGCATTCGCGGCGAGAGCCTCTGCCGTTTGGGTTGTGTCCGCCAAAGTGTTTTCCGCGCTTTTCGCTGTCTCTGTTAAAGCGGTGGTCACGCTTTCGGGTACTTTGGTTTCAGCCGCGGTCGAGGTCAACGGGATCTGCAAAGTCGCCGCAGGTTCATTTTGAGGAACGCCCGACTCCTTATTGCAACCCGTCATTCCGGCCATTAAGAATACAAGCGCCGGTATCACGACTAGTATTTTTTTCATGGTAGAACCTCCTTGTTTAAAAACATTGAATGCGGGCGAGCCGCACCTCAGACCACCACGCGAAGAACAGCCTGCCTTGGTCCTTATCTTGCTCTATAGCGTACAACTTTATCCGATAATTTTCCAGAACCTGTTATGCTCATCCAAGCGCGTAGTAATACCCCTTTTTCCTTTGGATCTCGATCGGAAGATCGAAGAGATCGCTGATATGTTTCCGGGTGAGCAGGCTTGCCTTCGGGCCCTCTTCAAGGACCCGTCCGTTTTTCATGAGCACGACCCGTGTGATCTCGGGAATGATGTCGGGCAAATGCTGCGTGACGAGCACAATGTGGATCCCCGAGCGGGCGATCTTCCGAAGGATCTCTTTGAAATGATGCGTGGACCTGAGATCGAGGCTATTCGTGGGTTCATCCAGGATAAGCGCTTTGGGATCATGCACCAGCGCCCGCGCGATCAGGAACCGCCGGGCCTCCCCCGAGGACATGACGCACATTTTCCGGTCCTTCAGGTGCTCGATCTCGAGGAACGCCATGACCTTGGCGGCTTTTTTCTTCATCCCCGCGGTGACGCGCTGCCCCGGATGAAGCCCGATGCCGCTAAAAAATCCCGAATACACCGTCTCAAGGCCCGAAATATCCCGCGAGCAGGCCACTTGAAGATCATTCGAGACGATCCCCAAAAGATCGCGGAGCTCAAAAAGTTTCCAGCGGTCCCGGCCCCAAACCTTAAAAACCGAACGCCCGTCCGCGACCGGGTAATATTCCCGGGTGACGGTTTTAATGAGAGAGGATTTCCCCGCTCCGTTCGCTCCCAGAATCGCGACATTCTCTCCCGCGGGAATCGTAAGTGACAGGCCATCGAGCACTTTCTTGTTCTCTTCGCCCTGGATCACCGTGACATTCCGGAGCTCCAGGACCGGCGGCAATGTCCGGCTTTGAGAAAGACGCGGTTTTTTCAACGGGCGCTCCCCCGGGCGAACCGAACACCCATCTCGTAGGCCTTCTTGCAATCTTCAGGAAATATTTCTTTTCTGCGCTTGAGCTTCTCCTTGGGATCGAAGCGCGTCGCTACGAATTTAGAGTAATCGTCGAACTGATAAGAGTCGAAGGAGAGAAGCGTCTCACTGGAACCAAAGATCCTCGAAAGAAAACGTTCGGTGATCGCGAAGCGCTCGGCATAACCGACTTCGCGCATCTGCGCTTCCGTCACGCCCATCGTGTAAATGAACCCCGTCGGGATCTTTTTCGGAAAAAGGGATTGAGGCGGATCCGTATAGGTCAGGTACGGGAACACCAACCGTTCCAGAAACGATTGCATCTCGCCCGTCATGCTGCCGAGGTAGATGGGAGAACCCAGGATCAGGGCATCCGCCGCTTCGATCCGTTTGAAGACCGGTTCCAGCACGTCCTTGACCGCGCACTGGCCGTAACTCAGCCCGTTGACGCGTTTACAGCAGAAGCAGCTGACGCAGCCCTGATACTCCAGATCGTAAAGATGAATGAGTTCGGCTTCCGCACCTTGCGAAACAGCCCCTTCCATGGCCTTTTTCAAAAGCGTCGCCGTGTTCCATTCCTTCCTCGGGCTTCCGTTCACCAGGATGATCTTCATAAGTTCTTGGACCGGCTTTCTTCCGGGATCGCGGTGTTTTTCCGGATTTTCCTGACAGCCCAAAAAATCAAGACCGCGAAGACAGCGCCGAGCGTGTCCATCAGCATGTCTTTTTGCGCGTCCCAAATGTCCCCTTGGGCCCCCAGGACCGCGGCCCCGGCGGCGGGATCGCTCTGCACCGCGTAGATCCATTCGAAGATCTCGTAGAACATCGCCACGGCCGCGATCGAAAAAACAGCGAACAGAGTCGCGACCCAGGGCCTGTTGATCGCTTTTGTTTTGAGTGTGAGCTCCAGGATCGCGTAGGCGTAGAACCCGACCGTAAAATGCGCCGCCCGGTCATACATGTTGCGTTCGAACCCGAACGCGCGGTTAAACCAGTCGAAAGGCACTCTCTCGAACGTGTAATAACCTCCGACCGTATGCATAAAAACAAGAAAACTCATCAGGACATAGGCGGTGTTCGAGAAACGCACGCCGCGGACGTAAAGCCACACAAGCAGAAGCACGATCATGACGATCGGCGTGTTCTCGGCGATCCATACCCCGCGGGCGTAGGGCCGGAACCCCAACACCGCGAAGAAGACGATGTAGGCAAGGAGCAGGAGCTTCGGAAAAATATTTCCTTTCATCGACCGACCTTTTTTATAGCTCTTGAAAATGCTATGCTTTTTTATCTTTTTGACGGGATATGAATGAAACAACCGCGTCGCAACCGGAGAGACAGGCCTTGAGGTCCCGCTCGATCGAAGCGGCAAGGATTTCGGCTTGAGCCACGGTCACATCTTCCCGCACGCAGAAGCAAATATCCGCAAAGATCTTTTGTCCGGCCGCTCTTGTACGCAGACGCTGCAATCCCAGCGTCTCAGGCTGATAACGATCGATCACCTCACGGATCTTTTCACGGACCTCCTTTGCCGGAACCCCATCCAACAATTCGGCAAGGTCACGCGCGAACCCCTTGACGGGCATCACCATCAGGACAAAAGCCAACGCGATGGCCATGACAGGATCCACATAAGGCGTGATCTCCAAATACCCCGCTTTTTGCAGAAAAAGCCCTGTCAAAAACCCGAAGCACACCCCCAGGGACAGGACCGCGTCGCTCATCCAATGCATGCTAGCCGCCTTAAACATCCGGGAATGCGTCCGGCGGGCGATCCTCCCCAGATATCCTGTCACCCCAAATCCCAGGATCGCCGCGAAAAAAATGCCGGCGGCGGGAAGGCTGTAACTATGGATTTCTTCCGCGTGCAAAATGTCCTGAACGGCAAAGTGGACACTGATCACGCACGTGGCGATGATCAGCACGCGCTGGACCAGGGCCGTCATCGGCTCGTACTTGTGATACCCGTAGTGGTAATATTCGTTGGGCGGCTGGTGGATCCTTTGCGCCGAGAAATGCATCAGAAGACCCGCCACCAGGATCACGAGGCTCGCCGCCGCGTCCAGGATCAGGGTGATGGAATCGACCGCGATCCCGATAGTCGCCGAGATCAGGAAAAGAACGATGGAGCTTGCGATCGAAAGCCGGGCCGCCCGGACATAAAGCGCGTGGACAGGCAAGCCCTCAGAAACCTTTTCGGCGGACATCGGTGCTCCTTTTTGAGCTCAACGCATTACCGGAAGATCCGGCCCCTCATCATGCGGGTGGCCGTGAATTCCCCGGTACAGTTCGCGATAATCGCTGATCGATCTGCGAAGCAAAACCACATTCTCCGGATCCAGCGTTTGCTTGGTCCTCATCGCGTAGACCGTGATCCGGTGGAGCAATTCCAGCTGCTGGTCATAAAATCCTTTTCCCTCCGGTCCTTCCGGGAATTTGACCCGCTGGCTGAGAAAATAATCCGCCACCTCTTCTTTGATCTTGTCGGCGTGCTCATCCTTGTTCCGGATCCAGCGCACCAACTGGTTCATCTCGGGTTTCGCGGCCGCTTCGAGCGCGGCGATCTCCCTGATGGATTTCTCGATCGTATCCACGTGCTGGTCGAGCTCTTTGAACTTCAGCTCATCATCAAAGATCCCGCAGGGAATCTCACAATGCGAAAACGCGGTCCCCGGCACGGCCATCATCCCCGCGATCAGAAAAATACCGAGAGCTCTTCGGAACATAGGCCCCTCCTTATAAGGTTCAAAATAAAGCGGTTGTTTTTATTTCATCCGGTTCGGGACCTTGAGCGTCTTCCCGCTCACCATAAAAACGTCTTTTCCCCGGTGGTGGAGCGTGCGCGCGTTCCTTTGCCGCGGGTCGATCCATGCCTTAACCGCCTTCACAATAAAAAGATCATACCGGTCCGTCATGCGGAGGTCTACGGCCTTGCATTCTAGATTCACGAAACACTCCCCGACCCCGGGAGCTTTGACACA
>CAZSFZ010000021.1:0-42602 GCA_964606385.1 uncultured bacterium
CGGCCTTGCATTCTAGATTCACGAAACACTCCCCGACCCCGGGAGCTTTGACACAGGCGGATGCGGCGGGTGTCAGGCCGAACGTCTTGAACTTGTCGACCGTCCGTCCTGAAACATTCCCGCAGGCCACCATTTTTTTCGCGAGCGACGCCGGCGGGATATTGATCACGCATTCTTTCGTCTTTTTCAGGACCTTGGCCGTATAGCTTTGTTTGCCGATCACAAGCCCCACAAGCGGCGGGTTGAAATCGATCATCGTGTGCCAGGACATCGTCATGACGTTCGGCTTCCCCCGGAGCACCGTCGAGATCATCACGACCGGCCCCGGTTCGAGCAGGGTGTAGACTTTTTCGAGCGGATAGGATCTTTTCTTCATATTCATTGGGGAACGGACTCCTTTGCCATTTTTTCAGGGACCACCCGCATGCCTACCTTCCATTCGAATCCCAATCGCCCGGGCTTGGTGAGCACGGTCGCATAGTCTTTGCCGGGAACCACCTTGCGGTAGAGCACGCAATTAGTCTCCATATATTCGTAGGCATGTCCCTGCCTCCAGGACGGCACGATCAGATCGTACGAGGTTGAATCGTCGGATCGCGTGATCTTCTTATCCGTGATCAGCAGCGTGCGGGACGTCACGGGGGCGCGATCGGCCATCCCGTTATAAAGCGCCGTGAAACTCGCGCCGGACAGAAGGAACCCGATCACCGCGATCAAAGCGGCGATGGAGATATCCCGGTACGAGCGGGATTGACCGGCCAGGGACGTGACGGCGAAATAAAGGAACACGCCGAGGAGCGGAAGGGAGAACCTCAGGGAAAACACGAAAAGTCCCCACACATCGAAGACTTCGTAACTCGCGGAGGCATAGACCACGCCCCCGATCCCCGCGGCCAGGACCGCGATGGCGCCGGCAAAGACCCAAAGGCGGGCCGCAAGGGGCGACCTTGCTCCCGTTGCCGTGTCATAGGGCACATCCTGGAAGGGCGGAAGGTCCTTGGCCAGGGTCGCGAGAACCTCCATAGCCTCCCGCAGGGCCGCGACCCCGTCCTTATGGGAACCATGCCCGCTCCATTTAACGATCATCCGGTTTTTGCTGTGCGTGATGGACGATGCTTTAAGATCAAAGATCCGGCGGGCCGCTTCCCTTTTTTCCGCGCTCCGGAAACATTCGGCCGCGAAACCGGGTTTGTCGGAAGCGATGTAGAAGCGGCTGTCGAACGCGTCGTCCCCCGTCTGGACCTCACGCGACAAGCCCAAGTTCTTGAAAAAACGATGGAACCCTCCTTCCGGATAAAGCTCGAATTCCCCGCCCGTGCCCTGGCAGATCACGCCGACGGAAAAACTCGGGGGACTGTTCTTCGATCCCTGGTACCTCTCGTAGCGGAAGGATAGGCCCCGGTACTGAAATGTGCTCTGCTGAGGATCCCACTGAAGCTCAGACACGCCCAGAACGCCCGCGAGCGTTTCCGAAAAATTTTTCTCCGACCGGCGGTAAAAATACACCGCGACGAGTCCGATCCCCGTGCTGACGGCGACGAGAGCTATGATCATCCATGTAAATCCGTCCATCATCAACCCGCCTTTCGATCCATGTTAACCGTTCTCATGATAGTCCATAGCCGCTTCCGGAATAAAGACCGCCCGCGTCGCATTGATCGTCAGGAGGCTAGGTCCCGATCACCTGAAAAACGATCTCCCGGTCGCGGGGTCCATTATCAAAATCGACCAGGATCACCTGCTGCCAGGTCCCGAGCGTCATTTTTCCCGCTTCCACCGGCACCGTAAGCGAAGGCTTAAGGAGTGAGGCGCGAACATGCGAGAAGCCGTTGCCGTCATGCCAGGTCTGTTCGTGGTGATAGTCCGCCTCCTGAGGCGCGATCCGCTCGAAGAGCTCCTTCAGGTCCTTCACAAGCCCGGGCTCGAACTCGACCGTCGTGATCCCGGCCGTCGAACCCGTCACAAAAAAGGTCACCTGGCCCGTCCGGATCCCTGAATCTTTCAGATGCTCCCGCGCCACAGGCGTCAGGTCATGGATGTCCGAAAATCCTTTGGTCGCCACCTCGATCCTGTAATTTTTGATCTTCATGACACCGCTTCCTCGTTCCCGAAAGCGGCACTCCAGAGTTTTTTCCGGGCAGTTCCAAAATTCCCGAGGTGATAGACCGCGGCTTTTTGAATGCTGAACTTGAAGGGTTCGAAGGGAGCGGCCATCCTGTCGTGAAAAAGTGTTTTATGCGCCAGTCCGATCGTCACATGCGGCCGGTACCGGTCGCCGGTGTGCCGCGGGATATAGTTCTCAACATCGTCCAGGGTCGTGCTGTCGATCGGCACCCCATTCTCATTGGGCACAAAAGCACCCGCCGTTCCCTTATCCCGGATAAAAGGCCGCACGGCCTCAATGACGGCTTTTTGATATTCAAGAAGCCAGGGCGATCTTTCGACCGTGATACCGCCAAGCTCCAAACCGCCCCACGGCATGGAATAGTACCCTGTGGCCATCAGGGGTTTGATCCCGGACCGGTATGCCTGGGCCGTTTCCTCCACAACCGCGAAAACCTTCTCGAGATCCTCCTGGCGCACATAACATTGAAAAACGGAGATATGCGGGGCATGCGTCGCATCAAGGGCAAATCCTTCCGGATAGTTTTCGAGAAGACGGGCATTATCGGCGCGGGCATACGCCGTCAAAGTCTCATCCGGCTGGAGAAGAATATCGATCGCGATCACCGGGTCCGCGGCGGCACGGGACGCGGCGCACGGAAAAAGGAGCGCGAACACGAATATACAGAGAACGCTTTTCCGGCAAGTCATGGTATACGGATTATAAACAGAAAAAGGACCAGTTAGAACTATGTTTATTTGATATTCGGGGAACCGGCGGGACCGGAACCGCCCCTAAAATGAAAAAGCCGCGCGGTGTCGCGCGGCTTTGTGGAGAGTTTATCTCCAGGCGTTTTAGCACATTTCCCGTCCCGCAGGACGGTGCCCGCCAGCAAGTGGTCGAGCTATCGCGGAGCAATTAACCTCTTTAAATCACCGCTCTTTCTACAAGAAACCTAACCCGCCGGTCGCGTTTTGACAAGAGCACAAGTGCTAGCAAGATCTAACAGGCACCCGAATGAACCGTGAAACTACGAATGGAACCCGATGGGTCCTTTCGGTTTTCTTTTGACCGCCATCAGACGAGAGACCTTGCTGACAAGTTTCCGGATCTCGCCGCCGTGATGGACAACGGTCTTTTCCAGTTTTTGCAGCTGCAGAGCGAATTCCCTGTTCGTGAGGATCATTTCCCTGAGCCGTAAAAAAACGCGCATGATGGCAATGTTGACCTGCGCCGCTTTCTCGCCGCCAAGGACGCTCGTCCTTGACTCGCATTTAAAATTAATGATGTCAGGACGTACTGATTACCATTCATTTTTTAAAAAAATCAGTACGAGAGCATGAGAATGCCGTGTTCGGTAAAAGCGAAAGGAAGATACTTACTGTGTTCCCCCCGCCCGGCCTTGTTTAAGGTGCCAAATTGGCACCTTAGAGCAGCACTCTCATCAGCGGAAAGTTCGAACATAAAATCCTGCGGGAACCTGTCCGCATTCCGTCTCACTTGTCTCTTAAGATGCCGCGTGCTCACCCCGTAGAGAGCGGCCAGACTCTGGTCCAGCATCACCTTCTTCCCCCGGATCAAATAGATCCCCGAGGCAATGGCATTGGAATTGATCAGGAGCTTTTTCATGGGAGAATTTTATTATAATATTGATTATAACGCAATATTAATATGCTTTATATAAAATAATAAAATGAAGGGCGCCTGCCCTTCCAAAGATGAAGAAGAAAATGCTTCAAAGTGGGGCTTTGATTCGCCCGGGCGAATCTGGTACAATACGCCCCTGCTTCAACATAGCTCTTTATCACTAACGGCGCGGGGTGGAGCAGCTCGGTAGCTCGTTGGGCTCATAACCCAAAGGTCGCAGGTTCAAATCCTGCCCCCGCTACCACTTGTAACACAAAAGGCCATCGAGGGATAACCTCGGTGGCCTTCGTGCTTTTAGAGCCCTTCAAAACGGGAGTGACAATAAAAGTGACAATACTTTTGCCTTTGCGGCTTAAGTGCACGAGGCTATACTAGCTTCTAACATGAGGAGAAAGTATGCCTACAATATCGCCCATATGGGCGGGGCGAAGACAATTTGGGTTTGGATTAGAGCGGGCTAAATGCCCGCTTTTTTATTTTAGAAAGCGAATATTTCTCCCTCGGATTAAATCGAAGCTATGAAGATAGGTGCGAGGGCAAAACGATATGAAGAAACTAAAACTAATATTTCTTTCGATGTGTTTGATTCTAGCTACGACTCCTCTGTCGGCTAGCGAACAATTGGACGAAGCAAATACCAGTTTCACCTACCAGGGCAAGCCAATCCACCCCTTCCTGGTCAAAGAATTCTCCAATTGGGATTCTGATTTACGCCCACCCATGGTAACGACCGTTGATGTGGCCGCGTCATTCAACACAAATAAATATTCGCAGGATATTCAGAAGCGTGACGATTGGATATTTGCCGAGAAGAAGGAAAAAGACGGCGATTTCCAACTTTATGAATCCTTTGACTATCGCAGGCTTGGTAGATTGGCAAATGGAACACATGTTCTCGAGACGGGGTCTAACGGGGGTGGCTCGGGATTCTTTATGGAACTAATATTCGTCAAGTTTTCCGAAGGCTTAATTATGTGGAGCGATAGAACGTCAGAACAACTTCTCATGACCATTGTTGGTAATTACCAGCTCGGGGATCGTTACGAAGGTAAAGTCGAGGTCCTTTCAGACAAGGTTCTAATCCATCCGTCTCCGGTTCAGCGTGGTGGCGGTTCAGTTGAAAAAGATGTGGAGTTGAAATTTTCAAAATAATAAAGAGTAAGCTGAGTTAATGAAATATTGGATTGTAGGTTCAACTGACTTAACAGGAGACTTGATATGTTGAAAAAGAAAAAGGTCAATATAACTCCATCGCCGCGTCTTATGGACATCATCGGCGCTACGAGCTTTACCGTTGCTAATGCTATTTCTGAGATTGTGGCGAACAGCCTTGATGCGGCGGCCGAGGGGGTCAAACCCGATATCAAAATATCAATAGACCAGGAAAAAGGAGAAATCGTTATCGTGGATAACGGGGTTGGTTTAAAAGAGGAAATCCTCGAGGACGCTTTAGCTCCTGCAGAAGATATGGGACAGAAGGCTTACGGAGGAAAAGCTCGAAAGGGGCATTTTGGTCTTGGAATGAAAACGGCTTGCGCGAGCTTAGGCCATTGGTGGGGGGTTTACACTCGCCCTATAGGGGGGAATCAAGAACACAGGGTCTTTTTTGATCTTAAAGATTGGGCAAAGCGGACGAGGGATAGTAAAAGTTGGGATGTGGACATTGAGACGCATGATCCTGATAAGAAGAGTTTCCTTCAAGATGCCCAACATGGCACTGCTATTGTTATCAAACAACTGCGTCAGAGAGGCATCATCACCGGTGCTGTTATCGAAAAACTGGGAGAGGCTTTCAAAGCACACATAGAACAAGGAGATAGCATCACAGTTGATGGGATACCTATTAAGCCGCGAGGATATCGTTTTATTAGAGGTTCCAAGGTTCCAATAGACTTAAAAGTAGGTCCTGGCGGGAAACTCCATATAACGGGATGGGTCGGCATCGATGAACGGACACATAATGATGGAAATTTCGGTTTCAACATTTACAGGATGAGACAATTATTACAACCGTGGAATCAAGATTGGTTTCGTTCGCATCTTATGACCTCGCGTATCATTGGAGAGGTCCATTTGGATTTCATCGATGCGAATTTTTTTAAAATGGGCGTACAAGTCCAGTCGGATGAATGGGGGCTAGTCAGCAGAGAAATGCACGAATTCCTAAAACCTGTCGTGAAGGCGTCCTATGAGATTAGCCGTGGGCCGAGAAGCGATGCTAAGAATCTCAAGGCCATTAATGACATGCGCGTAAAGCTAGGTTTAAAGCCCTGTGATGTAGGTGTTGGTTCTCAAGAGGATGGCGAAAGTGGACCAGAAGGCGGCGGCGACGGTGGCGGAGGCACCGAGGAAGGCGGGACTAGTGAAGGTGGAATCGGTGGAGATCCTCATCCTCAGGCCGTTTTAAAAGTAACATTGGAACAACTGAATCTGGAAGATGGCACGGAAATCAAGCTTCGCGGAGTCGAAGAATCTCTGGATGGCGAAAAAACGCCATGGGACTTTCTTTTTGAGGAAGATGCCAACGAGGTCAAAGCAGTTCTTAATACTAATAGCGAGCTATATAAAAATGCAAAGTATCCAAACGATCGCGTTGCGCTCATGCGATTTGCTATTGCCGATGCAATAGTGGGTTTTCTTATTGAGTGGAGGCACCTGCCACTGAATAAGGCGCGTAATTATAGGAACGAATGGTTGTACCAAGCGATAACTAAAACAGCTGCAGTCGCTGGAGGTGGAAAGTGAGCGAATATAATGTGGGCAAGTTAACTGATAACCAAGACCCAGTAGAGAGATTAATTGCAGCTTGGCAGCAAAAAAGTCTTAGCCTGAAAGAGCGTGTGGGGTTAATTTCAAAAGCGTTCTTTGAAAGCAAGCTCGAATTTGATGGAGCTGTTCGAATTCTTGGATGCTCTGCGGTAGAACTTCAGGCGACGCTTTCATTGGCTGCTTTAAGCGATTCAGATTTAGATAAACTTTCCGAGTTGGCCCCCGCCATTACAACATGGTATATGTTTGCAGCAGCAGACGAAAAAGGTGTTGAAGCTGGTATTAATGCCCTAAGGAAACGCAAGCCTGGCGAATCCAGTTTCATGACTGTTTATAATGCGGTTCGCGAATCGTCTGGCCCCGATATATTTCAACGTCTCGGCGGTCTTTCCTCCGAAGTTATCGGCCATTTAGCGCATAAAGCGAAAGAATACGATGTCCTCCGGCCTAAGGACCGTAGTTTTTTGGGTAGCATTGCGAGAAGACGAAAGGCAAATGGCGAACTATCACAGCCGCAGCTCGAATATTTCAAAAGTTTGGTTGAACAGCTAATTGATAAAGGCGTTGTTTCCCCTTCTTCGAAGGATAAAGACCAAGAGATATGTGATGCGGTACTCAAAGCAGCCGGTAGGTTCTAGTGAGCGAGCAAGCGCAAAACTTTCAAGATCTTGATATTGATATTGCATATTCTGGAATGGGGCAGCAGCTCCTTTTGGAGTTCGTTAGGCCAGTTCTCGATTTGGCAGTTCAATATGACCGCATCACCAGTTTTTTTTCGACTCAGTCTCTTCTTGCCATTGCTGATGGAATTGAATCTCTCCGACAAAAAAAAGGAAAGATGCGGCTTGTACTAGGAATCCATGATGTGCCACACGAACTTGCCCAAGCTGCCCTTACTAACGATAAAAATATCGCCTTGCTGATTGAGATGGTAGAAGAACGATTGCTTCAGCAAGCTTCAACGATTGAGGATGTCTTAGTTAAGGACAGATTGGCCGCCATAGCTTGGATGATGAAAGATGGCCTTCTAGAGGTACGTGTTGCCGCACCCATAGCCTATCAAGTTGGTGGCCCCGGGATATTCCACAACAAGAGCTTTGTTTTCCGAGATATGAGTGGAAATGTTGTTGCTGCGGTTGGAAGCCCAAATGAAACGGTCGCGGGTCTTGGGAATAATTATGAAGAAATAACCGTGTTTAAATCGTGGCAAGATCCGGCTGGTTATACAAAAAAGCAGATGGACAAGTTTGAATCTATCTGGAGCAGCAGTCAGCCGGGTCTAGTGGTACGTCCTCTGGATATTGAGTTCGCGGAGAGACTTCTTGCTACGCTGCGGCCGAGGAGCGTATTTCAGGACAGAACGCCTCGCCTCGACGACTTGCTCGGCAAAATCCTGGAAGAAGCCCCTAAAATGGCAACTTACGAGATTGTGAGCGGCCGATCGTATGCGCTTTTTCCACATCAAGAGCGAGCGTATTTGGATGCGTTGAGCAGAAGGCCAATTAGGACACTTTTAGCTGATGAGGTGGGGCTTGGTAAAACGATAGAACTTGGTGCTGTCATGGAGCATGCCATACGATTCCGGGGAGTTAAACGTGTCGTCGTGCTTGCGCCTAAAGCTATTCTGCCGCAATGGCAGGAAGAAATGTCGAATCTCTTCGGTCTTAAATTCTGGATTTATGACTCGGGGGCGAAAGCGTTCTATACGATTAAAGGACAGACTAAGAGGAAGGGCGCGAGACCTGTTCTGTCCAAAGACTCCCCAGACCTTCTTTTAATATCAGCCCAATATGCAAGAGGACAAAAAGGTAAGAACACACTTTTTGGGGAGGCGACGGACTGGCCGGATTTTTTGGTCGTTGATGAAGCTCATTCGGCGCGCACGAAGCCTGACCTTGCTGGAAATAGAAAACCGACACGCATGTGGAAGATGCTGAGCGAAATAACAAAAAAAGTCGAGCATCTTGTTCTTTTGACGGCAACACCTATGCAACTCGACTGGCAGGAATATCATGCATTATTGGATATTCTTGGTCTTCCTCCAAAATGGAAAAAACCTGAAAATTACGAATGGTCTCTGAAGCTTTTGGCGGATAGAGGTGGGCCCTCGCTCGCTTCTGCGAACAAGCTAAATGAACTGCTTATGGATGTTGTGGAGCATATGCGGCCGACAATGGGATCCTTAACGAAAGACGAAAAGGAATATCTTGATGAGCTTGCAAAAGCATCAAATCCTGTGTCGTTGGCCGCAGACACGCAGCGTAAATGGAATGTTGCTCTTTCCGTATTCACAAAATTCCATCCAGCGCATCTTTTGACGATAAGGAACACAAAGGCAGTTCTTCAAGGCCTTGGGTATCAATTTCCGGAAAGGCTGCTTGAATCCCCCGCCCTACCTGTTTCCGATGATTTACATAGATTAAACCTCACTATCGAACAGTATCTGTCGCGTGGCTACTTTTTAGTGGAGAGGGCTCTTCATCCTGAACGGAACTTCAGTACGGGTTTCGTATTATGTAGTTACCAACAGAGGCTAGCTTCATCTCTACATGCCTGCTCTTTGAGCCTCAAACGAAGGTTGAAGAAAATAATCAATCTAAGTCTGGATATACCAGAATGCGGCGAAGAGGGGTTCGAGGATGATGATGCTGAGTGGGAGGAAGAAGAAACTGATGAATCCCTTATCACGGCAACGGGAGTAGTTGATGATTCTGTTCAGCGAGCCATTAACATTGAACAAGCGTATATCAAAGATATCCTAGGTCAACTTCAAAAGGTTATGGCGCACGCAACGGATCCCAAGCTAACAGCTTTGAATTCTGTTATTGAAAAGCATTTGAATGTTAAGGACAAGGTCTTGGTGTTTTCACGATATGTGGATACGCTCGACGCTGCTGTGACGCACTTTACTGCGGCTGGACGGCCTACGGTGGGATTTGCTTATTATACAGGGCAGGACAGTTGGATTGAGATGAACGGGGATAGGCAGCCGGCTTCTAGAGAAACTATAAAGAAGGCTCTGAACAAGGGAACCGTTCAAATCATATTCTGCTCCGATGCCGCGTCTGAAGGGCTGAATCTCCAGGCTGCAAGGGTCCTTGTGAACTTGGATGTTCCTTGGAACCCTGCAAGGCTTGAGCAGCGTATTGGGCGTATAGCGCGTTTGGGCCAAAAAGCAAAGGAAGTGACCGTTTACAATTTGTGGTATCCCGACAGCATCGAAGCCAAAATCTATGGGCGGTTGATTCAACGGAGGGATTTATTTGAACTTGCTGTGGGGCAATTTCCTGAGATTGTGTCTCAAGCTATCAAGGATGAAGTCTCAAGGAAATTGATGCCAGGCGTATTCCAGCCGGAAGTAACGTGGGATCCGATTCAGAAGCTGCAAGATGCAAGAAATAACATTCAATTGTATGCGTTGAGCAGGATATGGAAATTAGGCGCGTCAGCGACACCAATCTCAGGCTCATTTAGAGCCAGGCTTGTTTCCTTGGTCCAAGAATCCTTCTCGTGTACTCCAGGTGGGGATGGAATGATTAATTGTGTTGTTAACGGAGAAGAAATTGCTATGGGGGTCAAACCAGGGGATTTCGATTGCATTTCTCTAGTCCATCCCGTGCTGAGATTCTTAAAAACTAAGAATTTGGTAGAAGGGATTAATGTTGATGTCGGGATGCTTCTTGGGGTTAACAGTTCCATTTGCTTTGTCGTTCGGGCGGCAGGGACTTCTTGGAGAATCCTACGACAGGATGCTCTGGCCAATCTGCTCGAGGCTATCGTGTTAGGAAAGCCGTTCTCTTTGCGCTCGACTACGGTTGAGATTGCTGATCTTACTAAAATATCGCTTTATGAAAATAACGAGCTCATGGAGCATCTCAGCTGGTTGCCCAGGGGAAATGATCTTCGGACCCCATCGGACAAGAAGGGGGGCGATAATCTTGCACTGGTGGGGCCTTATACAATCAATGTCTTAGGTGGATTTGTGATGTCGAAAGTATGATACTAGATTTGTTAGCTTAGCAGAGGACCCTCTCCAGCGCTGTATCTGACATTCCCAAAAACAAAAAACCTTCCAACCCTCTTTCCTCAATAGGCGTAGTTTTTTCTTATCTCGAAGTTTATTCTTCCGAAACTTCTCACGCCAGAACGTTTGGTGCGACTTTGGCATGGCCGGCTTGCAGTGAGGGCAACGGTGCCAGAAGCAGCCATGAACGAAGATGGCGATTTTCTTGGAGGGGTAACAGATATCAGGTCGTCCTGGGGCTTTGTGCCAATGCAAGCGATAGCCCCGAAGCCCTGCCTGGCATAAGGCTTTACGGAGTAGTAGCTCGGGCTTTGTGTTCTTACCTCGGATTCTGCTCATAATCCGTGAGGTTAGTTCCCTCTTCGGTATGGGAGCCCGCCCGTCTCTGATGTAGGCTTTTTTCTTCATATGAGTTGTTGATCCCCTAAATGTTCTATGGTAGAATTCTGCCTCATGCAAGGATAAAAAACTATGGCAAAACAAAAACTCCCATTAAAGGTTGTTGAGCTCTTCGCTGGCGTCGGCGGTTTCCGTCTCGGCCTCGAAGGCGCGAAGCAAGAGCATATCAAAGAATATAAGACTGTCTGGAGTAATCAGTGGGAGCCCGGGACTAAGGTCCAGCACGCCTCCAATATCTACACAAAACATTGGGGCAAAAAAAATCACGCCAACCAAGACATAATGACGATCGATGTTGCTGATATTCCTGCACACGACCTTTTAGTAGGAGGATTCCCTTGCCAAGACTACTCTGTTGCGAGAAATCTAGGCCAGGCTTCCGGCATTATTGGCAAAAAAGGCGTTCTTTGGTGGGGTATCCATCGCATCCTTAAGATGAAAGGTAAAAAAGCACCCTCTTATCTCATGCTGGAGAACGTTGACCGATTGCTAAAATCCCCCGCAAAGCACCGTGGCAGGGATTTTTCCATTATGCTAGCCTCGCTGTGTGACCTCGGTTACATCGTTGAATGGCGTGTTATTAATGCGGCAGATTATGGTATGCCCCAAAGGAGGAGACGGATCTTTATCCTGGGATATCGTAAAGGAACACCGCTTTATGAAAAGATCCTGAAGAACGGTCGTCCGTTAGATTGGATTTTAGAGAAAGGAACAATGGCCCTGGCCTTTCCGGTAAAAGATGAGGAAAGAAAAAACGTGCTGCTTGATAAAGGTTTCAGGATTAACGGAGACTTGTCAGAGATCACAATAAGGGCTGAATCTCAGTTAAAGTCTAAGAGCCCGTTTGAAAATGCTGGCATTATTATCGACCGAGAGGTTTTCACTGTTAATGTGAAGCCGGATTATAAGGGGCGGCGAGTAACTTTGGGCGATATCCTCATTGATGAGCGAGAAGTAGCAGACGAATACTTTCTCAATTCTAAAAGCCTTCCTCAATGGAAATATCTCAAAGGGGCAAAAAACGAGGAAAGAACGACTCGCGCCGGTTTTTCATATGTTTATACAGAAGGAGGAATGGTGTTCCCAGACGCTCTGGATAAGCCCTCGCGAACAATCATCACATCAGAGGGCGGTCCGAACCCGTCCCGTTTTAAACACGTTATTAAAACACCTTCTGGAAAATTGAGGCGTTTGGTTCCATTGGAGCTTGAGCGATTAAACCAATTTCCTGATAACCATACCGCAGGGGTTTCCGATAATCGGCGAGCTTTTTTTATGGGCAATGCCCTCGTGGTAGGCGTAATTGAGCGCCTTGGAAAGCAACTCATAAAGGCCATCAATGGTTGAACACCCCTACGATTCAGAAGGTTATAAAGACCCCCGCACTGCCACCGCGCAACAAATAAAACTTCGCACAGAAGAACTCCTCGGCAAATCCTTTAACGATATTGTATCCCTCTCCCCTTTCAATAAGGGCACAAAAGAGCCCAGTTCCATAGAACAACATGGGAAGGGTGCCCCTGGGCAACTCATTGAATATTTTGGATTTGGAATAGAGAAAAATAATGAGGAAGAACCTGATTTTATTAAGGCAGGCATAGAGCTTAAAGTTGTTCCACTTAAGAAGTTGAAGCGTTCACCCGACTTATCGGTCAAAGAACGGACAAAAATATGTAGCATTAATTATCCAAAATTATACAAAGAGACCTGGCAAGATTCGCACGCAAGGAAAAAATTAAGAAAAGTTCTTTTCTTGTATTATTACTATGACCGCAGTGAAATGATGGACTCGGAAGTAAAGAAATATGAGTTTTGGGATTTGGATCTTAGCAAAGAGGAACCAATAATCCAAAACGATTGGTGGGCAGTCCACCACAAGGTCTCCGAAGGACGCGCACATGAATTGTCTGGGACCATGGGGCGCTTGCTGGAGGCATCTACGAGTGGCTATGGGAAAGATGTCCCTCAACCTGTTCAGACAATACGTCCTGTTGCGCGTGAACGATCGTTCTCTCTGAAACCTTGTTTTACTCGGCAGAGGTGGCATGAGCTACTAGCTCCTCACAAATATGAATCCATTATTGCGAACCTAGGATTGAAGAATGCAGCCACTTTTGAGGTTGAGGTTCTAAAACGGTTAGAGGCGCTGCGTGGTGTTTCAATCGTCAGTGCGGCTGAGCAATTCGGCATAAAAATCCAAAACGGAAAAAGTGCTGTTGCCGCGATTCTCAAGAAGCTTCTGGGGTTTAAGAACGTCAATTCCAGGATTAAAGAGTTTGAACAGTTCGGCATCGAGGTAAAAGTGGTGCCTGTTAGGACAAAAGACCTCAGGCCTTGGGAAGCAGTCTCATTTCCGGCTTTTCGATTAAAAGAACTCGAGGTGGAAAAGTGGGAAGAATCTGACCTGGCGGAGTATCTGGAGAGGATTTTGTTTATCCCTATTCTTTATGATGAGCACGAGACGCCGCAGAACAAAAAAAATATTGGGAAGGCCTTCTTTTGGAGTCCTTCCGACGATGAATGGAAGACCATAGCTGAAGAGTGGCGAATGTATCAGCAAGAAATCCTGGATGGTAAGTGTCAGATAACATACAAAAAAACAAAAAATGGTGTTAAAGAAATCACTGGTTTAACAAAAGAGTCAAAAACTCAAATCATCCACATTCGTCCACATGGAAAAATCCGTGATGATCGGGATGAGGATTCGAAAGGTAATAAGCCTACCAAACAGTCGTTTTGGCTGAATAAGGGATTTGTTCAAAAGCTGTTGGTGAAAAACGAGATTAAGCCTTGAGCATTAAGTCCCGAACCTACAGCTGAAGTGCGCTTGTGTAGGTATTTCGCATATGAGGAAAGAGAGCCGTGTCGAAAACATCCAAAAAAGAGAGAAAAACGGATGAGCATTTCCGCCAGGTGCTGAGGTGGAAATGTTTACGCTTGAATCCTGAATACCGAAAATATTTCGACTCCAAAAGGGCGCAATTCCTCAAGGCCGATAATCCGACAAGCATGGATTCTGAATGTTTTATGCGTTTTGGGTTATCAGATCCACTGCCGTATGAATATAAAGATCCCTACCAGGCATTTAAAAAAAAGTATCCAACGCGTGACCGAAGAACCAGCGAGAAAATGATGGAGGTATTGCTTGGTTATATCGGTGGGATACCGTCAGTTTGCGTCGAATTGCCAGAGTCATTGGAAGATCCCCGCGGGTATATCGATGGACTGAAACAGTTCGATGACGACCCTAAACTTAGGGATGGGGCGCGCGCGATAATGGAAATACAATTGGATAAAGAGATAAAGATCACTTTTGAAGCCGCTTCAAAAAAGGAAGAGGTGTTGAGGGAAGTTGAAAATGTATTTCAGCGAATCGACCAACTTAAAAAGTTGATGGGTCGCTCAGGGCCAAGCGACAAGATCTCTCTGCTTGAGGATGCCCTTGATGTGTATGAGGAGATCACATATCAGGGGAAAACTATGCGCAATATTGCCAAAGCTCAGAAAATGACCGCGGAGGATTATGGCGCCGCATATAATCGGGTTAAGGATCGTTTCGAGAGAGCCAAACGCTATGTAGAGGAGAAAATGTATAAGCGAATCTGAGATTTTCGTTCCCCAGTAGCGCTCTTTGCCGTTGGATTTTTAATCACATACAATCCCAGCCGTCAGAAATGATGACTGGGTTTTTTGTTTTTACGGCTTCGCAACTCAAACGAGGGAAGAAAATATGCAGAAAAAGACAACACCTATACGCTCGATACGGTCAAAATGTATTGACTGCAGTGGGAACATGCTCGCCGAAGTGCGTCTTTGTCCAGTAACGGAATGTCCTCTTTACCAGTATCGTCTTGGAAAGAACCCTGCCCGGGCACGCCGGAAGCTCGATGGACCATTTTTTGTCGAAAAATCCCGAGTTGAGACGGTCAAAAATAATCAAACGGAGGTTTTAAATGGATAGCGTCGAACTTTTTGAAACGCAGTCAATCTTCCAAGCGGCTTTCTGTCTTTGCCAGGGCTTAAAACTCCAGGATATGGACCGACGAGCCGGGGTTAAGGTGACGTTTGTTTTCGAGGGAAAGGATGCGTCCAAGAAGGCGCTTGGGTTTTATAACGGAACCAAAGTGGAGGCTCAACGATACTCGGAGAACTTTAGATCGCTTAAGGACATGATTTTTTCGCGATAAGCCATAGGTAGATGAGGGCAAAAGAAATATGGGTTTAAACAAAAAGCAGCACAAGAAATCACCCTTCATCCTCATTGAAAAGCGGCTCATTGATGCGGATGTTTGGGTTCAAGTGGGCCGTGTTGGGCGAGACATCTACACCGAACTTCACCGGAATTACAACGGTTTCAACAATGGACAACTGATTTGTTGTTATCCCTTTATGCGGAAAAAGTATGGTTACGGTTATGGGACCATATCCAAAGGCTTCAAAAAACTGATTGAGCATGAGTTTATTGAGTTGGTCGAATACGGACAATTGGCGGGGCTGTTCGGTCAGAAGGCGACTAAATATCGACTTGTTGGCAAACACGAAAAAATTATTGGAGGAAATTGATGGGCAACTACTGTAGCAGTAGCGAACATTATCGTGGTGGTAGCGTAGAAGCTGATTTTGAAAGGTTACCAGGCGATGGACACTACTCCAACAGTAGTGTTCCCCCTCGGGACGCTCTTTCGCCTAACACTACTCCCACAGTAAATATTTATACATCTACCATCCCCTACCATGGATTTAAGCAACAGGCAAACCCTGTTGAGAAAGGCTACCTATGAGAGATCAGGAAACTAAAAACCGCTTTATCGAACTTCGCGCACAGGGTTATAGCTTTCAGAGAATCTCGGAAGAACTCCAGGTCAGCAAGCCAACCCTTATCGACTGGTCTAAGGAGTTCCAACTTGAAGTTAAAAATGCTCGCGCTATTGAAATGGAGGCTTTGCAGGAGAAATGCCTGGCACTAAAGGAGCATCAGATAAGGCTTTTTGGCGAGATCCTTCAAAAAGTCAAAGTCGAATTGGATAAGCGGGACTTTTCTTTGCTAAACACCGGGCAATTGATCGATGCGATGCTAAAACTCAGTAAAGTCCTTCGAGATGAATCAATCATAACAGTATTCACGAGAGAGGAAGAGTTCCATGAGATTAATCTCAAGGAGCGAAATACATGGGCTCCGTAAAACCAAAACATTACCCTTTCTTTACCGTTGGGGCGTGTGTTTGCGCCCGGAGCTTTTCACCTTGCAAGGAAGTTTTTCGTTATTGTTCCACATCAACAAACCAAAAGGAGGCGTGTTTATGAGTGGTGGGATTAAAGAATGGGTAAAAGAAACCATAAGCAAAACTTTGTTGGGACTTCGCATGACCTGGCACATTAAGCCGGAAAGCATGCGCGTTCTTTCAGAGCACCAGGATGCGATCAAGAAGCTCAGACATGATGTAGGTTGGATGACTGCCTGGCTTCAGGAACACTCTGCCCGTTGGGAGGAGGAAATTGTGGCTTGCCCCGAACCCGAAGGGTATCTAGGGACAATAGAGCTCGTCCACAGTCTTGTGAGTATTGCGGTCTGCCATCAGGGGGTTGGAGTGGATACGTATGAATTGGAAAGAGCGTACAGAGCGGTCGAGGGCGAGGTTCGGGAAAACAAAAAGGCTCAAGAGCTATGAAACTAGCAGGAGCTAACACGGGAGCAGTATGAGCTATGGCGCTAGTTTTTTGAAAATGAAGGAGGCTGGTGCTCACATTGGGCAGAGTTATCGCTGGATGCAGCGAAATTACCCCTCCCTGCTCCGGCATGGGGTTGTGGTCTTCCGGGTCCCTAAAGACTCGCCTAAGGGCCATCTGGTATTTGAAAAAGGCAGTCTGGATCAATATATGAAATCGTGCCAAATCTCGGCTGATTTTACGACCGTTGAGTAGACTACCCAAGGGTCGGGATTTCGCGCAAAGGCAGCAAGTGAAGGAGCGTTAAAGGGTTATGCGATTATTCAGCGAAGCAGGACTTGGAGTGACAATACTCGGTGACAATAAAACTGAGGGAAATCAGTCTTTTTTTGTCCAGCCAATGGCTTTAGCCAGGACTAGTTGGACAAAGTTGGACAGGGATCGGTGCTCTTCTTTCGCCTTAGCCTCAAGTCGTTTCTTGAAGTCGTCGGAAACCTTAAAGGATAAGGTCTTATCTTTTTTCATGGCTTGATTATATCCAGGATATCAATAAGCGAAAGAGAGAAATAGTAGGTAAAAGTAAGAATATTCTTGATTTCTCTGGCGGTGAGGGTAAGATGGTAAGCAAAGGTAAGTAAATGAGGATACATGGCAAGCATCTATAAACGCAAGCGGATCTGGTATATCGCCTACATGGAGACCGGGAAACAGGTTCATAAGAGCCTGAAAACCGCAGATGAGAAGCTCGCCAGGTTTCTCAAGAAGGAATTTGAGGTCAAGCTACGCCGGAACGAAGTTAAGACCGAAAAACGTATTTCAGTCGAGGTTTTTTGCAAGGAATACCTCGCGGATGTGACTTACCGCAAGAAATCCACAAATACAGCCGACTATTGCCGGGTTAAGGAGTTTTTGAGCCTCCACGGCAAGAAAACGATTAATAGTATCAATCATGATGATGTTCGTCTCTTCCTCCACCGTTTCGAGGATAAATCTCCCAAGACTTATAATGAGGCCATCGGGATCATCAAACGCTTCTTTCGGCCTGCGATGGAGCGAGGGTATATCTTGAAGAACCCCGCAGACGGCTTCCGACGAAAGAAGGTCCCCCAAACACTGCCTCATTTTTTGACCGACGAGGAATACATGGTTATGGAAAAACTTTCAATAGTCGAGGGAATCTTCCCCATGGTTGTTACTGCCCGCTACACGGGTATGCGCCTTGCTGAATTGCGCCACTTGGAATGGCAGGACTTTGATTGGGAAAGGAAACTCGTTCGGGTTTTAAATAAGCCAAAATACGGACATACTGTGAAGAACTACCAGGTTCGAGTTGTTCCGATATCCGAAGAACTGAGAGACAAGCTATTGCCCTATATCCAGAAAGAAGGGATATGCTTCCCAGGTCCATCGGGAGGTCCCTACAATCATGAAGGACCGCGGCGCTTTATACGGCGGGTCATAGAACAATCAAAGCTGCGCGAAGGTAAGAAACGCATGGGATGGCACGAATTTCGGCATACTTTCGCCTCCCGTCTCGCCCAGCAAGGTATCTCTCTCTACAAGATTTGCAAATGGCTCGGCCATTCCGACATCAAAGTGACCCAAATCTACGCCCACTTCGCGCCAGTTTATGATAACGACATTGAGAAGCTGACCATCGTTCCAACCGAAACCCTTGCGTTGACCAAGGTCTAATCCCTTTTCCTGGAAGAACTTCTGACCGTAAAAGAACTCGCGGCAAAACTAAAAGTCTCGCCGTAGACCATAAGGGCGTGGTGTAGCAAAAAGTTCGTGCCATATTTCAAGCTCCGCGACATAGAGCATCTGATTAGGCGACTGATACTCTCTTATGATATCCTATATCGTGCTATTTATGAATTTGCCCAAAGACTTAAACCCCAGCACTACGGAAACGATGCGGCTGTCAGATGGCCGTGAAATTCTTATCCCCAAAACAACTCCTGTATTAAATTCCTGGGATGGAAAGGAATTGTCGGACACCTATGGTGGGAAAGCCGTACTCGAGTATGAAGGGGGGCCACTTTTTGCGGAACTTGTCATTTTAAAAACCCTTTTCCATGACGGGTGGTCTGGAGTTTGGGTGGACAACTATCGAAGAAAATTCTGGACTGGGATGCCGGGAACTGAAGCGCCCGTAATGCTTCCTACTGATAAGTTGGCCGTTCTTGATAGTATCCGAGGCAAAAATAGATCCATGAGCGGATGCTGGGATGTTTTCGCATGGAAAGAAGGCAAGGTTTTGTTTGCCGAATCCAAGCGGGATGGAAAAGACCATATAAGGACATCACAAATAAAATGGCTTGAGAGCGCACTGGCGATAGGTTTGTCGTCTGCCAATTTTTTACTAGTTGAATGGTCCTTAAGATTAACTCATTAGTGCTACAAAAATGCCACAATCACCAATAAGCCCGCTAAATTTCCTCTAGGGAGCATGCCCACTTAGTTTGTGTGCGGTATACATAAGTAGTTGTAAGCGGACGAAAGTCCGTTTATAATTATGGTATGCCAAAACGCATTGATTTCCCGGAGGTTGTCTCCAAGCTTAAAAACTTTTATGCCAGCCGTAAGCGCCTGCCCAGCTTCTCCGAACTTCAATCTCTTCTCGGATACAGCTCCAAAGGAGGCGTCTCGCTTCTAATTACACACCTCTTAAAGCGTGGCATCCTGAAGCGCGACTCGAAAGGCAAGTTTGTGCCGACATCGGCCCTTGAGGGGGGTATCAAGCTTCTGGGTACGGTTCAGGCAGGGTTTCCATCACCCGCGGAAGAAGAATTGGTAGATACCCTCTCACTCGATGAATTTCTCATTAAAAACCCGCAAGCTAGTTATCTCGTGAAGGTAAGTGGTGACTCCATGATCGATGCGGGCATCATGCAGGGTGATCTCGTGATTGCAGAGCGTGGTCGGCAGCCTCGGCATGGGGACATCGTTATCGCCCAGGTTGATGGAGAATGGACCATGAAGTACTACGAAAAGCATGGCGCGAAGGTGCGCCTTCGGGCTGCAAACAAGAAATATCCCCCAATCGAACCTGAAGCGGAACTTGTGGTCGGTGGTGTGGTGGTGGCCAATGTCCGCAAATACAAATAGGCCTCTTTCGATCAGTTCCTTTCCGAAGCCGATCATTCATATCGATTGCGATGCCTTTTTCACTTCTGTTGAGCAAGCCCTTAATCCTGAACTGAAAGGTAAGCCGGTAGTTACGGGAAAAGAGCGTGGGATCGTCGCATGCGCCAGTTACGAGGCGAAAAAGCTGGGTGTGAAGCGCCCTATGAGACTTTGGGAGGCAAAAAAGCTCCTTCCGAACCTGATCTGTTTGCCGAGTGATTACGAGACCTACAGCCTTTACTCCACGCGTATGTTCGAGATCATGCGCCGCTTTACTCCCACCGTCGAAGAATACTCCATCGATGAAGCCTTTGCGGAGCTTTCGGGGCTTAGGCGACTACACCACGGCGGATACGATGAGATTGCCTGGAAGATTAAGCAAGCGATTCAGACGGAATTAGGTCTCACTGTCTCCGTGGGATTAAGCGCGTCAAAAACGCTAGCGAAGATTGCGGGGAAAGAGAAGAAACCGGACGGGTTTTTTGTACTGCGTGCTCGAGAGTTGCATCTCTATCTTCCCAAGGTGCCGCTGGAGCGTGTCTGCGGGTTCGGACCGAACACGGTCGCACTACTTCAAAAACAAGGGATACGGAATGTCTGGGATTATGTGAATCGGCCTGAGGCGTGGGCTCAGAGACTTCTCGGAAAGATCGGTGTGGAGCTTTGGCATGAACTACGCGGTGAAGCGGTGTATCCCGTCACGACTGCGGTTAAGGACGATTACGCTTCGATCAGCAAGACGAAGACTTTCACCCCGTCCTCATCGGAAAAGGATTTTGTGAAAGCTCAGCTTGTTCGCAATCTTGAATCAGCTTTTATCAAGATTCGTCGGCACAAGCTCCGGGCCAGAGTGATGACCGTTTTCCTCAGGAATCAGGACTTCCGGTCTTTGGGCGTTGAAGCGGGATTGGATCGCAGTACGTCCTCGATTCTTGATGCTGTGGGTTTGGCGGGAGAATTATTTGAAAGCATCTTTTGTCCGGGAACGCTCTATCGCTCGACTGGCGTGGTGCTTTCTAAGCTAGAGGCGGACCGCACCATGCAGTATTCGCTTTTTGATGATGCCCCGAAGATAGAATCGATGAAACGGATCGACAAGGTCATGGATGACATAAATGAGCATTACGGGAAACACGCCCTGCAGTTGGGGACATCGCTATGGCTCGGGAAACACCGTCAGCATATTGCCGGCCGGGGTGATCTTCCCGAGCGCAAGATGCGGCTCTTGCGAGGCGAAACCTATCGTCAACGTCTGGCTATCCCCGTCTGGAATGTTCGCGTGTAGGCCTATGTTCTGTCCGCGCATTACCTTGTAGATAGATCAAAGCTGATATAAAATGTCGAAAATTGCAGAGCGTGTTATGGCAGCATGGGTCCAATTGTTGGGCTCTACTCCACAAAGATGCGCGTATTGCGACTGTTCAAATAGGATGTCACAATTGTAAATGTCCACACCTTCATCTGCCCTTCGCTATAATCCATTTCGACCTAACACTATTGTTACGACAGGAATTTTTTCGGGAAGAGTGGAGGAACTTTTTACGCTTGAAAAAATTCTCTTCCAAACAAAAAATGGGAACCCCCAACATTTTTTGATTCAAGGTGAACGAGGCATTGGCAAGTCTTCCCTTCTTTTTTACCTCCAGTGTATTGCTAAAGGAGAGATACCCTCTCTGAACGGAGAAAACTTTAAATTCATAACCGTGCCCATCGAACTCGACCCTTCCAATAGCTACTATGACCTGGTCCAACGTGTATGGAATGAATTTCGACGTGCTCTTTCTGACCATCATAGGACGAAGGAGATTATTAAAACCGGGTGGGATTTTTTAAAACGCTTCGAGGTAATGGGCGTTAAATATAATTCAGAAGCTGTCAAGAAAGAACCCCACGAGTTACTCGATGAACTCACTTTTATGATTGATAGCGCTCTTTCCGAATTGGGCAATAATGTCGATGGGGCTCTCATACTGATCGACGAGGCCGACAAGCCTCCCGCAGAGGCAAATGTCGGTCTATTTTCCAAGCTTTTTACTGAGCGCCTCGCGAAGAGAGGATGTAATAGGGTATCTGTCGGTTTGGCCGGAATAACCGGGATTTTAGAAAAATTGAAGGCTAGCCACGAATCTTCGCCACGAGTTTTTGAAATTATGAATTTGGATCCCTTATCGATTCCCGAAAGATTGGACGTTGTGCAGAAAGCTCTTGAAGATGCCCATCAGAAGAACGGATTCCCAACAAATATAACTCCTGAGGCGCAAAAATGGGTTTGCGTTTTTTCGGAAGGATACCCTCATTTCATCCAACAGATGGGTTATTCTTCTTTCGATTCAGACAGTGATAATAATATTACTGAAGACGATGTCATGGCAGGTGCTTTTAAGGAGAACGGTGCTTTTCAGCAGCTGGGACATAAATACTTTCATGATCTCTATTTTGATCAGATTGGATCGGATGAATATCGTCAAGTTCTGCGGGCCATGTCGGAACATCTCGATGGCTGGGTGGCAAAGGCTGAAATCCGGAAGGTAACAAGGCTCAAAGAAACGACCCTTGGCAATGCACTGGCGGCTCTGAGGGCTCGGCGGATTATTATTACAAAGCCTGGCGCAGCGGGAATTTACAGATTACCAACCAGATCATTTGCTGTGTGGATTAGAGCGTATACGGGAGGACGAGAAAGTCTTGGGCAAGGGCAGCAGCCTCCCAATCAACAACAGTAGGCACAACTCTCGGCACGCATTAGCGATGGGTAAGATGGAAGCTGGGGTAGCTCAAAAGTGACAATAAAAAGTGACAATACTTTTGATGGATAATGATGGTTAAAGATGGCCAAACTTGGTCAATCGATTTTTTTAAAAAACACGTTTAACCCTTTGATTTTGGATAACTTCGAACAATGTTGGTCAACTTCGGCAAAACTTCCCGGCACCACTCATAACCCAAAGGTCGCAGGTTCAAATCCTGCCCCCGCTACCAATTCATGAAGCAAAAGCCCGCCAGAGAAATCTGGCGGGCTTTTTTTATATGAATTGGTACTACATCGGCGAGGCTTGAGGTTGGCCTCGTCCGATGGTTGTACCATTCCCCATACTCATGAATTGGGAGCTTCCGCGGTGCGGTGCTGACCCTAAGCACCGACAGCGGGGTACTTGATCATTAGGATCAAGTGCCGCTACCGAAGCGTAAGGCGCCAAATCCTGCCCTGAGCGGCTTGTGGTGAGCGTAGTCGAACCACAGTCTATGGGGGCTATCAGCTGTAGCCTGAGAGCGGCGGGATCAGCGGGCCGGAAGCGCGTTCAGGGCGGGAAAATGCTTCGCGGACACGGAAAGAATGGTCTTGCGCCACTTAGGAGAGATCTTTGCCAGCACTTCTCTTATCCGGGCCTTCCCTTCCGGATCTTCGAAGAGGAATTCCAGGACCCCTACGGCTGCCTCCAGATCTTTTTCACGCTTTTCTTTCTTTCCGCGCCTCGAACTGACGATCAGCTTATGGAGTGCGAAAGCGGCCGGTTCCGGAACTCGAACGGTCAGGCCCCCGTAGCGGATCTTCTTCGGGAACGCGGTCAGAAAATTCAGATACCGGATCTCGGCGGCCTGAATATGCCAGGGCCGGATAAGCCTCGGCTTGTCAAAACCGCGGCCCAGTTCCGGGACCAGGAATTCGAGCAAGAGGTCCGGATGCTGATAACGCACCAGGCCGTTCGAGAAATTCATGATGGGGATAAAATTTTCTTCCCTGAGGAGCTCCGGGATGTCCGCCTCCTCCTTGATCCGGCCGGGATGCGGAATGAGAAAGTCCACGTCCAATGTCCTGATTGCTGATAAAAGGGCGGGATTGTCATATTCGTGCCGGTAAAAGAACATGCACCAGCTCCCGATCAGCATGCATTGGTCAAGCACTCCGGCCTTTGAAAAACGCCCCAGGACCCGGAGCAGCAACCGGGCCTGCTCATCTCTTCCCACGGAGCGCCCTCCGGATCAGCTTTTGATTGTCCCGCGCCTGCCTGAGAAGCGACCGGTATTTCTTCCGGAGGGCGATCTTGTCCTTCAAGTCCTTCAACTCCTCCTTGGGAAGGTTCCCGAGATATTCGCACTTCACCTTTCCCTTCCGGCTTAATACCCGGTAAGGATAGGAACGCTCCTTGATCTTCTTGATCTGGACGCTCCCCTCCGGCAGCTTCGCGATCTCGCGAAGATACCCCTTCTCGACCTCTTTCAGACGGTCGCGCTCTTCCTTAAGAATGCCTTTGAGTACGCTCATAAACGCTCCTGGTTAACCAAATTTCCATAAAAAGAGTAGCATTTTGGTTAACTGCGGTCAAGAGTTAACTAAAATTTATTCAAAAGAACTGCCTTTTGGTTAACCGGGCCCGCCCAGGCTTTCCGTCTTTCTTGAGTCTACGGTCTCGGCCCGGACGAGAGCATCAAGCTCTCGCCACGGCCGCACCAAACCACGGGGTTTGGTGATAGGCTGCGGTCTGCTTCTTGTGGTGCCTGTCCGCCGACGTTTCAGTGGCGGAAGCCTGCCCTGAGCTTGTCGAAGGGTCGAACCGCGGTCTTCCGTCTGCCTTCAGTACGTCCCGTTCTCGAGCATGTGCTCGTCCGAGAGGCCGAAGTAGTGGGCGAGTTCGTGGAGAAGGGTGTCGCGGACGGCGGCCCGCATCTCACGCGGGGTGCGGCAGGAGCGCGTGACGGGCCCGCGGAAGATCGTGATCTTGTCGGGCAGGACGCCCGCGTACTGGTGCGTCCGCTCACCCAACGGCACGCCCTCATAAAGGCCGAGCAGTTCTTCGTCCGGACCGGTCCCGGCCTCTTTTTTCTGGAGCGCCGTCGGCTCCTTCCGGACCGTGATGCTGATATTCTCGAGCTTGCGTTTGAATTCCCGCGGAAGCGCCTTCATCGCGTCGCGCACGAGCCCTTCGAACTTTTCCGCGGTCAAAGGACTTTTTTTCATGTTCGCGGCCCCCGCTTTTACCGGGTATGCGCCATGAGCCGCCGGATCTCGCGGAGGGGTTGGGCGAGCGCGGGATCGTTGCGGCAGCCCGCGAACCCGTCCAGGTACATCTTCACCCGCTTCAGGGTCTTGGCCCGGGCCTTCGCCGACGGGATCGCCGCCATGTCCGCCAGGTTGTCGTAGATATCGGCAAGCTTGATGAGCTTCACGGGAACCGGCGCCTCCGTGACCTGACGGATGTAGGCCGCTTCGCGCGTCGATTCCGCGAGCCGTTTGTCCTTGGAAAGAAGCGACACCCACCCCGCGACCTTCTCCCCGAAATGCTCGATCAGGTCATCCCGGTCATGGACCGTGTCCTCGATCGTGTCATGCAGCACCGCGGCCGCCAGGACCTCCTCGTCCGCCACGCCGAACACATGCCGCAGCACCATGCACGTCCGGAACGGATGCGTCGCGAAAGGCGTCTCCTTATCCTTGCGGAACTGCCCCCGGTGCGCCCTCGCCGCGAATGAGACCGCCTCAAGCAGCATCAACTTCTTATTTCCTTTTTGAGCCATAAGTCCTTTCCTTTGTCTGTCCCGATCAACGTTTTCTTTAGCAGCAGTAACCGCCTACCTTTTAATCAAATAACAGCAAAACCAATACCTTTTAGATATTCAAAAGTTGAATCGTAAAATCTTGAATCACGGGTCGGATCTTCTGGATCCCCCGCCGGCACAACAATCACCATTCCTTGGCGAGCCCGGGTCAATAAAACACGATAAGCATTCTTTTGATATTTTTTTCGCTCATCGTTTTTAATATTAAGCCATTTGCTACCACGAAAGGATTTATGGATCCATCCTGTCTTGGAATACCTAAAATCCGCATCCCACGTCACACATGCCCAATCGAGCTCTAATCCCTGCACATGAAATTCAGTTGCTACATCCTCGAGATAATATGAGGATCGCACATCTTCCTTACCATCAAGAAACCAATGAATAGGATCCATGGGCGATTTCACATCAATTGCATGCGGCTTGAGACGTTCAGCCTGGGAAGAAACAACAATGCCATATCGTTCTGTCCCCCGAGCTTGCTTTTTCAACCACCGCTTCGCTTCGGTTAAGTCACGGGTAATGACGATAGGGTATTTATCTCTGACTTTTTCAAGTGTTTGCCGCGCACCCTCGACATCCAAGTCCAGTATTTGCTTCACCAGCAACGATACATTCTCGGCTCGAAAAGAGCGCATTGACACTGAAAGATGAAGTTCGTCTTTGAAATTAACATTTCGATGTGATCCTAGTCGTTTCAAAACCTCACCCGCACCATATTCGCTATCATTTAATTGGGGCGAAATATAAACATGCCAGTCAGGGTACGACCGCATTAAAGACTCAATCCACTCTCCGATCCCGGCTTCTCCGGTATTTATTTCTTGCCCACCTCCGACAAGGCACACAACAACTGCCCAATCGGGATGTCTATTAAGACAAGAAATGAGAAATTCCGGCTCAGAATATAAAAAGCCATCCTTTTTCTTTTTTCGTCGCATAAAATCGGCTGTCTTTGCATGATTCCAAGCGCGCTGAGCCTCATCAAATAAAGCTACATGCTCAAATGGCGGATTTTCCGCATCGGCGAGGCAATCATCTCTAAAATGATGTACATTTTGAATAAAGGCCTTCACTCTCCCTTTAGCTTCTCCTTTTTTAATTCTCTTCCCGCGCGCTTTTGTTTTTTTAACCATATCACGCGCCAACGCTTCCTGGAGAATTGCCACAAGGGGACCGTTCCCGGAGAGGAAAACGCTATAAAGCTTATCTTCTTTATCAATGTGTTGCGTCGCAATGTTAAGACCAACCAGGGTTTTTCCTGCTCCGGGAACCCCGGTCACGAAACATATCGCCTTCTGCGCCATGTCTTTCGCCTTCCGAATAACCTCGGAAATAGCATCGGATGTTTGGCTTAAGTTAATCGCACTAGCATCACTTCGAGAAATTTCTGCGACCGAATGCCTATTATAAAGCGCTAGCGCAGCCTCCATGATCGTGGGTGTTGGACAATATCGCCCAGATCTCCATTCAAGCCAATCAATGGGCACTCCGTCAGCAAACTGGAGTACATTTTTGATTACTTCATCAAGTTGCTGCGCGTTAGTTCTTATTGGAAACAAAAGTTTGTCGTTTTGAGCTGTAGAGACAATATCGAACTGATCGCGATTATTCGTCTTCGTCGCGATCAGGATCGGAGCAACAAAGCGTTCATGGCTGGGTTCGTGGAAATTCTTCAGATCTAGCGCGTAATCGGTGACTTGATCTAAGGCGCATGAGGTGAATTCTTTTTCGCCTATTTTGAATTCGAGCACAAAGATAACAGGCCCGATAATCAACACAACATCGATGCGCTCCCCCATGCGGGGGATTGAGTATTCGAAATAGATGGCGCCGTCGTGCGGGATTAAAACCGTGCGAAGGATATCAATTTGTTCAGCCCAGGCATTTCGCTGGGGAATCTCTACGGGGAAATCGCTGCCTTGTGTCAGCTTTCCGATGATTTCATCTTTAGATGATTTGAGGAAGTTTTTTATCGAATCGGAATAAAATTCGCGTTTCATGGTGGGCATTCTAGCCCTCCAAAAACAAAAAAGCCACGGAAACAACCGCGTCTCATCTGTTTTGGCATGTTACAAGTGGCGTGCGACAGCATCGTGTCGCTGGATTGAAAAAAGGGGCTCTTCATGGATTTCAGCCCATAGCCAATGGCCAATAGCTACGGACTACGGACTGACAGTGTAAGTGATAAGCGATAAGTGCTCCATAATAAATCCATTCGCTCTAAGTTCCTGAAGGCCTTTAACCTCAACGGTTTTTTTCCATGCGCCTATCATTTATTCCAATGAATGAATACGTTCGCATCACTCCCTAATGTGCACGTGTATGCGACACGCAAAAACTAGCATTAGCTAACACTCCGCTAATTCATTTTAAATTATATTTATATTGATTTATATTAAACTACGTGATATCCTCCCTTTTATGAAAAAGAAGACCGTACGGCATTACGCATCCCTTTTGCAAGAGATCAAGTCCAGGATCATCACGGCACAGCACCAAGCTCTCAAGTCCGTGAACCGGGAACTGATCGCCCTCTATTGGGATATTGGCCGGATGATCGTGAAACGTCAAACAGGCGAGGTTTGGGGCAAGGCGATCGTTCAAAAACTGGCAGGCGACATTCAAAAAGACCTTCCGGGGATCCGCGGGTTTTCAGCGTCCAATCTGTGGAGAATGCGCTGTTTTTATCTCTGTTACCGCGAGGATGAAAAACTCGCACCGCTGGTGCGAGAAATCAGCTGGTCCCATAACATCCTGATCCTTGAGAAATGTTTCCCACCGTTGGAACGAGAATTTTATATCCGGATGACACGTAAATTCGGCTGGACCAAGAACGTCCTCATCCATCAGATCGAGAACCGGGCCTTTGAAAAAACGATGGCAAACCAAACTAATTTCGAAAAAGTCCTCCCTCCCGAGATCACTCCGCAGGCCAAACTGGCCGTCAAGGACGAGTACACTTTCGATTTTCTTGAACTCGAGGAGAGGCATTCGGAGCGGCAGTTGGAAAAGGCCGTGCTTTCAAAAATGGACCGTTTCCTCCGGGAAATGGGAGGAGCGCTTGCCTTTGCAGGAAGCCAGTACCGGCTTGAGATCGATGAAAAAGAATATTTTATCGACCTTCTCCTCTACCACAGACATTTGCGGTGCTTAGTGGCTATCGAATTGAAGATCGGAGAATTCCTGCCGGAATATGTCGGGAAAATGCAGTTCTACCTGGCGGCCCTGGATGATACCGCAAAAGCCGTAGGCGAGAACCCCGCGATCGGGATCATTGTTTGCAAATTCAAAAAGAAGATGACCGTGGAATACGCTTTGCGTGAATCCAGAAAACCGATCGGGGTCGCCGCTTACCGGATCACTTCCAGCCTGCCCCAAACTCTCAAAAAAGAACTCCCAGGACCGGAACAGATCGGATATTTACTAGGAAAAATCTAGGCGGACATCCCAGGGACTCATCACTCGATCTATTCCCCCATTCGAACGGCAAGCCCGGCTTCAAGGAGAGAGTTATTGAGGCAGACTTCCCGGCCTTGGGGATCGGTGAAGTAGATGTCGGCAAGATAACGGTCGTACTTATCGGACCTGGAGCTGGTGATCACTATCCCGGGACACGTACCACGGGCCACGCCTGCCTGCCGGACAGGCAGGGACCACGTAAGAGCTTTTTTGACGAAGTCGGCGGCGAGTTTGCCTTCGGGCGTATCGATCTCGGGGCAGTCGATCCCCCGCAAACGGAGGTACTGGCGCGTGCGGGTATTAAATCCGAGGTCGACGACAACGCGCAAGGTGTCCCCGTCCACGACCTTTTCGACGGTAGCTTTGTAGGTGTACAAGGAATCCGAGCCAAGGGCCACGGGCGCACGGGACACGTTAGGGCCTTCGTGGATCGTGGTGCGTGGTGCGTGGATCGAGTAGTTTCCATTCTTGTCTTTGACGGATCCGACGATGTCGTAGGGCTTGAAGGTTCTGCTTGTAACGGCATCGAGGTCCCGGTAACAGGAGAATCCAAGGTCTAAAAGCAGGAGCCCTTCTTCTTTGGGCTGGACAGTCCTCGGATCGAGGATGCGGTAGGTGTAGAGCGTGCCTTTGACAGGGACCAAAAGCTCGGGGCCACGGGCCACGTCTCCCGTGCCACGTTCAGCTTCTCGTGGATCGTGTCCCGTGTCCCGTTGAGCGAGGTTTGTCGCCACCCGTTCACGGACAAGCTCTTGGCGGACCAGTTCGCGGAGTTCGTCGCGCTTCAGGGACTTTTCGATGGCCCGGGCTTCCAGGACTTTCCTTTTTTTGTCGTCCGCGACCCGCAAAAGTTCGACGTGGTGGGTCCAGCCCAATTTTCCCGCGGGCGGGATTTTCTTATGGGCCAGATAGAAGCGGCGCATCTCCGCGAGCTGGCTTTCCGAGAACCCGGAGCCGAGCTCGCGGGTGAGATCTTCGGAGAGTTGCTGGAGGAGCCTCGAACCGTAGGCGGCTTTGACGGAACCCTGCTGTTCGACCTCGACAATCCGTTTTCCGATGTTCCAGTACGCCTCGATCAGAGCTTTTCTGGCATTTTCATAGAGAGTGGAGATATCGGAAACCAGCTTTCGATAAACAGACCCCGCAAGCTTTGTGTCGCTCATTTGCTCTCCGTTCTCAACCCAGGATCGGGCGTGAACCAGGTGGTTACTGCCGGATGGCGGATGGTGGAAGGCGGATGAAGACCCGGCTCAGCGATCCTGTAAGCTTGTGACAACGTGTCGTCGACGGGATATTCGTGCGGGTTCGATGCCCCCAGCGCTTTTTGGATCTTCTGGAGGGTCCCCAGCCTCGGCTGGGTGATCCCTTTTTCGATTTTGGCGATGTGCTGCTGGGTAAGGCCTGCCTTCTCCGCGAGTTCCGCCTGGGTCATTTTGCGGGAGAGGCGCAAGGCCCTTAACGCGTCTCCGTCCTTTTTTTGTTCAGGATCGACGCGGGCCTCTTTCTTCGGGCGAACGAACGGGGTCCCTTTTTCTTTGAGCTCTTTGATCAAATACTCATAGACCCCCTGCCAAAAAATGACGCGGCCACGGTTGCGGCTGTCTTTTCGCATCTGCCGCTTGATCGCCGGCCAGCGGAGGAGAAAATGCTCCCGGGTCAGATAGTTCCGGAAGATCTCCCGGGGAAGGTTCGCGGTGGCCAGACGCCGGGCGGCATACATCAAGAAACGCGGGTCGGCGGGATCTCTCAGGACCTCGCGCGCTTCGGCATCGGTCAGTTTGACGTTCCAGAGCCAGCTTTTATCCACGCCCATTTTAGAAAAGCCCTCCGTAGAGACGTTCGATCTCCTCTGAAAAGTACCGGTCGATGTCGCGGAACTCCACAGGTTTCGACGTCCGGATATCCGCAAGATCGATCTTCATATCCATCCGGTTAAACGACCGGAACCAATTGCACAGCCCCTCGACCTGGAGATCATCGCAATGCTTCATCGCGAACGAAGAAAGAGGTTCAACGCGCAAAGAAAGATGGTAGAGATCAAAAAGGTCCCGTGCAGTCTGGCGGCCGCCTTCCGTCACGCGTTTCCCGATGCGGTCCTCCTTCCCGCTCACGCCGGCGACCGCATCGATCTTTCGAAGGTAAATGTCCGGCAGCGACAGAACCGGGATCCCGTTCACGTTTAAGGTCGGCTCCAGCACGTCCCGAGGGTCTTCGACAAAATCGATCCGGAGCGCGTTTGCCGGGTCGATCACGAGGTCATAATGGCTGTGACGCACCGTCCCCGGCCTTTTCCTGTCCTGCCCGCCGACCTTGGACATATTTTTACCGGTCTTTTCCTCGATCCACTTCACGATCGCCGCAACTTGACCGGCCGTATATTCTTTCGTAAAGAGATCGAGATCATAGGACTCCCGGTGATGCTGGAAATGATAGTTGGAAAGCGCCGTCCCGCCGGCCAGATAAAATCCGCCCAGCTTCCCCGCTAGCGCCTTCAGAACCGCCTTTTGATATTGCAGGATCTTTTCCATCAGAATTATTTTCACCTCACAACCCTAATTATACATACTTTTAGTTGTATTTTCAAGAATTTTACATATTTTAGGTTGTATTTTTATTGTAATCTATTGATATTAAATGGGTTGCAAATCAAATAATTTTAACTTCTGCGTATCGACACCGCTCGGGGTAAAAGGGTCATAGCTCGACAGATTCACCAAAGGCTGCTCAGGGCAAACGATGCTTTACGCTCGTGGCGGCGGGATCCTGATGAGATGATCTGTTGTAAATCGGAGGATTTTTTCTAGAATAGTGTCCGGGTGAAAAAATGATGAAAAAACCATGGTTCCTCATCGGGATCTTATTGATGGCCCATCCTGTCTGGGCGCAACCGGAAAACACCGGAGATACGGATCCTTCAAAGTTAAAACAGCGGACAGGGGTTTTGATGAGCGCCTCAGGCCCTTCAGAGCCTGAGGCCGCGAGGGACGTCCTGGTCAAAACCCCTCCCTACCAGCCTCCGGCGCCCTCCCCGCAAGCCCCGGCCGTGTCAGCCAGGCCGGAACCGGCGGCGGTCAAATCCGTGACCGGCACCGGATCCGGAAAAAGCGCACCCGCTTCATCCCTTAGAACGCAAACTTCCGTCGCGCCCAAAGAGCATGAGCCGCTAACGGTAGCCAAACCCAAGGCCCCCGTCACGCCCAAACAGGCCGCTCCCTCGCCCAAGCCGGCGGAGAAATCATCCGTGCCGCGTTCACAGAACACCGGCTGCCGGATCGGCGGTTACATTGAAGAGACGATGAGCCCGGAAGAATGCCGGAGGCAAGGCGGAATGATGATCGAGGCGGCGGGGACTTTTTCCGGATCGGGAGATCCCTCGCCGCGATCCAAGGCGGCGGGACAGCCCTCTTTGTTCGATTCGCGGAACTTGGTTTGCCGTGTCCGCGGCCACGAGAAAAAGGGCCTGAGCGCCGAGGAATGCAAAAAACAGGGCGGGGTCATGATCACGACCTGGGATGTCCCCACCTACCACAAACCTCCCGCGAACGGGAAATTCCTGGGAGAAAACTAGGCATGGGCGCGCTAAAACTTCAGCGGTCATGGAAGATTTGGGGATCATGCGTCATCGCCGCGCTGGCCTTCACCGGATGCACCACGGACGACGAGGCGGAACGTTCCGGATGGCGCGACGTCACCCCGTATGAAGCGAGGTCCCTCGCGGGACGGTACGATGCCTCGCAAGGCCAGGAGGAAGACTCCCTGCCGCCCAATACTTTCACGTTCTGACCGCCCCCTTCCGGGGCCGCCGGGCCTGCCCCGGCCGCCTATAGACGGAATCCCCGCCCCGGTCTATAATGCCCCCCTTTCAGGCACCCCTTAAGCACAACCTTTTCAAGGAGCGTTTTCATGTACCGGGAACAGATCAAAGTACTGGATTGCACGATCCGCGACGGCGGACTGATGAACAACCACGCGTTCGACGAACATTTCGTCCGGGCGATCTACAAGGCGGTCTCGGAGGCTGGGATCGATTATATGGAGATCGGCTACAAGAATTCCCGGCGGCTTTTCTCAGGCGACAAGTACGGCGCCTGGAAGTTCTGCTCGGACGAGGACATCCGCAAGGTCACCGACGGCATCCCTTCCAAGACCAAGATCTCGGTCATGGTGGACGTGGACCGGGTCGACATGGACGATATCAAGCCCAAGAAGGACAGCCCCGTCACGATGATCCGCACGGCGTGCTACGTGAAGGACGTTGATAAAGCGATCGCGATGGCCAACCAGTTCGCGGACAAAGGCTACGAGACGGCGGTGAACCTCATGGCCATCTCCAAGGTCCTGGAGGTCGATCTGACCGAGTGCCTGCAGCAGCTCGAGAAGGAATGTAAATGCAACGTGGTGTACCTCGTGGACTCGAACGGGTCGCTCTACCAGGAGACGGTGGAATACCTGGTCAAGAAGGCCAAGAGCATCATCAAGACCAAAGAGATCGGGATCCACGCGCACAATAACCAGCAGCTCGCGTTCGGGAACACGATCGAAGCGATCATCCATAACGCCAACTACCTGGATTCCACGATCTTCGGCATGGGACGCGCGGCCGGCAACTGCCCGACGGAGCTCCTGCTCGGGTTCCTCAAGAACCCCAAGTACGACATCCGCCCGGTCCTGGACGTGATCGCGAAAGAAATGATCCCCCTGAGCAAGAAGGTCGAATGGGGCTACGTGATCCCCTACGCCATCACCGGGATCCTGGATGAACATCCGAAAACGGCCCTCGAACTCCGCGAGAGCGACCAGAAGGAGAATTACCGCGAATTCTGGGACAGCTTCGCGGGAAGCGCCGAGATCGAATAGCGTGGATCTCCCGAAATTCCGCCGCAAACCCCTCCTTGGGATCTTGCGCGGGATCCGTTCCGGAGAACTCGCTCCCCTTTTCGACACGATCCTCGAAAGCGGCCTCGAGTCCGTCGAGATCACGATGAATACCGACGGTGCGGCGGGTCTCATCAAAGAGGCGGCCTGGCGTTATGGCCGGGAACTCATGATCGGCGCGGGCACCGTGCTCACCCTGAAGGAACTGCATGAAGCCCTCCGGACCGGCGCGACCTTCATCGTAAGCCCCGTCATCGTCCCGCCCGTGATCGAATATTGCGTCCGCCACAAGATCCCCGTTTTTCCGGGAGCGCTCACGCCGCAGGACATTTATGAAGCGTTCCAGGCAGGCGCCACGATGGTCAAAGTGTTCCCCGCGGGATGTTTCGGGCCGGATTATTTCAAGGAGATCAAGGGACCGTTCCCCAAGATCGAACTCATGGCCTGCGGCGGCGTGACGCCCGAGAACGCGAAGGATTATTTCACGAGCGGCGCAAGCGCGATCGCGGTGGGAGGAAGCGTTTTCCGCCGGGACTGGCTCGACGCCAAGAAATTCGACCTCATCCGCAAGAAGATCCAAGCCTTCCTGAAAGCCCTTCCGTAAAAAATTTCCCAAAGAATCCCGAAACGCGCTTTGAGTGTCCGAGCGGGCATGGGGCCCTTGAGGCCCTTGTTCAGGCACCGGCGGTACTCGGCTCCAGCGGCCCTCGTCCGCCTGCGGCCTCATCCCGCAAATTCCCCGTATAAAACACGGGGAAACCGTGCTTTGCGGGATTCCGGCAGCTGCCTTCCACTAGGGACTCAAGGGCGAGCGAGACACGAGACGCGAGTGAATTTTTCCTCGCCGGGGAAAAATGAACGTCGGCGAGGGATCTTTGGGAAATTTTGAAAATGATCGGGTCCTAAACTGGTTTATTTGCGGCGGGGGCGGGATTTGCGCGGCGTTTTTGCGGCTTCCTTGAGGACACTTTCTTTCACGCCTCCTTCCGCTTCGATCCTGCGGATCTCGTCACGGTAGCGGGCGGCCTTGTCGAACTCGAGGGCCCGGGCCGAGGCCTCCATGCGCGTCTTCAGGAACGCGAGGTAGTTCTTGGTCTCGTACTCCTTGCCGGATTCATGGACCACGTCGTGGACGAACTCTTCGGCCTTCTTCCATTGTTCGATCCCGTTCTTGATCTCTTTTTTGATCGAGACCGGCGTGATGCGGTTGGCGACGTTGTACTCCGCCTGGATCTTGCGGCGGCGGGCCGTCTCATCGATCGCCCGTTTCATGGAATCGGTCACTTTATCGCCGTACATGATCACTTTGCCGTTAATATGGCGCGCGGCCCGTCCCGCGATCTGGATAAGCGAGACATCGCTCCTTAAAAAACCTTCCTTGTCCGCGTCGAGCACGATCACAAGCGACACCTCCGGAAGATCCAGGCCTTCGCGCAGGAGGTTCACTCCGATCACGCAGTCGTATTTCTGAAGCCGCAGGTCCCGCAGGATCTCGACCCGCTCGAACGCGTCGAACTCGGAATGAATGTAATTCACTTTGATGCCGAGTTCCTTCAGGTAGCGGCTCAGATCCTCGGCCATTTTCTTCGTGAGCGTCGTGACGATCGTCCGCTCCCCCTGTTTCGCGCGTGCCTTGACCTCGGCGATCAGGTCGTCGATCTGCCCGTCGGTCTTGCGGACCTCGATCTCGGGGTCCATAAGCCCCGTCGGGCGGATGACCTGTTCCACAGGCTCCCCCGCGCGATCCATCTCGTAAGGCCCGGGCGTGGCGGAAACATAGAGGCACTGGTTCAATTTTGCCTCGAACTCGGGGAACTTGAGCGGGCGGTTGTCGAGGGCGGACGGCAGGCGGAACCCGTGCTCCACAAGGACCTTTTTGCGGGATGCGTCCCCGTTGAACATCCCGCGGATCTGCGGCACGCTTTGGTGCGACTCGTCGATGATCAGGAGGAAATCCTTCGGGAAATAATCGATCAGCGTGTAGGGCGTCGACCCGGGCGCGCGGCCCGAAAGATGGCGCGAGTAATTCTCCACCCCGGAACAGTAACCGACCTCCCGGAGCATTTCAAGATCATAGAGCGTGCGCGATTCCAGGCGTTTTGCCTCGAGGTCCTTGCCCTCCGCGGTCAGCTTTTTCACGTGTTCTTTCATTTCCGCTTCGATCGATACGATCGCGGCCTCCAGCCGCTCCCCCGGCGTCACGAAATGTTTGGCCGGGTAGACCGCGAGCTTCTCGATCTCGCGGATCGCCGTGAGTTTGATGGGCTCCAGCATCGTGATCCGTTCAATGGTTTCCGTGCTAAAGTCGATCCGGTATGGGTTCTGGCCATAGGAAGGCAGGATATCGACCCGGCCACCGCGTACGCGGAACGTCCCGCGCCGGAGCTCGGTATCGACCCGCTCATATTGAAGCGTGATCAGGCTCGAAAGGAATTTATCGCGGTCCGCGAGCTCCCCTTTCGTAATCGTGATGAGCATTCCCTGCCAATCCTCCGGCGCGCCCAAGCCGTAAATGCAGGAGACGCTTGAAACGATGATGCAGTCCTTGCGTGACAGGATGGAACTTGTCGCGGAGAGGCGCAGGCGGTCGAGGTCCTCGTTGATGGAAGCGTCTTTTTCAATGTAGGTGTCCGTGTGCGGGATGTAGGCCTCGGGCTGGTAGTAATCGTAATACGAGACGAAGTATTCGACGGCGTTCTCCGGAAAGAATTCCTTGAGCTCGGCGTAGAGCTGGGCCGCGAGGGTCTTGTTGTGGGAGATGAGGAGCGTGGGCTTGCCGAGTTGCGCGATCACATGCGCCATCGTGAAGGTCTTCCCCGATCCGGTGACGCCCTTCAGGACCTGCTCGCGCTTCCCGGCCTTGAACCCCTCGACCAGTTTGCGGATGGCCTCGGGCTGGTCCCCGCAAGGCCTCATGGAAGAAACAAGCCTGAAATCGCTCATCGGCTACTTGGCCCCGTCCCGGTACCGGGTGACATAGCGGTCGAGGACCTCGCGGATCATGCGCTGGTATTTGGTGTGATATTGCTTCGCCTTCTCCCTGAAAAAATCCACGCTCTTCTTCCGCAACACGATCGTCACCTTTTCCGTCTCATCGTCCGGAAAAATAAGCTGGTCGGGCGGCGGCAAAAAATTCGGAACGCGGACCAATTCCCCTGCCGGAAAATCCGGGTCCGAAGGGTCGTCATCCTCATAACCGTCCGGTCCCCTTTTATTCCTCTTGATCTTCATAAAGTTTCCTCCCTTTTCTCCAAAATCCCGCCCCAAAGATCCTGATCCTTTTATGGCGGTAGGTAAATCGCACGGTCAGGACGTCTCCCCGGACCTTGCCGATCGCATAAAATCTTGCTTCCGTTCCGCTATGCCGATGATCTTCAAAGATCCAGACATTGGGATCCCTAAAGATACCGGCGGCGGTCTTGAAATCGACCCGGTGTTTAAGGATGTTCAGGATCTCCTTTTCTGTATCCCAAACAAAGCTTCCTTTCCTGTCTCCCGTAAAATAGTACTCGTCTTCTTTAACCTTGTCCATATTTCTATCCATATTTTTATATGTATGATTTACCGCATTGCAAGATCCTTGCTATTGTTTTTATTATATAATAAATATAATTATTATCAAAATAATGGATGTGAACACTTTCTTTCTCGAGGCGAGGAAAATAGTGAAACTAATCGATCAGGAGGGAAAAATCGACGTCTTTGACGGAATGGGTCAGGGCCCCGACGGAGATGGTGTCGACCCCGGCCGCGGCGTACTTGCGGACATTTTCGAGCGTGATGCCGCCGGAGGCCTCGAGGATGATCTCGGGATCTTCCTTGCGGACGATCTCGACCATACGCTTGATCTCCTTGGGCGGGAAATTATCGAGCAGGATGACCTTGGGTTTCAGGGCGATGGCTTCGCGCAGTTCCTCGAGGTCGCGCACTTCGATCTCGAAATCACGTTTGTGCCTTTTGAGCTTCGGAAGGCGCCCGTAAGGCCGGTGGTTCTCTTTCACGAGAATGAACGAATCCAGGCCCGGACGGTGCCTTCTTCCCCCGCCGACCTCGACGGCCACTTTCTCCAGTTCGCGCCAGAGGGGCGTGGTCTTGCGCGTGTGCAGGAGAAGCACCGGATATTTTTTGATCTTATCGACGAACTGGCGCGTTTTCGTCGCGACGCCCGAGATATGGCTGATGAAATTCAGCATGGTGCGCTCGACCTTGAGGATCGACCGGATATTCCCCTGCATTTTGAACACGGTCTTTCCCGGGCGGAGCTTGCCGCCGTTATGGACCAGGAATTCGAGCTTCACGTCCGGATCGAGGATCTTGAAAAGTTCCCGCACGAGACGCTCGCCGCAAAAAATGCCTTTTTCCTTCGCGATCACGCGGGCGGTCCCCTTCGCGCGGGCCGGGACAAGCAGGTTCGACGTGATGTCCCCATGGCCGATATCCTCGCGGAGGGCCTCTTTGAGGAAGCCGAGCGTCCGCTGCGACACGGGCAGCGGATGACCGTAAGCCCCGGGCCGCTTGCTAAAGGCCGGCGAGCTGGGTTTGGAAGGATAGGAGAAGGCTTTTCGCATCGTTCAGTTTCTCTTTTTCTTTATCGAGGATCTCCTTCGGCGCTTTTTCCGCGAACGAGGGGTTCTCGATCTTTTTACGGATATTCTCGATCCATTGTTCCGTTTCCGCGATCTTTTTACGGAGCCGCTTTTTTTCCTCTTCAAGGTCCAGGATGCCCTCAAGCGAGATGTAGACGTCAAAATCCGCGAAGGCGTTGGCGACCATGCCCGCCTGTTTCCTGAATTCGCCGGTGATCTCGAGCGTTTCGAGGCGGGCGAGCACCTTCACTTCACGTTCGAACTGCCGCAGGACCTCCCGCGTCCCCTGCGCCTTGCACGCGATCACGGCTTTCAGTTTGTTCTGGGGCGGGATCTGGAAACGGGTGCGCAGGTCCCGGATGCCGCCCACGGCGTCCTGCAAAAGGCCGATCGCCTTCTGGGCTTCCGCGTCCTCAAAAGCTTTTTTCTCTTCGTGCGGCCAGCCGGCGAACATGATCGTTTCCGGCAATTGGCCCAATCCAACCTCGGGGGTTGGGCCCGCCCAACCCCCGGGGTTGGGTAGGTTGATCTTGGTTTTGAAGGTCTGCCAGATCTCTTCGGTAATGAAGGGCATGAAGGGATGGAGCAGCCGCAGGATCTTCTCGGTCACGTAAAACAGGACCTTTTGCGTCTGAAGTTTGAGCGCGGCGTCCTCGGACTGGATCATGGGCTTCGCAAGCTCGATATACCAGTCGCAGAAATCATCCCACACAAAATGGTAGAGGTCCGTCGCGGCCTGCGCGAGGCCGAACTGGGCGAGGTGTTTTTCGATCACGGCCGTTCTCTCCTCGAGACGCGAAAGGATCCAGCGGCTCGGGAGCGACAGTTCGTTCTTCTTGAACTGCTCCGGATCGACGGAGGCCTCCTTGAGATCGCCCAGTTGCATCAGCGCGAACCGGCAGGCGTTCCAGACCTTGTTGGCGAAATTGCGGCCCACTTCGAATTTTTCGCGCGAGAGGAACACATCCTGCGCGGAAAGCATCACGAGGCTGTAGCGGAGCGCGTCCGCCCCCATTTCCTCGATCACCTCGAGCGGGTCGATGGAATTCCCGAGGGATTTGGACATCTTGAGCCCGCTCGCGGCCCGGACCGTGCCGTGGATATAGATCTGATTGAAGGGCGCTTCACCCATGAATTCGAGCCCGGCCATGATCATGCGCGCCACCCAGAAAAAAATGATCTCGGGCGCCGTCACGAGATCGGACGTCGGATAGAATTTCTTGAGATCTTCGGTCTTTTCCGGCCAGCCTAAAGTCGAGAACGGCCAGAGCCAAGACGAGAACCAGGTGTCGAGAACGTCTTCGTCGCGCTTAATATCTTTCGAACCGCAGTGCGGGCACGCGTTGATATCGGTGCGAGAAACTATGATACCCGGGGAATGGGGAACGGAGAACGCAGAACCTTTTTCGTTACCCGTTTGCCGTTCACCGTTCACCGGAGTCTGGCTCTGTTCGCATTTTGAACAATACCAGACCGGCAAGCGATGCCCCCACCAGATCTGGCGAGAGATGCACCAGTCCCGGATGCCGCGAAGCCAGTTGAGGTAGACCTTGGTCCAGCGATCGGGATAGAAAACCGTTTTCCCCTGCTCGTGCGCCTTGAGCGCCTTGTCCGCGAGCGGCTGCATTTTGACGAACCATTGTTTGGAAAGATACGGCTCCACGACGGTATCGCAGCGGTAGCAGTGGCCCACCGCGTGAAGGTGTGAATCGCGCTTGATGAAAAGACCCTGCGCTTCCAGGTCCACGAGGATCTTTTTACGCGCCTCGAACCGGTCCATGCCCTTGTAGGGGCCACCGTGTTCGTTGATCTTCCCGTCCGGCGTCATGACATTGACCTGCTCGAGATTGTGGCGGTGGCCCATCGCGAAATCGTTCGGGTCGTGCGCCGGCGTCACCTTCACCATACCGGTCCCGAACTCCGGGTCCACGAATTCATCCGTGATCACCGGGATCTCGCGGTTCACAAGCGGGAGAAGCACTTTCTTCCCGATCAGGTGCTGGTAACGCGGATCCTTGGGATGGATCGCGACCGCGGTATCGCCGAGCATCGTCTCCGGCCGTGTCGTTGCGACCACAATGTGGTCCTCGCCCATTTTTTCATAAGGGCCCTGCTTGCCCGCAATGGGATATTTGATGTGATAAAGTCCGCCTTGTACGTCCTTGTGGGCAGCTTCTTCGTCCGAAAGCGCGGTCTGGCAGCGCGGGCACCAATTGATGATGTAATTGCCGCGGTAAATGAGCCCGCGCTCGTAAAGCGTGACGAATGCTTCGCGCACGGCCTTGGAAAGCCCTTCGTCCATCGTGAACCGTTCGCGGGTCCAGTCGCAGGAGGCACCGAGGCGGCGGAGCTGGCGCGTGATGGTCGAGCCGTGGTCGTGCTTCCATTTCCAGACTTCTTCCAAGAATTTCTCGCGGCCGAGGTCCCAGCGTGTTTTCTTTTCTTTGGCGAGTTTTTTCTCGACCACGTTCTGTGTGGCGATCCCCGCATGGTCAACGCCCGGCACCCAGAGCGTGTCGCGGCCTTTCATGCGGTTCCAGCGGACGAGGATATCCTGGATGGAATTATTGAGCGCGTGGCCCATGTGGAGGATCCCCGTCACGTTCGGCGGCGGGATGACAATGACGTACGGGCCACGTCCTCCGGGCGCACGGGCCACGTTAAGCTTTTCCGTGTCCCGCATCCCGTGTCCCGTGGACCGATCACTTTGCGGACGGAAATAGCCCTTCTCTTCCCAGAGACGGTACCACTTCTGCTCGACTTCTTTGGAATTGTATTGTTTATCTAGGTCCATAACTTAAGGGCCACGGGACACGGTCCACGCACCACGATCTTCGTGGCCCTTGGCCCGTGGTACGCGGCCCAGTTTTATCCTTTATGCAGTTTATATTCGATCGCTTCGACGAGGGCTTTCCAGCTGGCTTCGATGATGTTCTCGTGGACGCCGACCGTGGTCCAGGTCTTTTCTTTATCCTGGAATTCGATGAAGACGCGCACCTTCGCGGCCGTCCCGGCCTCGGAATTCACGACGCGCACTTTATAGTCCGTCAGATGGATCTCGTTGATCACGGGGTAGGTCTTGGCGAGGGCCTTGCGGAGCGCGGAATCGAGCGCGTTCACGGGGCCGTCCCCTTCCGCGGATTCGAAATGCTCCACGCCCTTGGCCGTAAGCTTTACGTCCGCGATCGAGCGCGGATTGCTGTCCCCGATCTCTTCCGTGCGGACAGAGACCGTTTCCGTCTTAAAGAACGGCTTGAACTTGCCAAGGGTCTTCTGAACCATGAGCTCGAAACTCGCTTCAGCCGCCTCGAATTGATAACCCTGATACTCAAGCCGCTGGATCTCCGCAAGGATCTTTTTGGCTTCCAGGGAATCCTTCTGGAACTTCATCTCGAGTTCCTGCGCTTTGATCATGATATTCGTCTTCCCGCCGAGTTCGGACACGAGATAGCGCCGGTAATTCCCGACCGCTTTGGGGTCGAGGTGCTCGTAGGTCCGGGCGTTCTTCACCATCGCGTTGATGTGCACGCCGCCCTTATGCGCGAACGCGGAACGGCCCGTGAAAGGCTGATTGTTCGCAAGCGGCATGTTGCAGACTTCGGCCACATAATGCGAAAGCGAGGCCAACTCCTTCATTTTGGGGGCAGAAAAACATTTAAATCCCATCTTGAACTGCAGGTCGGCCAGGATGCTCACGAGGTTCGCGTTCCCGCAGCGCTCCCCGTAGCCATTGACCGTCCCTTGCACCAGCACGCAGCCTTCGCCCACCGCCTGGATGGAATTGGCGACCGCAAGCTCGGAATCGTTATGGCAGTGGATCCCGAGCGGCGTCTTCACCGCGCGTTTCACTTTGAGGATCGCGTGGCGGATCTCATGCGGGAGCGTCCCGCCGTTCGTGTCGCAAAGCGTGAGATTGTCCGCGCCGGCCTTGGCGGCCTGCTGAAGCGTCTTCAGCGCGTACTCCGGGTTCGCCTTGAAACCATCAAAGAAATGTTCCGCGTCGTAGATCACTTCGATCTTCCGGTCCTTGAGGTACGCGACCGTTTCGTAGATCATCAAGAGGTTCTCTTTAAGCGCGGTCTTGAAGACCTCCGTCACGTGCATGTCCCAGGATTTCCCGAAGACCGTCACAACCTTGGTCCCCGCGTCCAGAAGCGCTTTGATCTGCGGATCTTCTTTGACCTTGGTGTGGGCCCTCCGTGTGGAACCGAATGCAGCAACCTTCGAGCGCTTGAGCCCCGCTTTTTTGACCGCGAGAAAGAACTCCATATCCTTCGGATTCGAGCCCGGCCATCCGCCTTCGATGTAGTGCATCCCGAACTGGTCGAGCCGCTTCGCGATCAGCACTTTATCGTGCGAAGACAGACTGATCCCCTCAGCTTGA
>CAZSFZ010000022.1:0-37714 GCA_964606385.1 uncultured bacterium
GCGCGGTTAGTTCAGTTGGTTAGAACGCTTCCTTGACATGGAAGAGGTCAGAGGTTCGAGTCCTCTACCGCGCAAGTCTTTCATTCTTTTATTAAAATGGCGACTTGCCCAGCCCCATCCCGCCTAGGTCGCGGGGGGATGAATCGTATTGGGATTGCGCAAGTCTTTTATCTAAAAGCTTGGCCCAAAACAGGTTCCGCAGAGATATGAAAAAGACAGTTTCTGTCCTCGTGGTGCTATGCTTCGTCTTGATCCCTCTTTCTCCCATGACCCCTCTTGCCGAGGCAGGATCGATCACCTTAGTGGCGCCTTCGGCGGTTCTCCTGGACGGGCGGACGCAGCAGATCATCTATGCTAAAGCGCCCCATACCAAACGGGCACCCGCCAGTACGACAAAACTGCTGACTGCGATGGTGGCGCTGGATCATCTGCGTCTTGATCGCGTGGTAACGATACCCACCGGTTTACAGCACATTCAACCCACGAAGATCGGGCTTCGCGCCGGAGAAAGGTTTTACGTTCGGGATCTTGTGAAAGCCGCCCTCATCAAGTCCGCCAACGATGCGGCGGAAGCGCTCGCGATCCTGGCCGCGGGTTCAAGGGCCGAATTCGCCCGGCTTATGAACCGGAAGGTCCGGAGTATCGGCGGAGAGAATTCCCACTTCGTGAATCCGAGCGGTCTTCCGGCGTCTGATCAATATTCGACCGCCTATGACCTGGCCCGGATCATGATGGCGGCTTCCCAATATCCATTCATCGTAAACACGCTCAAGACCCGGAGCGCCGTTATCTACAGCCGGGGTGGGCGCCGTATCCTTCTTAATAACTGCAACAAGATGCTTTGGCGGACAAGCAATGTGATCGGGAAAACCGGCTGGACGCGGGCGGCACGCCATTGTTTTGCGGGTCGCGTTCAATCCCGCAATAGGGTGATCTACGTGGGGTTGATGGGTAGCCAGAAGCGAAGTTACCTGTGGTCCGACCTCCGCCGTATCGCAGCCATCCCTTCCGGGAAAATGCCGAAACCGATCGCCCAATCTCCCAAAGGACCTTCCCGCCAGGAAACCATGGAGATTCAGAAGGCCCTTGCCAAGGCCGGTTATTTCAAAGGGAAGCCTACGGGTTTCTACGGGAAGCGGACCAAAGCCGCGGTCCGTAAATTCCAGAAGGCAAAGAAACTTTCGGTGGATGGCGTGGTGGGGCCGAATACCTGGGCTAAGCTCAAGGAATATTTGTGAAGAAGATCGCCCTCATTCTCGCGTTAAGCATGCTCATGCTCTATCCCGGGTGTTCTCAAAAGCCGGAGCCGCAAGTTTCTGCGCAGCCTCCAGCGTCTGATGTCCAGTCTCCGGGGACCGCTCAGGTGCCGGAAACTTTGAAACCCGTGAAGGTCCAGGTTGTGGCGGATTTTGAAGCGGAGGGCGACAAGATCGTCAATAACCTCGGGGGCGAGTGTGGGGATTGGAACATGAATCCCGCGGATGTGAATAACTCCTACACGGACGCCGTAGTGGTGAAGCTTCCCTCAAAAGACGGCGGAGAATCAAAAGTTCTCCGGCTCACGTATAGCGTCGATTCCGATGTTCCTGCGCAGAACGGTTTTTGGACCAAGTTGATGGACCTCGACGGAAGTCAGTTCGATCATCTGGAGTTTGATATCAAGGGGGATACCCAGCGTGGATTTACGGAAAAGTTCCGCATGGAGGTCAAAAAATGCCTGGATGCCGCATGCCTCCAGACCGTTCAGGGGTCGGCCGTGATCCCTGTCACGGGAGAGTGGTCCACGGTGAGCATTCCGCTCAATAAATTGACCGGCCTGATCGATTTCGCGAATCCAGAGTGCTGGAAGAACCCGCTGATAAGTTACGATTCGCTGGACGAGCTGATCATTATTTTCAACGACAAATTCGTGACGAAGAAGACCGGGCGGATCTATATCGACAACCTCCGATTCGTGAAGACGGGTGTGCCGGGTCCCAGCGCTGTCGACCAGCCGCCCCGGGCGGCTAAAAAAACGGATCTCCGGTTCGATGATCCGGAATACCAGAAGTTTCTTGCCGGGAGATTGCGCGGATTTCCCCAGGAAGTGCTGGTGAAGAAGGAGTCGCCCGCCGACGATAAAGCCTTTCTGATGGATCTGGCCCGTGACACCTGGAAGTATTTTGATTTTATCCTGGATAAGGAAAACCACTTGCCGCTGGATAACGTCCAGATCGGGGACGAGGAGCCGCTTGGCAAGGGCTGTTGGATCGGTGATTACACGAACGTGACCAACATCGGGATCTACCTGATGTCGGTCGTGAGCGCGTATGATCTGGGTTTGATCACCAAAGAAGACGCGGTCGCGAGGCTCAAGGCCACGATCGGGACGCTTGGGAAAATGAAATTCCATTCGAGCGGTTTTCCGTACAATTACTACGACACGACGCTGCTCGACCCGACCAGCTATTTTATCTCTTTTGTCGACAGCGGATGGCTGATGCTGGGGCTTTACGTGGCCCGGAACGCGTTTCCCGCGGAACTTTCGGAGTCGGCCGAGCCGCTTATCCGGCGCGGCAACTTCAATTTCTTTTATGACCCCATCGAAAAGCAGATGTACCACGGGTTCTATGACAACCTGGGTATCTACGCGGATTACCGATACGGGGTTTTTTACGCCGAGACGCGGGCAAGCTCTTACCTCGCCGTGGCGCGCGGGGATGTGCCGGAAGAACATTGGTTTTTGGGGCCGATCCGCACTTTTCCCGAAAATTACAAATGGCAGTCGCAGACCCCGCAGGGGAGGGTCGAAAAAACAGTTCTGGGACACACGTTCAAGGGCGGCTATTACGTCTGGAAGGATCTCCGGTACGTTCCAAGCTGGGGCGGATCCTCTTTTGAAGCGCTGATGCCTCCGGTGGTTTTGAAAGAAAAGGAACTGGCGCCCGAAGGACTCGGGAAGAACAACGAGGCCCATACCTTGGGGCAGATCCGTTACGCGCTCGAGGAGCTCAAAATGCCGGTTTGGGGCATGAGCCCCTGTGCGGTTCCCGGAGGCACTTATTCCGAATATGGGGCGCCTGTGTTCGGGATCAAGGGATACAAACCGGGCGTTGTCACGCCGCACGCCTCGGTCATCGCGCTGGAATATGCCCCGAAGGAAGTCGTTGCCAATCTAAGAAAATTGAAAGAGCTTTATGATATCTATGGTGAATATGGTTTTTATGATGCCGTGGAAGTCGCGACGGGGAAGGTGGCCCGAAAATATTACGCCCTGGACCAGGGAATGATTCTCGTGGCGATCAATAACTACCTGAATCAGGGAGCGATCCGGAACCGTTTCCACGTGGACCCCGAGATACAAAAAGCCGAAAAGCTCCTTTCCTCGGAAAAATTCTTTGAGCCGCAGTCTTCGGAGCCTTCCCCGGGCGCTCAAGCATGAACCTGAAAACGGAGCATTCCGGGATCTATCGCTTTGAGTCCCTCGGGGAAGGGGTGGTTGCCGGATTCCACTCCCGTGATTTTACCAACGCGAAGCGCGCTGATTTTTTGTGCGGATTGGGCCTGGATCCCGAGAAGCTGGTGATGGTCAAGCAGGTTCATGGCGATGCTATTGTCGTGGCGGAACGCCCCGATGCCGAATTGATGGATACTCCCGCAGACGGGATGATCACCAAAACCCCGGGCTTGGTCCTCGGGATCCGCACCGCGGATTGCGTCCCCGTGATTTTTTGGGATCCCGTACGGAAGGTTGCCGGGATCGCGCACGGCGGTTGGAAGGGAGTGAAGGAGGGGATCCTCTCCCAGATGCTCAAGATCTTTGAGAAGACCTGCGGGTCGCAACTGTCCGACCTCCGCGTGGCGATCGGCCCCTCGATTCGGAAATGCTGCTATGAGGTCGGGAAGGAATTCATGGGGTATTTCCCGGGCTTCTACCGGGGCAAAGATGCCGCTAAGGGTTATCTGGATCTCGTCGGGGTGGTCAAAGACCGTCTCCTGAAACGGGGAGTCAAGGCGGCGCATATTGAAGATTGTTCCCGCTGCACGGTCTGCGAAAATGACAAGTTTTTTTCCTACCGCGTGGAAAACCAGACCCAGGAACGCATTCTTTCCGTGATCTCGATCAAGTAAGGCTCGGATCTTTCGGGAGAGAATCAGGGTTGCTCCCGGGTGGGCTTCATGTATAATATCGCACTTTCAGTCCGGCAATTTTTACCTGTTCTATAGAAAGGGAATGCAATGCAAGCAAGAGACGCAAAAAAAGGCGCTATCGTCCTTTATCAGAATGAAATGCACCTGGTGACGGAAGCCACTCACCGGACGCCGGGGAACCTCCGCGCGTTTTTTCAGATCACGATGAAGAATCTCAAGAACGGACGCATTATCCAGCAGAGGTTTGCTCCCGATGAGCCGCTTGAGAGGATCTCGTTGGACCCCAAGCAGTGCCAGTTCCTTTACCGGGACGATCGGGGTTATCACTTCATGGACATGGAGAATTACCACTCGTTCGCCCTGACCGAAGAGATCCTGGGGGATAAAAAGTACTATTTGAAGGAAGGTATGGAGATCAAGATCGATTTCTACGAAGAAAAGCCCATTTTTCCGGAGTTGCCGGGCATCGTGACGCTCAAGGTCACGGAAGCTCCTCCCGGGATCCGCGGCGACTCGGTCTCAAATACGGTCAAAGTCGCGGTTTGTGAAACGGGTCTTAAGTTAAGCGTTCCTCTTTTTATCGACGAAGGAACGGAGATCAAGGTTAATACGGAAACAGGCGAATACGTCGGACGCGCCTAAGGTTCCAAATTGACGCACTTGCGCCTGTGCGCAAGTGCGTGACGCGCGACGGCTAATGAAGCCGTCGCCGACGCGGGCGGTTAGCTCAGTTGGTTTAGAGCATTACCTTCACACGGTAGGGGTCACAGGTTCGAATCCTGTACCGCCCAAGTTTTTTGCCCAGCTCCGCAATAGACAATTTCACCAAGGTGATATAGACTAACCCCCATGAACATCATCGTCGAAAAGCCCAAAGCGCGGATCGGTTATTGGAAGCCGCTTGTTGCTGTTTTTATTATTGCCGCCGGTTTGATCCTCTGGTCTCATTTTGCCCCCCAGGCTTCCAAGCCCCTCGCGTTCGAGGTCCTCGGATTCGAAGGGGACGTTCAGATCTATGACCTTCAAAGCCGCTCTTGGCGCGCGCCCAAACGCGGGGAAGAATTCAAAGCATCGCAGAAACTCCGGACCGGAGTGGACGGCATGGTGAATTTCCAGGTTCCGAACGAGATCCAGCTTCGCCTGAAGCCGGACTCCGAGATCCTGAGCGAAGAATGCCGCATGGCGGGGAAGCAGGAAGTCTATAAACTACGTCTCTCCCAAGGTGTTCTTCTCGGCGCGACGACCCGTCAGTTCGAGCGGAAGCAGACCGAGGGCAAGGCGATCTTGAAGATCGTGACGCGTGATTATGTCGCGAAGATCCACGGCGCTATTTTCCGCGTCCAGGCTGCCGGACAGGGCCGCGATAACAAGGTGGGCGTGCTCCGTGGTTTCGTGGAGGTTTCGAAGCCTTCGCCGCTTTTCCGTTCCGAGGGGATCCGTATCCGCGGGCTTGAAGAGACCACCGTCGCGGATGGCGTGGTCCAGCCGGCGACGAAGGTGACCGCGACCTCATGGGGATTGATGAAAGAGTCTTATGAGTTGCTTCAGAAAACCGCGGTCATGGAAGCCGAGCAGATCGATCTCGCGAAACTGGCCGGCAACTTTTTCAATGTGGTCTTTGATCATGGAACGTTTTTTACTCCCAAGATCGGCTACGCGGGCCGGGAGTTCTTTAAGGATCCGGACTCGGGACAGGTTTTTCTGGAGACGGAATATGACGTTTTCCCGGCGGGTTCCTTCTGCGGCGTCTACATCAAGACCAGGGATTTCGATATTTCAAAATACAGCGGACTTTCGTTTGAGATCCGCCGAAAAGCTGAAGAAGGCGCACCGGACAGCTTTTTTATCGAGCTTAAATCCAAGGGGAATGTGGTCCGCCGTTTTGCCCCCAAGACCTTTGAGCAGAACTGGAAGCTCGTGGAATTCGATTTTCACGCCAAAAAGCCCATTCTGGTGAACGAAGTAGTCTTCGTTTTCACCAATGCCCGCGTCGGGGAGGCCAAAAAGGGCGTACTTGAATTCCGTAACATCAAATTGAACCCTCTCCCGGAACCCTCAACGCCAGTCGCGCCGGCCACGACGGTTCCCGTAGCACCGGTTCAGCCTGTTGTGAATCCTCCCGCGGCACCTATCGCCACACCTCAAATGGTGTCTCCCGCCCAAGACAGCGGATCCTCGGTCCCTAAAGAAGTTCCGCTGGAATAAGTCCTATCTAATTCCCATAATTGCAGTTGACGGTGACTGCGTCGGGCAGCTATATTTTGCATTCATTGATCCCATGCTGGGGTGGTGGAACTGGCAGACACGCAGGTCTCAGAAGCCTGTGGGAGCGATCCCTTGGGGGTTCAAGTCCCCCCCTCAGCATTTTTATTGATATAAAAATGCCGTGCCGTAAGAGTGTGAACGTAGCTCTTTACGGTGCCGACGCTTTTCAGAAAAGGCGATTATGACGGATAAAGAAAAATTGATCATCGCCATCGATAAAAGCCTGCTCGCTTCACTTCCCGCAGATTCCTATCAGATCCTGACCGATCACGCCAGCCTTTCTAAATTCGAGCCTGGAGCTATCGCCAAACTGGAAAAGCAGGTCTTCGATTTTTTCACTTTATCCCAGATGGGGAAATCTCTTCTGGCCATTCAGAAGATCGACGAGCTGAGTTATGTCTTCCTTGCAAGCGTCTATGAAACCACGGAAGCCGCGAACTGCGCTCTTTTTCTGTGTGATGAGCACGATCAGACTTTCCGGTGTATCAAGGCGATCGGACTGGATCCTAAAGAGATCGGGGAAGTGGAGTTCAAGAAGGAGGAAGGCCTTTTCTGGCAGATCCTTAATAGCGGAGAACCGTTCCCGATCGTGGATTCTTTCGGCCATTACCGGTTTGAATCGGTCATCAAAAAATGGAACCTCGAGCGGATCAATTCCCAGATCTGGGTGCCCCTCATGGTCAAAAATAAATTGATCGGTGTGATCACGCTTGGGAGGAAAAAGGACGGCAGCCTTTATCAGGAGACGGAGCTCAGTTTTATCCTGCAGATGGGCAACCAGGCCGCTGTGGCGCTTGAAAGCGCCATGCTGGACGATCAAAAAGAACGTGCTTCCAAAGAACTCGCCAAGAAGATGACCAATCTTTCGATCCTTTATAGCGTGAGCAAGGCTCTCAACTTCGCGAGCGACCTCAAAAAGATCCTTCTTTTTATTCTTGATAAGGCCCGGGATGCTGTTGAGGCTCAAAAAGCATCCTTGATGCTTCTGGATCCGCATACCCGTGAGCTTGTGGTCCATGTGGTGCGCGGCGTGCCGCCTGAAGTCGAGGCCAAGATCAACCGGGGAGAAATGGAGTGCACGCGTATCAAGGTCGGTGAAGGCGTGGCAGGCCAGGTGGTGGCCACCAAGCAACATATCCTTCTGAATGATGCGGGAGAGGACGCACGGTTCAAAAAATCCGATAAGTCTTTCGTGGAGTCCATCCTTTGTATGCCGCTCATCGCCAACGATGAAGTGATCGGGGTCATCAACCTGACGAATAAAAACAAGGGCGGCAAGTTCACCCAAGAGGATGTCGAGCTGCTTTCGACGCTGGCGAATCAGGCGGCGATCACCATTTACAACGCCCGTCTTTACCATCTGGCGATCACCGACGGCATGACGCAGCTCCGGATCCACCGGTATTTCCAGCAGCGTTTAGAAGAGGAGATCGTTCGCTGCGAAAAATTCAAGCATCCCGTTTCTTTGATCATGTCCGATATTGACCACTTCAAAAAATTCAACGATACCTATGGCCATCAGGAAGGCGATATTGTGTTGATCGAAACGGCCAAGATCTTCCGCCTGACCGCGAGAGATGTGGACATCGCCGCGCGCTACGGCGGGGAAGAATTCGCGATCATTTTGCCGGAGACGGATACCGAAGAGGCCAAGTTGATTGCTGAAACTATCCGTCAAAAAGTAGAAGCTTACGAATATCCGAGTAAACAGGGGAAATTAAAAGTCACCGTAAGCCTTGGGGTTGCCACTTTTCCCGCGCATGGCCGCAACAAGGAGTCCCTGATCGAAGCCGCCGACAAGGCTTTATATCGTGCTAAAGACGGCGGCCGGAATCGTGTTGAAACGGCGAGCGCCGTTTAACCTTTTGTGCTGCGACCCACTCCAGGTCCCAACTTCCTATGAAAAAGAAGAAAGAAATCAAGGCTGAGCCCAAGCCTGTCCGAAATGCCTTTGAGGTGATCTCGGAGAACCGCAAAGCGCATTATGATTATTTCATCCATGACCGGTATGAAGCCGGGATCTGTTTGATGGGCCATGAAGTCAAATCCATCCGTGAACGCCGCGTGAATCTGAAAGACAGCTACGTGCGCATCATGAAGGACGAAGCCTTTCTTCTTAATTGCCACATCTCTCCGTATTCCAAGATCCAGGGGCATCAGGAGCTGGACCCGATTCGGACCCGGAAGCTCCTGCTCAAACGCAGTGAGATCGGACGTCTTATGGGGCAGGCTTCGCGCAAAGGCGTTGCGATCGTGCCGCTCCGGCTTTATATCAAAAAGGGATTCGTTAAGGTTGAGATTGCCCTCGGAGAAGGTAAAAAACAGTACGACAAGCGGGCCGCGATCAAGCAGCGGATCCACACCCGCGAGACTCAAGTCGCCATCAAAAAAGCCACGCGGCATTAAACCCCGGCCGTTCTCTCCATTGAGCCGCCTCCGTAGACATGCTATACTTCTGCCGTAGTCGTGATCTTTAATATCGTCGTTCCTGGGGGTGAATAGGTTCGACAGGGGGTACGGCATTTAAGGGAGCATGCCGAGGTTCGTCAGGTGCCTCGTAAAAAAACGTGGCAAAACACAAATGCTGAAAAAACCAGCTGGAACGAAAGGGCTGTTGGGCCGGTAACGGTTCCAATGCCTTTCGCTCTTCCTTTCGCTGCTTAACTGCTAGCGAACGTCACAGGACCGATACCTGCTAAGTTCTGCTGACGATAAAGCAGGTTGCTCTTCCTGCCTCGTCGTCGGGTAGGGGGAAAAGATCTAGACGGATCGTCTTTCAGGATCTCGTTCGCAGAGGCCTGGGGGATTAAACTAATTGCGGACTGAGCATGGAGCGCCTTTAATGAAGGATCCTTTGGACGAGGGTGCAATTCCCTCCACCTCCATCTTTTTTTTAAGGAGGGTCCTGACTTTTGCGGCACAAAATGAAAGTCAGGACGCCTCCACGTTTTTATAATTCCATGAAGCCCTCTTGGTGCACCGAGGGCTTTTTCATTATTTTCAGAATTAAGGAAAGAATATGGCAGCGCAAAAAGATTATTACAAAGTTTTAGGCGTTGGCGAAAGCGCATCCGCGGATGAGATCAAAAAGGTGTACCGGAAACTCGCGGTGAAATACCACCCCGACAAGAATCCCGAAAATCCCAAAGCCGCCGAGACGAAATTTAAGGAAATCTCAGAAGCGTATTACATTCTGAGCGACGAAAAACGCCGCGCTCAATATGACCAGATGCGTAAATTCGGCGGAGGCGCCGGCGGGTTCCAGGGGAATTATGCCAATGCCCAGGGGTTCAATTTTGACGACCTGCTTCGCCAGTTTTCGGGTGGTGGCCGGGCTTCGGCGGGTGGCGGACGTTATTCGGCATTCTCGGATATTTTTGGTGATCTTTTTGGAGGCGGGGGAGGCGGCGGCAGCCATTACCGCGTTTATTCCTCCGGGGGTTCGCCGCGCCCGGGTTATTATGACGATGAAGATGCTTACGGTTCCATGCCGGGGCAGGCTCCGATGGAATCCGCGGACGTGGTCGTAAACCTGAAGATCTCCAAGAAAAAAGCCAAAGAAGGTGGCAGCGTGATGTTCAAAACGCCTGAGGGACAAACGATCTCCGTCAAGATCCCGGCGAATACCCGCGAAGGACAGAAACTGCGTTTGTCCCGTCAGGGCAGGGAATGCCCGACCTGCCATCACCCCGGGGATCTCATTCTCCGGATCCGGATGGGCGAATAATGACGGATTTTTTCAAGGGCCGCGAACCTTACCAGACGGGAAATCCCAAGCTGGACCAGCTCGTTCATGAGCTCATCCACCAGGCGGGCCCCGGAACGAATGCCGATCTGGCCGAAGAGCTGATCGTAACGGCGCTCAAGGCCCATGTGGACAAACTGGACCGCGGCGATATGAAGATGCTCAATATCGCCCTCAAGGAATTGCGGCACAGCCTTAAGGTCTTTGAACCGTACCGCTCCATAAGGAAGGTCGCGATCTTCGGCTCCGCCCGGACGCCGCGGCACTCGCCGGAATTTCAGCTTGCGGAGAAGTTCGCCAAAGCGATCGCCCAAAGGAACTGGATGGTCATCACCGGTGCCGCGTCCGGGATCATGCAGGCGGGGAACGAAGGCGCGGGCCACAAAAAAAGCTTCGGCCTCAATATCCAACTCCCGTTCGAACAGGAAGCCAACCCCATCATGCTCCAAGATCCGAAGCTTATATCCTTCAAATATTTCTTCACGCGTAAGCTCATGTTCCTTCGCGAATCCCACGCGACGGTGCTTTGTCCCGGCGGGTTCGGAACGCACGATGAAGGGTTTGAATCCCTGACGCTGATCCAGACCGGTAAGACGGAGCCGCGTCCGATCGTCTGCATGGACGCGCCCGGCACGGATTACTGGAAGGATTTTTTCGATTTTTTGAAAAAGCAGCTGCTTCGCCAGGGGATGATCCACGAGGAAGATCTTGATCTGATGTATGCCACGCACGACCCCTTGGCCGCTGCCGACTATGTTACCGGGTTTTACAGGAGGTATCACTCCATGCGCTACATCCGGGACCTTCTGGTCATGCGCATTGAAAAGCCTCTCAACGAAACGCAGCTGGAGATCCTGAACCAGGAATTCAAGCATCTGCTCAAAAAGGGGAAGTTTACCCAGTCGCTTAAGCCTTTTGAAGAGGAGCGCAACGTGCCGTATACTTTTCATCTGACGCGTCTCGCGTTCTATTTCAAAAAGGATATCTTCGCCAATCTCAATAAGCTGATCTGGCGGATCAATGACTTTGGCGATTGAGGGTCGGTGCAGTTGGTTGAGATATCCATTTCGTGGGCAATTAGCTCAGTTGGTTAGAGCATCTCCTTTACACGGAGAGGGTCAGAGGTTCGAATCCTCTATTGCCCACATCTTTTATTTTGCTTCCATTATGGTGATCTGGACTATAGAGGATTCGAAGGGAGCCCCGCTGGCACTTATGACTGGATGTCAGAAGTGCGGGGCGGGTGGCCTACCGAGACGCAGTCGAGGAGCCGAATCCTCTATTGCCCAAATTCATTCTAATTTTCACTTGAGATAGTTGTCGTCTCCCTATAGAATACCGCTCCTCATAGTAGGGAAGCTTTTGCTTGGTATTTTTATCCCCATTTTTAGGGGCTGTAGCTCAATTGGTTAGAGCTCCGGACTGTCGATCCGGAGGTTGCGGGTTCGAGCCCCGTCGGCCCCGCCATTTCTCTTTGAGATGGCACCAGTTGTAATGAATGTCGTAATTTGAGAGAGAGTAAGGACTTAGACCAATAGAACCATGAATCAGCATGTCAGACGATAAGAACTTCGAGCCGCTGTACCGCCTGCGGCATTCCGCTTCCCACGTTCTTGCCCAAGCCGTCCTCGACCTTTATCCCGGAACGAAACTTGCGATCGGCCCCGTGATCGAAGAGGGGTTCTATTACGACTTTGACTCGAAGACGGCGTTCCAGGACGAGGACCTTCCGAAAATCGAAAAGCGGATGCGCGAAATCGTGGAAGAACGTCAGGCGTTCAAGCAGTGGTCGGTTCCGAAAGAAGAAGCGCGGAAGATCTTCGCGGACAAACAGGAAGTCTACAAGCTCGAGATCATTGAAGGCATCCCGGGCGATACGGTTAATTTTGTCCAGAACGGCCCTTTCGTGGACCTCTGCGGGGGCGGACACGTGATGAATACGGAGGAGCTTAAGGCCTTCAAGCTTCTTTCCGTGGCGGGTGCTTATTGGCGCGGGAATGAGAATAATCCCATGCTGCAGCGCATCTACGGGACGGCCTTTCCGACACAGAAAGATCTGGACGCGTACCTCAAACAGCGGGAAGAGGCCCAAAAGCGGGACCACCGCAAAGTCGGCAAGCAGCTCGGGCTTTTTAGTTTTCATGAAGAAGGGCCGGGCCTTCCTTTCTGGAAGCCGGAAGGATTGCTGCTCAAGAACCTTCTGATCGCGTTCATGCGCGAAAAACTGGCCGCCTACGGGTATGTCGAGATCGAGACGCCGACGATCCTTCGCGACAGGCTCTGGCGCACTTCGGGACATTGGGACAATTATCGGGAGAACATGTTTTTCCTGGAGCGGGATGAGGAAATCTATGCCCTGAAGCCCATGAATTGCCCGGGCGGGATGCTGATGTACAAGGAAGAAAAGCATTCGTACCGGGAATTACCTTTGAAGGTGGCGGAGTTCGGCAAGGTGCATCGTTATGAACGCTCGGGGGTGCTTTCCGGACTGTTCCGGGTGCGCGGGTTCACCCAGGATGACGCGCATATTTTTACGACGCCTGAGATGCTGCAGGCAAGCGTCGTCGAGACCATCCGCTTCACGGATGAGGTATACAAAACCTTCGATTTTGATTATCATGTGGAGCTCTCGACCCGGCCACCGAAGTCGATCGGCACGGATGCTCAGTGGGAGATCGCCACGACGGGGCTCCGGAACGCTCTTGAAGAGCTGAAAATGCCCTATAAGGTCAATGAGGCCGATGGGGCGTTTTACGGGCCGAAGATCGATTTTCATCTGAAGGACGCCATCGGGCGCACGCTTCAGTGCGGAACGATCCAGCTGGATATGAGCCTGCCGGAACGGTTCGATCTGAATTATGTCGGGGAAGACGGCCGCGAGCACCGCGTGATCATGCTCCACCGGGCGATCTTTGGCAGTCTGGAACGTTTTATTGGTATTCTGATCGAGCATTACGCCGGGGCTTTTCCGGTGTGGCTTTCGCCGGTGCAGGTGCGCGTTCTGACGATCGCGGAGCGGCACGATGGCTATGCCAAGGCATTGATCGAAAAGCTCAAGAAAGCGGGCCTTCGCGTGGAGGCGGACCTCCGGACCGAAAAGATCGGTTACAAGATCCGCGAAGCCGAAGTGATGAAGATCCCTTACGTTTTCGTCGTGGGGGACAAAGAAGTTGAAACGCAGCAGATCGCCGTCCGCATGCGCGGGCGCCAGGACCTGGGGGCCCAGGCCGTGGAAGCGATGATCGGGCGGATCCAGCAAGAGATCGCTTAAAAAAAGTAACACAACCCACAAGGAGGAGCATTGTCCATCAGTCCACAAAAAGTCCGTGCTAATGAGCGCATTCGCGCCGCGCAGATCCGGTTGATCGGAGCTGCCGGAGAACAGTTCGGCATCGTCACGCCGCAGGAAGGTCTGGCCCGCGCTCAGGAAGCGGGGTTGGATCTCGTCGAAGTCGCGGGAACGACCGTGCCGCCGGTATGCCGGATCATGGACCTCGGGAAATACCTTTACACGCTCGGGAAGAAGGAGAAGGAATCCCGCAAGAAGCAGAAGACCATTGATATCAAAGAGATCAAGATGACCACCAAGATCGATGAGAACGATTACCAGACCAAACTGCGTAATTCGCGGCGGTTCATCGAACGCGGGGACAAGGTCAAATTGGTGGTGTTCTTCCGGGGCCGCGAGATCGTGTATGTGGACAAAGGACGCAAGCTTGTGGACCGTTTCGTGCAGGACCTGTCGGATATCGCGATGGTCGAACGGAACGACGGATTGGAAGGCAAGGCGATCATGCTCTACCTGACCAAGATCGCTCCCGTAAAAAAGAAAGAATCAGCACCTGTTTCATCAACGACGCCGGCGAGTCCGAGTGCTTCTCCGGTCAAGGCCGAATAAAAGGAAAAAGGAAACGATATGCCAAAGTTGAAGACGAACAAAGCCATGCAGAAACGTTATCGCATCACGAAGACCGGCAAGGTCCTCGCGAGCAAGACCAAACGCCGTCACATGATGACCGACCGCACGCCGAAGTCCAAACGGCAGTCCCGCGGCAAGCTTTGTGTCGAGAAGATGCATGTGAACGCGATTAAACTGAAAATGCCTTACCATCGTTGATCCTGTAATCATCATCGCTTCGGGGAGTTTCCGTTAGCGAACCAAAGAAAAGGAAGGATTTATGCCAAGGACCACTAACACGCCGGCTTCAAAAAGACGGAAGAAGAAGATATTCAAACGCGCCAAGGGTTTCGTGGGAGGCCGCGGAAAACTGCTGCGGACCGCGAAAGAGACCGTCGCGCGCGCGATGGCCTTCGCGACCCGGGACCGCAAACAGCGCAAACGCCATTTTCGCGCGCTTTGGAACGCCCGCATCAACGCGGCGTGCCGCACGAACGGGATGTCGTACTCCCGTTTTATCGATGCGCTGAACAAGGCGAAGATCCGTCTCAACCGGAAATCGCTCGCGGAGATCGCGGCGCGGGATGAGAAGACCTTCCAAGAGATCGTTAAGCTCGTCAAAAAGGCCTAAGACCAAGAACCAAGAAACAAGAACCAAACAATCATCAAAACACAATAACCCAATTGTTTGGATGTCTGTTTTGGTCATTAGAATTTGCGTGGTGATTGTCTCTTGGTGATTGGAGCTTATTTGATTCCGTTTTCATGCCGGAATTAAAAGCTATGAAGAGGCAAATCCCGTGAAGAATCAAATTGATCAGGTTGAAAAAGAAGCCCGCGAAGACCTTTCCAGAATCGATTCCCAGGAAAAGGCCGAGCTTTTTCGTGTGGCCTACCTGGGCAAAAAGGGGAAGCTGACCGAGCTTTTCAAACTGCTCGGCGGGGTGGCCCCGGTAGAAAAAAAAGCCGTGGGCGCGGAACTGAACCGCGTGAAACAGTGGCTAGAGTCATCGATCGACGAGCTTCGCAAAAAGTCCCCCAAGTCCGGTTCCTCTCAGGAAACATTCGATGAAACGCTTCCCGGGATTTGTCCGCCGAAGGGGAGCATCCATCTTCTCCAGCAAACGATCGCCGAGATCTCCGGCCTGTTCAACCGTATGGGGTTTGAGACCGTGGAGGGTCCCGAGATCGAGACGGAGTTCCACAATTTTACCGCCCTTAATATCCCGCTCGACCACCCGTCCCGCGACGCGTTCGATACTTTTTATACGACGCACGGGCAGCTCCTGCGCTCCCAGACCTCGACGGTGCAGATCCGCATCATGAAAGAGCGGAAACCGCCCCTTCAGGTGATCGCTCCGGGACGCGTGTACCGGCCCGATACCGTGGACGCCAGTCATTCCTTCATGTTCCATCAGATCGAAGGGCTGATGGTGGACGAGCGTATCACTTTCAGCGATCTTAAAGGCGTGCTTCATCTTTTCCTGCGGGAACTTTTCGGCTCGCAGACGAAGATCCGCTTCCGCCCGCATTTTTTCCCTTTCACGGAGCCGAGCGTGGAAGTGGACATTCAGTGGGGCAAGGGATGGCTCGAGATCCTTGGTGCCGGCAGTGTGGACCCGAACGTTTTTGATGAGGTTGGGTACGACAAGACCCAGGTCAAGGGTTTCGCGTTCGGCCTCGGCGTCGAGCGCATCGCCATGCTGCGGCACGGTATTAACGATATTCGCCACTTTTATGAGAACGACCTGCGTTTCCTGAGACAATTTTCATGAAGATCAGCACGAACTGGTTGAAAGATTTTGTGGAGCTGGCGCCGCCGGTCACCAAGACCGCGGAACGCCTGACCCTTGCGGGGCTTGAGGTCAAGAAATGCGAACAGCTCACCACGCCTCATGACACGCTGTTTGAGATCGAGATCACTTCGAACCGGGCGGATTGGCTCTCGCACTGGGGCGTCGCGCGCGAGATCGCGGCGGTCGAGAATCTTTCGCTGAAGAACCCCGCGGTCGATTCCGAAATGAACCGTGTGCCGCCTCCGGGTTGGAAAGTCCAGATCAAGGACCTGGCGGGATGCCCCTATTACACCGGAGTGCTGATCGAAGGGATCACGGAGACCAAGACCCCGGATTTCATCGTGAACCGTCTCCTGGCCTGCGGGATCCGGAGCATCAACCTGATCGTGGATATCACGAATTACGTGCTTCTCGAGGTCGGTCAGCCGCTCCACGCGTTCGATGCGGACCTGCTCCGGGGAAAAGAGGTCGTGGTCCGAAAGCCCAAGCAGGGCGAAAAATTCACGCTGATCAACGGTGCCGTGATCGAGCTTAAGCCCGACGACCTTTTGATCGCGGACAGCGAACGCGCGGTGGCACTGGCCGGCGTCATGGGGGGCAAGGATTCCGAGATCAACGACAAGACGCGTAATGTCTTCCTTGAGTCCGCTTTCTTCGCTCCGGGGCGCGTTCGCAAGACCTCCCGGACGCATCAGGTCGCTACCGATTCCTCGTACCGATTCGAACGCCGTGTGGACCCGGAAGGCGTGGACCTGGGGCGGAACCGGGCGCTGACGCTGATCCAGAAATACGCCAAGCCGGCCCGCATCAGCGCGGTGATCAAGGCGGGCGAAAAACCTCAGCTCGAGGTTAAAACTATTCATTTGCGCGCGGATGAGGTGGCCCCGGTACTCGGCGTCGAGATCAAGCCGAGCCAGATCGCGCTTATTCTGGGGCGCTTGGGGCTTCAGGTGAAGCAGCACGCGCCGTCCGGTTCCGATCAGCCCTCGGAAAAAGAGAAGAAGGAACGGATCATTTGGACGGTGGGGATCCCGTCGTATCGTCCGGACCTTGTGCGGCCGATCGATCTGATCGAAGAGATCGCCCGTATCTACGGCTTTGAAAATATTCCCGAAACGCTTCCCGCGCGGTCGCCACTCTCCTTGACCGAACATCCGCGGCTTACTCTTGAGAAGAAGATCCGGCAATCCTTAAGCGGTGCCGGGCTTTCCGAGACGGTGACGTTCAGCCTGATCTCCGAAGACGGGCTGGATCCCGCGAAGGACCTTAAACATGCCGTTCAGATCGTGAATCCGCTTCAACACGGCCTTCACTGGATGCGGCCGACCCTTGTGACAAGCCTGCTTAATGTGATCCAGAAGAACGTGAACGCGGGCGCGGACTCCATCCCGGTATTTGAGATCGCGAATATTTATTCTGTACCGGACGCGCATAAGCATCCGGTGGAAGAACGCGTTTGCGCGATCGCGCTTTACGGCAACAAAGCGGCTCGGACATGGCTGGATGCCGCCCGCCCGGTGACCTTCTATGACCTGAAAGGTTATGTGGAGGCGATCCTTAAAAATTCCGGCTGTTCCGATCTCTGCGTGGCCAAGATCCAGAAAAGTTATTTCGAGGCCGGAACAGCGGAAGAGGTCCGCTCCTGGCAGACCCCGCTCGCGTTCCTGGGGCAGGTTTCCAGCGAGTTGCTGGAAAAGTGGGATCTCAAAGAACCGGTTTATTACGCGGAAGTCTCGCTCGAGAAGCTGATCGCCCCGTCGCAAAAGATACGCACCTTCCAGGAATGGCCCAAATACCCCGCGATCGAACGCGACCTTTCGATCGTGGTCAAGGATCCGGTGAAAAGCGGGGAACTGATGGGGGAGATCCGCGGTCTGGGGCAGGGGCTGATCCGCGACGTTTTTCTTTTCGATCTTTTCCGCGGCAAACGTGTTCCCGAAGGCTGCAAGAACCTCGCGTTCCGGGTGGTGTACCAGTCCCCCGAACGGACGCTTGTCTCCGACGAAGTCCAGAAAGTCCACGAGAAGATCGCCCAAACGCTCGTGCAGAAGTATCAAGCGTCGTTTCAAGCGTAACGCGGTCCACGTGCGCAGGTCCATGGTCCACGCTGCTGCTTTTTCATGGTGCGTGGCCCTTGTTCCGTGGCCCGAGGAGTTATGATGTCTGACGAATTATTCAGCCAGGTCGAGGTAGAGGATTCCTTCCAGGTGCCCCCGGACGCGCCCCTCGCGGTCCGGATGCGGCCGGCCTCGCTGCAGGATATGATCGGGCAGGAGCATCTTTTGAGCCCCGGAAAACTCCTCCGGAGGACGTTGGAATCCGATCGCCTCACGTCGCTCATCCTCTACGGCCCCCCGGGAACCGGCAAGACGACGCTGGCACTCGTGATCGCGCGCACGACCGCCGCGCGTTATGTCTCCATCAACGCGGTCCTTTCCAATGTGGCCGAAATGCGCAAGATCCAGGATGATGCCCGCAAGCTCTTGCGTCATTCCAGGCGGAAAACAGTCCTTTTTATCGATGAGATCCATCGCTTCAACAAGGCCCAGCAGGATATCCTGATGCCCGATGTGGAATCGGGCGTCATCATCCTGATCGGGGCGACGACGCAGAACCCTTCGTTCGCGATCCGCGGGCCGCTCCTCTCACGTTCGATCGTCTGCGAGCTCAAACCCCATGACGAGTCCCATCTGATCCGGATTATGGAGCGCGCGCTCCGCGATAAAGAGCGCGGTCTCGGAAATCTCAAGATCGATATGGAAGCGACCGCGTTGGCGCATATCGCGCGCCAGGCTTCGGGGGACGCGCGCCGGGCCTTGAACGCGCTGGATGTCGGCGCGATGACGACGCCTCCGGACAAAGACGGCGTGATCCATTTCACGGCCGCGGTTGCGGAAGAATCCTGCCAGAAAAAGATTGTCCAGTACGATTGGGACGAGGATTTTCACTATGACACGATCAGTGCCTTTATCAAAAGCCTTCGCGGTTCGGATGTGAACGCCGCGGTCTATTGGCTGGCCAAAATGCTTTACGCGGGGGAGGATCCCCGGTTCATCACCCGCCGCCTTGTGATCTTCGCGAGCGAAGACATCGGGAACGCGGACCCGCAGGCGCTCATCCTTGCGACGAGCGGGTTCACCGCGGTTGAATTTGTGGGGATGCCCGAGGCCCGGATCATTCTCGCGCAGGTCGTGACGTATCTCGCGTTGGCGCCCAAAAGTAACGCGAGTTATATGGCGATCGAGCGGGCGACCGAAGATATTCAAAATCAGAAGACCGAGCAGGTGCCCCAGCATTTGCGGAGTACCGCTTATGCCGGTGCCAAAGACCTGGGCCATGGGAAAGGATATGTCTACCCCCACGACTCTCCCGGCAAGAAGATGGATCAGGCCTACCTCGATAAGTCAGGGGATTACTACCAGCCGAAGCCCATCGGATTCGAAAAGACGCTCCAGGAGCGTCTGAAGGATCCCTCCTCAACATTTCCTCACGCCTAGCCTGATTTTTAAGTTCTGGTCCTTAAAATACATCAAAAAGAACCATTTGTGTGCCAATTAGGCTCAAAAACGTTAAATTATGCTATATATTTATATTTATAGCTATAATAATTATTAAATAGAATGTTTATAAAATAATTAAGGTGTGAATATTGACAATAGAATGCACATAGGTTATGTTTTTGTTAGGAAGTGAAAAAAGTACTTTTGACAAGGATATAAATACTCAATCAAAGGAGATTAGAAAATGACGCATGATCTATATGGAATTCGTAATTCAAAATTGAACGGCCGGAGCGGTTCGCTGACGTTTTGTGTGATCCACCACTGTGACATGTTGTCGGGGTATATGTCCCCGAAGCTGCACCGTGCTCTCAGGCGCACCGAACGCTCCAGAAAGAGGCGAATGCTATGAGCAGATTTCATTATACCACTCGAGAGATCGGGGGCGTTGCCGTCTTCGATCTGAAGGGGGAGCCGACCTTTGAAACGGTTCAGGAGGTGGCCTGGAAGATCCAAAAGAGCATCCGGCGCCATCACTTTCACCAGATCATCCTGAATTTTAAGGGCGCGGGGCCGTTGGACCCGATCGGTCTCAGGCGGCTTTTGACCGTCTGCATCCGGCCCAAGCATAGCGCGCTCTATGGGGCGTCGGCTGATATGGCCAGCTTCCTGCAGGAGAATTGCTTCACCGGGAAGGTGGATATCTGCGCGGACGAAAAAGAGGTGGCCGAGAGTTTTGGTCCCTTCCTCTACGACAAGGATCCGGACAAGCGCTATCTCGATAAGAACGCTAAGACGCCGAAGGAATCCCTGGGGTGCCAGCTTGACGGGCGGAGAAACCACCGGATGCATGTCGCCATTCCGGTCGAACTCAGGATCACGAGCCCGCTCAATGAGATCGTCATCACCAAGGCGATCGTAACGAATATCAGTCAGGGCGGCGTCTTCGTGGAATACCTGGACCTTGAGGCTGCTGGGAAGATCAAGGCCATGGAGCCGATCGAGGACCTGCCGGTCGATATCCATATCTTCCCAAGCGCCAATTTCCCGGACGAATACCATGTGGCGGGAAGGGTGAGGCGCAAGGAGATCCGTAGGGAGCAGCTTGGATTTGGGATTGAATTTCAAGAGAGCCGATAGGGGTGACTATGTCTTTATCGTGTCTTGCTGTAAAGCTTGATGATGCGGTTATTTATGGCAAAGAATCAGCTCTCATAAAATCGTCTGAATGACCCTTGAAATTTGGAAAGTGTGTGTTACATTTATTAAAGTTATTTTATTGGTTTAAAAAGCGTTAATTAAATTCGTTTTTAAAGGAGAGCCGTAGATGAAAAAGAGCCTCAAAGTGGTCGCAACGGTCACTTTGGTGTGTTTTCTCACGACGCAGACGGTGTGGGGCGCTCCGGGGGCCGGTATCGAAATGGCTGGCAAAATGGAATTGCCTGCCTATCTGAGTATTGATATCCCCGCGGAATTTGGCACGGTGGACTCTCTTTACGAAGCTCCTGCCGGCGCGAACCCGCAGTTCATCCTCCATATACAGAACGCCCACGCCAACTACCAGGCCCAGATGAAGATCAAGCAGCTCCTAGGCTACATGAACAAAAAGTACGGTTTTTCCACGATCTTTGTCGAAGGCGCTTCTGAGAAACTGGACCCGGACTACCTGCGTCTTTTCCCGGATCAGGAGCGGAACCTCAAGCTTTGTGATGAACTGGCAAAACAAGGCGAGCTGACCGGCGTCGAGCTCTACATGATGGAAGCCGACAAGAACATCGCCGCGCTCGGGATCGAAGAAGCTTCCTTATATAAAGCGAATTATGATGCCCTCAAAAAAGTTTTTGGCGCCGAGACTGATGTCACGCGTTTCTTCAAAGGTTTTGATGGAAAGCTCGACAAAGCGGCTTCCAAGGTATTTACACCGGAGACGCGCGCGTTGATTGGGGATTGGAAACGGTTCGAACAGGGCCGGCGCGACTTTATGCCCTTCGTGCGTGAGCTTGCCAAGAAATCCAAAAAGATCCTGAATGTGGATGTCGCGAGCCTTTTTGCCCAAGTCGGTTGGCCGCAGATCTCACGTCTTCTTGTGATCCAGCAGCTTGAAAAGGACCTGAACCGTGCCAAGGGGCAGGAGGAGCAGGCCGCGCTCATCCAGTGGCTTCGCGGCAAGAATGTCTCCAAGGAGCTCATCGCCACGCTCGAGAGTTTTAATGAGGGCAGTATCGCGGTCGGAAAGTCCACCAAGGAAGTTTCTCCTCGCGAGGTGTTGGAACGTCTGAACGCCGAGGCCGGCCCGCAAGGATTCAAGTTCAGCGATTATCCCGCGTTCAGCCTTTTTGCCGGTTATGTAACGCTCCGTTCTGAATTGGACCCTAAAGTCCTTTTTGAAGAGATCGAGTACCTCTTTACGCAAATGCTGGATCAATTGGCTGAGGAGCCCAAACAGAAGGAGCTCCTTGCCCTTTATCGGGACGGCGAGCTTTTGCGTAAACTGCTTCATCTTGAATTGAACCGCGCCCAATGGCGCCAGGCGGTTGCCGGGAAGGACCGGATCTCCGTTCCATCTCTTGTGTCGCGCCTGAAAGACGCTGTAATTGCATCCGGCGACGAAAGCATCAAGAGGGACCAAGAGATCATGCCCAAGGCCTTCGGTGGCAAGATGGATGAACTTTATGCCGCAGGCCTTGAATTCTACGACTACGCGCGCATGCGCGAATCTGTCTTCTATAAACAAATGCAGAGCGCCATGGCGGAACGCAAGATCACAAAGGCGATCCTCATTACCGGCGGTTTCCACACGGACGGCATGAGCGACCTGTTTCGCGAGAATTCTATCAGCTACGGCATTGTCACCCCGCGCCTTTCCGAAAAATCCGACGAGGGTCTTTATCGCGCCACTATGTTGCAGGACCGTGAGCATCTCTTTTCGATCTCTTATATTGAAATGGTCTCCAAGATGCTCAATATCAATGTTCTGATCAGTAATGGTGTCGATGCCGGCAAGCTCTATGCCGGTTTGATCGATGTCGCTGCGAAGATGGACAACGCCAGCATTCCGAAGACTGTCGCTGAATTCAACAAGTCACCGCTTGCGCTCAAGAACAACATCGTGCTTGCGATGCAGGTGAATGCGCAAGGCGAGGTTCTTAAGGGCGCCGACGGCTTGCCTGTTTACAAAATCGTGAATCGCGGAGATGTGACACGCGTGGAGGTTCCGCTTCAAGAGGGACAGGTCGGGGGCGTTTCTGGCCAGATTATTCCCACGGTGCGCGTCGCATCCACTCCGACCATCACGACGACTCCAGCCTTAGCGACGGCCCAGGCGACCCGCGCCGAAGTGAGAACGGAAGTGATTGAAATCCAAAGTCGTGATGGCAAAGAGCGGTCTGATCCAACCCAAGCCCTTCCGAATGCGGCCGAGCTTATTCGGGATCTAAAGAGCGGCTGGCTTTTTTGGGATGGGAGCCGTCTGACCGTTCGGGATTCTGTGGGTGTGGATGCGTATCAAAACGTACTGACGAGGTGGCGCAGCGAGTCTCCAGAACCTTTAGCGCCGATTGAGATTCAAAGCCGTGATGGCAAAGAGCGATCTGATCCGGCCCAAGCCCTTCCGGATGCGGCTGAGCTCCTCCGGGAACTAAAGAACGGCTGGCTTTTTTGGGATGGGAGTCGTCTGACCGTTCGGGATTCTGTGGGTGTGGCTGGTTATCAGACATGGCTTGCCAATGCCCGCTCCGAGGCGAGGGAAACTCCGGCGAGTCGGGAGGTGGGGCATTGGGTTTCTGCCGCGTTAGCTGTTCCCGCTCTTTCCGGCTTGATGCTGGCTTTTCCAGCGGTAGAAAAAGTTGCGGTAGCTTCCATTCCGATACTCTTAGGAGTTGTCGTGGTGGCCGTTGTCCTTGACAGGTCCCGCTCCGAGGCAAGGGAAGTTTTCAATAAAAAAGCAGTTGATGATCTTAAGCGTACTACGAACAAGGGTGACTGGGTTCTTCTCATCGAAGATCATCCCATGATGCAGGAAGCGTTTCAAAAAATGCTCTTGGGAGCAGGTTATACGGAAAATGAAATTGAGGTTGCTTCGAGCGTGGATGAGGCTGCTAAGAAATTAGCGCAGCGGGTATCAAGGAAAAAGGACGGGGGATGGCCTAGGAATATCGTTTCGGATTGGAATCTTGGGCGGGGCCTGCCCCTCGGGACGGATTTGTTGCAGGCGTTTGTGACAAATGGGTTCCCGGTTGATGGGTACGTGATGATGACAACGGATGATCCAACGCAATTACAGAAGATTATCAATGCGATCAGACCCGGAATTCAGGTTAAGGCTTATGACAAGTCCAACGCGTTACAGCCGAATGGGATCCTTGAAGCGGTTCAAAAAGGCCCGCGGTCGGAGGTGCGGGCCGGGATGGAAATCGTTCCGGGTTGGCCTTCGTTGGACCAGGCGGTTCAGCAAATACTCCAGAATCCAACGGCATGGGCATTCGCCGGCGGAGCGATCGGTTTTATTCTTGGAAATTTCCTTACTTTGGCGTTCCCGAAGGTCTCCAACAAGTTCATGGTTCAGGCCGGATCGACGATCGTCGGGGCAGTGATCGGTTACGCTGTAGTGCCGGTCATGAATGCTATGAACTCGACGCGAGCCGCCCTCAGTAGTTTTGAGCCTTCCGCGTTGACGACGGCCATTAGTGATCCGTTCGTTGTTTTCCTTCTTGTAGTCGCAGGCGTCATCGCGGCCGTTTGGGGCGCCTATGAGGCCTGGACGCGCGGTGTGTTTGACGGTGTCACGGATTGGTTTAGCGATACGTTCGGGCGCAGAGCGCAGCCGGCTCCGACGACAGCTCGACGTCAGCCTGGGATTCCCGCGCGACCGGTCCAGCCGACGGTTGAACGTGTTACGGAAGAAATTGAAACGGAAGGCATCGTGGATATTACCGATCCCCGGGAGCTCGTTGTTAAGATGGATGAAGGCCGGTATCTCGTGATCGAAAATCCTGTCAAAGGTCCTGATGTGACACGGTCATGGGTAAGCAGCGGTTCCGCGGACGGATCATTCTCAACTTATAGTGATGCGCTTGCGGCGGCCGCGGACGTGTTGGGTCTTTCCGTGGATTTGGACTCGAGTATTAATGGCCGGGAGACAGCGCCTTCTGTTCCTCCGCTCCGGTTGGCTTTGGTAAACAATCCTGATAAAAAATCTTACGCCGTTGCCGTCGAAATCGAACCTGTTCGCGGGGCCGTGAACTCCGTGCTTGTTCGGGCGGTTACTAAATCGGGGAATCTTATTCAAGAGTTGAGATTGGATCGCGGGAATTCCACCACGGTCGGAAGGAAAGAGGGAAGCGGGATACGCCTTTTAGGGGATACGGGTATTTCGCGGACACATTTGACGGTCAATTTTTCTCGGGATGGGATTCAGGTCCGGGATGGCGACGGACGGACGCTCTCCTCATACGGCGTGCGAGCCCTCCCTGCTCGTGCTGAAGTTAGGGCGGGCTTTGGAAGGATTCAATCCTTAGCCGTTGCATCTATTGGACTAATAACGGCGACGATCCTGGTGGCCGGGATGCTGCGATTTTCAGCTTGGCGCGACGCGCAGATCACAAAAGCCGCGGATGCTCTTGATCGCGAAGTCGCTACGGTTTTGCAAGTGTCACCGGACGCGGGCATGGAATGGACGCCGATTTTAATGAATGCCTACTACGAGTATCTTCGCGCGAAAAATCTTGCGGACAATCGCGAAAGCTTCAGGGGCTTCATGTCCGACGGAACTCTGATCGAAGATCACATCCGTCAGTTGAATCCCGATGCGGTTGAGGAGCTTCGAAGAGCCCGTCAAGAGCGGCAGGACCGTCAAGCCGAAATAGAGGAGGGTGCTGCCCGGCCGGAATTGCGGTCGGAAGTCAGATTAGAACCGGAAAAAATACGGACGGTGGCAGCGGTGACCTCCGCGTCCGTGATCACAGCGGCCCTGATCGTTACGGCGATGTGGAGATTTTCGGTGTGGCAGGATGCAAGGCTCGCAAAGGCGGCGGATGCCCTCGACCGCCAAGTATCGGCGGTGTTGGCCATTGCGCCCGAAGAAGGCCCGGGTTGGACGCCCCTTTTCATGAATGCCTATTATCAATACCTTCAGAACGGAAATCTTGCCGATACGCATGAGAACTTCACGCGATTTCAATCCGATGCAGTGCTTGTTGAGACCTATATCGATATGTTGAATCCTGACGCGCTGCAGGAGCTCTACAGGGCCCGTGGCGCCTTGCAAGACCGGCTGGATCGGGTTCCGGCGCCTATGGATTATAACCAGATCACGAACCGGAACAGCGTTTTGTCCGGACAATTGCCCGCCGCTATTTCTCTGGGTGTTGCTCTTGATACAAACGGCACGCCTTATGGCGTCGCGGTGAATTACAGTACTGGCGTTGAGCAGGTAACGCCGATCCCTGTCGCTCCGGTCTTGGATTATCGGGTTGGCGCTAATGGGGTCCTTTATGCCTTACATCTTAATACTGAGACGCGGCTTCCGGAGATAGCGCGTTTCCCGCAGGATGCCAGAGATTTGCCTGTAACTACCGGCGAGTATCGTCTTGACCGGGACCTCGGGATCAGTTTTGAGACATTAAGATCCGAAGCGCCGGATGTTGCCCAGGCCTGGGCGGCCGTTTTGGGGCGCTCAGAGGCCCGAGGTCGCGAGCCGAATATGTTGGAGGCCACGGGAATTATAGCCGGCATGATGAGCGGCTTTCAGTTCGTGCTGGCGGTCATTGGGAATTCGAGGGAAAGCGTCGCTCAACTCGCTCGTCCTCCATTCGATATTTATCGCGATGAATGGCTGGTCGGTGCTCTGGTGACCTTAGGAGTGAGCGGGTTGTTTTTCCTCGTTAATTATCTCGCCGGGATTGTTAAGAATGCTTTTACAAGGAAACCGGCACCCGCGAACCCTCAAGCAGGTGTTATCCCGGCAGTTATGGATGGCCGTGATCTTAATATGCCTGTGACTGTCGTTCCGACTCGATTGCCGAGCCAGAATGAAATTTTGGACAGCTTGGCCGGGTTAAAAGCCGAGATGCATGGAATTATAGCGTCTATGGAGGATCGTTATGCGGCAGGCGTTGACGCGGATGATCTGTTGGGCGATGCGGATGCGATTCTGGCTCGGATCGAGGACAGGAATGGGGATGTCATGGATGAAGCTTTGCGCGGAAACAACATCCTTGAAGTGAAAGCGTTTCGTGACAGGATCATGGCCATGAAGCCTCTGGTTACAAGCCCCGCGGTTCGTCGTTCTGAACTTCGTGTCGGGAATGTGCTATTTCGTGTTGATGGGATTCCGAGGAAGATCGATGTCGAATTATCGACAGGGGATACGGCCGAGATCACGCTCAAACAGGGTCCTCAACCTGGTGTGACGCCGCGCGGTACTTACACTTATGGAGTTTCGGTCCGGCAGATCGATCACGGCACGCTCACGCTTGAGATTGGGCGCAATGCCGAGATCGAAAATATCCGGGTCATCAAGGGCAGTGAGGATTTTGTTCAAAGCGAGTTGGCAGACAAAGCTTTTGCGGTGATCAAAGCGCAGGGATCTTTTAAAAGGGGAAATCCAGCTTTGCGTTCCGAGGCGCGGGTCACCGTTGCGGAAAGACAGGATATTGCGGATCAGGTGTCAGATCTTTTGGCGCCGGATACCAAGGCGTGGCTTATTGAGAATCGTCCTGAGTTCGGGACGGATAGCTTGGCCAATGTTTTCACGGGGATCGTGGTGCCTTCGCAGATCCCTGAGGCCGTGGCGCAGGATGCCGCAAAGGGAGTCGCGGATATCCTGACAGCGTATGTGACGCAGATGCGCAGCGGGACCTTCTCGTTCGGAGAATTCATGAAGAATGTTCGTGATATTGTCGCGGCCAATCCCGCTTTTGCGGTTTCCAATGAGCGCGGGGCGGTGGTCAAGGTCATGAACCAGCTGCCGTCGAACGAAGAGCTTGCCGCGTTAGGTGTGCAACTTGCGATGAACCCGAATCTGGAATTTAATTTTGTGATTGAGTTGAATGACACGGTCGAGCAAGGGATGCCGGTTTTCGAGGCGGCGGTCGCGGATATTCAGAAAATGTCCGGCGCCAATGACCTCAAGATCGGGAACAGGCTGGCGGTATCCTACGGGACTGCCGGACAGTTAATGTCCAAGGCCAAGAATGCCGCGGGGCGCTATAAGGATCTTGGCGCCGTCATGGGGGATCATGTGACCTTGTTGGTGGAAGTTCCCGAAATGGCCACAAAACTGGCGGGTGTTTCTCTTGGTGCCGTGGTCGATGTGCCTAAGATCAATCCCCGGAACGCCGCGGGCCGAAACTTTGTGGCAGGGAGATTCTCTCAGCTTTATGTCCAATCCGATGCTGAGGGGGCCATGGGGCAACTGATCAAATCCCTGGGCGATGTCCGCGCGATCGTGAAGAACGGCCGATACTTCGATATGGACGATGCCGCTCTTTCGGGATTGGCCAAGATCTGGTCCGATATCATCAGCATTGCGGCAACGGCAAAAGCCGCGTAATCAGTTTAGGGACGGAATTCTACAACCCGGTTTCAGGGCCTCCTGGAGCCGGGTTTTTTCTTGCTTTTGTCAGCCCATCATCCCTGCTTTACGGCTAGAAAAAGCCTGCCTCCGGCATTGACAGAGGGGGGAGCGGGAGTATAATACAACCCATGCGAGACTTACGGGTCTCGACTCACCTGCAGAGGTTCGTGGCCACCAGATCCCCACTCGGTCACGAACCTCTTTTTTTTATCATCCCGGTTTTCGGGACGGGAGAAAAGATTCAGGGAGGTGTTTATGGAACCAGATAAAGATATCCGTTTTACAGAGAAAAAAGTCGACGAAAGCTGGAAAGAACAGGCGGAGAGCGTTAAGGCTCAGGCCGCCCCAGCCGCTAAACCCGCCGCGAAGTCCAAGCCGGCGGAAACGTCCAAGGCTTTCTTGAGCCTTGTTCAGTCGCTCGGCTATCAGACGCTCATGAACTTGGGGGATATTCCCAATCCCATGACCCAGCAGACGGAACTCAATACCGAAGGCGCCAAGGAAGCGATCGATCTTCTGGTCGCGCTTCGCGACAAGACCCAGGGGAACCTGAGCGACGACGAAAAGAAAATGCTTGAGACCCTTATCACCCAACTGCAGATCAAATTCTCCCAGAGCGTATGAAGGGGAAGATCCTCCGTTTCATTATCAGTTTTGCCGCGATCGGACTTATCGTCTATGTCATGCGCGACAAACTCCATGAGTCTATGGCCATTCTTCGAAACGAGGTGGTCTGGGGATGGATCGTCCTTGCGATTGCCGGCTATTTCGTGGGGCTTGCGATCATCGCCGTCCGCCTTCAATGGGTGTTCCGGGTCCAGGACATCCATATGACCTTCCGCGAATGTTATCACCTCGGTTTTGTGGGGCTTTTTTATAACCTGATGCTTCCGTCGGCCGTCGGGGGGGACGTGGCCAAGGCGGTCTATGCCTACAAGCATTCGGGAAAGAAGATCGAATCCGCGACGTCCATCCTTTTGGACCGGCTTTTGGGGTTTCTCGCGACGATCATGATGGCGACGATCGGACTTCTGTGTTTCAGCAAGGAGGCCGACAGCGCCTATATCGATTATGCCGTCTACGGGGCGTTGGGGGTGTTCGTGTTTTTCGGCGTGTTTTTCGCGAGTCGGCGTTTCGCAAGGATCTTTAAAGGGGTGGCGCATCTGATCCCGAGTGAAAAGTTCAAGATGCGTCTCGCTGAGATCTATCACGCGATCTACGGTTACCGGCATCATCACGGGCCGGTCCTGACGGCGGTGGCCCTTTCGTTTGTCGGTCAGGCCGTTTTTATCACCACGAATTACTGGATCGCCGTTTCGATAGGCGCAGATATCAGCTATTGGAAGTTTTTTATCTTGATACCCGTTATTTCCATCGTTAGTATGGCGCCTTCCATCGGCGGGCTTGGGGTGCGGGAAGCGAGCGTCCTGTATCTTTTCAGCCGGTATCTCCCTCAGGAGCGGGCGTTGGCTTACACGCTTTTGATGGACCTCCTGATCTACTCGTTCAGTATCGGTTCGGGGATCTGGTACGCGTTCCGAGGGGGCCTGAAGAAGAAGGACTTTGACGAGATGGAAATGGTGCAAACCCCGAAAGAATAGTTTAGAATTACGGCGGCGAGGAAGTCTTTATGAAAAAAATCCTGGTGGTTCACGGCCCGAATCTGCAGCTTCTTGGCGAGCGCGAAGTGTCGGTTTACGGCAAGGTCACCCTTGAGCAGATCAACGCGGCCCTTGAGAAGGAGGCCGAGTCCCTAGGGATCGGGTTGGAGATCCTTCAGAGCAACCATGAGGGCGAGATCGTGGACCGTATTGGCGGCGCGCGCCGTGAGTTCGCGGGGGTTCTGATCAACCCGGCCGCGTATACCCATACGAGCGTCGCAATCCGGGATGCCCTGGCGGCCTGCGGCCTGCCCGCGGTAGAGGTCCATTTAAGCCATATTTATAAGCGCGAGGATTTCAGACAGCATTCAATGACGGCCCCGGCATGTGTTGCCCAGGTGACGGGGTTCGGGAAAGACAGTTACCTCCTGGGTCTGCGGGGCCTTGCGGCCTACGTTTCCAAAACCAGTTCTGGTCGTTCTTCTAAAAAAGCCGTAAAAAAAGTAAAAAAGTAAGGTCCGCCACACATCGCGGCGGATCAAATTCGCGATGCAGGTTGCGTGCCGCAACGCTGCGCGCTCATTTGACGAGGAAAAGAAAATGAATATTAAGGAGATCAAAGAACTTTTAGAATTGATGGCCGAGCATAATGTCGGCGAGATCGAGATCGAAAAAGACAACGCGAAGATTAAGCTCCGGAAGCAGGCGAGCGGCGCCGTGGTGGTGCACAGCGCGCCTCAGGGGATGGCTCCGATGCAGACGATCATGCAGGCCCCGGCGGTTTCCGCCGCGATGCCGGCGGCTGCCTCCGGACAGCCCGTCGCCGAGGAGGGCGTGACGATCGTGCGTTCCCCGATGGTCGGCACATTCTACGCGGCTCCCGCGCCGGACCAGCCGGCGTATGTGAGCGTCGGGAAGGTCGTGAAGGAAGGCGATGTGCTTTGCATCATCGAAGCCATGAAACTCATGAATGAGATCAAATCGGAATTGGGCGGGAGCGTGGTCGAGATCCTGGTCCAGAACGGCCAAACGGTCGAATACGATCAACCGATCATGAAGATCAAAAAAGTCTGATCCCGAAAAAATCCGCAACAGTAACCCTTTATACGGGGAAAAATCATGTTCTCAAAGATCCTGATAGCAAATCGTGGTGAGATCGCAGTACGCGTGATCCGCGCCTGCCGTGAAATGGGCATCCAGACCGTGGCGGTATTCTCCAAAGCGGACCGGGAATCCCTGCACGTTAAATTGGCGGATGATGCCATTTGCATCGGTGAAGCGCCCAGTTCCGAGAGCTACCTCAACATCCCGGCGCTTATTTCCGCGGCGGAGATCGCGGACGTCGAGGCCATCCATCCCGGTTATGGGTTTCTGGCCGAGAACGCGCACTTCGCGGAGATTTGCGAATCCTGCCAGATCAAGTTCATCGGGCCGAGGCCCGAAAGCATCCGGATGGCTGGCGATAAATCGGTCGCGCGGCTTGAAATGAAAAAAGCGGGTGTTCCGATCATCCCGGGCAGCAAGGGAACAGTGAAAGACCAGGAGGAGGCGTTACGCCTCGCGAAAAAGCTTGGATACCCGGTGATCGTCAAGGCGTCGGCAGGGGGCGGAGGCAAAGGGATCAAGATCGCGCATAATGACGGGAAGCTCATCAGCGCGTTCCTGACGGCTCAAACTGAGGCCGAAGCGGCATTCGGGAACGGTGAGGTCTATATCGAAAAATTCATCGAAGAGCCGCGACACATCGAAGTGCAGATCATGGCCGATAGTTTCGGGAACGTGGTCCATCTGGGCGAGCGCGATTGCTCGGTCCAGCGCCGCCATCAGAAATTGATCGAAGAATCTCCCGCGCCGGGGATGAGCGCCAAGCTCCGCAAGAAGATCGGCGATGCGGCGATCAAGGCCGCGAAGGCTTTCAAGTACGAGAACGCCGGGACGATCGAATTCCTTCTCGATAAGAACGAGGATTTCTATTTTATGGAGATGAATACGCGGCTCCAGGTCGAGCACCCGGTGACGGAGATGGTGACGGGGCTCGATCTCGTGAAAGAACAGCTGCGCGTCGCGGCTGGCGAAAAACTCAGTTTCACGCAGGAGCAGGTCGAGATCACCGGTCACGCGATCGAATGCCGCATCAACGCGGAGGACCCCGACAATAATTTCATGCCGTCGCCCGGGAAGATCGATTTCTGGCGCATGCCGGGCGGTCCGGGGATCCGGCTCGACAGCCACATCTACACGGGATATTCCATCCCGCCTTTCTATGATTCCATGATCGCGAAGCTGATCGCCTACGGGAAGAACCGGCAGGACGCGATCACGGTCATGCTTCGGGCGCTCCGGGAGATCGAGGTCAAGCCGGTCAAGACGACGGCGCCGCTCCATGTCCGCGTGCTGAGCCATCCGCGATTCCGTCAGGGCTCGGTGAACACCAAGTTCATCGAGACGACGATCTTTGGCGACGGTAAGGCGGACGAAGCGGAATCGAACAAAGACAAGAAATGAAAGTCGCCAACGCTTTCGCCCAGCTTTTCGCGATCTTAGCGTTCCTGACGTTGGGCAGTCTGATGATCATCGTTTCCCTTCATTTGCTCGCCTTCGATGACGCGATCCTGAAGGTCCAGGAGATCTATCAGAGCAGCTGGCGCTCCATCCAGGTCGGGGTGACCGGCCTTGTGTTTATTATCCTCGGCCTTTCGTTCGCGAAGATGCTCGTGAAGGCGGGGAGGCCGAACGAAGCTGTTTTCTTTCAGAGTGAGATCGGGCCGATGGTGGTGTCCGCCGCGACGCTCGGGAATACGGCGGTCAAGGCAGTCAAGCGTTTCCCGCTCGTGAAGAACGTGAAGGCGAAAGTGAATATCCTCGGCAAGAACGTCGAGATCAAGCTGCGCCTGACGCTTTGGGGAGGCGGCCATGTCCCGACGGTCCTTTCGGAGCTGCAGCAGGAAGTGCAACAGCGCGTCAAGCGGCTGCTGGGGCCCGAGAATCAGCTGATCGTGATCTGCGACGTGAAGGGCATCGAGGATACGGGATCGGATCTTCCGGATCCGGATGCTTCTAAGAAATAGCTTTTGCGGAGAGGGTCTTGTTCCGTTCGGGATTGCGGACAGCCTCCGGTTTGAAATCAATCTCATAACAAAACTCTAATATCATCAACCAATCTCTAAGAGGTGAAGCGATGAAGCGTATTGGAATGCTTACGGGTGGCGGTGATTGTCCGGGACTTAACGCGGTGATCCGCGCGATCGTAAAAACGGCGAAAAAGGAAGGCTGGACCTGCATCGGGTTCCGGCAAGGTTGGAAAGGTATCATTCAAAATATCACGCAAGAGCTAACGCTGGAATCCGTTTCCGGTATTTTGCCGCGCGGCGGGACCATCCTGGGAACGTCCCGGACGAATCCTTACAAGAATCCCGCGGATGTGGAAAAGGTCCGCGAGAACATCAAAAAGAACAAGCTGGACGCGCTGATCGCGATCGGCGGAGAAGATACGCTGGGTGCCGGGAGCAAGCTTTTCAAGGACGGCATTCCGGTGATCGGAGTTCCCAAAACGATCGATAACGACCTGAACGCCACGGATTATACCTTTGGCTACGATACGGCCTTGAATATCGCCACGGAATGCATCGATCGTCTTCATACGACGGCGGATTCGCATAACCGCGTCATGGTCGTTGAGATCATGGGACGGCATGCCGGCTGGATCGCTCTTGAAGCGGGGCTCGCGGGCGGCGCGCATGTGACCCTGATCCCGGAAGTCCCGATGACGGGTGACGAGATCTGTGATTTCATCAAGAAACGGCACAGCCGCGGCAAGAACTTCAGTATCGTCGCGGTCGCGGAAGGTTTTTCCCTGAAGGGCGAAGACCTGGCGACGACCAAAAAGGAGCTCGACGCGTTCGGTCATGTTCTTCTGGGCGGGATCGGGGACCGGCTCGCGAAACTGATCGAGAAGAAAACGGGTTTTGAAACCCGTTGCGCGGTGCTCGGCCATATCCAGCGCGGCGGTTCGCCGACGGCGTTTGACCGGGTGCTCGGGACGCGTTTTGGCGTGAAGGCCGTCGAACTCGTGAAGCTCGAAAAATTCGGGTACATGGCGGCGCTTCGGGGCCGTGATATTGTGGAGGTCCCTCTCGCGGATGCCGTCGGCTCGCTCAAGACCGTGCCGATGGATCTTTATGACGTCTCCAAGATCTTTTTCGGTTAATTCCATGAAAAATACGATCGAGAGCCTCGTCCAGGGGCATCAGGAAGCGTTTCAGAAAACCTTCGGTCCGGCGCAGTATGAGCTGATGGATAAGATGGCGCATGCCATCATTCACGCTTTGAAAGCCGGAAATAAGGTGCTTTTGTGCGGGAACGGCGGTTCCGCCTCCGATTCGCTTCACATCGCCGCGGAATTCGTGGGCCGTTTCGAAAAGAACCGGCGCAGCCTTCCGGCAATTGCGCTGACGGCGGATATCGCGGCGCTTACGGCGATCGGGAACGATTTTGGTTTTGAAAAAGTTTTTTCCCGTCAGATCGAAGGCTTGGGGAAGAAGGGGGATGTCCTGATCGTGCTTTCCACGAGCGGACGCTCTCCCAATATCCTTGACGCGATCACGCAGGCGAAAAGCCAGGGCATCATGACGCTGGGTTTTACGGGGAAGGACGGCGGCGTGATGAAGGATGCCGTGGACCTTTGTTTTGTCGTAAAAGCTCAAAAAACGACTTACATCCAGGAAGCGCACATGACGGCTTTGCATGCCATCTGTGAAGTCGTGGAATCGATCCTTTTCGGATAACCGTATGGCCTCCAAGATCCTGACAAAGAATAGTTTGGCTCGCGTCGTCCGACGTCTGCGTTCGCAGGGAAAGCGTATTGCTTTTACGAACGGGACGTTTGATATCCTGCATCTGGGTCATGTGACTTATCTTCAGAAGGCCCGCCAGTCGGCGGATGCTTTGATCGTGGGTGTCAACACGGACCGCTCGGTAAAAACCTATAAAGATCCCAGCCGTCCGGTCAATCCCGAACAAGACCGCATCAGGGTGCTTACGGCGCTTGCATGCGTCGATCACGCTATTTTGTTCAATGATCCTACCCCGCTCAAGCTGATCCAGGCGATCAAGCCCGATGTGCTCGTCAAAGGGGCCGACTGGGCGATCAAGGACATTGTGGGAGCCAAGGAAGTGATGGCTTGGGGCGGGAAGGTGAAGCGGATCGCGTTTGTGAAGGGACGGTCCTCGACGCGCGTCATTAAGATCCTGAAATTGGCCTAAGTCATGGAGTGGAAGCGAAAACTGCTCAACGGATTTCGCTTATACGCAGTCACGGATCTGAAGTACGAAAGCGCTCTTCCGCTTCGGAAGATCGAAGCGGCTTACCGGGGCGGGGCGGATGTCGTCCAGCTTCGCTCGAAGGTTCTGCCGGATGCAGCCCTGATACGCTTGGGCATGAAAATTTGCAAGATCGCTGCCAAATACCGGAAGCTGTTCTTTGTGAACGACCGGGTGGATATCGCGCTCGCGACAAGAGCCGATGGGGTCCACTTGGGCCAGGACGATATGCCGGTCCGCGTGGCGCGTCAAATGGCGCAGCAATGCGGGCAGAAGCTGATCGTTGGGAAATCAACCCACAGCCTGGAACAGGCGCGGGCCGCTGTGCGGGAAGGGGCCGATTACATCGGTGTCGGGCCCGTATTCCGGACGCCCACAAAGCCCGGCGTGAGATCCGTCGGTTTGAGTTTTGTGAGGCAAGCCGCGAAGCACATCCGTATCCCGTGGGTTGCGATCGGCGGGATCGATCTTTCGAATATGCGCGAGGTGGTCGCGGCGGGAGCGATCAGGATCGCGGTAGTTCGGGCGATCTTTGCCGCGGCGGACCCGGCAGGCGCCGCACGTGAACTGAAACACCAGCTCTCTGTTGATTTGTTAAAATTTTAGATACCGGAAAGGCGTAAAAATGTCAAAACCTCCTTATCTGATCGTGATCGGAACCGTTGCCATCGATGAACTGTCCACGCCGTTTGGGGCGTTGCAGACCGTTTTTGGAGGTTCCGCTTCCTATTTTTCATATGCCGCGAGCTTCTTTACCAAGGTCGGCGTGGTGGCGGTCGTTGGGCAGGATTTCCCGGAGGAGTACCGCAAGGTGCTTCTGGAAAAAGACGTCGATCTCAGCCATCTGGTAACCCTGCCGGGCAAGACGTTCCACTGGAAGGGAAAATACGAAGCGGACATGAATTCCGCGATCACGCTGCAGACGGACTTGAATGTGCTGCTCGATTTCAAGCCTCAGCTCAAATATGAAAAAACCCCGGAATTCGTGTTTCTCGCGAACGTGGACCCGGACCTCCAGCTCAGCGTGCTTGACCAGGTGCACGGCGCGTCGCTCAAGTTCGTCGCGTGCGACACGATGAACTTTTGGATCCAGAATAAACGGGCTTCGGTCGAAAAAGTGCTGAGCCGCGTTCACGCGGTCTTCATGAACGATGGCGAGGCGCGCCAGCTCACGGGGCAGGTGAATCTCATCAAGGCGGCTCAGATGATCCATAATATGGGGCCGGAATACGTGATCATCAAAAAAGGGGAGCATGGCGCGCTTCTTTACAGCCATGAAGGCCTTTTTGTTTATCCGGCCTACCCGCTGGAAAATGTTTATGACCCGACCGGTGCGGGGGACAGTTTCGCGGGGGGTGTCATGGGGTATCTTGCAGCGGCGCGCAAGGTGAACCTGAAGACCATGAAGACGGCGATCGCGTACGGGACCATTGTGGCGTCTTTTACCGTCGAGAAATTCGGACTCGAACGGCTCCGCGAAGTGAAGCGCGAGCATTTTGACAAACGCCTGGAAGTTTTGAAAAAAATCTGTAAAATCTGATCTGCCAAGAGGCAGATAAGATACAAGCTCCAAGATGCAATAACCAAACAATTTTTGGCGAAGCAAGTTCAATGCGCGGAAAGAGGTGGCGTGTTGGGCCTTTAGAATTTGAATATTATTTGGATTTTGTTTCTTGGAATTTGGTTATTAAGGAAGATCTTCACGCGGGATTAGTACAATGGTAGTACAACAGCTTCCCAAGCTGTGGACACGGGTTCGATTCCCGTATCCCGCTAATTTTTGTTCGGCAAAAATTAACGAGGCTCGCCTTTAGGGCGGGCTTTTTTTATGAGAAAAAAAACGTACTGTGTCTCCAAGAAAAAAGTCATCTTCGCCAAAGGTCCGATCCGCCTTGTGGACTGCATGGTCAGGACGCCTCAGGGGAAGCTCCTTTCTCGCCAGATCCTGGAACATCCCGGCTGTGTCGTGATCATTCCTGAGACAGAGGACGGAAAATTCATCCTGGTCCGCCAATACCGTTTTCCACTGGAGCGCCATCTCTGGGAGTTCCCGGCCGGAGGCCGGGAATCAGGCGAAACCTTTCCCCACGCCGCCAAGCGGGAGCTTATGGAAGAGATCGGAATGAAGCCGGGGAAGCTCCGGAAACTGCTCGAGTTCTATCCGACGCCGGGTGTTTCGGGTGAAAAAATGCATGTATTTCTGGCGTCCGGCCTCAAGCCTGCTGTGGCCGTCAAGGATGAGGACGAGGAATTCGAGATAGGCGTCTTTAGCCTGGCGGAGATAGGCCGGATGATCCGCCGCCGTAAGATCGTGGATGGGAAGACGATCATCGGATTTTTTTATTTAAAAAACGCCTGAAATCAGTAGAATACGTACCGCCTGCCTTGCCCTAGATGTCATTAAAAGAAAATGAAGCGCGGGGCGTAGTGTATCCGCACGAAATCAGCCTTCATGGACGAAGGATCCCGAAGGGACGCGAGAAATGAAAGAGCAGGGTTTGTATCATCCCAGTTTGGAGCACGACGCTTGCGGCGTAGGTTTCGTCGTCAAGATCGACGGGACTCGCACGCACCAGGTGGTCCGTGACGGCGTCCAGATCCTGAAGAACCTCGTCCACCGCGGCGCGGTCGGCGGGGACCTCAAGACAGGCGACGGCGCCGGGATGCTCCTTCAGATCCCGCATAAATTTTTCTCAAAAGCCCTCAAATTTCCACTCCCCTCAGAGGGGAAGTACGGTGTGGGCATGCTGTTCCTTCCTCGGGCCGAGAAGGATGCCGAACGCGCCCGGAAAATGATCGCCGATCAAACAGTCCGGGAAGGCGGCAAGGTCCTTGGCTGGCGTGAAGTGCCCGTCCATCCGGATTGTCTCGGGGAGATGGCCCG
>CAZSFZ010000023.1:0-9948 GCA_964606385.1 uncultured bacterium
TCAAAGCCCATCGCCGAAAGAATGCCGGACACCTGTCCACGGACCCATTCGTCGTCCACACTTTGAATGGAACCGGGGGCGGCCTGATCGCCGAACTGCCTTGCCCACCGGTATCTGACGATGTCCATTAAAAGCACGGCTAACCTCAGGCTCTGAATATGTGAAGGCTCTTCCCTCAATCCTTGATAGATCTCGGCAACCTGGGAGAAAATAAATGAATCCTGTTCAGGAAGCCTTTCCATGACATTGAAGGCGCGAACGGTCTGGGTATGAAGCGGATAAAACCTGGAATGATCCAGAAAACGGTAGAGGATCTCCTGAAAGCCGGGGATCAGGACGCTATTCAGCCGGAAACCGTTCAATCGGGACACCGCATAGCCCAACGGGGCGTCAAGCGCCATCAACTGAGAAAAGGATCGGTAAAGCGCCTCACGCTCGGGAGAAGGCCTCATCATCAGGCCTGCGAATGCTTCACGGTTCTGGCGGATCGATTTCTGAGTTTCGGAGCCGATCCTCGGCAATTCGCCTTCCCCGAATTTTTCGGCCGTATATCTTAAAAAATCCATGATCCGGGCCGGCTGACGAATAAGAAGATCTCCCGCCCCCTCCAGATCCAGAAAACGGTAAGTCCCGTAGGTCAGACCGTGCTCCATAAAAAAAATGGGGCCTTCAATCAATTGCTCATTCACTCCGAAAGAGGTCCCCTCCAATCCGGCGGCTTCATACCTTTTTGCCTCCAGGACCTTTTGCGGAACGACCTCTTTGGCATAATGGGTCAGAATATGTGAAACCGTCCGGAACGCAACGGCCGCGTTCCTGTAATAAAGACGGTAGAATTCGCTCACCCACTGTTCCTTGGGGATCCCTTCTTGCCAGGGCTGGTTGCTGAACGCTCCGACGAATAGAGGGGCAAGGGCGGGAGTCAATTTTCCCGTGTAATTCTTGTCAGGATCGGTCTTGGCCAAGCTCAACCAGACATCGCGGACCTGATTTAGAAATTCAAAAGCTGCCCGTATTTCCGCGTTATCCGCCAAAACGGTGATGTTTTTCCGGGAAAGGATCTCCAGTATTTTTTCAAGATCCGCCGCACTCATCGCATCTTCCGGGTCGAACGCGATCCCCTCCAGATCTTCCAGCATTACCTTCATGAACTCAAAGTCCCCGAAACTGCCGATACCCGAGATCACGTCCATGTCCGTCCGGTACATGACGTTCTCCAACCCGGCCATTTCATAACGCTCCTGGTACTGCTCGATGAAAAGAAGCGCTTTCTCTGCCCGCTTAACCCTCAGGGACACCAGCGCGTTGATCTTCTGATTGAAGTCGTCATCGGGTTTGGCTTCAGCCGCCTGCACTCCTTGGTCGAACAAAGCACGTAGACCGGAATCGACGGGAAGCCTCAAAAGAGTTTTAGCATGGTGGATCTGGGAGGAAGACATGCTCGCGGAAAGAGGCACGGTCACGCCCTCGCCGTTATACCGGTCATCCTGGTCCTGCAGGAATGAAAGGAACGCATCTGTTCCGGCGACTTCCCCGCAAAAACCGACCGCGACGCGCGCTTCGCCGGGGAGAACGTTCTGCGGGTCATCGTTGAATTCCTTGACCGTCCGGATGATCTTTTCATACTGTTTCAAATACAAGGGATAGAGTTTTTTGAGGAAGCGCGCGACCCAGGGATAATCGCGGCTCAGCTTGACCTTCATCCAGTCCGAAAGCAGACGGATCTCCATATCGTTCGTCCCGACGCTGACGAAACGGAAAAGTCTGGTTTGTGCCGCCGTACGGTATCCGAGAATCTCCTTCATGTGTTCCACGGCTTCGGGTGTTTCGATCATGGCTCCGTACTGGATATGCGTTTCCGCGGCACGAACCATCGCCGGTGCCTGACCCGCACCGATCGCATTCGCGGCATAACGGCGCGCATCGGGAAGTATCTCCTCAGACAGGTAGCGGGCATCCTCCGCGCCGTTCACATGCGGGAACATTAGACGTGTCACGGCCCGTTCGGAAGCCGGCAGATCACCCAGCCGCGCTTCGATCGCCATAAAGGCCGCGATCTGTCTTTTAAGGATCTCGGCCCCAAGCGGCTCACGGAAAAAATCAAATCCAGGCTTATCCGAAAGCTGTAATTCTTTCAGGGCATCAAAAAGGTCCACATTTTTGTCGGGCCAAAGGTCGAACGCGCGCCAGGTGTTGGCCTTTCCTTTTAAAGAAGGATCTTTGGACTGCGCTTCGTAGCTCTGTTCCAAATGCTTTTGGAAACGTTCTGCTTCCCGGAGGAATTCCTCCTCGTTGCCGGCGGCCTTCGACCGGGCCATCCGGATCATAAAACCCTCGGCGACGGCATCGATCTCGGTCCGGGTGAGCCCCGTTCCATCAGCCCCGCTTTCACCGATCCCGGATGTTTCTCCGGGACTTACGTTGGCGTAAACGCCGATCCGTCCCGGGCGCAAGGAATTCTGTCGCTGCTGGGCCCGGTTGAGCATCGCCAACCGGCGGGTTTCCTGTTCGGCTTCCGCCACCTGGTCTGAAGTCGGCTCCAGATAGACCTTGGCCGCTCCTGTTTCGGGATCCACCGCGACCAGGATCTTCTCGCCGGGCTTGATCGCATCAAGCTGCTTGCGCTGCTTTTCATCATCAATAATGAGGATCAGGGGCGGGTTCGCGACCCCTTTAAGATAAACCACCCAATGCGTGGTAAAAGTCGCGGCATCCGTCACGATCGCCTTGATCCGGTGGCCGTGATTTTCCCAGAGATCTACCGCTTTTGACGCCCCCATGAAATCACGGACCACCAACACGGTCCCTTCTTCCGAGTCGCCCCCCTCAAGCTCATAACTCGGCGAAGTCCTCCCGACCGCCTCCCGGATCGCGGCAAGAAGATCGTCCGCCACGCTGATGATCTCATTAGCGACTTTTTTCATGGTGGGATCCGCCGACATCTTACGCCGGAACTGAAACACCGAATTCCCGGAAAAAAGCTGCTTGATCTCTTTGGCGCCGCCAAACATCACGTCATCGTAAAAGATCGCGTTAAAACCTTTTTGGGCATCACTCATTCTCTGGAGTGTTTTTTCACGGGCTTCGGGAGTCCCAAAATAATAATCATGAACATTCCTCAAAAAATCCTCGACCATCATATTCACTATATCTTCGATCCCCCCGTCGGCGGAAGCCGCTTGCTTCATCTCTTTTCCGGCTTCTTCGAATCCTTGTTCGGTCCCGAGTTTCTGAAGGACCTTGGCGAACTTCTGCTGGGCAACCGCCTTTTCCTGGATCACGGCTTGAAAACGCTTCAGCTTACTGCTCATCACCTGTTCGGCCGAGGCAAGCTCCGCTTCAGGATCAATATCCGAACGTGAAAGCGTCAGGGCCGCGGCCCGCACCTGGTCCAGAAGCAGGTTCAACGGGTTCTGGCGCGAAGCATCGGTCTCCCGCCTCTCACGGATCTTGCGGATCAAAAGACCAAAAGGATCGGACATCCGGCTTCCCTCCGCGAACGGCGGCACATCCTTGTCCGCCGATTCCAGGCTTTCTTGAATACGTTCCCAATCCTCCCGGATCTCCGCAGCAAACTGCTCCATCAGTTCCAACGCTTGTTCCTGTTCGACGCCTTTGGAAGCCTGACGGATACCTGCCTCCGCCCGGGATATCAATTCATCGAGCCGTTCAAGCACCTCCGAGGTTTCTTCGACTCTCATATTCACCAGAGAGATACTCGGAAATAAAATTTCTTCCGTAAGCGAAGGAGAAAAAAAGCTCGCTTGACCCACGACCTGACCGGGACGCGTGGCTTGTCCTTCGGCATAGCGTGTCGACCGCGTCATAGGCGGCCGGGATCGCATCTCGGAGCGTAAAATAAGAAAGCCGGGTAAGGACGAGCCCGCGGTTAGAACGGGATTCGCGATGAGAGAAGCTGAAAATTTCGCGAGATTGTCCGCGCGCATTTCCGCGCGTTTGACCCCGCTGACCGGCGCAACAACGAACAGATTCTCTTCCTGTTCTTCTTTGCCCATGTCCTCGATGGCTCGCAGAACGGTTCGAGGGATATCCGCTAAAAGCGTCCCCTCCTCAAAAGAGTCCTCTACCTTATAGACCACCCCGAGGTCGCTTAAACCGAAACCGACTTTAAGCTCGCTGTCTTTGAATTCGAACTTTGGAACGATCACGTGGGACCGTCCGTTCCCAAAGATCGGGCGCTGCCCCACCTCGTCCTGGGCCATGAACGAAAAAAGCCGCTGATGATACGGGCCGTCGCTTTCCATCAAAGGTTTTTTCGCCATCGCGAGATGATCCGCCTTCAAATGGTCCCCGACCATGATGAGATGCGCCTGGGTAAGGTCTTTCCTCCCGAAATACTGCTGCATGTAGAGGTCGACGAGCTTTGCCGCGAACAATTTGCTCGCTTGGGGGATGTTCTTCGCCGGATCGTCCATGCTGAACGGGAAAAGCATTTCGACGGGCTCTTTGGCAGGATCTTTTTTGTCGCGCAGCCGGATATAACGGTAGATCTGTCCTTCATGCATGATCCCCAACGAAAAGAAATCAAAATCATCCATCGTGATGCCGAGCCTTGAAAGCGGTTCTGAAACATTTTCACGGAACGACTGGGAATTTTTGGCATGTTCTATCAGGATCTTTGAACGGTCCGCTTCGGAGATCTCGGCCAGCTTTTGGGCGCTGAACGTCACATCGTCCACCAGGATCAATTTATCCGAGATCACTCCCGCCATGTGCCCGTTCGCCTGAAGGGATTCGAGGAAGGAAGGCATGAGGTACACTTTGGGACGGTATTTTGAATCCCACAGCGTATCATCGAGATCAAAGATCGTGACAACGGAGTGATGGATGTCTTTCAGCCTGTCCGCGATCCGGCTGATATAAAAAGCCTCGAAGGGATGGAAAGTCGGACTGGAAGGCAGCGTGGACAAAAAGGATTGCAAAACGGCCCGCGCGGTCCGGGCTTCGGAACGTTTGACCTGACCGGGGATCATGATCGGCTGGGTCTCGCTCTTCATGCGCGCGTTCTTTTCCGCGATCTTTGCGGTAAGCGAATCCACGCCCGCTTGATCCAACATGCCGATCGACAAAAGTTCCGCGATGAATCGTTCCAATTGCGGGAATTTCTGCGGATGGATCTCCGCGACCGCCCCGCCGATCCATTCTTCGATAAGCCGGATCAAAATTATTCGTGCGATACGGACATTCCCGTCTTCAAGCGCTTCGAAGACAGCCCTGAGGTCTTTTTCTGCGGTCAGGTAATCCAGGCTTTGGTTAAAAAGAAACGAGAGATGGGTCGCACCCTCCGGAAATTCTCCGGTGACATAGACGCGGTCCTTGAAAGCCTGAGCGATTTCAGGGGCGGAACGTATTTCCGACCGAACGCCTTTTTGATCGCCTTGAGCCGTCGGTTGGGCGAGTATTTCATCGGTCACAATCGGAATACGCTGGGTCTCCCCCATCTTTTGCCATGCGAGAGCTTTTTCCTGTTGTTGTTCGATAACCGGCTTTAACTCCTCAAGCCACTGGGCATCCAAAAGCCCCATGGCTGCCAAGCGGTCCGCTAGATCCGACAAGCGTTGAAAATACCGGGCCTCAACGTATTTCCTTTCCGCGAACTCCCATATCAGATTCCGAGTGAGTTTTCGCGCCTCCGCGAGGTCCCCTTTCCTCAGCGCCGAAAGGATGCGCACCGGCACTCCATCCTGATCGTCCGGGCCGAGCATCTGCCCGGCACTCATAAAATGCCCAAGGACCGGCGCCGGATCTTGTCCGGGCATTTTAGACAGCGGAAGGAATTGCTCGATGATCGCCATCATCTTCGGATCGACCGGTGTCGTCTGGATCCCTTCCTGCGTCCGCATCTCGGAGCGGGAAGCGTCAGCATCAAGGTCGGTTTCCGGTTCCGGCTGGTCCCTGTTTTCAAAGAGAAAGGGCATTCCTTTCTTTGAATCCTGGTCAGCGTTATCCTCCGCATAGCTGTCTAGGATCAATTTAAAGATCGCCCGTTGCGCCTCCAAATTCTGGAAAAGGACTTCATCGTAAGTCCCTTGGCGAAAATAAGTATTAAAGACATTCCGCACCTCAAGGTCCGGATCTTCACGCTGTTCACGAGTGACCGAGTTCTCCCTGACGATCTCCTTTTCCCCCGTCACTTTGTCACGGATAACCGCGAGTTCTTTCATTCGATCAAGGAATCGCTTGGGGTATTTTGCCACAAGTCTGTAATAGCGTACTTCGTACTTCTTACGCTGATTATCAATACGATGGGCGCGGTCCTCGGCCTGATAGCCTTCGATAAAACTCTGCGGAAGATCATCTTCAATCACGGCATCCGCAGCCGTGAGCGTCACACCCAAGGAACCGGTATTGTAAGTCGCGATCATGACCTTTGTGTCGGGATCGTTTTGAAAAAGAAGACGGTTATAATCCAGAGGAGTGATACGGCTCGCATCGGCATCACCTTTTGAGGCAGAGACCGGCTTCCCGTTCTTACCCACAGCGAATTCATAGGGGTTCTTCTTTTTAAACCAGAGTGACTGGCCATCCGCATTGGTCAGATATCCTTCGGAATCGATCTGCCCATCACCCGTATCGCCATAAAATGTCACGCCACCATAGGGCGCATAGCGCTTTTCATATTGCCGCACCTGCCCCCGATAGCGAGTAAAAATAAGGACCTTACCGCCCTGTTTCACAACCTCTTCCTTCACAATCGCGTCCATTTGTTTGTGTTTGGGCGAATCCTCCTTGAGGCCGACATATCCGGGATCATTCATCAGCTGTCGCAGGGAATGTTGCTTTGAAAAATAATCGCTTTGGCGCTGACGCTGCTGGATCTCTGCGTCGTCAACGGTCCTTTGCCGGCCATTCTGCTCGGCGGACCACTGCCCCCAATCCGTGAAAAGGCGAAAAACCGACTCGGCCTGCGCATCGGTCAGTTCAAATCTTCCAAATTCGTCCGGCAACACATAAGTCTTGTGCGGCAGCCGGTTCTGCTGCTTCTCAAGCGGAATACCCCGGTCATATTCCTCAAACACATCGCTTTTTTCGATACGGATCACATATTCGCCCAGAAGAAAATGCAGAAGCCGATACGACTCCGGATCATCAGCGTCAAAGACCTGTTTGAAAATAGCCGCGTCCTGATAAGCCGTGGCGGGATTCAGGTACGCCAGCACGGGACGAAGTTGCTCGGCTCTTGAAAACGGCGTCGCCGTAATGAGAAGCTTGAAAGCGCCCTTCAGGTCCTTGGCGCCCTGAGTCTGTTTGGTGTCCGTCTTGCCGATGAAATGCGCTTCATCCAGCACGATCATTTGAAGCGGATACTGATTCATCGTCCCAAAACGGTCGTGTGTTTTTTGCTGAAGGAATTGTAGCGGGACCACTTTCGGGGTTTTTCCGGCCTCTTCAATAGCTTTTACTTTCGCTGAAGAGCTCGACTGATTGGCCAGCACCAGGCCGGGGTCCTCAAAAAAACGCCCCTCCTGCTCCCCCCAGACCCCGACCACAGGGTTCGGCGCCACGATTAAAGCGCCTTCTTCATGCTGGCGGATCAGCGAAAGTGCCACGAGCGTTTTCCCAAGCCCCTGCTCCATCGCAAGGATGACACCCGGATTCTGGATGGGATGCCCCTCAACCGCCGAACGCAACGCCTCATCACGCCGCTGGAGGATCTCGTAAATCGCGTATTTTTGATAAAAGAAAAGCCTCTGCGCGTCCTCGTTCGTACCGCTCTTAAACCCCGGAATCTTCAGTTTCGCTACAGCTTTGAATTTTTTCAGGACGGCTTGATAGAGGGTCTTGAGGAAGGGACTTTCCGCCTGGCGTACTCGTGTTTCGAGATAACGCATGCCCTCACCCTCGTCACGCATAAAATGCTTCAGAAGACTGACCTCCATTTTTCGAGTTAAGTAACGCAATTGATGGGGATTTTTCTGGATCTTTTCCGCAACACCTTTTCTTAAAGCCAACAACCCGGCAAGGATTTCATCCGTATTCTTGGGTTTTGAGGTTTGCCGGACCCGCATGAGGATTGGCTCTCCGATAAGCTTTTTCTCGTCATGGACCCCAGTAAAGGAGACTTCCGTGGTCTTGCCCCGCTCAAACATGATGCGGGTCTTGAATGTCCCGTCCGGCGCGATGGGAACAAGCCGGACATAATCGCCCCGCTGAACAATGACATGAGAAAAATCCCGGTCAGCCCGTCCCTCAAGGACAAAGGTCATTTCTTGCGTCGTGCGAGGATAAGCGGCGAGGTTGACCTTCTTGGGCGATTTGACATAATCCGAACGGTCCGGCTGGCGCGTTTTCTCATGCAGTCCCTTGAAAGCATTTGCAACGATCTTCGCGATCACATCCGGCGGAATCCCCGTCGTAAGCATCAGCGCCGCAGACAACAGCTCCGGCTGATCCGCGAATTCCGCGACAATATCCGCGATATTATATTTTTCTATGATCTCATCCGTTTGCTGGTCGGCTGCAAACTCTTCGAGACCGTTTTCCGTCACAACCCATTCCTTTTCCCCATTCTTTTTCCCAGCTTTGTGTCCTATGAATCGCAGACGCCATTCATCGCCCTGGTGGATCACAACCATTTCAATTCGGTCACACTTATGCCCAACCCCTGAACTGATTACATCAGAAGATTTTCGTCCATCGGGAAGTGGGAATGTTTCGGGAAGCGTTCCGTATCGCAGATTAGCAACACTAAGAAATGAAGTGACATCCAGAACTTCCTTAAAATCATTGGCTCGGGAATAAAGCTGACTAAGCCTTTTGGTAATTTTTGCACGCTCGCCTTCTAGTCGCCGCTCACTCGCAGAAAGAGCCGGTTGCAGCCCCTTTTTCGTCACCACCCATTCCTTTTCATCCATCTTTCTCCCTTTTTCATACCCCATGAACCGTAACCGCCATTCGCCATTCTCGCGGATCACGATCATCTCAACGCGGTCGCAATCTGCGCCGATACCCATTGGAACGCTACCCGATCTTTGGCCGCCAGGGAGCAGAAAAGTTTTTGGCAGTCTACCGAGCCTCAGCGTGCTTGAAGTCAGCAAGGAAGTAATATCCACGGTCTCTTTAAAATCACCGGTTCGTGAATAAAGCTGACTGAGCCGTTTGGTAATTTTTTTGCGCTCATCTAATAGTCGTTGTTCATCCGAAGAAAGGGCCGGTTGCAGTCCCTCCTTCGTCACCACCCATTCCTTCTCCCCCTTCTTTTTCCCAGCTTGGTATCCTATAAATCGCAGGCGCCATTCTCCTCCTTTGTGGATCACAACCATGTTAAGCCGGTCGCATACGGTACCTGTTCCCGAAGAGACTTGATCGGCACTCTTGCCCGTCGGAAGTAAAAAGCTGGATGGTAATTTTCCTCCCTTGAAATCACTATTACTTAGCAGCGGCGTAATATCCACGGTCTCTTCAAAATCACCGGTTCGTGAATAAAGCTGACTAAGCCGTTTGGTAATTTTTTTGCGCTCATCTAATAGTCGTTGTTCATCCGAAGAAAGGGCCGGTTGCAGTCCCTCCTTCGTCACCACCCATTCCTTCTCCCCCTTCTTTTTCCCAGCTTGGTATCCTATAAATCGCAGGCGCCATTCTCCTCCTTTGTGGATCACAACCATGTTAAGCCGGTCGCAAACACCAACGCCAATAAAAATCCCGTTGGATCTTGCTCCGGCTGGAATTAGAAAGCTGTATGGCAATCGTCCATTTTCCAGAGAAGATGGACTCAGCAACGGCGTAATATCCACGGTCTCTTCAAAATCACCGGTTCGGGAATAAAGCTGACTGAGCCGTTTGGTAATTTTTTCACGCTCGTCTAATAGTCGTTGTTCATCCGAAGAAAGGGCCGGCTGTAACCCCTCCTTCGTCACCACCCATTCCTTCTCCCCCTTCTTTTTCCCAGCTTGGTATCCTATAAATCGCAGGCGCCATTCTCCTCCT
>CAZSFZ010000023.1:10048-13611 GCA_964606385.1 uncultured bacterium
CCCCTTCTTTTTCCCAGCTTGGTATCCTATAAATCGCAGGCGCCATTCTCCTCCTCTGTGGGTCACAACCATTTCGACTCGGTCGCATTTCTCACCAATACCTATGTAAATATCCCTAGGCTGTGCTCCGCCCGGCAGCAAAAATCCCTTAGGAAATCTTCCTCTCTTCAAGTTGTTATCGGTTAACAATGGCGTAATATCCAAAAGCTTCTCAAAAGCGTCTCTACGAGAATAAAGCTTTAAAAGATTTTCCTGAGCTGCTCGCACCTCAGAGCGGACTTCGGGAGTGACACTGACGGGAGCCTGCGATGTTGCCATGCCAGCGAAATTGATGGAAATAGGCTGAACAGTTTCGGGAACGGCTGATCCAAGAGCGCGCAACTCGGCGCGGTCACCCAGGGTGGGCTCGGGCATGACGGAGGAATTCTGAGCCGTGAGGACTGGCAGATCAGACTTGGACTCGAAGCGGACAGACGCCGCGTCTTGCGCGGATTCTGCGGTCACAACTTCGGAAAGCACGGGGTTTTCTTTGACGGTTTGCGCGACTCGTGCGGCGACCTGATCGGGCTTCAGCTGATATTTTTCCGCCAGGACGGGCGCTGCGGTCTCGATGATTTGTTTAAAAATGAGCGCTTCCTGCTTGGTGAGGAACGGATTTTTGACCTTGAAATAAGCGGTCAGGTCGGCGTTTTCGCCCGACATGACTTTCTCATACATTTCGCCGTGGTCGGTCTTCGTGATCCGCGGTGAAAAAACGGCATAACCGATGTTCTTCACTCGCAGCCGCTCTTCCACACCCGGCGTATGAAATCCGCCGCTATAGAGAGCGAGAAGCCGGGAAACGGCAAATCCTTTCCGTTGATCGTTCCCCGAGTAACGTTCCCCGCGCGTAAGCGTCAAGAGGTTCGAGACAAGCGCTTCATCGCGCTCCAGGGACACCCTGTAAAAGTGATAAGCCTGATCGATAAAACCCGCGAGGTCTTTTGAACCCGAGGCAAAAGATCTCAGGGCCTCCTGTTCCGAGAGGGCCTTGTCATATTCCGCGCGGCTGAGTTCCAGCCGGAGCATCTTCTCAAGAAGATCGAAGCCGTTCAGCTTCCGGACCATCGCCTTCTCTTCTTCCGTACGGGCAAGTTTTTGGATCAACGCCTCTTCCAGCGCGTCCATCTCCGAAAGGAGTTCGGTCACGTTGATCTCAGCCTGAAAGGTCACAAGCTTCCAGCTCTGCCAGAAGGCCTCCTGACCGGCGAATGAAAGTTGATGCTTCTTGGCAAAACGGAATAAACCTTCGAGCATTTTCCGGGGATAAAGCGAACGATCCATAGAAATCGCGGGAGAACCGCCTTCACCTTTGATAAATCCCTTGTCCTGAGCGAACGCTGTCAACGCCTCTGCAAACTCCTTTTCCTCTTTACCTTGAGCGGATGCTTTAACACTCGCGACCGCTTTCTCCCACTCGCTCTTCGCCTTTTCCGGGTCAAAGCTCTTGCGAACCTCATCGATCCTGATAAGACGCATCAGGCTCGGAAAACGCAGCTGCTCGATCGGGTCCTTGAGATCGATCTCGAGCATCTTCGTGGCCTGTTTTTCGAGATAGCGAACATAGGCCTGAAGGTCAGCATCGGCTTGTGTGGCCGCGCCGAAACGCCCCTCCTTGCGGCGGCTGCGTTCTTTCAGAAAATCACGAAGCTCCCCGTTCAGTTTTTGCGAGCTTTCTTTTTCAAGCTGGGTCCGGACGGGATTGAGAAGCGTCTGAACCTCATCCCTCTTGAACAAAAGATCGCGAAAGGTACGGAGGTTGTCGCGGTACAGTTTGGCGTCTTCAACGCCGGAGACTACCACTTCGGGGAACGCTGAACGTGTAACGTCGAACGATTTCACTTCCCGTTTCCCATTTCCCGTTTCCCGATGCTGTCCCAAAAGAAACTGTTCCGCGCCGTTCAGCTCGCCCTTCCGCTTGAGGTCTTCCACGATCGCGCGGTTCGCTTCAGGAAATTCCTTGAAAAGGTCCAGATACTCGGGATGAAGTTCTCCGGCCGCGCCTTCGAGCCCCACAAAAAGCGCCGGAGATTTCGATCCCAGATAATGCAGGATCCCTGCCACGTTCGCCTGTCCCTCAGGATTCGCGTGAGCATCCTGGATAAGGACGACAAAGTCTTGGGCCGGTGTGCCCGCGGAGGGATTCCAAAGAGAGATCAGTGAACCTAGCTCGGAAGGCATTGCATAGAGATCGCGGAGAAATTCGGCCTTCCCGGAAACCCTGTCCAAAGCCGGGGCTCCTGAAGCAGCAAAGGCTTGGGACGGACTCCCGACGAGCGTGGTCACCGTAAAGGCAATGGCCACAAACATAGAGATTCCCCGAAGCATTGCAGATCTCATGCTAGTAGTTGTCATATTTTTATATTGTTTTTGTTTTATTGGATTCAGGAAACAACCTTGAAAGATGAACAGACTTTAAGGACTTTTTTTCAAGATTTATAATCCTAGAAGAAGTATAGCCGTTGAAAGCGTATTCTGTCAAATTTGCAAAACATCATTAACCATTATAAATAATAAGGTTACAGTGTTTTTTCTTATTTTTCATTCTTTTAAAAAATTATCACGAAAAATGCGGTTAAAAACACTGCGGCGATACCTCTCCAAAATATCCGAAAATCCTTTATCCCCTGCCGCCGATACTCTCAAAAATCGGTCCTGCTACGCGTCCAATGTCCAAACCATAACACCGCTCAACCTGACGCGTGAGATGCCGACAATGAACTTATTAGCTGACAAAATGCGGCAGCGCCCCTACAATAGCGGCGCGTTTATTATTTCAAACGGAGTTCATACCTTTCGATGGATAATACCGTTTCGATCGTTCTAATCCTGATGTTCCTGGCGGTGACCGTTGCGCTCTTCCTGGCGCTCGGGATCGCCAAGAAAAAAGTGCCCGTGGAGGTTTCAACACCGGCCGCTCCCGGCTCCATCCCCCAAAACCTTGAACAGGACATCAAGCAGAACCTTCCCCTGACGAGTCAGCAGGTCACGGTCCTCTCCAAAAAGATCTCGAACTACGTCGCCGCGGAGGTCCAGAAGAAAACCATCGAAAAAACGATGGAGATCAAGCAGCGCTATGAAAAGGTGATCGAGGAAAAGAACAAGGCGATCGAGCTGGTCGAAAAAGAGGTCAAGGTCGTCAGCGAGAAGTACCAGATGCTCGACGTGTCGTTCAAGGAAATGGGCGAAGAAAAGAAACAGACCGAAGAAGTCGTCCACTCTATGGCGGAAGGCGTGATCATGGTCAATAAAAAGGGCGAGATCATGCTCATGAACCCGGCGGCTGAAAAACTCCTGGGAGTCAAGAAAGAAGACAGGATCGGAAAATCCGTCTTGCATGACCTGAAGGAAGAGCAGTTGGTCAGTTTCGTCCAGGAACCCACCGAGTCGGGCAAAAGCAAAGAGGTCGTGATCCAGAGTCAGAATGATCAGACCAAAAAAGTTCTCTTGGCCAGCAACGCCGTCATCGAAAGTGAGGATGGCAAGACCGTCGGTTTTGTCTCGGTCATCTCCGACGTCACAAA
>CAZSFZ010000023.1:13711-15949 GCA_964606385.1 uncultured bacterium
AAAGTGAGGATGGCAAGACCGTCGGTTTTGTCTCGGTCATCTCCGACGTCACAAAACAGAAGGAACTCGAGAACCTCAAGAACGAGTTCCTCGCGAACGTTTCTCATGACCTCCGGACCCCGATCACCTGCATCCGCGGCGCGCTCCAGCTGCTCTGCGACCCGGCGGCCAGCCAGCTCAACCCCACTCAGGAAAAATTCGCCAAACTCGCGCTCAATAATATCGAACGCCTTTCGCGCCTGATCAACGACCTGCTGGACATCACAAAACTCGAATCGAAAAAATTTACGATCAAACCCGTCCCGTTCCGGATCGACGAATTGATCCAGTCCCTTTCCGCCGAATTCGGGGCCTGGAGCAAGTCCAAGGATATCAAGGTCATCGCCGATATAAACGAACCTCTTGAGATCGAAGCCGACAAGGACCGTATCAGCCAGGTCCTTTCGAACCTGATCGGCAATGCCATGAAATTCACGCCCAACGGCGGGACGGTCACAGTTTGCGGAAAGCGGACCCAGGACGGTTCCAGGGTCGAGATCGGCGTCCGGGACACAGGCCCGGGTATCGCGAAAGCGGATTTTCAGAAGCTCTTCCAGAAGTTCTCACGCGTGGAATCGAAAGCCATTCAGGGTATCAGCGGCACAGGGCTCGGGCTTTCGATCGCCAAGGAGATCGTGGAATTGCACGGCGGGCGCATCTGGGTCGACAGCGAAGAAGGCAAGGGAAGTTACTTCGCCTTCGAATTACCGGTCAAATTCGCGGTCAGCAGCGCCCCCCAGCCCTGATCCCGCCGTCGTTTTTTGACGCGGTCACGGCATCCCTCGTAAAGGCTCTACTTTCCCGTTTTTTCTAAAGACTCCCAACGGTCATACATCTGAGCAAGCTCGGCTGAATACGCCTCCGCTTGTAATTTAATGCGGGAGATCTCCTTGGGATCTTTTTGATAAAAGCCGGGCTCGGCCATCCGCTGATAAAGCTCTTCCTGCGCCGCTTCGACTTTCTCGATCTTCTTCAGCAAGGCTTTCAGTTCACGTTGTTCTGCGGAGGCAGTTCCCGGCATGTTGGGGTCCTTACCGGGAATGGTGGATTTTTTAGGCGTCGTCATCTTTAATTCGGGGTTCACCCTCCGTTGGCTCAACCAGTCGTCGTAACCTCCCGGATACTCCCGCACGACGCCTCTGCCCTCCATCGCTAGGGTCGACGTCACCACGTTATTCAGGAAGGAGCGGTCATGACTCACCAAAAGCACCGTTCCCGGATATTCGACGAGAAGCTCCTCGAGCAGCTCCAGGGTTTCCACGTCCAGGTCGTTCGTGGGCTCATCCATCACGAGCAGATTGGCGGGTTTCGCGAAAAGCCTCGCGAGAAAAAGACGGTTCCGCTCTCCGCCCGAAAGCACCTTCACGGGGGTCCGGGCCCGGTCGGGGGAAAAAAGAAAATCCTGCAGGTAGCCGATGATGTTTTTGGCCTTGCCGTTCACGATCACGGTATCTCCGGATTCGCTCACATTTTGAGCGACCGTTTTTTCAAGATCGAGCTGTTCACGCAGCTGATCATAATAAGCGATCTCAAGGCCGGTCCCGACATGCACGGATCCTTTCTGAGGCTCGATCTGTCCCAAGAGGAGCCGCAGGAGCGTCGTTTTGCCGCACCCGTTCGGCCCGATCACGCCGATCTTGTCCCCCCGCATGATCTTGATCGAAAAATCACGGATAAGCTCCGTACCGCCGTAACCATGACTGATGTGATGGACTTTCGCGACCAAGTGCCCGGAGGGTTCCGTCACCTGGGCTTTCATGCGGACTTTCCCGATCTCGCGCCGCTCGGCACGCTTCTGGGCCCTTAGCCGTTCAAGCGCCACCACACGGCCCTGGTTCCGGGTGCGGCGCGCCTTGATGCCCTGGCGGATCCAGACCTCCTCCTTCTCCAGTTTTTTCTCAAACCGCGCGCGTTCCGCCTCTTCCGCGTCCAATGCCATCTGCTTACGTTCCAGAAAGGTCGGGTAGTCACAGGCCCAGCTGAAAAGCCGCCCCCGGTCCAGCTCCACGATCCGCGTCGCGAGATGCGTCATAAAGGTCCGGTCATGCGTGACGAAGAACAGGGTTCCCGGATAACTTTTAAGAAATCCTTCCAGCCAATCGATCGATTCGATGTCCAGGTGGTTGGTCGGCTCATCCAGCAGAAGGATCTCGGGTTTCAGGATCAGGGCCCGGGCCAAAAGCGCCCGTTTTTTCTGGC
>CAZSFZ010000023.1:16049-18574 GCA_964606385.1 uncultured bacterium
AGGATCTCGGGTTTCAGGATCAGGGCCCGGGCCAAAAGCGCCCGTTTTTTCTGGCCGCCCGAAAGCGCCTCGAATTGGCTTTCCGGGTCCAACTTGACGTGAGAGATCACTTCTTCGACCTCGCGGTTCGTTTCCCACCCTTGGGTGTGATCCATTTCGGCCTGAAGGTCGCCGAGCTGCTTCATGAGCTGATCCGAATATTCGGTCTGAAGGCGGTGGCTCACGTGATGATAATCGCTTAAAAGTTTCACGCGATCGCCCAACCCGGAAAGCACAAGATCGAACACATTGCCCGAGATGCCCGAAGGGACTTCTTGCGGCAGGTGTGTGACCCGGATGCCCTTTTGGTAGATTACCTTCCCGGCATCCGGCTGTAAATGACCGGCCATCACTTTCATGAGCGTGGTTTTCCCCACGCCGTTACGCCCCAGCAGGGCAACGCGCTCCCCTTCCTCCAGCTGGAGATTCATCTGGTCAAAAAGAGGCGGCCCCCCATAAGCCAATGTGATGTCCTGCAGACTGATCAGCGCCATTTTGATCTCTTTGCGTGGAATTTCCGGAACAACCGGGTCGTTAAATGACCCGCTCCTTCTGTTTTTTTGTCATTCACTCGCGCTATGTTCCCGCGGAGGCTTGGAGGATGCGCAAAAACGTTTTTTAAAGATCCTCACATAAAGCGATTCGACCTTCGCCCTGGCCCAGGGAGTTTGCCTCAAGAACCTCAGGCTGGAAGTCATCGTGGGATCAAAGAGAAAACAGCGGACCGGAATAGTGGCCCCGAGCCCTTTCCATCCCAGCTGCTCGACCAGCCGTTCCAGGATCACCTTAAGCGTGACGCCGTGCAATGGATCTTCAAGATTCTGATGCGGCATAATTCACCTGTGATCTTATTGGATCCGCATGGTCCCCGGCCCATGACATGAACTCCGGATGCGGCACCCGGAGACGCGGATCGGGAGAAGAAAAATCTGATTTTTTAAAAACGCCGGACACTCAGGATGGTGAGATCATCCTGCAACGCCAAGCCGGCGAGAAAATCCGTCAGATCCGCATGAAGGGCATCAATGAACGCCTGGCCTTCGAGTTTGGCGTGACGGATCACAGCCTGGATCAAACGGTCCGCGCCGAACATTTCTCCATCGGCCCGTTTCGCTTCCGTGATCCCGTCCGTATACACCACAAGCCGGTCCCCCGGTTCAAGCTGGATGGCCTGGGCCTCCGGATACGATTGTCCCGGCATCACGCCCAGCGGCACCCCGTGAGCCTTGATCTGGTCCACCTTGCTCGATGCCGCATGCATCAGAAGCGCCGGACAATGCCCGGCCGACATGATCTTGACCTGTCCTTTTTCTTCGTCGATCAGGGCGCCCACAAAAGTCACATAGCGAGAACCCCGTGTATCCTCGGACAAACGCTCGTTCAACCGGCTCATGAAACCCGCAAGATCCCGGTCCTGGGGAAGATCCGCCCGCACGTAGGCCCGGCAGGACGCGATCAAAAGGGCCGGGCCGAGCCCGTGGCCCGTCGCGTCCCCTAACATGACAAATCCGTCCCTGGAAGGCAGTCGGCACCAATCGTAATAATCCCCGCCGGTCTCTGTCGCGGGTTTGCACCACCCCACCACCTCAAAGCCCGGGATATTCAGCTTTTCTTTCGGAAAAAGCGTCTGCTGGATCTCACGCGCGATCTTCAGTTCTTTTTGCAAAAGCTCCGTCCGGCTTCGAAGGTCCATGGCTTCCAGGGCCTCGATCACATGACGGCGCAGTTCGCCGCTGACGAACGCGGCCACGCAGCCCGTAAGGAACAGAAACGCAGGATAGGTGACGAGAAGCGGAATGAACAGAGGCTCGACCCCGCCGATCTTACGGACCGCCGCCAGGATCACGGCCGCGTGACCCGCCGCGGCAAGCCCTCCGAAGAGCAGGCTCAATTTCGGGCTGAGCCGCAGGATATTGGCAGCGATAAAGATCCCATAAAGCAGCAGCGCCGGCGCCGCGATCAGCTGCAGCGGCGGGGCCGGGATCGATAGAACAAGGCAGAAAAGAGCGAAAGTCGGGACCGACGATTCCGCGACCACCCCCAGGATCCAATACCAGGACGGCAGAAGCCGCCCGACCCGATTGGCCCGGTGTACGATCCAAAGATTCGCCATTACGTAGATCACGACCACGCCGATCATCTTAAGCGCGTTAACAAATACCGCGCCCTGGATCACCTTCCCGCCGGCAAAATGGCGGGCGAACGTGACGAGCAGCAAAACCCCGAGGATCCCGCAAAGCAGCAAAAGACGTTTGATCTCGCTTTTCTGGTTCGCCAGGCGGAAGGTTCGGAGTTCGTTCGTGATCGGCACCATGGTATTCAGTTCCTTGCTTTTTTCTACTTTTTTATTCCCCAACACGCATGAACTCGATCCGGTGGTTCGCTCCGGGATTTTTTTCGGAAGGACCCGCCACGAGCATCGCGATACGGCCCTGGATCTTGTGTTCATGCAGCCAGGCCTTCGCGACATCCCGCCAGGAATCCGG
>CAZSFZ010000023.1:18674-34472 GCA_964606385.1 uncultured bacterium
GGCCGGTGCGTTTCCGTGTACTCCGCGATCTTCGCGAGCATCGCGACCGATTCCTCGGGATATTTTCCCATCGCCGATTCTCCGGAGAGCATCACACAATCGGTCCCGTCCAGGATCGCGTTCGCCACATCCGTGGCTTCGGCGCGCGTCGGCAAACGGCTTGAAACCATGGATTCAAGCATTTGAGTCGCCGTAATGACAGGCTTCCCGGCCTGGCTCGCCTTCGCAATGATCTGTTTTTGCAGGATGGCCATTTCCTCGATCGGGACTTCGACGCCGAGATCGCCCCGGGCCACCATGATCCCGTCCGTAGCCTTCAGGATCTCATCGAAATGCTCCAAGGCATCCGATCGTTCGATCTTGGCGATAATGAAAGGTTGTTTGCCGAAAACCCTGGCGGCTTCGCGCACGGCTTCAATATCGGCCGCGCTTTCCACAAAAGATTGGCTGACCGCGTCCACTCCGTTTTTAAGCGCAAATTCAAGGCATGCGCGGTCATGATCCGTAAACGCACTGATCCCGAGATCGATCCCCGGAAGATTCAAACCCTTCCTGGAACGGAGTTCTCCGCCTACCACCACTTTGCAATGAACGTCCTTCCCTGAAACGCTTTCGACCAGAAGCTGGACAAGGCCGTCGTTCAGGAAGAGCCGGTTCCCCGGCTTCACGACCTTGGGCAGACGTTCGAAACTCATGGAGACGCGCTGGGCATTCCCCGTGATCTCATCGCTTGTCAGCGTAAAAAGGTCCCCGGGCTTCAGTAATATGGGCTCGGGATCGATCTTCCCGAGACGCATCTTGGGCCCCGGAAGGTCCGCCATAATAACCACGCGCTGACCGGCGGCCTTTTCGGCGGCGCGGATGCGGGCGATGCTTGCCGCATGACCGGAAAAATCCCCGTGGGAGAAATTGAGGCGTGCGATGCTCAGACCCGCGCGGATCAGGCGCTCCAGCATCTCCGGCGAATCCGACGCCGGTCCGATCGTCGCGACGATCTTGGTTTTATGTTTTCGGAGTTCCATAACGCCCTCCCTTGATTGATGATGGGGCAAATCCCGGATCTACCAAGGCTTAAGGTTAATGCTCGAGGATTTTTCGACCACGGTCCCCGGTTTACGATTGAGCATCTCGACAAGTTTCACCGACCACTGCTGGATGCGGTCCTCAGCGAATCCGTACAAGCTCATCTGGTCCACGTTCACGAATGTGAACGGTTCCGATTTCTTGTCCGCGAGTTTCGCGATGACTTCCCCCGTCCGGCCGTCTTTTAAGCGCATCTCCATCGACACGTAACTCCGGTTGGTCTGGTTCACGGCCTTGGCCGCGAGCCCGTAAAGGGGCACATACCCGGCCGCTTTCAAGAAGATCTTGTTCGGCGTGAGCTCCGTGAGCGCCATTTCGACCCGCAAAAGATCCGGACTGGGCTGAAGGCTGTAGGAGATCTGGTAACGTCTTTGGGGGTCTGTGAGAAATGCCTGCTGAAAAACGCCGCGGGTATATTGCGCGAGCTTCCGGATGTCTTTCTGGATGTCGCCGTTCCGCCCGAGTTCCTGCCATTCATCCGATTGTAGAAGATATTTTGTCTCCACGGGGCCAACGTAAACTTTCCGGTATTTCGCCCAGTTCACGCCGGGCTTGATCCAGGCCATTTCAAACGGAAGGTCCCCGCGAAGCACCATACCGCTATGGTCCATGAACCCGCTCCAGCGCGGTTCCTCCGCGGTCACGCAAAGCGGCAGCAAAAACAATGCAAATCCCGCGATCCAAATGGCTCTTTTCAGCATACCGGTTTCTCTCTTCGGCCGGAACCTCTAACCGGCGGGCTCCTGCTCCTCGAAGTACTGCTTGGCCTCGACCCTTGCCTTTTCGCAATCCGCGGACAGCACCTCTTTATTTTTCTCGAGACAAGCCAGGATACGGCCTTGGCCGATCGGCATCTGAGGGCATAATTTTTCAAGGGTGTCCCCGCACGCGGCCCCGAGCCTTTCAAAAGGCCCTGATCCCGCATAGACCGGAACGCTTATAGCAAAGAACGACAGAAGGATCAGCGCAAAAAAACGGAATTTCATAAAAACCCTTTCTCGCGGGTCATTTGCGGTGTAATGCGATTGATGATTTCTTCCAAAATGCGTTTGTGGATCTTTTCTTCTTCTGCCACTTTGAGGAATATTTCCCGGGCGGGTCCCTCCGCTAAAACCGAGTGTTTCTCGTAAATCGCGATACTTTTTTTCTCAGCCTCAAGCGCCTGCCGGTAAAGATCCAGCCGGGTAGCATTCAATTGAATGCCCAAAGCTTTTTCCTTCCATACCTCAAAAATATCCGAAATTTCGCTCAAAAGCGTCAACTGGGAAACACTCACGGGCTGGAGCTCCTTCATCTTCTTGAAGATCAGATAATGCTTTTCCTCCTGGTCGGCCAGCCAATTAAAAAGCTTCCGCATTTCCTCTTCGGTTTCTTCTAACGCAAAACGGATGTAAAGGTCCCGTCCAATTTCTTCGATCCCCATGACCTGGTCAAATATATCCATGGCCCCCCTCCCGAGTCTTTTAATTCTCCACATGACCCCGAACTGTTTTTATAAAAAGCCTTCACGCAAAGGCTAAATCCTACGCCCCGCTTTTTTTGAATTCGAGCTCTGAGGACCGGATATGCAGGTCCCGCTGCGGAAAAGGTATCGAGATCCCCTTTTCCTTGAAACGGGCATGGATCGCGAAATTGATCTGGCTTTTGACCTCCATGCGGTCCTCGACATCGACCCAATAGAGCAGCCTGAAAAGAAGCGCGCTATCCGCGAACTCCTCAAAAACGACCGAGGGCTCCGGCTGGGACAGTATCTCCTTGTTGTCTTTGGCGATCTCCAGCAGGGTTTGCTTGACCATTTCGGCATCCGAACCGTAATCCACCCCCACGCGGGACTCGATACGCACGATCCGGTCGGAATGGCTCCAGTTCACGACGCGATTGGTCAAAAACTCGGAATTCGGCACTACGATCGAGATGTTATCGAATGTATTCACGATCGTGCTCCTTGTCCGGATCGACCTCACGACCCCGGGAACTCCGTCGATCTCTACGACATCACCCATCCGGATCGGCCGCTCAAAAAAGATCACAAAGCCGCTGAAGATATTCTTCACGATCTCCTGAAGGCCGAAACCGATCCCGATCCCCAGCGTCCCGGAGAAAACCGTTAAAACCCCAAGATCAATGCCTAGCAATTGAATACCCGCCATCGCGCCGATCACAAGACACGAGAACTGGATCACGGTCCGAATGGCGTGCTGGCTGTTCTTATCGAGCGAGCTGTTGGGATAAACACGCGCGCGGAGGATCCCGTTCAGGAAGCGGGCCCCCACATAGAAAAGCCAGAACACCAGCACGGAACGCGCGAGGATCCAGACGGAGATCCTGATCTTTTCGGATTGGAAAAGGGGTTCATTGACGATCCCGATCAGCCAGCGGAGCGCCTCTCCCTCGATCGCCCAGTAATCCAGGATCTCGTAAAAGATCACTCCGAAGATCACCCACATCAGGACAGTCCGGACCAGCAGAAAAACGGACGAGGACTGTTTGATCTCGATCTGGGTCGTTTTCGCGATCTTTTGCAGGACCTTCATAAAAAAAGTCTTGATAAGGCCCTTGGCGGTCATAAAAAGGATCAACCCGAGGGCGGCGTTGAGATACACAAGTCCCAGGACGATCGCGGCGGCTCGGTATTCTAAAAGACTAAGCACGCCCCAACCGCCAAGGACGAGGATCCCCAAAAACCAGAGAACCCTGAGACAGATCAGAATGCCTTCCCGGCTCAAAAATGAAGGGAGGGAGCGGACCGAAGTCGCGATCCCCTGGCGAAACCAGAAGCCTGCCGCCAAAAAGAATAGCAAAGTCCAGGTAAGAACGACCTCCGCCGGGCTGTAAGGAACCGGTTTTTTTGTGTAGATCCTTTCTTTCATGACCTCCAGGCGCCGCAACCGGATCAGCTTGTCGAAATCCTCCAGGGTCGCGATCCTGAAATCGGTAAAATTCAGCTGCTCCTCGAGTAACGCCTGCGTTTCTTCGAACACCTTCAATCGCTCCTCAGCGACCGTCACCGTCTCCTGGATCGCGGACCGCTCGCCGTCGCGGGAAGCCGCCAAAAGCACTTTCTTGGCCGCGAGGTACTGCTCTTCGATCCGGATCCGCGAGTTGACGGCTTGAAGCTCATGCTTGAGTTGCCGCTTCTCGGTCTGCCGCTGGGCGCGTTTTTTTTCGATCTCCTTGAGCTGTCCGGTGATCACAAAAAACGACGCGTTATCGGAAAAAACATCCGTCAGAAAAAATTGGATCTTGGCGTGGGAATTGCTCTGGATCTGGATCTTGGCTTGGAGAAAAGCCGCTTTTCGTTCCGCGAGCTCTTTTTTCTTGTCCGCGAGCCCGAGCTTGGCACGGACCACCTCCTGATCGTAAGGAACGCCAGAGGGTTTTTCGTCGAGGGATACTGAGGCTTCCTGCAGCGCCTTTTGCTCCGCGTTAATCTTTTCCAGGTCTTTGGCAAGACGGCTGGCTTGGGCGTTGGGATCGACCGTCCGGTCTTGCAGGATCTTGGCGGCGAGCTTCTCGAACATTTCCGGCTCAGCCTCTTCGCCGGCACCGCCTTCCGAGGCTAACCCTTTTTCGTCGTCCGGCGCCTTATCCTCTGCCAAAACGTGGGGCATAAAAGCGGTGGTCATCGGCCCAAAAATCAAAAATCCCGTCGCCAATACAAAAAAAATCGCTTTTTTCATGGTCTTCATCATGGGTCCCTGCGGCTTAGAGTACTTTGACCTTTACAGGCCGGAGAATTATACCCTGCCTCCATGAGAAAGTGTTCATAATTTACAGACCGAACCAGAGATCTCGATACATCCGATTCCGCCTCTGGTCCGGTCATATCCGGATCATGAAACTAGTCGAAAAATAGGCCCATCCAACTCGCGGCCCAAAAAGGGCCGGTCCCTTTTTTAACGACCGCCTTCTTTGCGCTTTCCGAAACACTCTTTGCAGTACACCGGACGGTCTTCCCGGGGCTTAAAAGGCACTTCGCACTCTTTTTTGCATTCCGCGCACGTTGCCTTGTGCATTTCTCTCGGCTGCCCGCCGCCAAAACCACCGCCTTGTTGAAACCCCATAGATCCCTCCCTTGTCATTGTTTTGAATGTTGAATCGCGATGTTTCTTTGAAATCTTTTTCTGTTTATTCTTCCGCCGCGCGGCCAAGCGCGGCGATCACAAACGCATTTTCCCTCGAGGCGTGAGCTAAATTCTTTCTAACCAGGGAGGTTGTTTTTTTAAGGTCCAACTGCAGGACACAGGCGAGCTCTCCCACGAGTCCCTTCACCGAATGCTCCAGAAGCTGCCGCTGCCTTTGGTCCCGGGGATTGGATCTCTCTTTGGAAAAAGAAAGAATGTTCCTCGCGAGCGCCCATGTTTGATCGGATTGTTCGGCCCTGCCGTCCCCGGCTTTCAAATAATCCAGTATTTTTTTCGCTTCCCTGGCGGAAATGATCTTATGAAACCCCGAGGCCCGCAGATCGGGCGCCGCAACCACAAAGCGCACTTTCATTCGGCTCATGACTTTCGGGACCAGGGAATAGCAAAGTACGGACGGACCGTTCCCTCTTTTTCTTGTCACCGTGTCGACGCGGCAAAGCCCGTGGGAAGGGTGGAACAAAAGGTCTTGCCGGGACAGCGTGGGAGGCGTCATGACATCCCTGGGACCGACGCCGAAAAAGTTGTTGGAGAGGCGCCGGAAGGACCGGCACCCGTCGCATCCAGGGATCCCGGAGGGACGTTTTTTTGAAGACGCCTATTCCTTTTTTCTTCCTGCTTTTTCTTCCTTAATTCTTCCTTACGCCTCTTGTTGCCGCTGTAATTCTGTCTCATGACGGTCCTTCGGCAAAATAAAAACGGTGTGCCGGCTGATGATGGTTGGCTGAAGGGTGAGCAAAAAGATGAGGTGCGATGAATCGCCGTATACTATAGCACAGAACGTCCGGCGGCCCTTAATATGATTTCACCGCCTTGAACGCCTTAAAGATCGATGCCGCAATGGGCCTCAAAAAATCCCGGAGAGTCATCCTCGGGTTTTTGTATTTCATCGGATCCAGCCCGTTGAAAATCGGGGTACCACTAGAATCTTCAGAACACCTCAGAGATGATAATCTCTCTTGGCTTCGGGCTGGTAAAGCAGTTTAACGACCTTGAAGAGCCGGTGTCCCGTCGGAACTTCCTGGGCCGTATCCTCCCCTACCCGGGCACCCAACAGCGCGATCCCCAGCGAAGAAAAGATCGAAACTTTGTTCCCGTCGTGGTTAAGCGCTTCCGGAAAACCCAGCCAGAACAACCGGACCTCTTGCGTGTCCATCCAGAGGATCTTTCCCGCGGAGTTCATCGTCACGATATCTTTGGGTATTTTTTGAGCGGGCATGATCTCGGCATCCCGGAGGACCTTTTTAAGCCTTCCCAACACGATATCCCTTCCTCCGCCGACCTCACGGGCGATCCGGATCGCCTCGATCAAGCGGTCCCGGTCGTTTTTGGATATCCTTTTTTTGGCGTCAGCCTCCGGAGCGCCTCCGTTCGGCGCAGCATTTATTTTTTCTTTTTTCTTTCTCATGACGGCACCTCCCGTTTGACCGGCGATCAATCCTTGAACAGAAAGTTCCGGAATTTCCAGGGATTTTTTCTGTCCAGGCTTGAATTGGGATTTTCCGGAAAGAAAACCTGATAATTCTTGAAAGGCGTCCAATCATACGCCTCCGAAACAAAAGTCCCCAGGTAGGGCTTCGCGATGGCAAGGATCTCCCTATGGGGAAGATCGTCCGGCAGGCAAACGCCCTTCCCCGGATTTTTGATCATCCACATCGCCGCCGCGACCACCCCGATCGCCACCTGAATGGTCGTCGCGTTCTGGTGCGGGACGAGTTGACGCGCCTCTTTGATGTCCAGAACACTTCCCGTCCACCAGGAGGTATATTTGTGTCCCATGATCAGGGCCCCCAGGATATCTTTCCCCTTGATGATCTCGTCCGACATGATCCGGCACCGGGGTTGCAGCTCATAATTGCGGCACCGGAGCTCATGCAAGGAACTGAGGGTGTCATTGCAGGGCATATAGACATAGTGGACGGTCGGCCGGTAGACGGGTTTATGGTTCCGCCATACCGTAAGTTTTTCCGAGATCGAAAAGGCTTCCGCGTGCCGGATCACCATCCCGACGATCTCGTAATTCGGAACCCAGGAGCGGACCCACGTGTTCATCCCCATCTGGGACAAAAATATCTGGTTCTTCGGCCCCAGTTCAGGAACCGCGGCGAAGAGGGGAAGCTCCTTTTCATGCGTCCCCCAGCCCATTTCGGCCGGAGCAACACCTTCCTCACGGAGTCCTTCGATCGACCAGGTCCCCACGAACTCATCGACCTCTTTCGGCTGGTCGGTGATCTGGGTATCCCGCTCGCTTACATGGATCGTTTTCACCCCGAGCTTCATGGACAAGGCCGCGAAATCTTCATCCCGGATCAGGTGCTCAAGGACCTTGCGGTCATGTTTGGGCGTCGTTTTGTCCCGCGCCGCTTTCTCGGCAATATCCAAAAGCCCTTGTTTTGTGAAGTGGGAAATAAGCCCCGGATTCGCGCCGTGATCCAGCACGGCGGTCGTGTGGCCGTCGTCCCATTTGGCGATCATCTTCCGGATCTCCATCTGTTTAAAATAGAGCGACTTCTCGAAAGGCGTCTTTTTCTCGATGTTGGCGTAGGGATCCCATTCCTCGACCGAGGTATTCACATAAAACACCTTGTTCTCGTGGCACCAGCTCAGCATGTCGAGCGAGTCGATGTTCCACGACAGATCGATGATCATCCCTCCGGACGAAACGTATTTGGAGAGGGTCCGGGCAATATTGACGGGGGTGATCCTCTCTTGCGCGTAATAAACGCCCTTCTTGATCCAGGGCGCAAGCTCCTTGCGCTTGTCCGCAAAATCGAGAACGGTGATGTTTTTATACGGGATCCGGATATGCTCAAGCAAAACAGGCAGCGTGCACCGCCCCACAGAACCAAAACCGATGCAGAGCACTTTCTGATTGAATTCCATCATGCTTGCCCCTCCTTTTGATTTTTAAGAAACCGGCGGCAGTCCTCCGGGAAGGATCTCTTCGGGAATTTAGAGGTCATATTGACCGGCCGCCTCCGGCTGGTAGAGAACCTCTTCGATCTTCAGCCTTCGAACACCCGCCGGGACCGGCCATTCCACGACATCCCCCACGCGGCATCCCAGGAGTGCCATGCCGATCGGCGCCAGGACGGACACTCTTCCTTTTGCATAATCCGCGGCATTGGGATAAACGATGCTGTAGATATAGATTTCCCGGTCATTGAGATCCCTGAACTTTACAAGGGAGTTCATGGTCACCACGTCTCTGGGTATTTTTTGAGGATCCACGATCTCGGCACGCAGGATCTCCGCTTCAAGCTGTTTCAGATAGAATGGCCCGTTTTCGCCGAAATGCCCGCCGTGACGGATGAGCTCCTGAAGGCGTTTGACGTCGAGCTGGGTCATAAATATTTTTTTCTCTTCCATAAGATCGTCTCCTGCGGGTTATAAAAAATGTGTCCGGTTATTTGAGCGCTCCATAAAACGGTTCGTAGTTCCCTTTGAGCACGCCGGCGGTCATTTTAACGATCGCCGCGCCTTCGTCCGGGATCACCACCCGGAGGCTTCTTTTCGTTAACGCGAATTGCCGTAAAAAATCCGTGTCGGCCGGGAACACTTTCACGCGCGCCTTTTGAAGCGTCCGGATCACCTTTTCGTACACAAGCGCGGTGAAATAAGCGTCGTCCAGATAGCCGAACAGCCCTTCATGATCCTCCGGAAGGAAGTCCCGGGGATGATACAGATAGGTCAACGTGAACCCGAACGACTTTTTAAGCGCGGACGGGATCTCATTTCGCCCGCAATGGTTCAAACCCCGCGAAAGGAGTTGCGGCATAAGGCAGATCAGGTTCTTCAGCCGCTGTTCAAAAAGGGGCGTAGCCCTCTTCCCGATCCGGCGGCGGATCTGATCGTGAAAATCATCACGCGGGTCCTTGGATAAACGCTTCAGTCTTTCTTCCAGAGCTTTTAACATGGCCATCCTCCCTATTCCGAAGTCCCTGCTCCCGGAACCAAGTATGCCCTGGACGCCTCCATAATAAAAATATATAATTTATATCGTAGTCATAACTTAAAACTATGATCCCTTTTAACTACCATCATCTCTATTATTTTTATATGACCGCCAAGGAGCATTCATTCTCCAAAGCGGCCCGGGCCCTCCACATCTCCCAGCCCGCCCTGAGCTCCCAGCTCAAACAATTCGAGAACTACTGGGACCTCAAGCTCTTCAACCGTGATCCGAGGCAAGTGACGCTGACCGAAGAGGGCCACAGGATCTTCAACTACGCTAAGGCCATTTTTGATCTGGGGCAGGAACTCGCGGACACCGTCGTCAACCGCAAACATACCGAAGACCTCAAGATCCAGCTGGGCGCTTCAAGCGCGGTCCCCAAATCGATCGTTGAGACGCTTGTCCAGTTCATCTATCGCTGCAAACCGGCGGCCAATCTGATCTTGAGGCAGGATAAGATCGACAACATGATCGAGGATCTCATGGTCCACAAACTTGATCTCGTCATCAATGACTTCTCATATGAGACCCCTTGGGAGCAAGGGATCCAAAATCATTTGGTGGGAACGATCCCGATGGTCTTTTGTGTCAACAAAGCGATGGCGAAAAAATTTAAGGACATTCCGAAAGACCTGAATGGAGCTCCCCTGATATTGCCGACCGCGCCCGACCAGACCTATCATGCGATGCAGAACTATATTCACACCAACAAGATCAGACCCAAGATCATTGCCGAGATCCAGGACTTGGAGTTAGGCAGGATGCTGGTGGCGATGGGAAAAGGCGTGGGACTTCTTAACTCCTATGCGGTCCTGAACTGCCCGGAACGGAAAAATCTCGCCATCTTGAAAGATCGGTCGAAATACAAGATCCATGACACGATCTACCTCATCAATCGCGAAAGAAAGGTTCCCCACCCTCTGATCACGCGCGTGATCGAGAATTTCAGGCTTGACTAGCCCGGTGACAGATCAAAGCTTTGGCATGCGGCCGGATCATGGTCGAGAATGAAAATCATGGAAGGATGACTTAAAAAGCCGTTCGAGAAAGGTCCATTTTCTATTTCGGGAAGCAGATTTTTTGTCTTTTAGAACGCTTCTACTTCTTACCCCCAATGCGGGATTTTTCTTTTCCCCGTCCTGCTATTTTCCGAGCGGAAGCGTGATGATAAAAAGGGCTCCCTTCCCATCTTCGCTCACGACATCGATCTTGCCGCCGTGATTCAGCGCCACCTGATGGCAAACTGTCAAGCCCAGGCCCGTCCCTCTCGATTTGGTGGTAAAAAACGGCTCGTGGATCTTGGGGAGGTTCTCCGGACTGATGCCGCAGCCGTTATCTTTGAAACTGATAAAAAACACCTGCTCACGCTCCTTATAACCCGCGTCAACCTCAATTCGTCCGCTACGGCCAGGCAACGATTCGATCGCGTTAGACAGAATGTTACCGAAGACTTCCGCCAGCTGCAAGGGGTCCGCCTTAAGCGGAGGCAGCTTCTGGCGCTTGTATTTTTTTATAATCCGGACCGAAAGACCGTCAAAGGTCCCCTTCGCCGCGGTCACACACTCGTCAAGCAGGCGCGGAAGATGAACCTTCTCAAAGGCCGGCGTTTTGATGCGGGCATAGAACAAAAGGTTGTTAATGATCTGACTCGATTCAAATGCTTTTTTTTCAATATTCTCGATGTGACGGAGAAGACTGGGGTGCGGTTTTTTTTGTTTTAGATTATAGGCTCCGACGCGGATAACGCTCAAAGGGGTCCTCAGCTCATGAGCCACGGTCGCGGCGAAAGTTCCGATCTCTGAAAGACGTTTCGCAGCGGCCAACGTTGTCTGCGCATCAGTCAGCTCCCGGGTCCTTTCGCTGACAAGCCGCTCGAAGGTCTTCTTGTCGCGCCGCAGAACCTCCTCGGCTTTTTTTCGCTCGGTAATGTCGCTTGCCATGCCGAACCATTCGATGATCTCATTCTGGGAATCCAGTATGGGGATGGCCCGCGAGAAAACCCAACCCGCGTCGCTGTCGGTGCGACGGACCCGGTGTTCGAGTTCAAAGATACCCTTGGTCCGGATCGCCTCGTTGATGGCGGCCATGACTCGGGGCTGGTCCTCTGGAAAAATGTATTCCTGAAGCCAGTTCGCGTTGGGAGCGATCGTATTGGCCAGAAAACCTTGCCCCACAAGATGGAGCATCTCGCTCCAATCAGGGCTCATTTGGTAAACAACATCCGAGGAAGCCGTCACCAGTGCCCGGAAACGCTCTTGGCTTTCATGCAACGCCCTCTTTGCCTGTATAAATTTCGTCGTCTCGCGCAACGAGAAAACCAGACTGATGACACTCCCCAACGTGTCCTTGACCGGCAGCAAACTCCAATCCCAATAGGTCATACCGCGTCCGGGCTGATCGGGGAACATGAACGGCTTGTCCTTGAAGAAAACCCCTTCGCCGGTGTCCCGAACTTGTCGAAAAACCGTTTCAGTGTCCCTGTTAGAGTATAAGGCGAAATGGTTCTGGCCGACCATTTCGGCCGGCTTCATCCCGCAGGTTTTGGCGTAAGCGTCATTGACCCAAAGAAAATTAAACTTTGGATCGAGCAGCACCAACATGACATCAGTGCTCTTGATGACGCTCTCAAGCAAACTTCGCTCGCGACGCAGGGCCTCTTCAGCCTGTTTGCGCCTGGTAATATCACGATTGCTGGCGCGGCAGCCGAGATACTGACCCTCCGCATCAAAAACCGGCTGACAAACGTGCCCTACCCAGCAAAAAGAACCGTCGGGGCGCAAAAACCTCCATTCCCCTTCTCCCTCAATGCGGCGAGCTTCTACTTCACGAAGATGCTCTTCGAAGAGCGGCCGGTCGTCAGGGTGGATCAACTGAAAGCGCAACTGGGGGTCCGCACGGAACTCCTCTGCCGTGTGGCCGGTGATCTTCTCACAAGCCGGGGAACAATAAAGAAAACGGCCTCCAGGGTCACACCAAAACTCCCAGTCATAAGTATTGTCCGCAATGATTCGGTAGTGGGACTCGGACGGCCATGACTGCGCCTGGATCCGTCCCGCCTGCCGCTGGTTTTTCTTCACCTTGCCGATCTGACGGCACAATTTCTTATTTTTCTGCTGACGTCGCGGAGGGGTCATGGCGGGTCAAAAAGGTCCCCGGCGGTTCGAACGGGGTTGATCACTGTTCACGGATTTCCGGCATTTAACCGAAAGCCTCTTTCTGCGTTTCCGGTATTGCGAAGGGGTGGACTTCGTGAGTTTTTTGAATTGGCGAATAAAGGATTCCGGATTTTCATAACCAAGCCTGTAGGCGATCTGACTGATATTGGTCCCTCCCGAACATAACAGCTCTTTCGCTTTTTCCATTTTGACTTTGATCCGATAAGTCACGAAATTTTCCCCGGTCCGCTCCCTGAAAACCCTGCTTAAATATTTAGGGCTCAGGCACACCGCGCGGGCCGCTTCTTCCAAGCCTGTTTTCTTGAAACAATTCCGTGCGACGAATCGTCTTGTTTTTTCAATCTTATCGCCGAGCCCCGCCTGCCCGAGGTCCCCGGCCCCCCGTTTCTTCTCCAGGATCTTTTCGATAATGTGCCTCAGCTCTTCCGGATCGGGCGGTTTTTCCATGTAGTCATCCGCCTTGCTCTTAAGGGCTTCGATGGCGGTATCCTTGGTGCTGTAACCCGTCAGCATCATGATGCCCATCTCCGGATCTCTCTTTTTGATTTCGCTGAGGCTATCCAGGCCGCTTGGTCCCGGCATTTTGATATCCAGGATGACGAGATCGATCTCATGGGCCCTTCCGAGAAGATCCAGAGCCTCCCCTCCGTTGGCCGCCTCGTAGATCTCATATCCTCCCAGGCATTCCTTTAACTCGGCCCGGAACTCTTTATCATCATCAACAATCAAGATTTTTTCTGTCATATATGAAAGCCCCCGCGGGAAAAATTGACTTTTGGTAACTTCTCATTATACACCTATCGGGAATTCCGCTTCGACTTTCTTGCGTTTATAGACTTTTTTCCTCCTGAGGCCCCCGCATTCATCACCCAAGAGAATGGCCCGGTCAAATCCGGTTCGCGAGACATGGGAGAAGACTATACGCGGGAATTGCAGGCGTTAAGGATCCGTACGGCGCAGGCCACAAGAGGGAACAACAAAAGATCCGCTTGCCTTGAACTTTTGACAGTCAAACGGCATCCTTCAAGAAGAGGAGCGCCTGCATGGATCATGCGCATGAACGCGCGCAATCGTCAACGCAGGATACACATCCTCAAAAAGTCTCAGGGGAGGTCGGCCGCAGCAATCCGGTCAGCTCGGACCGGGCACTCCCCCAGACTTCAAGGACCTTATTTCTTTCGTCCAACTACAAAATAGACGATCAAACCGATGAGCGGCAGAAGAAGGACCAGAATGATCCAAAGCGCTTTCTGTCCGGCGGGTCTCCCGCTCTTAACGATATCGATAATGGCCCAGATATCCAAAATCAATAGGATCAAACCAAGAATGCCACCCATGATACGTCCCCCTTTTGTTGAAATTTACTGCGCCGTATTGATCCGTTGCGGTTTACCGGTGTTTCAGAACCCCGCTTTCGCTTTCAATTCCGCCGCTTTTTGTTCCGCGCACCGTGTCGCCCGCTGCGCCGCTCTTTGCGCCAGGATCGTTTCTTTTTCGAGACCGCTTTTCCCGATCGTCGCGACAGAGTCGCCCATCCCCGTAAAAATATTTTCCTTGCATGCGTCACAACCCGTCAAAGCCAACGCTAACACCGCTACCGCAAAAGCGAATCCGTATTTCTTCATGTTCTTTTCTCCTTGATGTTGATAAGCACTTGCTTAAATGGATCCATGAAATCCTGCATCCCGCGAAACGGGCGCTGTTTAGACCGGACTCGAAGCGGCGTCCGTCGAATCCGGAACGTCAGACGCGTTCGTTGTTTCCGGGGTCTCTTCTTCGGCCGTGGTCGAGGATTGCAATGCGGCCGGTGCCGCCGTCCCTTCAGCTTCCGCTGCGGCTGGTTGCGCGGCGCTTTCAACCGCCGTATCAACCATCGCCTCGGCCTGATCCATCGCAGCATCCAACGCGCCTGAAACGGATGACGCCGAAGCCGGCGCCGAAACATCCGCCGTGGCAGTTTCACCTTCTGCGATCGAACTATTCACTACATCATCAATCGTTTTTTTAGCTTGTTCCGCCATAGAATCCAGCGAATTCGATAGGGATGTAGCCGCCGCGGAAGGCGTCGTGTCCTCCATGGCAGTTTCGTCGTCCTCGACCGCGCTATTTACCGCATCCTCAGCCTTTTTTTCAGCCTGTTCCGCCATGGAATCGAGCGAATCCGGTAAGGATGTTGCCGCCGTGGACGGCGCCGCTTCCTCTATTGCGTTTTCAGCTTGCGCAATCATACTATGGACCGCGTTATCGGCAGTTTCTTCAGCTTGCCGTGCCACAGAATCGAGAGAATGCGGCAGCGATGTTGCTTCCGCGGAAGGCGCTGCTTCCTCCATCGCGGTTTCACCTTGCGCGACCATGCTATTGACCGCATCCCCGAATTTCTGAGTAAGATCGCCGGTAACATTTTCCGTGGACTTCGCCGCGTCCGCCAGCTGGCTCTGAACGGCCGTTCCGGCCTCAGAAAGTTCTCCTTGCGCGCCCAACGCGAGCTCATTCACCTTTTCTTGCACAGACAAGGCAGCTTCCTGAACTTGTTGGACAGGCTGAACAACCCGGCTTTCCACTGATTGTTGTGTTTGCATCAAAAACGGCTCATCCTGCGAAGCCTGCTCTTGCTTGGAACAGCCGGACAAACCGCCCCAAACGGCAAATCCGACCGCTAACAAAACCGTAAAAAGTTTTTTCATACCGGGCCCCCTTTGAGTTTTAAAGTTCGATCTCTTTCGTTGCTCCCCACGAATGGATCAGATCTGCGATGTGCAATTCGGACAGCGTTTCGCATGGATCGGGATCGTCGAACAACAGAACGGACATTCCTTGGTTGTCGGCGCCGATGGGGATGCGGGTTTCGTGCCGAGCTTTTGAAGCTTATTGATCTGCTGGATCAGGAGGAAGATGACGAACGCGATGATCAGGAAGTTGATCACATTATTGAGAAAAATCCCGTAATTCAGCGTCGGCGCGCCGGCCGCCTGGGCCTCGGCGAGCGACTTATAGGCAACTCCCTTCAGGCTGACGAAAAGATTACTGAAATCCACGCCGCCGAGCAAAAGCCCGACGGGCGGCATGATCACGTCATTGACCAGGGAGGCAACAATCTTACCGAATGCGCCGCCGATGATCACGCCGACCGCCATATCCACAACATTGCCGCGCATCACGAACGCCTTGAATTCATCTAATATTTTCATACTCTCTTTTCTCCTTTTTGACCGTTGGGTTTCAACGGGAAGCCGTAAAAAAACTTTTGGGGACCCAAACACAAATTCATGAGCGGATAAACAAAAGGCACGCCCCACAACAGGTAAGGGAGCGTGCCTTTTGCTTATTCAACATTGCAAAAGCATCTGAGTCTCGTTCAAGACGCTTTTACACCCATCTAAAACCCCGATTAGTAGATCCGGGTCGCTTCTGTTTCCTGGACCGGGCGGCTGATCGCATCGCT
>CAZSFZ010000024.1:0-30844 GCA_964606385.1 uncultured bacterium
CACAAAAGACAACGTTACAAAAGAAACTATTACAAAAGAAATAAAGATCCCGGCACAAAGCGCCGCGTCCTTTCAAGAACCTGTGGAAAACCCAAAACAGGTGAGCCTTACCGAGATCGAGATTAAAGGACAAGACGAGACGGTAAAGCACAGGATCTACAACCAGGTCCTAGCGCTATTCCAAGAGCGAGGATGGCGGACAGACCCTGAATACCTCAAGACCGTATTCCGGAATATCGTCGGAGAGATGGACGGATACAACCCGAAAGAGTTTTTCCCCTATTTCAAGAAAGTAGCCTTCAACCACATCAACCGGAATGCGGAGGCCTACGCGGCGGACGCCCGGATCAAGCGCGGCCAGGAAAAGAAGATCGGGCTGACCGTCGCAGGGGTGAGCATATGAGCGAATACCAAGAACAATACCAAAGACAAACACCGACCAACTACGGGAACGCGGCATCAGTCGCATCCCGGGACGACCTGGACCGGACCAAGAAAAGTCACCGCTACAAGAAAGCGATCTTTGATCACATCTGCATCCACGGAACCCACGGAGCGACCTGTGACGAGATCGAACGCCGGCTCGGGCTCCTTCACCAAACCGCGTCCTGCTACATCACCTGCCTCACACGCGAAGGACTGATCGAGGCCTCCGGGCAGACCAGGGCCGCGAGATCCGGACGGCAAGTCACCGTGTGGGTCCGGAAGTTTAAACCCGCGCAGCCGGCACAGAAAACGGAGCAACCGGACCTGTTCCAGGTGAAACCGACATACCGGACGGAGGTCCTGCCGTGAACGTCTACCAGATGCTCGAGATCCAATCCAAGACGATCAAGACGCTCCAAGAGAACCTGATCAAGACCATTCACGAGGCCGAGCGGATCGTGAACCGGTACAAGGACGGCCTGGACAAAGCGGAGCAAGTGATCACGCTCCTGCAGGCCCGGGTCAAACAACTCGAATGCGAGGCGCTCGACAGGTCATGGGAAGCAACGGATGAAACAGATAAAAACGGAGGGGGACAATGAAAAAGGTTTACATCGCGGGGAAGTACAACGACACGAGCGTGGTCCGGTGCCTGAACAATATCCGGATCGGCATCATCGCGGCAGTCAAAGTTTTGAAGCGCGGGGACATCCCGTTCTGCCCGTTCCTGGACTGCCTGTTTGTTTTAGTGGGCGGAGCCGGGGACCTCACCGAGCAACACTTCCGGGACTACTCGATCGAGTGGCTCAAGGTCTGCGACGAGATCCTGCTCTTGCCGTCCTGGCAGCGCTCGAAAGGCTGCGCCGCGGAGCTCGCGATCGCTCAAGACCTCGGACTCAAGGTCACGTTTGTAGACGGGGAGGCGGTATGAACCACAAAGCGATCTGTGAGATTTGCGGACAGTTCAGAGACGTAGGATTTTCAGACTGCGGAATGATCTGTGAATCCTGCTTCCAGAAAGAAGTTTTACACAACGCCTTTAACGCCGGCCTAAACACAGCAATCAAAACAATTCTGGAAAACACGGACCCAACCGAGACGGTGGAGACGGCGAACCTGATCGAGAAGATCAAAGGAAAACTCAAAATGCGCTCTTGTGTTTTTATTTACGAACCGAAAAAGAGGGGACAGAAAAAATGAAACTTTTGTTTTTAGACACAGAGACCACTGGCGTCGACAACACAAAAAACGGCATCATCCAGATCGCCGGGATCGTTGAAATCGACGGCGAAGTGAAAGAGGAATTTAACATGACGTGCCGGCCGTTCCCAGGCCAAGCCGTTTCACAGGAGGCGCTGAACGTCACAGGAAAAACAATGGACGAGATCCGCGCGTACCCGGAACCGCAAGTAACGTACCGTGACATCGTGGCGATCTTGGACCGCTACATCGACCGCTACAACAAGGCGGACAAGTTCTACATGGTCGGGCAGAACACAAAGTTCGACTACGATTTCATGACCGCCTGGTTTAAGAACAACGGCAACCCATATTTTTATGCCTACGTCGCGTACCACCTGATCGACGTGATCCAGGCAACCGCGCTTTTTACCGTGGCCGGGCATTTCAAACTCGAGAACATGAAACTCGCCACGGTAGCGAAACATTTCGGGATACCGCTGAAGGCCCACGACGCCATGAATGACATCCGTGCGACCCGCGAGATTTTCTACCGCTACGTCGACCTTATCAAGCAACTGAACCGAGTAGAGGTGGAAGCATGATCAAAAAACCCTGGGGAAGTGAAGTGGTGATCTTTGAGTCCGGGCAGGCACGCGTGAAACTCCTGCGCGTGAAGCCGGGGAAGCGGCTGTCCCTGCAATATCACGAACGGAAGCGCGAAGCGATGATGCTGATCTCCGGTGAGGCGCTCCTCGAGCACGGTCCGTACATGAACTACGTGATGGAGCCTGGCGAGATCTACCAGATCACAACCGGGGTCAAGCACAGGCTGTCAGGACAGGGAAGGTCCGAGGCCGTGATCCTCGAGATGGCCCACGGATCCGACGAAGACATTGTCCGCCTTGCGGACGATTACGGCAGAGCAACCACAACAGCAACACAACCAGCAGGAGGACAGTAAACATGGCAAAGAAATTCATGTGCGTAGGAGAACCATACGAAGCGAACGGGGAAAAGAAAGTGGCGTGGAAACGGATCGGCGAGATCTTCATTGGCAAGAACGGGAAAGAGTACGCGAAGATCTATCACATCCCAGGAGCGCTGATCAACATCTTCGAGGACCAGCCGAAGGCCGCGGCATCCGCTCCGGTACAGGAAGGCTCCGACGAGATCCCCTGGTGACCTTATGACCGAATACCTCAAGAAATCCTTCATGGTCCGCATGGGGCAGGGCCGCGCCCCGAAACCTGAGAAGTGCGTCCGCTGTGGCGTCCTGGTGGATCCCGTGATCTACCGCCTGAACCGGGAGCCGCGCTGCCAGGACTGCTTCAAAGATCCACGCCGAGTTTTATCAACCAACAACAACCAAACAACAACGAAAGGGACAGAACATGGTATTTACACCAACACCGACAAAAACCGCAAGGACCGTGAAATCCAACAGACCGCCGAAGGAACTGCCGGGGATGCCCGAGCTCGATGATCTCGGAAAAGCCGGGCTCGTATTTAAACAGGCGATCTTTGAACTCGACCGCGCGAAGGAAGCGAAGGACGAAGCCGCGGAAGGCCTGATGATGGAGATGCGCCGCGCGAAACGGTTCGTGCTGACCGTCGAAGGCTGCACGCTCGAGCTCACGCACCAGGCGGCCAAAGACGTGATCAAAGTCAGAAAGCCAGCATAAACCATGAGCGTGTCGTTTGCCCCGCGGAAAGAAACGGACATCCTGCGCGAGATCTCGCTTTACCTGAAATGGCGCAAGGTCTTTTTCTGGCGGATCAATACGACCGGGATCTTCGATCCCAGGCGGCGGATATTCCTGAAGTCACCGAATACCACGCCTGGGGTCGCGGACCTCATCTGCTTAAAAGACGGGAGGATGATCGCGATCGAAGTGAAAAGCGCGACCGGGAAACAGCGCCCGGAGCAAAAAGAGTTTCAAGACAACATCACAAAAAACGGAGGTGCCTATGTTTTGGCTCGGTGCGTACAGGACGTGATCGCGGCCGGGCTTTGAAAAATTGGGGCAGCAACAACCAGGGACGGGTGGGGGTCCAGATCATGGAACGATGCGAAATATGCGGGGAGCGATTCGAGAAGGTGCACAAACTGCAGGTGCTCTGCGGAGACCGGGAGTGCTTGCGGCGAAAGAAGGCGGAGAATGCGAAGGACTGGAAAAAGAGACATCCTGATTACATGAAAAACTACATGGCTGGCTACCGGGCTCTGCCCGGGGAGCACGAGTTCCGGAGGGCTTGCGTTTAACCGGAGGCGCGGTTATAGTTACCAGAGCAAAACGAAAGGGGACAGGAAACCATGAAAAAGTGCAAATTCTGCGCGGAGGACGTGCAAGACGCCGCGATCAAGTGTAAGCACTGCGGGTCCATGCTGACCGAAGACATTCAGCCGGCGGCCGCGGACCAGCAGGGAAAAAACAGCATGCAGGCAGTGAAATCGAAACTCTACGCCGGGCTCAAAATGCTCCCGGGAGAATCGGTGCATTTTGAGACCAGGCCGTCGAAATCGCCTTTGATCTGGACCGCGCTCGGGTGGACGATCCTCGGCGCGTTTTTTTATCCGGTGAACCCGGCGATCACGTGGTGGACCGTTTGCATTGTCGGGACCGTCGCGTTTTTTCAGTTCATCTCGCTTGAGGCGATGGTCTACGTGATCACGAACAAGCGCGTCATTTCCCGGTGCGGAGCGATCGCGGAATCGCTCGTACAGATCCCGCTCGATAAGGTCCAGAACGTGGCCATGAAGCAGGTGTCCGGATTCCTTGACCTGGGGCACATCTCGTTTGACACTGCCGGCGGACCGTTCAAGGAGCTCGTCTGGCGCAACGTTCAAGGACCGAAGAAGGCGCTGCAGCGCGTGACCGAGGTCGTTCACGGCTAAGATCAGCGAAGAATAGATTTACACACATGCCGGCCCCGCTTGAAAATTGCTGGCATGGACAGCACACCTCTCACATGGCACACAGAACAGCGCAAGATCGCGGACCTCGTCCCGTTTGACGGGAACCCTCGGAAACTAAACGAGAAGCAGGTCGCGGACCTCAAGCGCTCCCTCGAGAAGTTTAACCTCGTAGAGATCCCCGCCATAAACCTGAACCAGAAGATCCTCGCCGGGCACCAGCGCCTGAAGATCATGCAGCTCCTGGGCCGCGGAGGCGAGACGATCGACGTCCGGGTCCCGAACCGCGAGCTCACGCAAGCGGAAGAACGAGAGTACCTGATCCGATCCAACAAGAACACCGGAGACTGGGACTGGGACGAGCTCGCGAATTTTGACGCGTCGCTCCTTGTCGAGTGCGGCTTCACCACGGAAGAACTCACGAGGAACTTCGGACTGAACGAAACACCGGACCAGGACGAGGCCCCGGATCTCACGCCGGGAGCGCCGCGCGCAAAACGCGGACAAGTTTTCACGCTCGGACGGCACAAGATCATGTGCGGAGACTCCACGGATCCGCGCGACGTCAAAACCCTTATGGGGGGGGGCGAGATTTTAGCGGATCTGATTTTTACGGATCCTCCCTACAACGTGAATTATTCGGGCCGGGGGAAAGAGACCTCGAACACGATCGAGAACGACAACCAGCCGACGGAACAGTTTCGGGAATTTTTATCAAAAGCGTTTGCGAATTATCGCGACTTCTCAAAGGCCGATGCCGCCATGTACTGCTGCTATGCGTCCCGGACACACCGGGAGTTCGAGGACTGCCTGAACGCGAACGGGTGGAAGGTCCGCAACCAGATCATCTGGGTGAAACTCGTGGCGTCGATGGGGTGGGGAGACTACCGGTGGAAACATGAACCGATTTTTTACTGCTCGAAAGAGAAAGGATCCCCGGACTTTTTCGGGGACCGGAAGCAATACACGGAATGGACGGAAGAAAAAACAGACGAAGAACTTTTGAGGTTTGTGAGGACCATGATCGAGAAAGATGAGAACGGAGGCTCCACGGTGTGGCGATTTAAGCGGGACAGCCAGTACAAGCATCCCACGCAAAAGCCGGTGGACCTTGTAGCGACCGCGATCAAGAACAGCGGCGTCCTGGGCGGCGTCGTGCTTGATCTTTTTCTCGGCTCGGGATCCACGCTGATCGCGTGCGAGAAAAACAAGCGCGTCTGCTACGGCATGGAGCTCGACCCGAAGTACGTGGACGTCGTGATCGCCCGGTATTGCGAACAAACCAAGACAGATCCAGAGGTGATTTATGCAGGAGCCACAACAGCCGACACCGGAGGCCCAGGGACAGCCGGTCCAGCAGCAACAACCCCAGGACCAGGCACCGGAAGCGCCCAGGAAACCCAGGCGCCGGCTTAAGAAGCAGACCCGGGAAATGCTGTGCGTGCTTCGGCAGCTCCGCGCCGGCTCCGCGCTGTCACTGGCATGTAAGTCAGCCGGGATCGTCCCGTCGACTTTCTGGCGCTGGCGGAAGAAGTGGCCCCGGATCGCGGAACTTGCGGACCGGATGATCTCAAGCCGCATCGGGCTCGTTGAGGACGCTCTTTTCCAGGCGTGCATCCAGGACCGGAACATGACGGCGATCATTTTCTTTTTGACGAACCGGGCCGGGGAACGATGGGCGGACCGGCGAGCGCTTGTCAACAACACGAACGTATTCAACGCAAAGGCAGAGGTTCCCAAAGATGCCGAGGGAGAGAGTATCGGATCCGCGCTTGCAAGAATTGACAAAATTCGAGAAAGTCTTATTCCTCCAGGCGACCCGAAATAATTTTTACTCGTTTTTCAAGTTCATCTTCTCGGACTCGATCCGCGCGATCGAGGGGACGTTCATCGACGGCGAGCATTTCCGCCGGTGGTGCTTTGAACTGCAGGAACACGAAAAGACCTCCAAGAAATCTGCGCGCTTCCACGGCAAGTCAATCCTGCTTTACGCCTGGATCATGTGGCTCATGTGGAAGCAGGAGAACCCCTACGACGACGGGATCTATTTTTCGTTCACGCTCGATCTCGCGCAAGATCACCTCAAAAAATGCAACCGCTATATCGACGTCAATCCCTACTTTGACCGCGAGTTTATAAAACTCTCGAACGCGGACTCGATCGTCCACTACCGGCGCCGGGGCGGGAAAGAGTTCTACTTCGAGCCGGCCGGCATCAAGACGTTCAAGCGCGGCAAACATCCTCGTTTTATTATTTGCGACGACATCCTCCGGGACCCGGAAGTGAAACTCGACATCGAGCAGATCCAGAAGATCACGACAACCTTCCTGCAGCAGATCATCCCCATGCCGAAGAAGGGCGGAGCGATCCATCTCATGGGGACGCCCCAGGACCAGGAGGACCTGTTCGCGGAGCTCGAGCGCAGGAAAGAATTTTTCTCGACCTCGTGCCCGGCTTTGATCAGCGAAAAAGAAAAGCGGGTGCTCTGGCCGGAATACTGGGGCCTTGACGCGCTCGTGAACTTCCGCGAGACGATGGGTGAGAAAGCATTCAACAAAGAGTTTATGTGTCTGCCGACCCGGAGCGCGGACGGGTATTTCAGCACGCAAGACCTCGACTCGATCACGAAACGCCGGCTCAAGAACTACGACCCCTACCAGGACCGGAAACCGAAGTTCAAAAACGAGTGGACCTTCGGCGGTATGGACCTCGGCAAGAAAACGCATCCTTCGCACCTTGCGATCTACGCGGTCCGCGGGATCCGTCTTTACCAGGTCCACAGCAAGTTCATGGACGGCTGGAACTACATCGACCAGCTCGAGTACGTCCGGGAATGCATCAAGTTCTTCAAAGTCGCGCGACTCGACTTCGACAACACGCGCGCGGAGTTTGAAGGCTTCTACGAGGCCGGCGAACTCCCGGAGGAAATGCAAGGCGTCTCCTTCAATGCGAAGAATAAATTTACGATGGCAGCCGAGTTTGACAAACTCGTCACGCAAAAAAGAATTTTTCTTTTAGAAGACGAGAGACAGAAACGGCAGATTTTAAGCGTTGACAATGATCTCAATGCGATCACGACGCGGGAAGGGCACGGAGACGCGTTCTTCTCGAACTGCCTGGCGATCCGCGCGGCCGTGTTCGGGCAAGGGATCGCGAGCGAGTAACGCAAACGGGAGCGTTAAAAACTATGGGCTGGTTTGACAAATTCTTTCCGAAAAAAACGCCGCAAGTAAAAACCCCTACCGAAACGAAGATCGAAGCGCCCGAGGAAGTCAAAACCTCAAGCGCGTGGCAAAAACTCTGGGAGACGGCGCTCGAGGGATCTCTTACCGAACGCGCGGTCTCGAAACCTTACTCGCAAGTGGTGAGCGTTTACAAGGCGGTCAAAGCGATCGCCGACAACGTGCCACAGGCCGAGCTCATCTTCAAGGACTACGAATCCGAGAAAGAAATTTATCCCAAAGAGCTCATGAGCCTGTTCGACAACCCGAACCCGCTCATGACCCGGAACGAATTCATGCAGGCATGCGCCGGGTATATCGCGCTTTATGGCGAGGTCGCGATCATCAAGACGTTATCCGTCGGGCAGGCGGCCGGGACCAGGAACCTTCCCGCCGAGCTCTGGCCCGTGAACCCGTCGAACATGACCGAGATCACGGCCGGCAACAAGATCACCGGCTGGAAGCATAACGCGCAGACCTTCTCCCCGGAGGAAGTGATTTTTATAAAAGACTTCAACCCTTACTCGATCTTCCGCGGGATCGCGCCGACCGAGGTCCTGAAGAAGATCATCGAGATCGACTGGTCGCAGCTCCTGTACGCCAAAGCCTTTTTCGAGAACGACGCGACGCCCGGGTTCATGCTTACGACCGAAAAACCGCTAACCGAACAACAGCGAAACCGTATGTCGGAATGGCTCGCAAAAGCAACCCGGGGCGCGTCAAAAGCATTCCGGTCCTTGATCCTGGACAACGGGATCCAGCCGAAGACGGTGAGCTCGACCGCGAAAGACTCGGACCTGGAAGGACAGCGGAACTACACGCGCGAGGAAATTCTCGGCGTCTTCCGCGCTCCGAAAGCACTTTTTAATATCACGGACACGCTGAACTACGCGACCTTCATGGGCCAGATGAAGGTGTTCTGGATCTACGGCATTGAACCGATCCTCCGGAAACTCGAGGACGCGTTCAACAAGCACGTGATCCTGCCATTCAACCCGAAGATTTATGTCGAGTTCGACACATCGAACGTCCCGGCCTTCCAGGAAGACTTCAAGGAAAAAGTCACGAGCGCGAAGGTGCTCTTTGACATGGGCTTCACGGCAAACGAGATCAACGAGAAACTGAAACTCGGGTTTGAACCGAAACCGTGGCGCGATCAGTGGTGGGTGAGTTTCGGAATGCTCCCGGCGGATCCCGCGCTCGCCTCGGACCTTGCGACCAGCCGTTCGGCGGCCGGCGCACAGATCACGGACCCGGAAGAAAAGAGCGCAAAAGGCATCGAGACATCGGCCAGGCTCTGGCGCGGATTCGTGAGACTCCATGAATCGATCGAGACGAAGTTTGACAAGAAACTGCAGGCTTATTTTTATCAACAGCGCGTGAAGGTGCTCCGCGGGATCAATGACAAGTTCGGGAAAGCGCCGGCGTTTGATCTTGAGACGAAGCACGTCGACTTCGGCATGGACTGGGCGGCGGAAGACGCGGCCTTAAAAAAACTTTCGAGCATTTATCTCCTGCAAGCGATCCAGGCCGGGGCCGAGTACGGGTCCGCGCTTGCGAAACAGGATCTTCAGCTCGAAGCGGTCCGCGCAGCGCAAGAGATGATGATGAACAGCATGACCTCCCGGATCACGAGGGTCAACCGCACCATTCGCCGGCAACTGAACGAGCGGGTGAACGGCGCCGTGAAAGACGGGATCATGACGGGCCAGACGATGGACCAGATTGCGGAGGCCGTGAAAGACTCGGTGCGCGCCTACTACAACGTGGTCGATACCCGCGCGAAACTGATCGCCAGGACCGAAGTCACGGGCGCCATGAACGGCGGCTCCCTGCTTTATTACAAGTCAATTGGAGCAACAGGAAAGAAATGGATCACAGCCAATGACGAACACGTCCGCGCCCATCACCGGATGAACCAAGACGAAGGCGTGGTTCCGATCGACGACGTTTTCAAAGCATCGAATATGCAGGCGCCGGGCGTCGGGGACGATCCTCGCGAGGTTTGTAACTGCCGGTGTTCTATCGCTCCAACCTTTGATTAAAAACGAATAGGAGACTTTGCCATGTCCAAGAAAGCACAGAAAGACGCGAAACAGGAACCGATGAAGATCGCGAAAGTATTCCGCGCGGAGATCAAGGCGATCGACGAGAAAGAGCATACCGTGACCGCGGTCGTTTCAACCGACGCGGTGGACCGGGACGGCGAGATCGTGACCCCGGACGCGATCGGGAAACGCGTCGCGCAATATCTCCAGCACCCCGTGCTTTTGTCCAGTCACCGGCACGACGATCTCATGAAGCAGATCGGCATGGCGGAAGACGTGAAGGTCGGCGAGAAAAGCGTGATCGCGAAGTTTAAATACTTCGTCGGCCAGGGGAACGCCGAAGCGGACTGGGCCTTTAAACTCGCGCAAAACGGAATCGCGGCTTACTCGATCGGGTTCATGGCGCACAAGTGGGAAGACAAGTCTGGGGAAGACGGGATCTGGCGCGTTTACCGCGACGTTGAGCTCGTCGAGATCTCCCAGGTGCTTGTCCCGTCGAACCGGGAAGCGTTAAGCGCCCGGCTCGCCAGCACGGACCACGTTGAGAAAGAACTCGTCGAAATGGCGATCAAGACTTTCGAGAAGCCGGCAGAAGCCACGAAGGACCCGGAAGAAAAACCCCAGGATCCGCCGAAGGAGCCGGCGAAAGAGGACCCGAAACCGGCCGAGGAAACAACAACGACCGGGACCACGGATCCGAGCCAGGCCACGGAAAAGACGGACGAGATCGCGGAGAAGATCGCGCAAGCGCTTCTCGCGAATGACGCCTTTATTTCAAAGATCGCGGAAGCGGTCGTCACCAGTGTCACCAAAAACAAAAAGAACGCCGGGAAAACGGAAGATGGCGATGAAGGATATTTCGAGGAAGTGCTCGGAGATGCGGCCGGCAGGCCTGATGCGTCTCCTGATGGGCAGGACCTGAAATCCTTTTTCGGGGAAAGCGTCGCTCGGCACTTCAAAAAGGAGTAAATCATGGAAGCACTTAAGAAACAGATCGACGAAGGGATGGCGAGCGTGAAAACACTCGTCACCGAGCAGGTCGGCAAGGTCGCGGAAGACGTAAAAGCGATCTCCGAGCGCGTGGAGAAACTCGAGAAGCTCCCCGCGGCCGGCGCGCCGAACTTGAACTTGAAGATCGAAAAAGAGTTCAAGGGCTATAAGCTCGAGAAGCAGGGGATCGGCACGCTCCTGAAGATCAAAGGGCGTGAGCAACTGTTCCCGGCCTTTGCCAATGAGGAAAAGATGCACAACTACAAAAAGTGGTGCATCACCTTCATCAAGGCAATGCGCGGCGATGTGAAATCCAGAATGGAACTGCAGGACATGCAGGAAAAGACCGGTCTCGCCGGTCAGTCGGATTCTCTGGGCGGCTATCTTGTCCCGGATGAATTCCAGGCCGATCTCGTCATGCTCGCGCGTGACGTGTCGTTCCTCCTGCAGAACGCGACCGTTCTTCCGATGAGCAAGGACAAGATGCTCCTGCCCACGGAAGCCTCGATCGTGACGCCGTACTGGGTCGCGGAAAAAAACGCCCCGACCAAGTCGGACCCGTCCTTCGGGCAGGTCAGCCTTGAAGCGAAGAAACTTTTCTGCCTGACGAACCCCGTCGCGCAGGAACTTCTCGACGATTCTGACGTCGACGTCGTTTCGCTCTTGAACGATCAGATGCAGTACGCGCAAGGCCTCGAACTTGATAATCAGGCCTTGAACGGAACGGGAAATCCCTGCTCCGGTGTCCTCTCCGCCGCTTGCGGTTATAGCGTCGTCATGGGATCCGGACTCGTGAACTTCTCGTCCGTGACCGCCGATCATGTCCGCAGCATGATCCGGAAACTGTCCGCCGCGGATGCCGCAGTCGGCAAATTCGTCTACGGCAAAGACGTCCAGTATTACATGGACACGCTGAAGGACAGCCAGAACCGGTACATCTACCGGGAACCTTCCGCGAACCGCCCGGCCGCGTTGTGGAACCGCGACATCATCGAGAGCATCAAAGCTCCCGCTGAAGCCGCTTCCGCTGTTAGCACGGCCTTCGCCGCGTTCGGAAACTGGAAGTATTTTTACGTCGGACGCCGAAAAGGCGCCATGACGATCGACGTGGATCCGTACACGAACTTCGCGTCGGATCAGCTCGTTTTCCGCATGATCACTCGTTGGGGTCTTGCGATGGCGAGAGCGTCGGCGTTCTGCCGTTTGATTACTGCAGCCAGCTAATCAAGCGCGTTTTGCAGACAACTGGGGCGGGTGATGATCTCGCCCGCCCCTTTGTCTTTTTAAAAAGGGGACATGATGATCAAGAAAATCCTGCTATTAGGCTCCGCCGGTTACGTCAAAGACTGGTACGCTCAAAACGGCCCGAAATTCCTCCAGAACGGATTCTCGCTTTATGCCATGAATAACGCCTGGGCCGTGGATCCTGATAACCTCCGCGTGTGGATGCATGCCGAAGATTACCTGATGATCCCGACCAGCAAGAAACCAAACGACCAGCAGCGCCAGAAGTGGGTCGAGGTTACGCGCTGGAACGATGTTCCGTTTTTCTACACAAACCGCAGAGGCGGAACCATGCTCCTGAACGCGCTCTGCCATCTTTTGAACGAGCACTTCCGCGGACCGGACCAGGTGTTTATCGCGATCGCCGGCGCAGACCAGACCTACGGCGGACCGAAGGACTTGTTCTACGGTACCGGGACACCGGATCCCATGAAGTTCGGAAAAGAATTTATCCTGGAAAGCCTGCAGCATATCAAGTACGCCTCCGAGAAACTCGGGCACACGATCGTAAACGCCGGCGGCCAGGCGGAGACGCTTCTTCCATTTGCGAGGTACTCGGTATGAAAGAGCTCGTAAGCCGGGAGCGGCTCGACCGATCGCTTATGAGCGGGGAACGGCAAGTCGCGACCAACGTCGCTGAGATCGATTTCTGGCATGTGTGGCGCTACCAGCAAGCCGCGGACCAGATCAGGCCGGGGGAATCGGTCATTGATTTCGGGTGCGGTATCGGCTACGGATCCAGGCTTATGGCCGAGAAAGCCGGCACCGTGATCGGGATCGACGACAGCGAGGAAACGATCGAGTTCGCGAAAGAGAACTTCGGCGCCGACAATGTGCGCTTTGAGCGCGCGAGCATTGAACGGCTGGCGCCCGTCGAACCGCTCGTGGACGTCTCCGTCGCGTTTGAAGTGATCGAGCACCTCCAGGATCCGGAGCCATTCCTTGCCCTTATCAAATCCATAACGCGCCGGCTCTTTATTATCTCGGTCCCGCACGAGAGCGTGGACCTTTCGTTATCGCCTTTTCATTACCGGCATTATTCCGAAGCGGACGCCGCGGCGCTCGTAACGCGTGCAGGGTTCCGGATCGTAACGTGCGAGCTCAAACAATTCACGAAAGGCAAAGCGGTTTTTTGCGTGGGGGACAGACCATGTTAAGAAGCGTTGTTTTATTTTTGACGTACGCGTGCAATTACAAGTGCCCGTACTGTTGGGAGCGCAATGACGAGAAATTCAAGGCCGAGAAGTTCCGGCCGGCAAAAGAATGGGCGGAGGCCTTAAACCGCCTGGAACCGAAAATCGTAGACTTCACCGGCGGCGAGCCATTCATCATGCCTGATTTTATGGACCTGCTCCTGCTTTTGAAACCATCGGTCAAGATCGCGGTCACGACAAACCTCGCCTTTGACGTCATGGCGTTTTTGAAGGACCCGAGGATCTATACCTCGATCTTTCACATGACGCTATCGTTTCATCCGTCCCAGGGCGTGGACGTGGATGCGTTTTCTTTCAAGGCTCTACGGCTCCGGACCGCGGGGATCCCGATCTCCGTGAATTTCGTCGCGCATCCGGACCAGCTCGATATGATCCCGGCGCTCAAGAAGCACTTCGACGGGCTCGGTATCACCTTCCACGTGGACCCATTCGCGACAAAGACGCCGGTGGAATACACGGCCGCGCAAAAAGAGATCCTGAAGACATACACGTCACCGGACCGGATCCCGGACGCGGCGCCAGGAGAGAAGCACCTGTGCGACGGTGGACAATATCACCTGAACGTCCAGCCGAACGGAGACGCGTTCCGCTGCATCCTGGATAAGCACCTCGGCGTTCCGATGGTCGGTAACATTTTCAGCCCGGCCTTCAAACTTAGCGACGGACCGACGCTTTGCGAGAAGCGGTACGCTTGCCCCGGGTGCGACAAGGACAAGACGAAGGTGGTGAAGCAATGAAGATCGAGTTTTATCACACATTCCGGATCCCGGAGAAAGGGATCAACATCACCGGCCAGTGGGACCTGAACCCGACGCTCGAGCATTTCAAATTCGACGTTAAAGGGAAGACGCTCCTGGACGTCGCATGCCGCGATGGATTCTATTCGTACCATTTCGAGAGACAGGGCGCTATCGTGACCGGGCTCGACATGGACGACCGGACCGCTCGCCGTTATATCCACAAAGCGATCGGATCCAGAGTGAAGTTCCTGCACCGGAACGCCTATTCGATCAAGGAACTCCCGGAGAAGTCATTCGACATCGTTTTCGCAGGGGACGTCGTCTGCCACGTTGAAGATCCGCTCCGCCTTTTAAAGCAAATGCACCACGCCGCGAAAGAGAAGTTTTATCTCGTCGCTGACGCCTGGCCGGCTTCCGGGATCTGGTGGGAAGGTTACATCTGGAAATTCACGGAAGCGGACATGCTCCTGCTCTTGAAGTTCGCTGGATTCAAGAATATCAAGGTCCTGGAGCGCTATAAACTCGGCTCGGATTTCTGGCCAAAGAACGAACTGAACCCGAGACCCGTGGTCCTTTACGAATGCGACAGGGACCCGGACTGGAAGTATCCAAACGAGACCTTCACGATCGCAAAGAACAACACCGTCTACCGGTCCGAGATCGCACCGGACATTGATTTCAAAGAGGACGAGGTGAACCCGTGAAAAATTTTTTACCGCGAATCAATAGCGAAGCGCTCCACTCAAAAACGATCCGAAAATACTCCGTTTTCACATGCACGAAATGCGGGAAGCGCCGGCGCGGGGAGCCCGGAAGCGTACATGTCTGCTGCAGGTACGCGATGGCCGAGATCCCGGGGGTGATCACAAAATGAAGACAAAAGAACGCCTCAAGATCCACTGGGTCACGAAACCGCACGGGCACGTCGCGAACGCGCTCGGCTACAACATCCACAACTCTCAAATGCTTAAGCATATCGAGAAGTACGCGGACCTGGACGAGACCGCGGACATTGCCGTTACGATCACGCCGGCGGACCAGTTCTACCCGGTCCCTGGCAAATTTAATGTCCTGTTTTCCATGTGGGAATTTCTCGATCTTCCGGAGACCTACATCCAGGGCATCAACAAAGCAGACCTGATCCTGGTGCCGTGCCGGTTCTGCAAAGACGTTTTCTCAAGATACACAAAAAAACCGATCGAGGTCTGCTGGGAGGGCGTCGATCCGGAGGTTTATCGTTACCACGAGCGAAAGCCATCTGTCCCCTTTCGTTTCCTCTGGGTCGGCGCTCCAAACCCGCGAAAAGGATACCCCGTGATCCTGCAGGCGGTGCAGATCCTGGAGCAACTCGACAATGTCGAGATCTACATCAAGACCACGGTTCCGAAAATAAACTGGTGGCAGTTTTTCCGGAACCTTTGGAATAAGCGCATGGACATCATCAAGGACCGCGGGAAGATCGTTCCGTTTTGGAGAATGCTCCGGAGGCTTCCGCGGCCGCAGCTCGCGGACCGTGTGATCCGGTACGGAAAAAAGAAAAACATTATTTTTGATACCCGAAAACTTCCGATCGAGGAATTGATCGCGCTTTACAACTCCGCGCACTGCTTCGTGCTTCCGAGTTTTGGGGAGGGGTGGGGCCTTACGCTTTGCGAAGCGATGGCGACCGGCGCGCCGTGCGTCGCGACAAAGAACACCGGGACCGCGGACTTTTTCGATGAACAAGTCGGCTACGTCGTCCAGCACGGAACGAAGGAGCTCGATCTCCGGGATTACAAACTGAAGACGCGCGGCTACGAACCGAGCGGAAAATCCACGATCGAGCAAATGTTTAAAGTTATGAGGGAATACCCGGAAGCGCTCCGCAGAGGGCGCGCGGCCAGCCGGCGGATTCTCGAGAAATTTACATGGGACAGATCAGCCAAAAGACTCAATGACATTTTAAGGAGGCACGCGCCATGTCAACCGTTACAAAAACAGACGTAAAACTTTTCTTAGGACTCACCGGGACCACGGACGACACGCTCCTGGACCGGATCATTGCATGCGCCGAGGCCGACGCATTGACCCAGGTAGACCGCAACATCAGCACAATTTCGACCTATACGGAGGACTTCGACGGGGATGGGCAGTCTGGGCGCCTAGTGCTGAAACAGACGCCCGTAACGGCCATTCTGGCGGTTTATGACGACCTGGACAGGGCCTTCGGCGCGGATACGCTCATAGATGCCGCGGATTACACATTTACGGTCAACGGGATCCTGAAACTGGATAGCTCCCTCACCTTCACGAAAGGCACTGGGAACGTCCGCGTCCAGTACCAGGCCGGCTACGCCGCGATCCCGGAGGACTTCAAGAAAGCGATCATCGACATGTCCATCGCCGAGTACATGCGCGTCAAGACGCGGATCAATGCCGTCGCGGATGATGAAATCGGCGGGAAGATCAGCGCCCTCGAAAAACGGGCGAAGGAAATCCTCGAGCGGTACAGGAACACTCCCTATGGCGATTGAGTTCTACATTGACGCGAAGGACCGCAAGCGCATCGAGCAGATGCTGTCTTCGCAAAACGCGTCTAGGATCGGTGAGGTCATGTTCCGCGCCTTTCAGCAGGCCGGCGCGATGGTGGAAGGGAAACTGAAAGAGAACATTTCCGGACCGATCTTAAACGTCCGGTCCAGTCGCCTCATAAACTCCATAGGATCCATTGCCAGGGTGACCGGGGATCAAGTGACCGCGGAAATCGGCTCGGGGGCGCGTGGTGGGGAACGCGTCCCCTATGCCGGCATTCACGAGACCGGCGGGACAATCCTTCCGAAGCGATCGAGAAACCTGGCGATTCCGATCGGTGAAGCGAAAACAAAAGGCGGAGACACGCGCGGAGGATTTACCGCTCGGAAACTATTCGCTGGTGAGATCCCTGGCTACGACACCGGCTTCGTGATCAAGAACATCGTCTACGGAAAACAGACGGGCGGGAAGAATAAATTTACGCCGCTATTCGTTTTAGTTAAAAGTGTGACGATGCCGGCGCGTAAGTATTTGTCGCGCACGCTCGAGGAAACGCAGGGAGAGATCCCGGGCATGGTCCTCCGGGCCGTGGCAAACGAATTGAGGGCGGGTTAATGGCACAAGAAACAACGGTCTTAAACGCGTTAAAGACGCAGCTCACAAACGATGCGACGCTTGCCGCATACGTTAAAACCATTTTCCTCGGGGTCCGGAAAGCGGTCCCGAATTTTCCGTTTCTCGTCATTGAGCCGCAGGAACTCCAGGAAGCGGACGACGTCTACGGACGCCAAGATCTTCGCTTCCGCGTCCAGATCGTCGGATTCATCGAATGCCTGGATCCGGAGAAGCAGATCGTCGGGGATGCGACAAACAAAGGAATCATAGATTTAATGCTGGACGTGAAGAAAGCGGTCTCCGCGGACAGGACGCTCAACGGAAGCGCGATCCACACCTATATCCAGAATGAGAAGTTCGAGTACGTCGAGTACCCGGTCCGGAGCGTCGTGTTGACGATCGAGATCTTTTTCAGGCAAGCATCAGTCGCAAGAACCTAAACACAGGAAAAGGAGAGACGGCCATGTTTCTGAACAAAAACAAGATCCTACTCATCAAGCGGGAATCAGTGTACGGGACGGATTCGGTGCCCACGGTATCCGCGAACGCCATCGAGGCGAAAAACATCAAGATCGAATACAACGGCGACCTGCTCGAGCGGGACCTTGTCCGGAGCACGCTCTCGAACTCGGCTCCGATCATGGGACAGCGGTGGGCGGAACTGTCCTTCCAGGTGGAAGTGAAGGGCTCCGGTACGAAAGGCACGGCTGGCAGGATCGGTGACGCTCTCGTCGCGTGCGGACTTACAGAGACCGCGGCCGCCGGCTCGAGCGTGACATACACGCCGTGCGACAGCACGTTCCTCTCCGCAACCGCGTATCTTTACGAGCTCCAGGACTCCGGGAACTGCAAACTGCACAAGATCACCGGATGCCGCGGGACCGTGTCCTTTGATTTTGAGGCGGGGAAGATCGCGACCGCAGAGATCAAACTGCAGGGGCTGATCGACGAGATCACAGACGAAACAGAACCTTCCGCGCCGACCTACGAGACGACAAAGCCGCCGATCGTGGAAAACTCGACCTTTACGCTGAACGGCGTCACGTCACTTATCGCCCAGGCCGTGAAGATCGACATGGCGAACGAAGTCGTGAAGCAAGACGACATCAGCAGCGCGACCGGTCTCAAAGGCTTTTTGATCACAGGCAGGAAACCTGCCGGCTCGGTCAATCCGGAAGCGGTCCTGAAGGCGACCTATGACTTTGTCGGGGACTGGCAAGCGGCCACGGAGCGCGCATTAAGCCTCGTGCTCGGAAGCGCGGCCGGGAACAAACTGACCGTGACAGCGCCGAAGCTCGTGCTCGAGAAAGTGGGGGCCGGGGAGCGCACCGGGATCCGGACCGAGGATCTCGCCTTCCGCTTGGCCTTGAACGCAGGCGGGGATGAGCTCGTTTTGAAGTTTGAATAAAAACAAAACAAGGGACAGGGGGCAAAAATGCTAGGCATTGACGCGAAGGAAACAGAAACGTTCCAGAGCAAGTACGACACCGGAGAACCGAAGACGGAGTTCACGCTCGGGATCTTTACGACCCGGGAGAAACTGAAGGTCTTCGGCGGATCCATGAACGCGCAGGGGCAGTTTGACGCGACGAAATTCCAGGACAAGATCCTCGACATTTTGACGGTCGGCGTGAAAGGGATCAAGAATCTCGGCGGGAAAGACTACGCCGCGATCACGCCCGAGATCCTGGACGGGCTGCCTTTTGAAGTGGTCATGGAGCTCTTTGATCGGATCATCGCGATCAACTTCGTGACGGAGGACGCAAAAAAAAACTGATCTTGGCGGTCTGGGCGCAGGCGAACGGCCTAGACTGCCGCGCGTGCAATACGCAGCTCCGGAAGTTTCGGGGTTGTACGGAAGACGCCGAAAGCGAGTACGAGATCGAAGGAAACGTTTTAAGGCGGTGTCCACTCCGGACCGTAGACGGTCGTTCCGCGGCAATGCTTGAAATGTTTTTCGCGTATAAGCAAGGGTTCCTCCCGAACGCCGGGGGGTGGCTCGATCAACCGCTGATGTTCACGCAGTCGATGGCGATCATCGAGAACTACGCGGAGAAATTGAAAGAGGAAAAGAAGCATGGTGCAGAATGAACAGACCGCAAATATCATCCTCCGGTTAAAAGACGAATTCTCCAGGAAACTCTCCACGGCAGGAAAAGACTTCCAGAACTTCGCCCGGTCCGTTGACCAGGCCGGCGCCGCCATCGCCAGGACCGGGATGAGAATGACCGCCGTCGGTGCGACCATGACCGCGCCATTCCTCGCCGCGACAAAGGCGATGGAGAAATACTCCTTTGAAGCGCGCAATGAAATGATCCGCATGGACAACGCTTTTCTCTCGCTCTCGCAGACGATCGCGAACGCCGCCATGCCGGCCGTCCGCGAGCTGAACGACAACCTCGGACGGATCGTGAACGTTCTCCGGTCCATTGACCCTGCGATCATGGAAAGCATAGCGCGCTGGTCGCTTTTGGTGGGCCAGATACTGCTCGTCTCCGGGACCATAACGCTTTTTGTCGGCAAGGCCGTAAGCCTCATCGGGAAGATGCTAAATCCCATCACGCTCATCATCGCCGCGATCGCGGGGCTTACCTATGCCTGGATCGAACACCAGGACGCCTTCATGAAAGTTTTAAACGCGATCGATTACGCCTTCAACTGGTGGGTCGTGAAGATCCTCGAGGGCATCAAGAAGGTCATGGAAGGCCTGCTCTGGCTCTCCAAAGTGCATCCCGCGATGGCAGGGACTTCCGGAATGATCCAGGGCGCTCTCGACAACCTGAACCGCGGGATCTCGGCATTTAAGATGAACATGCAGCAAGCGAACGCCGGGACCGGCGCGTTTGCGAAATCGTTCCAAAACGCTGCGAACGGAGCGACGGCCTGGATCAAGAACGTCATGACGACCTGGAAAACCGCGAAGAAGGATCTCGACACCGTCATGCAGGACACGAAGACGCGTCTCCTTGACACAGCCTATTCGTTTTCTGACGGATTCGCGGACGCGTTCGACAAGGTTTTATTCGAGGGTGAAAGTTTCGGGAACTCCATGAAATCGCTATTCGCAGGCATGGGGCGAAGCATCCTGAAAGATTTTGTTTCGACCGTTGGGAAAAACCTGTTCAGCTCCCTCCTGGGCGGGGCAGGGACCAACTCCGGGACCGGGCTCGGCGGACTCCTTGGCGCAGGGCTCGGTTCCTTCTTTGGACCTATTGGGACCGCAATAGGAGGATTTCTCGGCGGGATATTTAGATTCCACGAAGGCGGCATGATTTACGCGCACGCCGGGCTCGCCCCGGATGAAGTGCCGATCATTGCACAGACCGGGGAAGGCGTTCTCTCGAGACGCGGCATGGCCGCGATCGGCGGAAGTGGATCGCTTCGAGCAATCAACCGCGGGGATGCGCCGTCCGGAGGGAACGGGATCACGGTCGTCATTAACCAAGTGGTGAGAGCCTGGGACGCGAACGACGTGTACCGGAACAGCAAGACATTGACCGCGGCGATCGCAAACGAGATCCGGACGAATGGGGATCTCCGCCGCGCGATAAAGGAGACATAATAAAATGGCAGCAGACGGACTCACACTCGCCCCGGATTACGTGTTCGAGGAAGAAATCGAGTACAAGACGCTCATCAGCCAATTCGAGAACGGAGCGGAGCAACGGCGCCAGGTGTGGTCCGCGCCACGCCGGCGCTTTAAACTCGTCTACAAGAACCGGACGACCTCGGAATTCGGGACCATGAAGACGCTCTTTGATACCTCCCTCGGATCCTACGGAACGTTTCTCTGGACGAACCCGAACGACAGCACGCAGCGGACCGTTCGCTTTGAAGGAGACAAGCTCGCGCCAAAACTCAAAGCCTATGGCGTCATGGACTTTGAAGTAACGCTCCTTGAGGTGAAGTGATGCCGCGCACCGCGACCGAAGGGAACACATCCTCCTTCAAGGCCTCAAAGAACGCGCTCTCGAATAAACCGATCCATCTCTACACGCTTTATGATTACGACGGCGGAGGGAACAATCTCTGCTTCGCCGGCTACGACGCTGACGTGGTCTTTGACGGGGTTACCTATCTCAAGTTTCCGATCACGCACGAGTTCATAGCGGAGAACACGAGCGGAGAGATCAACTCCCTCAAGATCTCGATCGCGAACATCTCACGCCAGATCCAGGGCTATCTCGAAGCCTACGACATCCGCGGGAAAAAGATCACGGTCACAATGGTCTGGGCGGACAAACTGAACGATCCCACGACCTTCATCCAGGACACGTTTTTCATAGACTCTTACGGCGCGAACGCGGAGACCGCGGAATTCATCTGTAGCGGGAAGTTCGACATCATGAAGCTCGAGCTCCCGGCTCGGAAGTTTTGGCGGAACTACTGCGCCTGGAAATTCAAATCGGCACAGTGCGGATACGCCGGCGCCGAGACCGCGTGCAACAAAACATTTCAGAGATGCGGGGCGCTCGGGAACCGCGCGAGATTTGGCGGGTTCCCTTCGATCCCGTCAAGGACGATCTATGTCGGTTAATCGCGAACTTTTGAAGGACCACGACGCGCTCGAGAAGATGATCGTCGAACGCTTTCTTGGGATCCCGTACGCATGCAAGGGCCGGGACCCGAAGACGGGTCTGGACTGTTGGGGCCTTGCTTTATGCGTGTATGAAATGCTCGGCGTAAAACTCTTTGATCTTGACGTGGACTACGACGTGAAATGGCACGAGAAGGGCGGGAACTATCTCGCGGAGAATTTATGGCGGGACTGGGAGCCGGTCCAGAAACCGGAGTTCCTCGGGACCGTGCTTTTTTCGAGCATGGAAGGCGTCGCGTACCACGGTGGGATCTGTCTCCGGGACGGAAAGTTTATCCACGGGACGAAGAAAGGCGTGATCGTTTCGCGGTTCTCGGAACCGATGCTTTTATCAAAAGTGGAAGGTTACTACAGGCTGAAAAAACTTTATGAGTAAACAGATCAGGATCGTCTGGATCCCAAACCAGATCAAGAAAGACGGACGCATCGAGAAGCACGTCGAATTCGTGCGCGGGACCACGCTCCGGGAATACCTGGACGAAACGAGGTTCACGTACGGCGAAGGCTGGCACATCGTCTCGGCGCGCTTTGGAAAGATCAAGGACGTAGACGCGCACATCCCGGACGGAGACGACGAGATCCTGATTATGCGGGAGCTCAAGGACCCATTCTCGATCGGTATGGTGATCATGGCCTCGCTAGGGGCTTCGATCGCGACGGCTGCAGCCTACGCGACGCTGGTCGGCACTCTTGCCATTCTCGCGGCCGTGGCCGTGGTCGGGTTCGCGATCTTCTCGGCATTTCAGAAACCGAAGCGCCCGAGTTTCGGCGCCTTTGGCGGAGCCGGCAGCGGGAGCCTGGAAGACAGCTCCCCGACATACGGATGGGACGGTGTCCGGACCGTCCAGGACGTCGGGATCCCGGTCGGGCTTATTTACGGCACGCACAAGGTCGGCGGGAACATTATCAACCAGTACACCTGGAACGACGGGAACAAGGAATACCTCAACCTTTTGATCGCGCTCGGGGAGGGCGAGATCGATAGCATTTCCGGGATCACAATCAATGACAACCCATACGAGAACTTCACAGGGCTCACGAAATACGAGCGCTACGGCACGAACGACCAGACGATCATCGAAGGATTCGAGCAACTCCATAACGTGGTGGATGTGGGCGCGTCGCTTGTAAAGGACACCGGCTACGTTTACACAACCCAGGACGACGACGTCGAGGCCTTCGAGGTCGAGATCACGTGCCCCTACGGCCTCTATGAAGTGACGAACGGCGGGGACCAGGTCTCAACCTCTGCGAAATACAAGGTCGAGTACAGGACGCATGGATCCGGGGACTATACGGATCTCGGGGAGCAGACGATCACGGACTCGTCCAGGACAACGGTCCGCAGGAAATACAGGAAAGAAGGGCTGACTCCCGGCAAATACGACATCCGTGTGACTAGGACCAGCGACGATTCCACGACCATGATCATCCGGGACCTTCGCTTAAACCGGATCGATGAGATTAAGAACGAGGACCTGGCATACCCGAACACGGCGATTCTTGGCCTTAAACTTCTCGCGAACGACCAGCTCTCCGGAGCGGTGCCAAACATCAACTGCATCGTTAAGGGTATGAAGATCAAGACCTACAAGGTCATGAACGGCGCCACGGAGGTGGACTATGACGATTACTACTGGGACTCCGCAACCTCGCAATTTAAACTCTTAGAAGACGACACTGTCCTCACCTGGGACGGAGAAACCTATTCTACGGCCTACAGCGCGAACCCGGTCTGGATTATTTACGATCTGATCGTCAACAGCCGCTACGGCCTCGGCGAATTCATCGCCTCGACCTATATCGATCTCGCGCAGTTTGTCGAGATGGCAAAATACTGCGACGAGAAGGTTGCGGACGGCGCCGGCGGATGGGAGAAACGCTTCGAGCTCCACGTGGTCCTTGACTCCGCGCATTCCGCGCTCGACATCCTGATCCAGCTCACAGCCTCGTTCCGGGCCTGGGTTTTTTACAGCGCCGGCACGATCAAACTCAAGATCGACAAGGCCGAGACGCCGACGCAAATGTTCGGAATGGGGAACATCATCGAAGGTTCATTCCAGCAATCCTGGAAGGCTTTAAAAGACGTGCCGAACGTGATCGACGTTCAATACCTGGACGCCGCGAAAAACTACGAGCAAGAGATCGTCGCCTACATCGACGAAACAAGCCTCGCCTCGAATCCGATGAGGAAGCGGTCCGTGCGCGTTTTCGTGACGAAGATGTCCCGCGCGGTCCGGGAAGCGCGCTATGCCCTTTTGATTTCGCAGTACATTCACCGGTCTATCAGTTTTAAAGCCTCCATTGACGCGATCGCGTGCCAGGCCGGGGACGTTATAAGCGTAACGCATGACGTGCCGAACTGGGGGAGCTCCGGGCGTGTAAAAAGTGGAACGGCGAACACGGTGGTCCTGGACCAGAGCGTAACGATCCAGGCGGGGGTGACCTACAAGGTGCAGTTGCGCCATGCCGCGGACGACACGATCGAGGAAAAGACGGTCACGACAGCGGCGAGCACCACGGCGACGCTTGCGATCTCCGGGACCTGGACCACGACACCGGCAGCCGGGGACGTCTGGTTTTTCGGGGAAACGAGCGTCTATAAAAAGAACTTCCGAATCATCAGCATGCGCCGCGGCAAGGATAACGAGATCGAGATACAAGCAATGGAGCATTCGACCCTCGTATTTGACGACACAGCGCCGACGCTCCCGGACTCGAACTACGCGGACCCAACAGCCGGGATCCCGAGCGTAGAGAACCTCGCGCTTACGGAACGGATCGTCAAGATGCCAGACGGCACGATCCAGAACGTGGTCGATGTCTGGTGGACGAAACCAGACACGAGCTCCTATCCTTTCAAGCAATGGCAGAAAGCCAAAATTTATTTGAGCGATAACGCCGGCACGACCTACGCGCTCCAGGGGGAAAGCGATGGGACATCCTTCGCGATCATGGCCGGGATCCAGGAGAACAAGACGTACAAGGTATGCGTGACGAGCGTCAACATGATCGGAGAAGAAAAATCGATCACGCTCTGCCCGACCGCGACGATCACGGTCATGGGGAAAGCCGCGCCGCCGTCCGATGTGACCGGCTTCGCGTCCAGTTTTGCGAGCGATCACATCCACTTCACGTGGAACCACATCACGGACGTGGACCTGGACGGCTACGAAATCCGGGAACTGCCGTACTCGACCGCGCCCTGGTCTCTCGGCATTCCGATCGGGGACAGGGTCTCCCAAAATTCCTTTGATTATTTCTTGATCACCTCGCTCGGGAACCGTTACTTTGCCATTAAAGCGATCGACACTTCCGGGAACTATTCGACGCAGGCGGCCTACGCGTCGCTTGTGATCGTTGACCTTCCGAACCTGAACGTGATCAAGACGACGGACTTCGACCTGGACGATGGCGCGTTAAGCGGCGCAGCGGAACGTATCCAGTTTAAAGGCTATTCCGAGGACTTCTACCGGACCGCGATCTCGCTCATGACGGCCGCGACGTGGGACGATGGCGGGACATGGGACGAAGCGGACGCTACCTGGGACGCTCCTGTGACGACCGAGGACGGCACCTATATCACGGAAGTGGTAGATCTTGGCGGGAACGTTGAGACCTCCGTCAATCTTTCGGTCGGGATTGCGAACACGAGCGGCGGCCGGCTCACAGCCTACATCGCATACTCCGATTCGGACGCGACACCGGACACGTGGGTCCCGTTTGCGAACGGGCAATACACCGGGCGTTATTTCCGTTTTAAGCTCGTCTTCTCAAGCGACGACGCAGACGAGACCGTCACGATCTATAAGATCAAAGCGGTCTTTGACGTCCCGGACAAAGAAGAATACGGGCTCGCTGTTGCGGTCGGGGGCACCGGCTGGACCACGATCACATTCACGGAATCCTATATCGAGATCAAAGCGCTGCTCGTGAGCGTCACTGGAGGCGCGCTAATCGCGGAACTGGACCAGACAAATCTGCCGGCCTCCTTTGACGTCAAACTGAAGGACGGCGCAGGCAGTCAGCAGGCGGGAACTATTAACTGGTGGGCCAAAGGCTACTAACAAAATAAAACAAGGGGATCATTGCCATGGGTAAATGCACATTCGCGGAATCAACAGGGATCGAATCAGAAAAACCTTTATCGAGCGGCGGTCTTAATTCTTCGGACATCCGGAACGCGCTCGGCGCTCTTTTTCAGGGCGATATGGGCGTGCTCCGTCCGCGTGCGCAATCGACCCCGGACATGACGATCCACGTGAACCCGGCGGCCCTAAACTCCTTCTTCCAACAGGTCTGGGGGACCGGAGACAGCCCGTTCACGTATGCTGGCGGGAACACATCCTCAATCACTGCCCCGAGCTCGCTACCGCGTATTGACATCGTATACCTGACCGCAGCCGGAGCGCTCGCGATCGTTACCGGGACAGAGGCCGTGACACCTGTCGCGGACTGGGAATCCTTACCGAAAGACGGTCTGCCGATCTGCCTCATTTATTGCAAGACCACAATGACCGCGATCCTGGACTACGAGGACAAGGACACCGACACGGACCAGGGATATATTTATTCCGACGTCCGTCCGTTTTTGAATCTCGGAGGCGGAGCGTCCTTGGCAGACATGCAGACCGCACAGGACAATATCGCTCTCCTTGCTTTCCGTCTTGCGGTTCAAGGATCGCTGACCGTTCAGAAAATGGAAGACGGTATCGTTGACGAATACGAGGACGAGACTGGCGTGGACACAGGCGCGTCAACAGCGACCTATGACGCCAGCGGGGATTATTACTCGAACAATCAAGGAGACCAGACTGGAAGCGGGACGGCGTTAAGTGGTGGAGACGGAACTGGCTCTAACGTAATTCCAACAATGACATCGAATACAAATCCTTCAGGCGTGGCAAGCGCAAATAATGTTTATAATAGCCGGGAACCTTGGACAAGTATGCAAGGGTCTATAGTATCTCCAGGCTGGACATCTGGAGCAGGTGCGCCATCGTGGATAAAATATGCCTTTCCTTCTGGAACCACAAAAAAAGTTAATGGGTATAGACTCGGGACAAGTTATCCAAGTGAAGCACCAAAAGCGTGGAAACTTCAAGGATCGAATAATGATACGGATTGGACTGATCTTGACACGCAATCAGCGCAAACAGGATGGACAGACGGTGCTTATAGAACTTTTTCATTTACAAACTCAACCGCTTATCGATATTTTCGATTATATGTTACAGAAGGAAATAATGCCACATATATACGAGTTGATGCCTTTGAATTGCTGGAATCAGCATCAAAAGACAATGCATTCGACGATTCCACATCTACCTACTGGCGTAGCTCGCAAACAAGCGGAAGCATCAGCGCCGCCGCCTACATCGGCTACGACTTCGGCGTCGGTGTGACCAAAGCGCTAACAGGTTTCACGATCAAACAGCACGCGGCGAATCAAGCGATTAACTCCGTCAAGGTCCAGCGGTCGGACAACGGCTCTTCTTGGACCGACGTCGCAACCGTAGCGATCACGGCGGATACGTCGCTTCAGACAAAATCCTTCACGAACACCACAGCCGCACGGTACTGGCGCCTCCTCGCGAATGCAGAAACCGCGAGCGGATCCTGGGAGGTCGAGGAAGTGGGGCTCACGCTTTCGGAGGACCTCGAACTGATCAGCGAATCCTTCGAGGCTGAAGCCACGCCGACGGAAGGCCGTGTCTGCATCTTCCTTGAGGAAGTGGACAGCATCACGCTCAACACGGATTTAAAAGCGTACGTATCGCGCGACGACGGAACGACCTGGACACAGATCACGCTGACGAACGAAGGCGAGTATGACAGCAGCAAGGACATCCTGTCCGGATCCGTGAGTGTTTCCTCACAGCCGAGCGATAAGACCATGCGCTACAAGATCATCACGGACAATCTCAAGGTCGTCAAAGTACACGGCGCGAGCCTTAGCTGGAAGGAGTAAAAGAAAATGGCGGTGACAAGACTGGTCAACAGCACGGACAAGGAAAAGATCAAGAAGCGGGACAAAGCCCGGAAGAACTTCAAGGACGGGATCTCCGGGGCCTCGAATGTGGCTCAACTCAAAAAGGTCGTTAAGGACCTCGCGGCCTACGTCTTCGGCGAAGACGCGACTGTCGCATGATTTGGAAAAATAAATTTACCGAGTCATGAGCGAGAAACAGAATACAGAAAAAGGAGATGCGGACCCTGTGGTGATCCCGTGCGAGCAGAAAGACAACATCGAGACGCTATACAAAATGGCGAACGAGAACAAAGACAAGCTCCACAATATCGAGGTGAAGCAAGCGCAGATTGCAGGAGACGTGTCTCACATAAAATCCCGCCTCGATAACGGGATGAGCCACAGCATCGCGAACATTAACAAGATCGTAACCGCCCTCGAGCCTGTCATTGCCTACCACGCGGAATTCATCAAGAAAGCAGAAGCGGAAGATCTGATCGCAAAAAACAAACACCACGCCAGGATCGTCGGAAAGATCGAGGACATCGGATGGTGGATCTCAAAAATAGTTTTGTTCGCTCTCATGGTCGCTTTAGCCGGCGTCATTGTTTGGGCGGCCGCGAACGGATGGAAACCATAAAGAGGTGACCGTGGAAGGTGACCTGAAGTGCCGGAAAGAGATCGGATGCCACGCATGCCCTATCGCTTTTCTGCAGGAAGACCTCCGGATGTTCCGCCACGCGCTGGTCCAGTTTATGGTTGAGGCTCCGGTGAACGGAAAGCGGCTCCAAGACATGGCAAGAAGCATGAAAACAAAGATCGATACCTGGATCGAACCGAGGGAGGGCTCTCAAAATGGCTGAAGAATTTAAATGGAATAAGTTTTTTTCTGGCCTCGTGGATCCCACGGCCTATTTTAAGACGCTCGCGATCATCCTCCGGATCTGCATCGCGGCCTTGATCGTGTTCGGGATCTACCTCCTGGGCGTCCGGATCCACGCCTGGCTCACGCCGAAGAAACCGCAGCCGGCCGTCTTTACCGTAAACGACCAGGTCGGAGGCGAGGTCCGGAACTCCGCAGACCAGAAGCAGACGAAGTTCGGGATCCTTAATTTTTAATGGCTCATTTCTCAAGCCCCCTCACCGTCACGAAGATAGACGAGCGGCTCTGGGTCGTTGAGATCCCGTTCCGCTATTACATCGGACCGGACGAGATCTCCTACATTGACGTCCCGGACGGAACCCTGACAGACTTCGCCTCCGTCCCGCGGATCCTGTGGCCGATCGTCTCACCGGACGGAAAGCATACCCAGGCCGCGGTCCTGCACGACTATCTCTACAAGAGCCACATCAAGAGCAGGAAGGAATCAGACGAGATCTTCCTGGAGGCGATGGCGGTGCTCGGCGTCTCGGCCGTCCTCCGCCAGATCATGTTCTGGTCGGTGCGTCTCTTTGGCCTCAAGGCATGGAAGGACTGACCTTATGAAACGGACGCGGCCTCCGGACGAACAGAAAGCGCGTGAAGACAGGAAGACAAAGAAGGGCGATCCTAACGGGTCGCATTTTTTATTTCGCGGCGCTCGAGAAAACGGTGGCCGGCGAGATCAAAACAAGTGGTCTGTTTACCGTCCGGATCCGTGGTGACCTTGACCTGGGGGATCCCGTAGGAGAACCGGATCATCCCGTCCTTGACCTCGGTTTTAAGCGTTTCTGGCTTTGGAGCCACGAATTTCTCTTTTTTCTTGCGCGCATTTAAGCCAGGACGCGCGATCTTGACCCGCCGAGGCATACGAGTAGGGGCTCCTTTCCGGTTTTTGAATAGCGCATTTTATCGCATTTTAACGCATCCCGCCATACCCCACAACGTGGGGCAAGGATCGCTTCGGATCCATCGGTAGCAATATCAGTAGCAGTAGACCGCCAAAATTGACAAAAAAAGGCAAAACAATGCTAATATATAGAAGGCTCCACGAGGGAGCCCAAAATCCTCGAGGGGCCGGGATGGTTTCGATTCCCGTATCCCGCTCCATTTTTGTAGAGACGATTGAAAATCAATCGGTAGCAGATTCGGTAGCAGTAACCAGGTTGATTTTCTCGATCTCCTTCGAATATCCTGGGGCCATGTGCGCGTACCGGAGCACCGTTTTATAATCGCCGTGGCCCATCCACGCCATGATCTGCGGAAGACTCACTCCGTTCTGGACCGCACGACTCGCGAACGTGTGCCGAAGTTTGTGCCACGCCAGTCCCTTTTCTTTCAGGCCCACCGACTCCAAGACATCGTTGATGAAGTTTTCCTTGTACCGGACATACGGTTCTCCGCCAAGCCCGAATAAAACCCCTTTCTTGCCCCGTAGATGCCTCAATTTGATGGCCGCTTCCCTGGACATGGGAATGCCCCTGGCCTGGTAGTTCTTGACCGTCCAGCCCCATTTCGGCTTGTTCTTGACGTAGATCATGGGCGGATCCCAAGTGATGTCCTCGCCCTCGAGATGGAGGATCTCTCCGATCCGGAGGCCTGCGTACCGCGCAACGACGATCATGTCCTTGAGCGGCCGCTCTGCAGCGTCCTCGATTTTTTTATATTCCTCGTCCGTGAAGAACTGGATCTGGTTCTTCGGGACCTTGCGCGTGTGGATATGATCCGCTGGGTTCGAGCGTAAGTATTTTGGGACCGCACGGGCAAGGAAGGACTTGATGTAACCGCGCTGATTATTCCACGTTTTCGGGGAAGGGGATTTGACGCGCTTCGTTTTCCCGATCCATTCAGCGATCACCTTCGGCGAGATCTGCTCGAGCGTCTCGACCTTCGTCTCCCGGATGAACCGGTTCAGAATGATGAGGACGTCGCGCTTTGTCCTGGGTTTGAGTTTTGAGAGATGCAGATTTTCGTACTCGGTAAGATAATCTTTGACGCTGACGCCGATCGGGATCCTGGCCGCCATTTTTTCATGGTCAAGATCGAGCCGCGCCTTCATGAGCTCCGCGACCTTGCGGTCCCGGCACCGGAGGGACACCTTCTTCCGTTTGCCGTTCTCGAAATAGGAATACTGGAAGATCCCTCGAACGCGGAAGATCGTCGACATTTACTTCACTTTTTTCAGATAGATCGAATCGACGACGCCCCGGAT
>CAZSFZ010000025.1:0-26631 GCA_964606385.1 uncultured bacterium
CTACACGCTCGTGGACGCGCTTGCCGTGAGCGGGGACCTCAGCATTCCGGGGACGTTGAATGTCGCTTCGCAGAATATCAGCGTGGCCGGAGACTGGTCGTTTACGGGCAATCTTTTGAATCTCGGGAATGTCACGTTGACTGGATCCGGAAAAACAATTACCTCCGACGGAAATGAGTTCAATAATCTGACGATCACGGGGGCCTACACGCTTGTGGACGCGCTTGCCGTGAGCGGGGACCTCAGCATTCCGGGGACGCTGGATGTCGCTTCCCAGAATATCAGCGTCGCCGGGGACTGGTCGTTTATCGGGAATATATCCAACCTCGGGGATGTCACGCTGACCGGTTCCGGGAAGACGATCACGTCCGGCGGAAATCAATTTCACAATCTGCTCATTAGCGGTACGTATTCCTTGGTCGATGCACTTTACGTGAACGGGGATCTTAATGTGACAGGAAGTTTGAAGGGTGAAAGTCAAGACATGACGATCGCGAATGATCTTAATCTGACGAATATCACTGGCGCCGGGAACGTGACGCTCAGCGGTTCGGGATTCATCAATTCCGGAGGGAATTCAATTGAGGATTTGACGATCACCGGGGCTTATTCGCTTGCGGACGCATTAAGTGTGACCGGGAACCTCAGCATTCCGGGGACCTTGGATGCCATGCTCAAGACGATCAGCGTGGGCGGCGATTGGGCGTTTATCGGCAATCTTTCCAATCTTGGGGACGTCATTCTTACGGGATTCGGGAAGACGATCACTTCGGGTGGAAATCAGTTCAATAATTTGACCATCGCAAGTTCCGGGCTCTATTCGCTTGTCGATGAGCTTCATGTGAATGGGGCGCTCAATGTTTCGGGGGTCCTGGATGCCGCGAGCCAAGCCATGACGATCGGTGGCGATTTCAATCTTGGGGATATTATGAATCCGGGAAGTGTGACGCTGGATGGTGTGGGCTCGATCACGTCGGGCGGGCGGTCCTTCACGAATCTGACCATTACCGGGGCCTACGCCCTGGCAGACGCTTTGATCATGGGAGGGGCTCTGAACCTTACGGGAACCCTGAATGCTGCCCATCAGGCGATGACCCTGGCCCAGAGCCTTGACCTGACGAAGATCGCTAATGCTCGGGACGTCACCCTCACAGGTTCGGGTTCGATCAATACGGCAGGGAAATCCGTGAATAATCTTACGATCTCGGGGGCTTATACCCAGGCGAGCGATCTTGCGGTCAACGGTGATTTTATGGTTTCTAACGGCGGATCCTTCACGGATGCCTCGCCCTTGAGCCATGCCTTTACGGTGGCAGGGGATCTCCTCATCCCGTACGGGACGAATGCTTTCCGCCGTTACACGGGCAGCGGTACGGCGCAAGATCCGTTCGTGATCCGTACGGGTTATGATCTTCAGGGGATGAAAGGCAATCTGAGTTCTCATTTTAAATTGAACGGTAATATGGATATGTCGGATACCGCATTGTGGAATTCCGGAGCCGGATTTGATCCTGTCGGTAATGCTTTGAATCCTTTCGTTGGAAGTCTTAACGGTGACGGAAAAGTGATCTCAAATCTCACCGTGGATCGTACAGGAAGCGATTATCAGGGGCTTTTCGGCAATATCGGTGCAGCGGGGAGCGTCACCAACCTGGGTTTGGAGAAGGTCAGTATTGACGGAGCGAACTATGTGGGCGGCCTTGCCGGGCTCAACGCGGGCAGCTTAACCAATGTTTATACGACCGGAATGCACACGGTGACCGGTGTGAGTTATGTGGGCGGGCTGACGGGGAGCAATACCGGATCGATCACGAACGCTTATTCGTCAGCCCGGGTCATAGGAACGGACAAGGTCGGCGGGCTTGTAGGTTCGAACACTGGTTCAATGAACAAGACTTACGCGATGGGGCATGTGACTGGGACGAGTAACACAGGCGGTCTGGTCGGCGCAGCTTCAGGGTCCGTGACAAGCTCCTATTGGGATATCAACGCGACAGGCGTTGCAGCGCGAGGCATTGCGACTGAAGGTACCGGCCTCGCCTGGACGGCGAACGGGACTTCCATGATGAACCAGGGTACTTACGCGGGCTGGGATTTTGCAAATACCTGGGTGATGGATGAGGGCGGATCCTATCCTCACTTCCAGTTCCGTTATCCGACGGGAGTGCGCGGGGTATGGGGCCAAGTTTATACAGCTACTGATGTTCTTGCCGGTTCGGGAATCGCCGTGTCGCTTTATCGGTTGCCGCCAGGGCCGGCTGCTGAAATTTATCTGGATTCGGCCGTGACGGACGCTTCAAGTACTTACTACTTGCCCCTTGCCGAGTCCGATGTTGCGGATGCGGATTATGTGATCGGCTACAGTTTAAGCGGTGATTCCCGAATGCCCACGTCGTCGGGGAGTCTCTATCCTCTTTATGTCATTCGTGGTCAGCATCTGACCCTTGTTCCGCCGGCTCCGGGTCCTGGGCCTACTCCGGATCCCGGTGGAGGGGGATCCATTCCGCTTCCGCCATTGCCTCAAGATGTTATACGGGTTTTAGATACCGCCGTAAACCCGACGCTTGTGGATTCAGTACTCATTCCTGGCCTGGAACCTGCGATCATGGCTCCGGACGATGTGGAGATTATCGACGAGACCTATAGCGATGAGATGGAGGAAGAAATTCTTTTTGATTCCGAATCGGATTCTTTTGAAAGGATGTTTTTTCCGCGGGAGGTGACCCCGGTAGTTCACAGGCCATCCCGAAATCGGGTGGCGCCATTCACACCGCAAAGCCGAACGGGAAATAGCGTAGACGATGGGGGAGATGAAGAAAAGGAAGAGGAGGGAGACGATGACGCAGACATTGTCGTCAGCACAGAACCTTCTGTAGGCCACGAATCTGTGCCTGAGGCCGAAAGAGTCAATAATGGAGAAGAGAATTTTTCTTGGCGCGGTGAGCAGGGGACCAGGGAAAGTGCTACCTACGTTTGGGTCAATGGAAGCGGCACGGCGGTTGAAGAGATCACCACGGATATCCGGCTGGATCAGGGCGGGTCGTTTTCCGATAGCCCGATTTTAAACTCCTACGGGAATGGGCCCCAGGTCGAGGAGATCGTCACGGATATTCGAATGAATGAAGGCGGACCCTCTTCGTTCGGGAGCGACGGGGGAAATTACCTGTGGCACGGGGGTCAAGGTCTTGAAGGCGTTACGGCCAATGTCCGGGTAAGCGGCGGGGCGGCGCAATAAATAAAGGGTTCTTGTTCCCTTGGCGCCTATCCAGAGTTTCTTGGTTTCTGCCGATATGACAAGGGATGGAGACCGCGACTAAGGATATCGAGAAACCAAAAGACCCGAATCAATTTCTTTTCGACGCGTTCCTGGATTACCTCTCCGTGGAGAAGGGGTTGGCTCGGAACACGCTGGACGCCTACCGGCAGGACCTCACGCGCTACAACGATTTCCTGAAAAAGGAAAAAGTTTCAGATTGGAATAAAGTTTCGCGGACACATATCCTGAAATTCCTGAACGCGGAAAGCAAACGAGGTCTGGAATCCTCCTCGATCGCGCGGGGTCTTGTTTCCATAAAACTTTTCCACCGGTTCCTTACCAAAGAACGTTATGTCGCCAGCGATATCACAAGCGTCCTGGAATCCCCCAAGCTCTGGAAAAAATTGCCCCACTACCTGACCGCGCAGGAGATGGAGTCGATCCTCAAGATGCCGGACACTAAAAAGGCGGGCGGGATCCGCGACCTCGCGCTCCTGGAATGCCTGTACGCGACGGGCATGCGGGTTTCCGAGATCACGGAACTTCCGGTGGAGCACGTCTATCTTGATAACAAATTCATTAAATGCCGCGGTAAAGGAGATAAAGAACGCCTGGTACCGCTCGGGAGCGTGGCAGTTTCCGCGTGCCAGACTTATCTCCATCGCGTCCGTTCGAAGATGAAGACCAAGACGAACCATTTTTTTGTGGGGAGAAGCGGGGAAGGGCTGACGCGGCAATTCGTGTGGCAGATGATCAAGCGGTACGCCCGTCTCGCGGGGATCACGAAGGAGATCACACCCCACACATTCCGGCATTCTTTCGCGACCCATCTTCTCGAGCGGGGAGCTGACCTGCGTGTCGTTCAGGAGCTCCTGGGACACGCCGACATTTCCACGACACAGATCTATACACATGTGTCCGGCAACCGCCTCAAATCCATCCACGCGAAATTCCACCCCCGCGCCTAGCGCCCACTAAATCTAGCGTTTCCCGTTTTGTGTTCTCCGAAGATATGGTATACTCGCCCACGAGGTGACCCCTATGAAAAAAATCACAGCTGTGACGGTTTTAGGGATGTTGTTCCTTTCGTTGGCGCTTCCTCTCGTTTGGGCGGAGGAAACCGAAGCGGCGGGGACAGGGATCAGCGGAACCCCTCAAGAGTATTCGGATATGGAGAAAACGCTCAAACAGGACCGCTTCGATAATCTGACGCGGCGCGTTTCCGATCTGGAACAGGCGAACCGGTTCCTTTCCGATCGCATCAAAATGCTTGAGAAATCCGTTTATGATCTGAAGGACAAGGTCGACAGGAAGTTCTAGTTTTTTGGGATGATCTCGTTTCGGCGGTTGGGTTGACTTTCGATAGGCGCAAAGTTATACTGCCCCCGTTTTTGAAGCGGTTTTTCTCCCCGCATCTTGTTTGTCAATCGTCGGTTAGATTCAGACGGGTCTCGTGTTGTTTCCGGGGGTCTGTCATTTTATTCTAGACTGCCTTGGATTTTCGGGGCGCTATCGTCTAGCCTGATCTAGGACGCTGCCCTCTCAAGGCAGAAACACGGGTTTAAATCCCGTTAGCGCTACCATGAGGCAACAGAAGTAGAGGAAATAGAGGTTCTTATGATCTCTCGTTACTCGCGCCAGGAAATGGCGAAGATCTGGACGGAAGAAAACAAGCTTCAGAAATGGCTTGAGGTTGAGTTGGCCGCGCTGGACGGTCTCGCGCATTACGGTTATATCCCCAAAGACGTTCCCGCCAAGGTCCGCGCGAAGGCGAAATTCGATATTGAACGGGTCAAGGAGATCGAAAAGATCACGAATCATGACGTGATCGCGTTCCTCACGAACGTCGCCGAATACGTCGGCCCGGTCGGCCGTTATGTCCACTTTGGCCTCACTTCCTCGGATATCCTGGATACCGGGCTTTCGCTTCAGGTGCAGGAAGCCTCCCAGATCCTCATTCGTGAACTTAAAAAACTCATTACTGCGCTTGGTAAAAAAGCCAAAGAACACGCCAACACGCTGATGGTCGGCCGCTCCCACGGCGTTCATGCCGAACCCATCACCTTCGGCCTCAAAATGGCGCTTTTTCATGCTGCCTGTACCCGGGGCCTCGCGCGCCTTGAAGCCGCGAAAGAAAATATGCGCTACGGAAAGATCTCCGGCGCGGTCGGGACTTTCGCGAATGTCGATCCCAAAGTCGAAGAATTCGTCTGCAAAAAACTCGGGCTGAATCCCGCGCCTGTTTCCACGCAAGTCCTTCAGCGCGACCGCCATGCCGAATTCCTCGGGGCGATCGCCGTGGTCGGGGGGACGCTCGAACAGCTTGCGACCGAGATCCGGGGGCTTCAAAAGACCGAATGTTATGAGGTGCAGGAATTTTTCTCTAAAGGCCAGAAGGGTTCTTCTGCGATGCCGCACAAGCGGAATCCGATCACCTGCGAGCGCGTGGCGGGACTTTCCCGCATCCTCCGCGGGAATGCGCTCGCGGGTTTTGAAAATATCGCACTCTGGCATGAGAGGGACATCACACACTCTTCCGTGGAACGGGTGATCTTCCCTGACAGCACGATCCTTCTCGATTACATGCTGGGCCTTATGCAGAACGTGGTTGAGAACCTCGTGGTCAATAAGGACCGGATGCTCAAAAATCTTGAATCAAGCCGCGGGATGGTTTTCTCGCAAGGCCTGCTCCTAAAACTCGTGGAAAAGGGCCTGACGCGCGAAGAGGGCTACAAGCTCGTGCAGGACGCGGCCCAGAAACTTTGGGGCGATGAAAAGCTGTGCCTGAAAGACGTGGTGCTGAACGACGCGAAGATCCTGAAGGTGTTAACGCCTCAGGAGATCCGTTCGGCTTTCAGTTATGAGAAACATCTTAAAAATGTTCCGGTCATCCTGAAACGCGCAGGCATTCTCTCAGCCAAGAAATAAGGGGGACATTATGGTCAGCGATCTCGATAGGAACGAAGCGATCCTCGAAACCCATTTGCCGCTCCCGCGCGTCGCGGTCGGGAAGGTGCGCGATATCTATAGCGTGGGGACCGACAAGCTTTTGATCGTGACGACCGACCGGCTGAGCGCTTTTGACGTGGTGCTGCCGGATCCCATCCCCATGAAGGGGAAAGTGCTTAACCAGATCACGCTTTTCTGGCTCGAGCATTTCAAGGATATTCTGCCGCAGCATTTGATCACGGCGCACGTGGATGAAATGGGGCTGCCGGCGGATGTGGTGAAGAATTTCCGTCATGAACTCGAAGGGCGTTCGGTGCTCGTGAAAAAGGCGTCGCCGCTTGAGATCGAATGCGTGGTGCGCGGTTACATCACGGGTTCCGGGTGGAAGGATTATCTGAAGACCGGAAAAGTCTGCGGGTACACACTGCCAGCGGGTCTTAAGCAGTGCCAAAAATTCCCGGAACCGCTTTTCACGCCGTCAACGAAGGCGAAGGTGGGGCATGATGTGAATATCGATTTCGGCGAGGCGATCCGGATCGTGGGCAAGGATATCGCCCAGCAGGCGAAGGACCTGTCGATCCTCCTCTATAGAAAAGGGCAGGAATACGCCGCTTCGAAAGGCATCATCATCGCCGATACGAAGTTCGAATTCGGCATCCATGATGGGAAACTCATGCTGATCGATGAGATCCTGACGCCGGACAGCTCGCGCTTTTGGCCGGCCGATCGTTACGAGACCGGTCATGACCAGCCGAGTTTTGACAAACAAATCGTGCGTAATTATCTTGAGACGCTCACGTGGGAAAAGCGCCCTCCCGGGCCGGAATTGCCGACGGATATCATCGAGCAGACCACGGCCGCGTACTGTGAGATCTATAAACGGCTTTCGGGAAAAGATATCCGCAGCCAGAAGTAGGAGAGAACATGCCGCCGCCTGAGAATCGGCGGGGTCCCGCCGACGGCGGGAAAATTTGGATTTAATCAGAAAGGATTGAAAGACTATGAAGTTTAAGGCGCGCATCCACACGAGTTTGAAAAAATCGGTATTGGACCCGCAAGGACAGACAACGCTTCACGCCCTGGAGTCGATGGGATTTACAGAAGCAAAGGGTCTGAGGATCGGGAAGTACTTCGAGCTGGCTCTTGAGGCCGAAAATCGCGCGAAGGCGGAAGAATCCATTCACGTTATGTGCGATAAATTGCTTCATAATCCTGTGATCGAAGAGTATTCGTTCGAAATAAACGAAGTGCCCTCATAAAAATAGCGTTGAGCGGGTAACGGGGAACGGTTTTCGTTCCGCGTTCATCGTTTCCCGTTCCCCGAGAGGAAGATGATGAAAGCCGCGGTTATTGTGTTTCCGGGTTCCAACTGCGATACGGATTGTTTCCATGCGCTCAAGGATGTAATCAAAGTTCCGGTGGAGTTCGTTTGGCATAAGGACAAGCACCTTCCCAAGGTGGATCTCGTGGTCATCCCCGGCGGTTTTAGCTATGGCGACTACCTCAGGACCGGCGCGATCGCGCGTTTTTCTCCCGTGATGGAGTCCGTGATCAAGCACGCGAACGATGGCCGCGCGGTGATCGGGATCTGCAACGGGTTTCAGATCCTTCTCGAATCCGGGCTTTTGCCGGGCGCCATGCTCCGCAACAAGACGCTTGAATTCATCTGCAAACACACCTGGATCCGCACCGAGGAGAACCTCACGATCTTTACGGGCCAGATGGAGCCGGGCGAGACGCTTTGTGTCCCGATCGCGCACGGCGAAGGGAACTATTACTGCGACGATGACACGCTGAAATCCCTTCACGATAACTCACAGGTCATTTTCCGTTATTCATCCGAGGACGGCCGGGTCGGGGATGAGTTCAATCCGAACGGCTCCAAGGACCACATCGCCGGCATCGTGAATAAAAAAAAGAACGTGCTGGGGATGATGCCGCACCCGGAACGGTCGAGCGAGGACCTGCTCGGCTCGTCAGACGGCCGCAAAATTTTTGACAGCATCTTAAACGCACTGGGATAACTTATGCCATCACTGAATTCAACGACCCCTATCACCTCGGAGCTGATCGCGGCACACGGGATCACGCCGGAAGAATACCAGCACATCCGGGACATCCTCGGACGGGACCCCAATATCACGGAACTCGGGATGTTCAGCGTGATGTGGAGCGAACACTGCTCCTACAAGAACTCGAAGCCCATCCTCAAGCTTTTTTCCAAGATGAACGCGGCGCTTCCGCGGCAGGAGAACCTGCTCGTGAAGCCGGGGCAGGAGAATGCCGGGATCGTGGATATCGGCGACGGCTACGCGGTGTGTTTCAAGATCGAAAGCCACAACCATCCCTCGGCGATCGAGCCTTTCCAGGGCGCGGCGACGGGCGTGGGGGGCATCCTTCGTGATATTTTTACAATGGGCGCGCGGCCGATCCTTCTGATGAATTCCCTCCGGTTCGGGGATCTCGCGCAGCCGGTCAGCCAGCGGCTTTTCCGCGGCGTGGTGGCCGGGATCGCGCATTACGGCAATTGCATGGGGATCCCGACGGTCGGCGGGGACATTTATTTTGACGCGTCTTATGAAGGCAACCCGCTTGTGAACGCAATGGCGCTTGGGCTTATCAAAAAAGACGAGATCGTGCGCGGTGCCGCGCATGGGATCGGGAATCCGGTCTATTATGTCGGAGCCACGACCGGCCGTGACGGACTCGGTGGGGCGGCCTTCGCGTCCAAGGAATTGACGGAAGAAAGCCATGAAGACCGTCCTGCGGTGCAGGTCGGCGATCCTTTCATGGAAAAGCTTTTGATGGAAGCCTGCCTGGAGCTTCTCAGGACGGACGCGCTCGTCGGCATGCAGGACATGGGTGCCGCGGGCCTGACCTGTGCGGGTTGCGAGACCGCGTCGCGCGCGAGTACCGGGGTCGAGATCGATCTTGCCAAAGTGCCGCGCCGTGAGCCGGGGATGACCCCGTACGAAACTTTGCTTTCGGAGTCCCAGGAGCGCATGCTGGTGATCGTCAAAAAAGGCAAAGAGAAGGTGGTTGAAGATATTTTTAAGAAATGGGACCTTCATGCCGTGAAGATCGGCGAAGTGACCCGCGGGGATAAATACCGCGTGCTCGATGACGGAAAAATGGCCGCCGAGATCCCGGCCAAGGCCCTTGCGGATGACGGGCCTATCTATGTGCGCGAAGAGGAAAAGCCTGCGTATCTCGAGGAAGCTCAGAAACTGGATCTCGCCCAGATCCCTGAAGCCAAAGATTTTAGCGGCGTGCTCAAGCGGTTACTCGCTTATCCGTCGATCGCCTCCAAAGCGTGGGTCTGGCAGCAATATGATCACATGGTTCGCACGGATACGGTGCTCTATCCCGGCCACGATGCCGCCTTGATCCGTATCAAAGGAACGCAGAAGGGGATCGCGGTTTCAACGGACTGCAACAGCCTCTATGTTTATCTCGATCCGCTGGAAGGCGGGAAGATCGCCGTTGCGGAGGCGGCGCGTAATGTCGTTTGTACCGGTGCTCGGCCCATCGGGATGACCAATTGCCTCAATTTCGGGAATCCCATGAAGCCGGAGATCTTCTGGCAATTCCATACGGCGGTATCCGGCCTTATCGAGTCCTGTGCCGCCCTGGAGATCCCGGTGACGGGAGGGAATGTGAGCTTCTATAATGAGAGCCCGCAAGGGGCCATTTATCCGACGCCGACGATCGGGATCGTCGGCCTTTTGGAAAATATCGAAAAACGCGTCCCGTCGGTTTTTCGTCATCCTGGGGACGTCATTTATCTTGCCGGTGAGACATTCAATGAGATCGGCGGAAGTCACTACCTGATGATCGAACACAAGATGAAACAGGGTCTGCCGCCGCGGCTTGACCTGAAGCGTGAAAAGGCGCTTCACCAATTCATCCTCGCAGCCGCGGACGCCAAAAAACTTTCCTCCTGCCATGATCTTTCTGAAGGCGGACTCGCGGTCGCGCTGGCGGAATGCTGTTTGAAAAGCCCGGAACGGTTCGGGGCCGTGGTCACGGGATTGGACGATATCCTGAAGCGGCAGAAAGGCCTGCGCCAGGACGCGCTTTATTTCGGCGAGAGCCAGTCGCGCGTGGTGATCTCGGTGAAACCCGACCAGCAGAAGGATGTCAAGAATCTCGCTCAAAAGCTCGGCGTACCGCTTTATGAGATCGGAAAGGTGGGCGGGGACGCCCTTGCGCTGGGCGACCGGATCCGTCTGATGGTTTCCGATATGGTTAAGATCTTCGAAGAAATGATCCCTAACGTCATGGAGATCAAATAATGGGCGGCGAGAACATCAAACATTATTGCGGGATCTTCGGTGTTTTTAATCATCCCCACGCGGCGCAGATCACCCAGCTCGGGCTTTTCGCGCTGCAGCATCGCGGGGAAGAGGCGGCGGGTATTTGCACCAGCGACAGTTCCGATCTTTATCTTGTCAAAAAAACGGGGCATGTCGGGGAGGCTTTCGATGAAGCGTCGCTTGCCCAGCTACCCGGGAAAAACGCGATCGGTCATGTGCGTTACTCGACCACCGGTTCTTCGAACATTACGAACGCCCAGCCGTACAAAGTGGATTATTCACGGGGGCAGATCGCGATTGCGCATAACGGCAATCTCGTGAATGCCCAGATCCTTCGGGCGGAGCTCGAAGCCTACGGGTCTATTTTTGGAAGTACAATCGATTCGGAGGTCTTTGTCCATTTGATCGCCAAGCCGACCTATCGCTCCCATGAAGAAGGCGTGATCGAAGCGACGAAACGGGCCAAGGGCGCATTCAGCCTTGTGTTGCTGACCGAGGACCAGCTCTTAGGTGTTCGCGATCCGCACGGATTTCGTCCCCTCTGTCTCGGGAAACTCGGGAATAGCTACGTGCTCGCTTCCGAAACCTGCGCGTTTGACCTGATCGAGGCGGAATTTATCCGCGAGATCGAGCCGGGCGAAATCATTGTGATCGATAACAAGGGGATGCGCAGCCATTTTCCCTTTAAGGACGCAAAGACACAAAAAGCCCAGTGTATTTTTGAGCATGTTTATTTTGCGCGCCCTGACTCCAATATTTTCGGCGATAGCGTTGGTCTTGTCCGCGAAAGACTTGGCCGTCAACTTGCCAAGGAGCATCCTGTGGCCGCGGATGTGGTGATCCCGGTGCCGGACTCCGGAAGTTTTGCGGCGTTGGGCTATTCCCGGGAATCGGGGATTCCGTTCTCGCACGGATTTACCCGGAACCATTACATCGGCCGCACCTTCCTGAGCCCGTCCGAATCCAGCAGGCAGCTTAAAGTGAAGATCAAATTAAATCCGATCCGCCAGTTCGTAGAAGGAAAACGCGTGATCGTGGTCGATGACTCGATCGTCCGCGGCAATACGGCGAAAAGCCGCGTCAAGCTCCTCCGGAGCGCGGGCGCCAAGGAAGTGCATATGCGGATCAGCTGTCCGCCGCACATCTCTCCCTGTTTTTACGGGATCGATTTTCCTTCCAAAAAAGAACTTTTGGCCGCCAACAAAAGTCACGAGGAGATCGTAAAATTCCTGAATGTTGACACCTTGGGATATCTTAGCCTGGACGGAATGCTGGGGTGCACCTCGCAAAACCCCAAGGATTTTTGCGCGGCGTGTTTTTCAGGGAAGTATCCGACCAAGATCTACGATGCCGACGATAAGTATAAGCTGGAACATAAAAGGAACTGCTGCAAGCTATGAACGCCTGGACTTATGAAAAGGCGGGAGTGCCGCACTTGAAAGGGGATCCCGCGTATAACCGCAAGATCGCGGGTCTGATCCGCTCGACCCATACGCCGGGTGTTTGCGGCGATACGCTTGGTTTTGCCTCGCTTTTTGATCTCAAGAAAACCGGCATCAAAGATCCGCTCCTGGTGGCCTCGACCGATGGGGTGGGGACCAAGCTGGAGCTTGCCCGGCTTCTCGGCAAACACGATACGATCGGGATCGATCTTGTCGCGATGTGTGTCAATGATCTGATCACTTCCGGCGCGCGGCCGCTTTTCTTTCTGGATTATTATGCTTCGGGAAAATTCCAGACCGGCGTGATCGGAGAGGTACTTAAAGGCGTGACGAAGGGCTGCCGGCAGGCGGGGTGCGCGCTGGTGGGCGGAGAGACGGCCATCATGCCGGGGTTTTATACCGATCGCCGCACGGATCTTGCGGCGCAATATGACGTGGCGGGATTTTCCGTCGGGGCGGTGGAACGCAAAAAAGTCGTGACGGGAAAAAAGATCAAGGCCGGGGATATCATCCTCGGCATTCAATCCTCAGGCTTTCATTCGAACGGTTATTCGTTGATCCGGAAGATCTTTTCGGAAAAAGTGTTGCGGGGCCCCGTGGGGCGGAGGCTTTTGGTCCCCACGATCATCTATGTGAAGCCGATCCTGGCGCTTCTCAGAAAATTACCGCTCAAAGGTATTGTGAATATCACCGGGGGCGGTTTTTATGACAATCTGCCTCGCGTGATCCCCAAAGGCCTTGGGGCTCACATTGACCGGCATGCATGGAAGGTCCCCGAGATCTTCCGCGTGGCTCAAAAAGCGGGAAGGATCTCGGATCATGAAATGTACAAGACCTTCAACATGGGCGTCGGGATGGTCGTGATCCTTGAAAAACGCCATGCCGCCGCGGCGCAAAAGATCCTCAAAAGTTTTAAATTGAACGCTTGGGTGATCGGGCGGATCACGAAACAAAGCGGAGTGACCGTCGCATGAAAGTCCTTTTGGTCGGTTCCGGAGGCCGGGAGCACGCGCTCGCCTGGAAGATCGCGCAGAGCCCGCTGCTTAAAAAACTCTATTGTGCCCCCGGGAATGCGGGGATCGCGGAACTTGCCGAATGTGTGGCGATCGCCGCTGATGATCTCCAGGGACTCCTGCAATTCGCGCTTCGCGAAAAGATCGATCTGACCGTCGTGGGCCCCGAAGTGCCGCTTGTGGCCGGGATCGCGGACCTTTTTCGCGAGAACGGATTGCTTTTATTCGGTCCCTCCAAAGAAACGGCCCTGCTCGAGGGCAGCAAAGCATTCTCCAAAGAACTGATGACGAAGTACGGCGTGCCGACCGCCGGTTATGAGATCTTTACGAACGTAAAGGAAGCCAAGCATTACGTGATCGAATCGGAAATGCCGGTTGTGATCAAGGCGGACGGCCTCGCGGCGGGGAAGGGTGTCGTGATCTGCGATAGCGCGGAACAGGCGGTCGTGACCCTCACGCAGATGATGGAAGAAAAAAGTTTCGGCGACGCCGGGTCCAAGGTCATTATCGAGAAAAAACTTGAGGGCGAGGAGCTTTCGGTCCTGGTGCTGACGGACGGGAAAAAGATCCTGCCTCTTGCGAGCGCGCGTGATCACAAGCGGGCGTACGACCATGACCGCGGTCCCAATACCGGCGGGATGGGGGCATTTTCCCCAAGCATGAAGATCCCGGATTCCGAGATTGGCGGCATCATTGATATCGCGGTGCGTCCGATCATTGAGGGGATGGCCCGGGACGGGATGCCGTATCGCGGCGTGCTGTATGCCGGGATCATGATGACGAAAGACGGTCCTTATGTGCTGGAATACAACTGCCGGTTCGGGGATCCCGAGACGGAGGTGATCCTGCCGCGCCTTAAATCCGATCTTTTGCCCGTACTGACGCAGATCGCGAATGGGGATGTAGGATCGGGAACCCTTGAGTGGCATGACAAGGCTTGCATTACGGTCGTGATGGCTTCGGGCGGGTATCCGGGTTCTTATGAAAAGGGTTTCTCGATCCATGGGCTCGAAACAGCGAAAGGCCTTTCGGACGCGGCGGTATTTCACGCGGGAACCTCTTTGGACGCGCAAAAACAGATCGTGACCTCCGGAGGCCGGGTGCTTGCCGTGACGGCCTGGGGGGATTCGCTCAAGGCGGCTCATGAACGTGTTTATCAGATTATTTCCAAAATCCATTTTCAGGGCGGGTTTTACCGCCGGGATATCGGCCAGAAAGCTATGGAGGTTTTGCGATGAGCGCGCTTGTTTCGATCGTGATGGGCAGTGATTCAGATCTGGAAGTGATGCAGGAATGCGGGGATGTCCTGAAAGACTTTGGCGTTCCGTATGAGATGCAGGTGCTTTCCGCGCACCGGACGCCGGAGCTGGTTGCGAAGTTCGCCGGCAATGCCGCGAAAGAAGGAAAGAAAGTCATGATCGCCGGCGCAGGCGCCGCGGCTCATCTTGCCGGGGCGGTGGCCGCCAATACCACACTTCCCGTGATCGGAGTGCCGTTGAATGCCACGGCTTTAAACGGTCTCGACGCGCTTTTGGCGACGGTCCAGATGCCGGCCGGCGTCCCCGTGGCCACCGTGGCCGTGGGAAAATCCGGCGCGCGCAATGCGGGTCTTTTGGCGGTACAGATCCTCGCGCTTTCAGATCCCAAGCTGGCCGAAAAGCTTTCAAAATACAAAAATTCCATGATGGAAAGCTGTTTGGAGAAGAACAAGAAATTGCAGGAAAAGCTTAAAAAATAAACCGAGAGCAACCGGAGGTTCTGCGCGCCGTGATGGTAACGCCCGGAGTGATCAAGATCGATAGCCATGATCCGGATATGAAACGCCTCCGGGAGGTCGCGCAGGCCTGCAGGGAAGGAAAGGTCGTCGCGTTTCCCACGGAAACGGTTTACGGGATCGGCGGGAAGATGAGCTCTCCCGACATCGAAAAACGGCTTCGCGAGATCAAAGGGCGTTCGGATCAAAAACCTTTTTCCTTTCACATTGGTGATTGGGAAATGATCGATGCGCTCAAGGTCAGGAAAACGCCCCTGGTGCGGTCGCTGGCGCGGTTGTTCTGGCCGGGCCCGGTGACTTTGGTCGTGATGGATGCTGCGGGACAAAAGATCGGGGTTCGTTTTCCGAAGAACAGGATCGCGGCGGCTTTGATCCAGGAGGTCGGAGAACCCCTGGTCGCGACCAGCGCGAACCGCAGCGATAAGCCTTCGCCCCATACGGCGCATCATGTGATCGAACAGCTCCAGGGCGCGTTCGATCAGTTGATCGATGGCGGGAAGACCGAACTGATGCTGGATTCGACGGTGGTGGATGTTTCCGGGGATGTTCCTGTCGTGCTCCGGAAAGGAGCACAGGGCGCGGAAGTCGAGAAGGCCGTGGCGAAGATCAAATCCGGAAAGTGTCCGCGCAAGCGTATTTTGATCATTTGCACCGGGAATTCCTGCCGTTCGCCGATGGCGGAAGGCTGGCTCCGGCACGAGATCGAGAAAAGAGGGCTCGCGTCGGAGATAGAGGTCTTTTCGTGCGGGACGAACGCGCGGGACGGGCTTCCATGCTCTCCGGAGACGGAGCTTGTGCTCCGAAACCGCGAGATCGGGATGAGCGGATTTCGCAGCCGGCGATGCCGGAAGGGGGACCTGTGGAGCGCGGACCTGGTGCTCGTGATGTCGGACCAGCACGCCGAAGACGTGACGGCGCTCCTTCCTTCCGTGCGGGAGAAAATGATCACGCTGGATGTGGAAGACCCCATCGGCATGGGCGTGCAAGTTTATGAAAAGACGTTGCTTGATATCGAAACCAAAATGAAACAATATATGAACAAAATCCTCGAGCTGGATCAACCTTAAAGGCGAAACACATCATGATGAAACCCAAAATTGCGATCGCGACAGATCACCGCGGGCTTCAATTAAAAAAAGCCCTGATCGATTTCCTTACGAATAAGAATTTCAACGTGATCGATTGCGGCACTTTTACCGAGGAGTCCTGCGATTATCCCGACTTCATCTTCGAGGCGGCCGAAAAAGTGGCCAGTAAGGACTGCCACCGCGCGATCGGTATCTGCTATACCGGGATCGGGAGCGCGATCGCGGCCAACAAGGTGGACGGGGTTCGTGCGGCGCTTTGCCAGAATATCGAGCAGGCGCGGCTTTCGCGGGGCCATAATGATTCCAACATGCTGATCCTCGGCGCGGGATTCCTGCCGCAGGATATCGTCTTTCCGCTCGTCGATGCCTGGCTCAACACACCATTTGAAAGGGGACGTCATGAGGTCCGTGTTAACAAAATTAGGGATTATGAAAAGAAGCACCATCGATCAAACGCAGCTTAAAAAAACAGACCCGGATATTTACCGGGCGATCCAGGCGGAAGTTCGCCGTCAGAACGAGAATATCGAGCTGATCGCGAGCGAGAATTTCACGTCGCTTTCGGTGCTGGAGGCGATGGGATCCGTCCTGACGAATAAATACGCCGAGGGCTATCCGGCGAAGCGCTGGTACGGCGGCTGCGAGAATGTCGATGTGGTGGAGAGCCTCGCCATCGACCGGGCGAAACAGCTATTCGGCGCGGAGCACGCGAACGTTCAGCCGCATAGCGGGACCTCGGCGAACATCGCGGTCTTCATGGCCCTTCTCCAATCGGGCGACAAGATCCTCGGCATGAACCTGACCCATGGGGGACATCTTTCCCATGGTCACCCGATGAATTATTCGGGGAAGTTCTATACGATCATTCCTTACGGCGTCAGCCCCAAGAATGAACAGATCGATTATGAGGAGCTTGAAAAACTGGCGCTGGAACACCGGCCCAAAATGATCCTGCTGGGCGCTTCCGCTTATCCCCGGATCATCGATTTCAAGAAAGGCAAAGAGATCGCGGATAAAGTCGGCGCGCTTCTGATGGTCGATATGGCGCACTTCGCGGGTCTTGTGGCGACCGGGCATCACCCGAGTCCCGTGCCGTACGCGGATGTGGTGACGACGACAACGCACAAGACGCTCCGGGGGCCTCGCGCGGGCCTGATCCTTTGCAAGGAGAAATACGCCAAAACGATCGATTCGGCCGTGTTCCCGGGGATCCAGGGCGGGCCGCTCATGCATGTGATCGCGGCGAAGGCCGTCGCGCTCAAGGAAGCTTTGAGCCCGGAGTTCAAGGAGTACAGCGGGCAGATCGTCAGGAACGCCAAGGCACTCGCAAGCGCGATGGCGTCCCGCGGATGGAGGATCGTTTCAGGCGGGACGGACAATCATCTCATGCTCGTGGATGTGACGGTCAAAGGTTTCAACGGCAAACAGGTCCAGGAGCTTTTGGACAAGGTGAAGATCACGGTGAATAAGAACATGATCCCGTTCGACAAGGAATCGCCCTTCAAGGGTTCCGGGGTCCGGTTGGGAACACCTGCCGTGACGACGCGCGGCATGAAAGAGCCGGAGATGGAGTTGATCGCGGAGCTGATCGATCAAACGCTCAAAGCTCCGGACGATCAGGCGAATCTCGCGAAAGTGATCTCAAGGGTCGAGGCTTTAACGCAAAAGTTCCCGCTCTATCCGGAACTTCAATAGGAAAGACATCGGATGCGCTGTCCTTTTTGCAAACAAGATTCCGATAAAGTGATCGATTCGCGGGCCGCGAACGAAGGGGAAGTGGTGCGCCGGCGGCGCGAATGCACGGCCTGCAACAAACGTTTTACCACGTATGAAAGGGTCGAAGAGATCCCGATGTTCGTGGTGAAAAAGGACCAGCGTCGGGAGGCGTACGAACGTTCCAAAGTGCTCGCCGGTGTTTACAAGGCGTGCGAGAAACGGCCGGTACCCCTTGCGGCGCAGGAGAAGATCGCGGATGATCTGGAGGCAACGATCCGCGAGAAATATGACCGGGAAGTTCCTTCCCGGATCATCGGGGAATTCATCATGCAGCGGCTCGCGAAGGTGGATCAGGTGGCGTATGTGCGTTTTGCCTCCGTCTACCGGGATTTCCAGGATGTGAGCCACTTCATGAAAGAACTGAAGTTTCTGCTAGCCAAGCCGAAATAATTCCCTAAAATACGTAAAAGCTTTATTGTTGTCTCTGAAACTGTATTGTATGATATCAACCCAGTAAGCCGTGGGAGCGGGTCCGGGGCACCGGATGCGGGAACTCGGTTCAAACCAAAAGGAGAAAGTATTATGGCGAAAGCGAACGCAGCGTTTATGAAACCGATGAGTGTGAGTGCGGAACTTGCGGCAGTGGTCGGTAAGGGTCCGATGCCTCGCAGCGAAGTTGTGAAGAAACTCTGGGAATACATCAAGAAGAACAAGCTTCAGGACGAGAAGAACAAACGCAACATCAACGCGGACGCCACACTGAAGGCCGTGTTCGGTGGCAAGTCGGTCGTCAACATGTTCGAGATGACCAAGCTCGTCAGCAAGCATCTTTCTTAAGGCCTCTTTCGTTTTTCATCGCTCGGTCCCGAGCCGTAAGGCAGGGGCAGGGTCCATGTAAAAGTCGGATGGAGGGAGAGGGTTCGGGCTTTTAGGTCCGAACCCTCTCCAGCCTGAGCTTGAGGTCTCGGGGGGTCCGGCAGTCATTATCGCGTGCTTTTCACATTTCGAAGACACGAGATTATCGAGACGAAAGGATATTATGGGTAGGTTCGGTATTGTTTTCGCATTCCTTCTTTCTGTGGTCGCCGCCGCGGGATCGTACTATCTTTATCAGGGATGGCTGGAAGAGCGCATGGCCAGGACGGGCGCGGAAGCTAAGTACGATCAGGAACATGAAAAGGCGATGACGGTCCAGTCCGAGAAAGAGCAGATCAAGGCCGAAAAGGAGCAGATTGCCGCAAAAAGCGAGGAGTACCGCACCAAGGCCGAAGCCATGCAGTCCCAAGTTGATAAACTGCAGGCCGACCAGGCCAGTTTTAATTCCGAAAAAAACGCTCTCGAAGAAAAGCTCAAAAGCCATCAGGCAATGATTACAGAGCTCCAGGCAAAAATGGCGGAGCTTGAAAAGAAAGCCAGAGAAGCGCAGGCCGCCTGCGGCGTCAGTCCCGCGGACCTGCAGACCGATGTTTTGGGCGGCACCTCCGCCACAGGTTCCTCGCCTCTTGTTTTTAAGCCCGTAGGGACGGGTGGCCTACAACCGGGTGTTACTTCGGCTCCATCCCCAACTCCAGCCGAGAAAGAGATTGCTGCCAGACAAGAGGCCGCATCTACCTCCAGTACGCTGTCGACGGCCAAGTCGCTCCGGGAACTCGCGGCAACAGCCGCCACCTCGGGCCCCAAGGTCCTGACGGTCAACCGGAAGTTCAATTTCGTGGTGATCAACCAGGGACTGCAGGATGGGCTCAAGATGGGGGATACCATTAAAGTCCTGAGGAGCGGGCAGGAGATCGCCAGGGTCCAGGTTGAAAAACTCTACGATAAATTCTGCGCCGCCAGCCTTGTCGAAGAAGATCCGAAACAGCAAGTGATCGAAGGCGATGAAGTCCAACGGGCTTAAGCTGCTACTAGCGGTCCTGCTGATGGCCGCTTTCGTTTCACCGTCATTTGCGGCGGATGAGCGGATTCAAAATGATCTAAATGAGATCAAGAACCGCTTGGCGGCTCTTGAAGAAAATCAAAAAGAGATCATTGCCAACCAGGGTAAGATCCTCCAAGAGATCGACCGGGTCCGTATCTGGGTCCACAAACGGTAAGTCCTGTTCATGTCCTCTCTTTCATTCACGGGTCCGGGGCATTTCTCCGGGATCTATGCCCCTCCGGGCGATAAATCCATTTCCCACCGCGCCATTCTTTTCGGTTCTCTCGCTGAGGGGGAAAGCCTTTACGAGAATTTCCTCGAAGCCGAAGATTGCCTCCATACGCTGCAAGCGATGCGGGAAATGGGGGTCGAGATCCAGCACACGCCAGGAACGGGAAAAGTACGGATCCTGGGGCGCGGGCTCCGGAAGCTTTCCGCGCCGGGACAGGAGCTCTATCTCGGTAACTCAGGGACGTCCATGCGGCTGCTTTTGGGGATCCTGGCGGGCCAACGTTTTGAAACAGTATTAAGCGGGGATCCCTCCTTATCGGTGCGTCCGATGCGCCGGGTGACCGATCCGCTCAAGCAGATGGGCGCGCAGATCAAAGGCAAGGAAAACGGGAACTTCGCGCCGCTCACGATCCGCGGGGGCAAACTTCGCGGGATCGATTTCGACAATAAACTTTCAAGCGCCCAGGTCAAATCGGCGATTCTTTTTGCCGGGATGTACGCCGAAGGGCGGACGATCGTACGCGAGTCCATCCCATCGCGGGATCACACCGAGCGGTTTTTGGAGGCCTCGGGGGCCCGTTTTCAGAAGGTCGGGAATCATCTCATTATTGAACCGACCGAGATGCTTTTGCCGTTCCGCGCCCGCGTGGCGGGGGATATCTCCTCAGCGGCTTTTTTTATCGTGGGCGCCGCGATCACACCGGGGTCCGAAGTGACGATCCAAGACGTCGGGTTGAACCCGACCCGGACGGGTCTTCTCGAAGTTCTGAAGCGTATGGGCGCGAAGATTGAAACTCAAGTGACGCAGACCGTTCCGGAGCCGATGGGGACGATCCAGGTTTGCGGTGCCAAGCTCAAAGGTACCGGGATCACGCGTGAAGAGATCCCGAGCCTGATCGATGAATTACCGGTTCTGATGGTCGCGATGGCGCTCGCGGAAGGGGAAAGCCTGATCTCGGGAGCCGCGGAGCTTCGCGTGAAGGAGACGGATCGCATCCAGTCCATGGTGAAAAATCTCAAGGCGATCGGGGCTTCGATCGAGGAGCTTCCGGACGGATCTTTGATCCGCGGGGTGGAAGGATTCCATGGAGCGACCGTCGAGAGCTTTGGAGATCACCGGACCGCCATGAGTATGGGGGTGGCCAGCCTGGCCGCGAAGGGAACGATCACCGTAAGCGATACGGATTGTATCGCAACCTCGTATCCCTCGTTCATGGATCACTTCAAAAGCCTTTTCCGCTCCTGAAGTCCGGGGTTGTTTTGGTTTGACAGTGAAAATGGCTTTCGATATACTACGGCCTCTACAAATACCAGCCCACGCAACAGATACGAAAAGGCAAAGCCCATGTTTTTGATCGATAGATTGTTAGGATTCTTCTCGAGTGATATTGGTATTGACCTCGGCACCGCAAACACCCTCGTGTATGTCAAAGGCCAAGGCGTCGTGTTGTGTGAGCCGTCCGTGGTCGCGATCGATCGTACGACCCATCAGGTCCTCGCCGTCGGAGAAGAGGCCAAGCGCATGCTCGGCCGCACTCCCGGCAACATCACCGCCATCCGTCCCATGAAGGACGGCGTGATCGCCGACTTTGATATCACCGAAGCCATGCTCCGCTATTTTATCCGCAAGGTCCACCGCCGCAAGACCGGCATCAGCCCGCGGGTTGTGATCGCGGTTCCGAGCGGGATCACAGAAGTTGAAAAACGAGCCGTGAAAGATTCCGCGGAACGCGCGGGAGCCCGCACGCCGGTTTACCTTGTTGAAGAACCGATCGCGGCCGCGATCGGTGTCGGCCTCCCGATCCATGAGCCGGCCGGCAACATGATCATCGACATCGGCGGCGGGACGACCGAGATCGCCGTGATCTCCCTTTCGGGGATCGTGTTCGCCAAAAGTATCCGCATCGGCGGCGATGAATTCGACGATTCCATCATTTCCCATCTCAAGAAAGCCTACAACCTGATGATCGGGGAGCGTACGGCCGAAGAGATCAAGATCCGCATCGGCTCTGCTTATCCGTTGGAAGAAGAAACGACCCTGGACGTTAAGGGACGCGATGTCCTTGCCGGGTTGCCCAAAACGATCAGCGTGACAAGCGAAGAGATCCGCGAGGCGCTTTCGGAACCTTTGTCCGCGATCCTTGAAGCCGTTCGTATCGCGCTGGAGCGCACGCCGCCGGAGCTTTCCGCGGACCTGATCGACCGGGGTTTGATCTTAGCAGGAGGAGGATCCCTTTTGAGGGGATTGGACAAGTTGATCAGCGAGGAAACGGGCTTGCCCGTGCATATCGCGGATGATCCTCTTACCGCCGTGGCGCTGGGTACGGGTCGTTATTTAAGCGATTTCCATCTTTTGAAGCGTTTGTCGGTCAACAGCAACGCTTCCCGGGAATACTAGGGTTTCTTCCGTCTCTAGCGCCTCTCCGAAGCGGTCTCCTGCCATTTAAATTGATGATTCGGCTCGAGCCTGATTTTTCTTATTTCTGATCGGAGATTTTGCCCTCATGCGGCGCTGGCGTTCGTACTATTTTCTCGCGGTTCCCGTCACCGCTCTCGTTATTTTCTTCCTCTACCCCCGTCTGAACGAAACCTTTCATTCCTTTTTCACCACGGTTGCCCGCCCCTTTTTTGTGCTCGGAAGCAGTCTCCGGGACGGCCTTTACGCGGTCCGCTATCATTCCGGGAATTTCTTTGACGCGGTAGCGAAACAGAAGCAGTACCAGGAGCGCATCCAGGAACTCGAGGGCCAACTGACCCGCTTCCGGGAGATGGAGCGTGAGAATCAGCGTCTCAAGAAACTGCTTAATTTCAGCCTGCCTCTGGCCACGCGCACGATCGGCGCCCGGGTGATCGCCGAGGACGTGACGCCCTGGAAACGCGTGGTGCTTCTGGACAAAGGAAGCCGCCACAATCTGAAAAAGGACATGCCGGTCGTGGTGCCCGAAGGCTTGGTCGGCCGGATCCTCGATGTGGAGCCCTACACGTCCCATGCTATTCTTCTGCCGGATCCGGATTCCCGTGTCAGCGCGCTGACCGCCATCAGCCGGGCTCAGGGGATCGTGGCCGGGGTCGGGACCGGGAAGCTTCAGATGAAATATTTATCGACGGACGCTGAAGTGGCGATCGGGGAGGATGTGACCACCTCCGGGGTCGGAAGCGTTTTTCCCAAAGGCCTTCAGATCGGAAAGATCGAATCCATCGAGCGGGATCCCGACGGATTGCATTTGCTCGCGAACGTGAAGCCCTCCGTGCCGTTCTCCAAAATAGAGGAAGTGCTATGCCTCGTCTCTTCTCCGCAAAAATAATTTTCTCCTTTTTATTGTTCGCGGTCCTGGACGGGGCCGTGATGCCGGCCTTTCAGGTCCGTTCCGTTTATCCGAGCCTTCTCTACCTTTTTGTCTGCTACGCGTCTTTTCATTGGGGCGCTCCCAAGACGGTCTACGTCGCGTTCTGGGCGGGACTTTTGCGCGATCTTCTGGGGGGCGGCCTGATCGGCTTCGAAGCGACCCTGATGGTCCTTTTGGCGCTCGCGCTTGATTTTTTGGTCCAGAAGATGGAAAGACAGCTGACCTGGATCTATTACGTCATCACGTTCCTTTTTGTTTTTTCAGCGGGGGTCTTGAGCTTTCTGATCACGTGCGCGGGCAAACTTCCCGCGCCGTCGGTCGGGGGATATTTCGGGGTCATCGCGATGAACGCGCTTTACACAAGCGCCCTGCTGCCCGTTTTTAATTTTGTCGCGAACGGATGGTTCGGGCGATCTTCGGGCAAACAATACGAGCTTTTCCGCTAATATCGCGGGATACTGGAATGCAAGGGGACGCGGCGTTAAGCCGGGAACCCGTAAATCATACTGAGAACGACACGGATGTTCACAAGGTTCCATTTTTTTCAGGTATTTGTCTTTATTCTTCTGGTGCTCTTGGGTTTTGGTCTCTTCCAGACCCAAGTGGTGAAGGGCTCTTATTATTATGAGTTGAGCAAGCGTAACCGCGTCCGCCTGATCCCGTTGGAAGCGCCGCGAGGCCGCGTCCTAGATCAAAAGGAACGGCTTTTGGCAGCGAACCGTCCCTCCTATAACGTCATCGCGATCCCGGAGGATATCACCCCGGAGGTTTATCCGAGGCTTGCCAGTCTCCTGGAAATGCCGGAGAAGGAGATACGGAAGCGCATGAGCGCGGGCCGCGAATATCCCTTCGCGCCGGCGGTGATCAGGGAGGATGTTCCGCAGGAACTCGCGTTCATGATCGAAGAGCGGCGGCCGGAATTGCCGGGGGTGAGCGTGCGTGTGGAAGGCATTCGTTTCTATCCTTACGGGGAAACGGCGTCCCATTTGATCGGTTATATCGGAACGATCAACGGCAAGGAATACGGCGCGTTGGACCATGACCGCTTCGGGTTGAACTCCAAGATCGGGCGCGCGGGGATCGAAAAAGCCTTCGATGAGGACCTTCGCGGATGGCGGGGAGGGCAGCAGATCGAAGTGGATGCCCGCGGCCAGATGGTCCGGGTGCTTTCAGACCGCGACCCGGAGCCGGGTTCCGATATTACGGTCACAGTGGATCTCGAGTTCCAGAAGCGGATCATGGAGATGATCAAGGGTTTGCACGCGAGCATCGCGGTGCTGGACCTTGAAACCGAAGGGGTTCTGGCGCTGGCCAGTGCTCCGGCCTACGACCCGAACATCTTTGTGTCTCCGGCGTCCAGCGAGCAGCGCCTGCATGTGCTAAGGGACGGGAATTCCCCGATGCTGGATCGCGGGATCAATGCCGCTTATCCTCCCGGTTCGATCTTTAAGCTGGTGACGGCGCTTGCCGGGCTCGAGCTTGGGAAGATCACGCCCCAGACCCGTTTCCGGTGTACCGGTTCCTTCCAACTCGGATCCCGTGCCCGGCCCGCGCGCTGCTGGCTCCATGAGGGGCATGGCAGTCTGAACCTCTATGAAGCTCTCGAGCGTTCTTGCAACGTGTATTTTTGGAATATCGCCAAAAAAGTCACGCCGGATGAGATCGCGCATTACGCGCATGAACTTGGGCTTGGGGAACCGCTGAAGCTTGAGATCTCGCGCATGGCCCCGGGCCTTATTCCGGACTCCGCCTGGAAAAAGGAGCGTTTTAACCAGCCGTGGTACCAGGGAGAGACCCTTAACATGGCGGTGGGACAGGGATACATGCTCGTCACTCCTTTTGAAATTCTGCGCCTGACGTCGATCATCGCCAAGGACGGGAAAGTCGTGGAACCTCATCTGGTGATCCAGGACCGCATGGTCATGCCGGATGCGCCCCGGGTGGCTATTCGCGAAGAAAATCTCGAAACGATCAAACGGGCCATGCTCCAGGTCGTGGAATCCGATTATGGGACGGGGCAGCTGGCGCGCGTGGATTTCGATAAGCTGGCCGGGAAGACGGGGACCGCGCAGGCCCCGCCGGAAAAGGCGCATAGCTGGATGACCGGATTTTTCCCTTATAAGAACCCGAAGATCGCGTTCGTGGTGTTCGTGGAGCACGGGGGTTCGGGCGGGATCACGAGCGCGCGGCTCGTGAAGCAGATGCTTGAGGCCTGGAGAGACCTGAATGTTGCGCCAACTGCTTAAGGGCATCCATTTCCCTCTCCTTTTTTCGGTGGTCTGCCTTGCCGCGATCGGGATCCTTTTTATTTACAGCGCGTCCTATCGCGATCCCGGGAACTATGAAGCCAAGCAGGTTTTCTGGATCCTCGCGGGGCTTGCGGTCCTGATCGGGGTGCCTTTTATCGGCTACCGTCCTTTTCTAAGCGTTTCTTATCCGTTCTATTTCCTGACGCTCATCCTGCTTGTTCTGGTCGATTTTTTCGGGAGCAAGGTCCTGGGAGCCCAGAGGTGGCTGACCTTAGGCCCCCTTGCGATCCAGCCTTCGGAATTCGCGAAAGTCGGGGCCCTTCTGGCGACGGTCAATTTCCTGGGTTCTCATCATCCCTGGGAAGGCCAGACCCGGACCGTGAGCATGGCGCTTCTCCTCTTGGCTATTCCATTCGCCCTGATCGTCAAGCAGCCGGATCTCGGGACCGCGCTTCTTTTTATCCCGATGTCGGTTGTCATTCTTTTTCTCTGGGGCGTTCGAAAACGTTTCCTGATAGCTTGCTTCGGCGCGTTAGCGTTGGCGGCCCCGCTGGCATGGGGTTTTCTCAAGGCCTATCAGAAAAAACGTCTGATGGTGTTTTTGAACCCTAACCTGGACCCGTTGGGGTCCGGCTATACAGCTCTGCAATCCAAGATCGCCGTGGGTTCCGGAGGCCTCTGGGGAAAGGGATATCTCGCGGGGACACAGACACAGCTGCATTTTGTGCCGGAGCATCATACCGATTTTATCTTTTGCGTCATCGGCGAAGAGATAGGGTTTCTCGGAAGCCTGCTGGTCCTTTGCCTTTACGGATTTCTTTTCCACTCGATCTTTCTCGTGATGCAGCACACGACGGACGTCAAAGCGAAGATGCTTTGCGGGGGAGTGCTCGCCCTTCTTTTTTCCCACGTGGTGATCAATATCGGCATGACCATCGGCCTCATGCCGATCGCCGGCGTGCCGCTTCCTTTGGTCAGTTACGGCGGATCCTCTTTTATCATGACCTGCCTGTCTTTGGGATTGGTCCTGAGCGTTTACAAAGAAAGATCCATATTTTAGAAGAATTTGCCATCCGGAGGTTCCATCGATAGAATGGCGTTCAGGTTGGGGTGCCTTGAAATTTCGATTTTTTAAATTTCAAATTCTTTACAAGTCAAGGCATCATTGAGGAAGTCCCACGTCCCACGCCTAAAACGCAGGCGTGTTCCTGGGACGAAAAATTCGCTTCTTTGAATTAGGGAAACCCTACGGGTTAATTTTTAGCAGAGCCAATTTTTCGGGGTGTAGCTCAGGGGCTAGAGCGCTTGCTTTGGGAGCAAGATGTCGGAGGT
>CAZSFZ010000026.1:0-23038 GCA_964606385.1 uncultured bacterium
CCGCTTGGAAAGCAAAAGGCCCGCAAGTTTGCGGGCCTTTTGGATATCAGGTACCGTGCAGAGAACGCAGCAGTACTTCACGTTCGCTGATTATTTCCGGTTGAGCGTCGCCGTGTAGCCGCTTTCGGGAGTCCCTAAAGTCACGTGACCTTCGCGGGCCAGCCAACCCAAGCTCATCAACACAAGCTCGCGAGGACGTTTCAAACCTTTGGTAAGCTCATCCGCGTTGGCGCTTTTCTTTTCGTCAAGGTAGTGCCAAATCTCGCCGGCGACAATTCCTATTTCCATGATCATGGGGGGTCTCCTCTTCCAACTGTATTTGAATCATTCCACGATTATAATATAGCAAGGAACGATTCTGTTTAAAAGAACTTTATTGCCTGCCCTTTGAACGACTTCGCGCGTTTATGCCGCGCTTCCTTGGAGGATCTTGCGAAGGAACTGCCCTGTATAGGAGCCGGGGACCTTCGCGACCTCCTCAGGGGTCCCGCAGGCCACTTGGCGTCCCCCGTCCTTTCCTCCCTCGGGTCCAAGGTCGATCACATAATCGGCCGTCTTGATCACATCCAGATTGTGTTCGATCACGATCACGGTATTGCCCTGGCTTCGCAGATCAAAAAGCGATTTCAGAAGATGCTGGATGTCCCCGAAGTGAAGCCCGGTCGTGGGCTCGTCCAGAAGGTAGAGCGTTTTTCCCGTCGCTTTTTTGATGAGTTCGGAGGCGATCTTGATGCGCTGTGCCTCCCCGCCCGAAAGAGTGGTCGAGGACTGCCCGAGTTTGAGATACCCCAACCCCACGGATTCAAGAACTTCCAGCCTCTCACGGATCATGGAAAGTTTCGCGAAGAAACCGATCGCCTCGCGCACGGAGAGGTCCAGCACTTCCGCGATATTTTTCCCTTGATAACGGACGTCAAGCGTCGGCTCGTTGTAACGTTTCCCGCGGCAGGCCTCACACACCACAAAAAGATCAGGCATAAAACTCATCTCGAGTTTTTCCGATCCCGCGCCGCGGCACTGTTCGCAGCGCCCGCCTTTCAGGTTGAAACTGAACCGCGACTGGGAATAGCGGCGGAGTTTGGAAAGCTCCATGTCACTGTAAAGTTTGCGGATGAAACCGAAAATGTCCGTGTAAGTCGCGGGATTGGAGCGCGGCGTGCGGCCGATCGGGGCCTGGTCGATCTCGATGATCTTGTCGATCCGCTCCGCGCCTTCAAGCGACCCGAAGGCCCCTACCTTGTATTCCGTCTCCCAAATACGGTTATGAAGTTCCTTATAGAGAATATCGTGCACCAGGGTGCTTTTCCCCGAACCCGAAACACCCGTCACGCAGATAAAAAGCCCAAGCGGGAATTCTATATCGATATTTTTGAGATTGTGCTCGCGGCAGCCTTTCACGGCAAGCTTCGGCGCATTCCGAGCGTCCTTGCGCGTTTTAGGGACTTCGATCGCAAGCTCCCTTGAGAGATATTTGAGCGTGAGCGACGCGGGATAGTTTGAGGTCTTGGATCTGAGATCGGCCAAAGCGCCCTGCGCCACGATCTCACCACCCTCGATCCCCGCTCCCGGCCCGAGGTCGATCACATGATCCGCCCGGCAGATCGTCTCCTCATCGTGTTCCACCACAAGCACCGTGTTCTTCAGGTCCCTCAGCTTTTCAAGAGCGTCCAGAAGTTTTCCGTTATCCCGGGGGTGAAGGCCGATGCTCGGCTCATCGAGCACATAAAGCACACCGGTGAGCCCCAGTCCGATTTGCGCCGCGAGACGGATCCGCTGCAGCTCCCCGCCCGCCAGGGTCGCGACCGTGCGGTCGAGCGTAAGATAGCCGAGCCCGATATTCAGCAGGAACGAAAGCCGTTCACGGACCTCCCGGAGGATCGGGCCGGTGATGACTTTCTGCGCTCCCTGGAACTGAAGCTCCTTAAAGAACGGCACGGCTTCATCGACAGGCAGCGCTGTCACCTCCGCGACATTCTTCCCGCCGATCAAAACTCCCAGGCTTTCTTTGCGGAGGCGTTTGCCCGCGCATTCCGGACAGACCTCTTCGCGCAGGAATTTCCGGACCTTCGCGCGTACCTCCTCGGAATTCGTTTCATGAAAGAGCCGCTCCCACTCCTCCACAAGGCCCGAGATATCCCCGTCTCCCAGGAAAAGCACTTCTTTGGCTTCTTCCGGCCAATCCTGATAGGGCGTGTCCCATTCGAAGTTGTATTTTTCGCTGAGGTCGCGCAGCAGGTCTTCGAAGAAATATTTATTGAACGAGAAAAAAACATCTTTATTGAGCGCGCTCATGAGCGGTTTTTGCGGCGCGGAGATCACGCCGGAAGTGAAGATCTGGGACAGTTTCCCGAGCCCTTTGCATTTCGGGCACGCTCCGTAGGGGCTGTTAAAAGAGAACATGTTGGGCGTCAGGTCCGGCAGGCTGATCTGGCACTTCGCGCAAGTCTTCGTGGTGGAAAAGAACTGAGGCTCTCCTTTGTTTTCCAAAATCGCCACATGGCCTTTTGTGAGGTCTAAGGCGCACGCCAGAGAACTCCTAAACCGTTTTTCTTCATTCTTGAGCGGTGTCAGCTCGTCGATCACGATCTCGATATCATGACGCACGGACTTGCGCAGTTTCATGTCCTGCCTGATGAGCTTCACATTCCCGTCAATGCGCGCGCGGTCATAACCTTTTTTGAGAGAATCCTGGAACAACTTCTGGAACTCGCCCTTTCGGCCCCGCACCAAAGGCGCCAACACCCGCACCTCACGCCCTTCGAACCGCTTCAAAAGTTCTTTGGATAATTCCTCCCGGGTCAGGCTCTGGAGCGGCTCATGGCAGGAAGGGCAATGCGGTACACCGGCCTTGGCGAAAAGAAGCCGGAGGTAATCATAGACTTCGGTCACGGTCGCGACGGTGGAACGGGGATTATGAGTTACCGAGCGCTGTTCGATCGCGATCGCGGGCGAAAGGCCGGAGATATGGTCCACATCCGGTTTTTTGAGTTTTTCGAGAAATTGCTTGGCGTAGGACGAAAGGCTTTCCAGATAACGGCGCTGGCCTTCCGCGTAGATCGTATCGAACGCGAGCGAGGATTTCCCGGAACCGGAAAGACCCGTGATCACGGTAAAACGGTTGCGCGGGATCTTGAGCGTCAGATTCTTGAGATTGTGTTCCCGTGCCCCGCGGACCTCGATGAATTCATCCATGGGAGACATGTCCCGGCGAACCGCTCAGGTCCCGACGCGAACGGAAGCGAAGGCTTTTTTCAGCGTGGCGATGGCCGCCAGGATGGCGAGATAACTTGTTTTGGGATTCCCGGGCGCGGGTTTATTCTGCGTCACTGTCGCAAAGGTGCCGAAATCCCCCTCGACCACGATCTCATGCCGGTTCCCCTTATAGGCGTGAGAGGTCCAGATCTCCACCTGGGTACGCTCGGGACCGACCCCGGCGAGACTCAACACCGCCGCGACATTGATATTCTGCGGAAAATGAACGGTGGCGTCAGCCGCGGATCCCGCAAAAACACGTTTTTCTTGTTTCGGAGTTTTAAGCACCGGAAACCTTTTCTTCAGGAAATACGCGGCCCCCATCAAAGCCTCGGGAGGTTTACGCGTGACAAGCTTTACTTTGCGGATCTTTCCGCAATTCGCCGCGAGCACACCGTCGACACCGGTGATCGCCCCCGACGGACAAAAGATGCGGGCCCGGTTCTTTTTCAGAAGTTCCGTCACGGAGGACTGCAAGAGGCCTCCCACGCTCATGATCAGGACCTTTTTGTTCCACTTACAGGCGAGCCGGATCACTTGGGCGGCGACCTTGGGCGAAGCGGCTTCAATGATAAGGTCCGAGCGACGCACGAGCTGCGTCAACGGCATGAGACGGGCGTGAAACCGGAATTTCCTCTGGAGGACCGCCGCCTTTTCCTTGTGCTTTTCGCAAAGGAACTTGAGCTGCGCGAAGGCCTTGAGATCCGTCACGACCGCCTGCGCGAGCGCAGTCCCGATCGTACCGCCCCCGATGATCCCGACCTTGATCTTCTTTTTCATATCACTTGTTGACGATACGGTTCTTCGAATCGACGTGGACGATCTTGGGCTTGCGCCGTTTCGCCTCCGCGTCCGTAAGCACTACAAAAGATATGATGATCACAACATCACCCTTCTTCCCATGCTTGGCAGCCCCGCCGTTCAGACAAATGACGCCGGAACCGGCAGGCCCCGGGATCGCGTAACTTTCGATGCGGGAACCGTTATTGAGGTTCGCGATCAGGACTTTTTCATGCGGCAGGATGTCCGCCGCTTTCATGAGCTTTTGATCGATCGTAATGCTTCCCGGATAATCAATATGAGCATCGGTCACGGTCACGCGGTGGATCTTCCCGCCTAACATTTGTCTTTGCATAGTTCCTCGGTTGGTAGATTTTTATTAATGGCTTTAAGGGAGTCTGTCAGGCGCGAATTATAACATTATCAATTAGCCTTGTCTTGCCGACAAAACAGGCCGCTAAGGCGACCCTGTTTTTCTGATACTTCGTAACAGGAACAAGGGTATCGGGATCCACAACCTCAAGATATTGAACGCGGTCCACGTTTTTTTTTAAATCCCGAAGCGCCCGGGCTTTTAAAAGCGCGACGGAACTTTTCTTGTTCCTTAGATCCCTCTGGAGCCTGAAAAGCACCTGCGAGATCACAAGCGCCCGTTTACGGTCCCGGGGCGCCAGATAACGATTCCTGGAACTCATGGCCAAGCCGTCCTTCTCACGTACGGTCGGCATCACACGAACCTGAACATCCATATCCAGGTCACGGACAAGCTGCCGGATAACCACCGTCTGCTGGAAATCCTTGGCTCCGAGATAAAGACGGCAGGGCCCCGTGATATTCAGCAGCTTCGCCACCACGGTCGCGACGCCCCGGAAATGTCCGGGACGGAATCTCCCGCAGAGCACATTCGAAAGCCGGGGGCTCACCTCCACAAAGACCGCGTAACCCGCGGGATACACGGCCGCGACAGAGGGGCAGAAAAGATAATCGACTTTGACCGTCCGAAGCTTTTTTATATCTTTCGCGAGAACACGCGGGTATTTTGAATAATCTTCGTTCCTGCCGAATTGCGTGGGGTTCACAAAAATACTGACCACCGTGATCTTGTTTTCACGGTTAGAGGAGCGCACAAGCGACAAGTGGCCTTCATGCAGCGCCCCCATCGTCGGGACAAAGCCGATGCTTTTCCCGCGCGCGCGTTCTTCCTGAAGCAAGTTTTGAAGTTTTTTAGGATCCCGGATCAGTTTCATGTGCGCCCATCCTCGGCAAGCTTTGCCACGCCCCGGAGACCGTCATGCAGGACCCGGTAATCCTCAAGCAGCTGCGTCATGGTCTTTCGTAACCCCGGATGCGTGAATCCGGGTGCCAGATCGCAAAAAGGCACCAGCACGAACGCCCGCTGATGGAGCCGCGGGTGCGGGATCGTGTAGGTCGAGCGTCTGTAGAGTTTCGTGCCGTAAAAGAGAATATCGAGATCGAGGATACGGGCTTCGTTCACCTTGACGCGTTTCCGTCCCGCGGCCGCTTCGATCTCATGCAGCCTTTCCAAAAGAATCGACGGTGTCAGCTCCGTCTCAAAACTCCATACCGCGTTCCAATAAGGCTCTTGCCCACCTTCCCCGCCTACGGGTTCGGTTTCATAAACAGGCGAACGGTGCAGATCACGGATCCGGTCGTCCTTGAGAAGCTCTTGGGCGGCAAATTCGAAATTCTTTTTCCGGTCCCCGATATTGGAACCGACACCGATATAAACGAGCGGCATGCGGGCTCCTGCCTCGCACCACAAGCTAAGGAAAAAGCCCCTTACAGCTTCGAGTGATGAGGATGGCTTTTTTTGATCCGGTCCAGCGCTTCCATGATCCGTGATTCGGCGACCGTAAGCGAGATCCTGAAATACCCTTCGCCGTTCGGCCCGAAACCGTTCCCCGGCGTCACGACGATATTGAGCTCTTCCAGGAACTTCAGGGCCAGTTCCGCGGAGGTGTAACCGGCCGGCACCGGGATCCAGACGTAGAACGTCGCCTTCGGCGCTTCGATCTTCCAGCCGAGGTCCTTAAAACCCTGGACCAAAAGGTCGCGCCGCTCCTGATAGATCTTGAGGTTCTTTTCGAGTTCTTTCTGCCCATCCTGGAGCGCCTTGATGGCCGCGATCTGGATCGCCTGGAAGATACCCGAATCGAGATTCGATTTCACTTTTGCGAGCAGCGCGAGGACCTGCGCGTTCCCCACGGCAAACCCGACGCGCCATCCGGTCATGCTGTAAGTCTTGGAGAGTGAAAAAAGTTCGACCGCGATGTCCTTCGCTCCGGGGATCTCAAGAATGCTGGGAGATCTCAGACCTTCATAACACATCTCCGAATAAGCCGCGTCATGGGCGATCAGGATCCCGTGTTTACGGGCGAAGGCCACCGCCTTTTCAAAAAAAGCTTTGTCCGCGACCTGCGAGGTCGGATTGTTGGGATAGTTGAGGAACATAAGACGGGCGTTTTTCAGCACATCGGCCGGGATCGCGTCAAAGTCCGGGAAATAATGGTTCTTCTCGAGAAGCGGCATCGTGTAGGGAATACCTTCCGCGAAAAGCGTCCCCGAACGGTACACGGGATAACCGGGATCCGGGATGAGACAGACCTGGCCGGGGTTCAGGACCGCGAGAGGCAAATGGCCGATGCCTTCTTTGGAACCGATCAGCGGCAGGATCTCTTTATCCGCGTCGAGTTTCACGTTGAAACGGTGCTGGAACCAGTCGCGGATCGCCTGACGGAATTCCGGCATTCCCTGGTCCAGGGCATAACGATGGTTACGGGGATTCCTGGCGGCGGCGCTCAGCGCCTCAATAATGAAATCCGCCGTCGGGATATCCGGGTCCCCGACCCCGAGGTCGATGACATCTTTTCCCTTGGCGATCAATTCGCGTTTTTTCTTATCGATCTCGGCAAAAAGATAAGGGGGTAATTTCTGTAAACGTCCCGTCGGTTCGATCGTGATCGGCTTGAACATAAGGTCCTTTCTGAAGAAATTTGAACTATGGCCGTTTTGAATGAGCCGGGATTATAGCAGACTTCCCAGGGGTTGAAAACAGGATGCCGGAGAGGCTTCTAAACGGCAGAATGCAAAAACCGGGCTCAGGGGATCTCGAATTTCCGGATCGCGGTCACAAGTTCCGAGGGGCTTTGGGGTTTCCCCAGATAAACGGAAGCTCCGGCTTGCAGGCTTTTGTCCCGGAAATCCATCCCGGAATAGCTGTAGACGATCAGAGGAACTGACGCGCGCTTCCGGATCTCCCGGATCATTTGATCCCCTTCCGTGGTATTTTGTTCGTACTCCATAACAATATAATCCGCAGGCTGTTTGGCCCAGCTCACGATAAAAGCATTCACGCTTTTCACAAAAGAGACCTCATAACGTTCTCCTTGTAATTCCGCGGCGATCGCCTGAGCCTGACTGCTCGCCTCCGAATCCACAAGAAAAACAACCTTCTTTTTCACGGCCAGCACGCGCTTCACCTCCCGAAGGACATGCGGGAGCTCGAACGGTTTGTCGACAAAACCGTCCACCGCGATCCCTTCCATCATGCTCTTGAATTCCGTGCGGCTTGTCATGACGATCACGGGCATCCGGGGCCGGCCGTGTTTGGTGGCCACGGCACGCAGGAAATCAAAACCATCCTTGACTGGCATGCGGATGTCCAGCATGACAAGGTCGACCGGTGTTGCCTGAAGCATTCCAAGAGCTTCGTCCACGCTCTGGGCCGTCAGGATTTTGTAGCCTTCCTCGGAAAAGTGAATTTTAAGAAGTTCCCCAATGGAGGGTTCGTCATCGACGATGAGGATCTTTTTTCCGCTCATTATTTCCTCAGAAGCAAGTTTTCCAAAAACCGCTATTTTTTGCTGTAAGGGGCATAACCTTTGGGAGGATTTTTGACGCGTTCTGGGTCCGGGATCGGCAGCCCGTATCCCATGTCCGGAAAATCAACCGGAATAAAGAAAGTGGCGAGTTGGATCACCCCGCCCGTCATATAAAGCACGCCTTCCCCGATGCCCGCGGAATATCCGACCCACTGATTCTTGTGCTTCGGGTTCCGGGCTTCCGCCCACGGCGTCATCCACCCCAGCAAAGTATTTTTCATGCCGAAGCAGAACTTGCCCCAGATCTTCTCGCCGGTGCCTTGTTTTTCCATCCAGGGAGAAGCGGCCAAAGCCGGGCAAGCCGCGGCGCAAACCAGGATCGCGGCGAGCAGCATCGAAACAACAGATTTTTTATTTTTTATATTCATAGGCAATGCCGCCGTTCGGCAATGGAATGTCCACCGGAATGGGAAAGGTCGCGGCATGAAGGACGCCGCCGACGGTGTTCGTAAAGGTATAGCCTACGCCCTTGGCAAGGCCGAGAAAGAAATTCTGGTCTTTAAAAGGCTCATAGAAAAAAGCCGTCCAGCCGGCCGTAAGATTGAGAAAGCCGAATCCCAGCTTTTGGGAGGTCTTCCCGAGATAAGTGGGTTCCTGGGTCCAGTCACTGGGTTCAAAAGTGCCGGCATAAGCGGTCGAACTGAGCAGGACGAGGAGAAAAAAGAAAGCGACGATGGGAATTCCCCGGCGAGAAAAAATACGCGTGAATGGTTTCATAATCGAAAAAATACTACTGTTTTACCTTGCGCAAGTCAAGGAACGAACGGAAATCTTCGCCTCATGAAGGTATCCGCCAAAATGCCCGGCGGATTCGTCCCATGCTCACAAAGCGCATGGGTGAAAAAAAACGGAGCCCGCAGACCCCTTGACCCAACGCGCGAGGCGCCGGGCATCGGCCGGGATCTACAGACTCCTAAAATCTCCTCCTGGGTTTTGTTTAGTTGAGTTTACTTACGTCAAAACGAAATTGGGGGTCCAATTGTCCGAGTTCCTGGGCTAAACACAAAACCTTCCGCTTCGTCTCCGTGGAGCGCGTTGTCATCCACCCCTGATAGGCTTCGAGAAACTGTTCCATCTTGATATCCCGGAGATGGGCTTTTTCATAACCGCTTAATTTAACAAGAAAATGCTGGAACGCCTGTTCCCGGAAACATTCAATGAACTTGAAGTAATCCTCTTTGACGCCCGCGAGGACCTGCCGGTACGTATCGAACTGACCCGCGATCTTTCCGAGCACTTCCCCTACCCCGGTCTTTTTGTCATAGAGCCCCGCGTGACACCGGGAAGCCTGGTTGTAATAGAGGATCGCGGACAAGCGGTCTTCATTCTTTTCATTCGGAACGTCTTTTTTGGCCGGAAACCGTTTGGCCAGCTTCGAGTCGGGGCTAAAGATCGTGGATTCAACAAGCAAATGGTCGGCATTGACCTTGAAAATGAAATAGCGGAGCATCGGGTCGTCGGTTTCCCGGACCCACTCGAAAACCTCGTTCGTGTTATTTGAAAGAAACGGGTCGGCCATATCATGATATTCCGGGAGTGAAATAGCGAAGAGCAGGTGCGCCAGGTAGATGTTCACATCCTCGTCGAAGGAAAGCGTCCGCGTCAGCCCAAGCGATTGATCTTTTGATTTCAGGATGGATTCCAGAAGGAAGTAGATGGCAGACTCCCTATCCTCGTTCGAGAGGCTGAAATATAAGTAAGGCGCACTATGCTTCTGACTTTTTCCCTCTTCCACCTGAAATACCCCCTTTTAGATATATAGCAATATATAACATCTATATATTCTTATATAATTCTCATGCCTATCGAAAACATAGCATGGCAATATATAAAAGTCAAATTCACATAATTGGTTTTTTATTATCATAAACCATTGATAATAAATGACTTAAGAGTTTATCAAAAAATGAACAATGATGGATCCTTCAGGGGGTCATGGAAATACTACGTGCGGGAAAGTGTTAAGCGACTTTTAAAGCCGGGCGGATGGAATCGAGGAATTTTCTCGTTTTGAGGACTTTTCCGAGGCGATAGTTGAGGAAAGTGGTCATGACCGTTTTGACCTGGCTTTCGACCAGGGCGCTGCGGGTTTCACGGAGGCAATCCTCCAGGGAGTCCTTGCTGTAGCCGCGTAAAACCGCCAACGGCTCGGGCGCCAGCGGTAAGGCCGAAGTGTCCCGGGCGCGGCACGGCTCGCAAAGCAGTGCGCCGTGGCGGATCGAAAAAAAACCTTTCTCGAGGGGCTTGGCGGCGCATTCCAGACAGCTCTCAAGAAAAGGAAGCCAGCCCATTTCCCTGAGAAGCTGCGTCACAAAAACCGTTTCGAGCCGCTGGGGCGGAACCGCGGCAAGAAACCGGAAACTGTTTTTAAGAAGGTCGAAGATCTTGGGGTGCGGGTCCTGGATCTCCGTGAGCTCATCCACCAGCTCGCAGAAATAACTGGCATACGCGATCGCTTCCAGCCGGTCCCGGAGGGCGTGGTGGCTTTCCAGGATCGTGGCGTCCGAGATCAGGTGCAGGTCGGAGCGCTTCTTTTCATAGAATACATACTCGGCATGCGTAAAAAGCTCGAAGCCTGCCTGGCGGATCTCCCCTTCCCGGTGGACGCCCTTCACGACCCCGCGAACTTTTCCGAGACGCGGCGTAAAAAAGGTCACGATGAGGGAACTGGAACGGAAAGGCAGGGTTTTCAGGACAAGCGCTTCGGTCTTGTGGATGCTCATAAAACCTAAGTTCGTTTCTTCTGGACGCGCTTGAGGATCTGGCTCTGCTTGTGGTGCATTTTCCGGAAAGCGGTCCGGCTCTTGTCTTCATACCCCATCAAGTGCAGGATCCCGTGGCAGAGGCAGTAATGAAGCTCTTCCTCGAACGTATGGTCATACTCCTTGGCTTGGGTACGGATGGTCGGAAGACAAAGGGCGATATCACCGAGAAAATCAATGTCTTTACGGCGAAGCACCTGCGGCGGGAGTAGCTCTTTAAGATGGTCCGCGGATTTTTTTTCACTGAAGGCCAGGACATCCGTCGACCAGGCGTGACGAAGATAGCGGCGGTTCAGCTTGCGCATCTCGGGACCGTCCACAAGCACTACGCTCAGGACAGCCTTTTTAAAACCCAAGTCCTTCAGGATCTTCGTGGCGATCTTTTTGAGCGTAACCTCTGAAACCTTGATCCTCGGACAATCCTGCTTCAGGTAGATCTCATACGCCATCAAACAACCTCGGAAACTCTAAATCCAAAACTCTAATCCCTGAAAAAATTTAAACCCTAAAATCTCAAACTTAAAATTCCGGGGTTGGGTTTGAAGTTTTGAACATTTGAGTTTATTTAGAGTTTAGTATTTTGCATTTAAGGTTTATCTAGGCTTCTTCCTGGGCTTTCTTGCGATCGTGTTTTTCGTACGCTTTAATGATCTCCTGCACGAGCGGATGGCGCACGACGTCCGTTTCGTTCAAATAAATAAACTGGATGTCCGGGATGTCGGCCAGAATGCTCCGGATCTCGACGAGGCCCGATTTCTTCGCGGATGGAAGATCGATCTGGGTTATATCCCCCGTAATAATAAGCTTGGAAGTTTGTCCCATACGCGTCAGGAACATTTTCATCTGACTGTGAGTGCAGTTCTGCGCTTCATCGAGGATCACATAGGAATCATTGAGCGTCCGGCCGCGCATGTACGCGATCGGCGCGATCTCGATCGCCCCGCGTTCCGTATAGCGGGCGACCTCGTCGAATTCCAACATGTCATAAAGCGCGTCATAAAGCGGCCGCAGGTACGGGTTCACCTTGGCGGCAAGATCTCCCGGAAGGAATCCGAGGTTCTCTCCCGCTTCAACCGCGGGGCGCGTCAGGATGATGCGGGCCACGTATTTCTTTTTAAGGGCTTCAATGGCCGCCGCCATCGCCAGATACGTTTTGCCGGTCCCCGCCGGTCCGATCGCGATCACGATATCGCGCTGCTGCATGGCCTTAAGGTACGCGAGCTGGTTCTCGCTCCGCGCCTGGATCACCTTGCCGCGATGAAAAAAATGGATCCCTCCGCTTTGTGGCGGTGTGACGCGGGCTTCCGCTTTGGGAGCGGCCTCCGCGGATTTTTCGGGCAACCGCCCGCCTTTCCGGATCATCTCCAGCATCCGGACAAAGAAACGCGTGGCATCCTCCACGTTTTTCTTATCACCCATGATCTTAAGCCGGTCATTACGGGCCACGATCTTGACGCGGTGGTCTTTCTCCGCCTGCCGGACGTTCTGGTCCAGGTTACCGTAAAGGGCTTTCGCTTCCTCGTTAGAATGCAGCTTGATCAGTTTTTGCAAGAGAGATCCCCTTTTTTATTTAGGACGCTCGATCCACATGCGCTTGGCGTCGAGATTAAGTTCTTTGAGCTGGCGTTCCGTCGCGGGTGACGGAGCGTCGGTCATAAGGCAGGTGCCTTTTTGTGTTTTCGGGAACGCGATCACTTCGCGGATGGACTCGCGGCCCATCAAAAGCGTGATCAAACGGTCCACGCCGATCGCAAGACCGCCATGCGGAGGCGCCCCAAAAGAAAGCGCTTTGAGCAGGAACCCGAACTGGGCTTCCGCTTGCGCCTGTGTCAGATTTAAAAGCTGGAAGATCTTTGACTGCACACCCCGGTCATGGATACGGATACTGCCCCCGCCGGTCTCCGTGCCGTTGATGATGAGATCATAAGCGCGCGCCCGTACTTTTCCGGGGTCCGAGTCCAGCATCGGAACGTCTTCCGTCTTCGGCGACGTGAACGGATGATGGCACGCGTCCCAACGTTTTTCTTCTTCATTCCAGTCAAAGAGCGGGAAATCCACCACCCAGAGAAGCTCAAAGGCCCCTTCCGGGATCATTTTGTGTTTTTCCGCGAGCGAACAGCGGAGCGCTCCGAGCGCCACGACCGCGGTCTTGAACTTGTCCGCCACGATAAAAATGATGTCGCCCGCCTTGGCGCCCGCCGCCTGGACGGCTTTCTGGATACGCGCCGCGTCAAAAAATTTCTGGATCGGAGACTCCACCGTGTCCGGCCCGGTGACTTTGAGCCAGGCTAGACCTTTGACACCGAAATCCTGCTGGAGCCACTTGGTCAGATCGTCAAAATCCTTACGCGAAAAATCGACCCCCGCGGGCGGCGTGAACGTAAGCCCCCGGATCTCGCCCCCTCCGGCGATCGTCTCGTCAAAAACGCGGAAACCGCTCTTCTCAAAAACCGGAGTAAGGTTCTTGATCTCCATCCCGTACCGCAGATCCGGCTTATCACAGCCGTACTTATCCATCGCTTCCTTGTAGCTCATGCGCCGGAGCGGAAGTTTGATGTCGATATTTTTCGCGTGTTTGAAAACATGAGCGACCATGCCCTCGACCACGCCCATGATGTCCTCTTCGTTAATGAAAGACATTTCCATATCGATCTGGGTATGCTCGGGCTGGCGGTCTTTGCGGAGGTCCTCGTCGCGAAAACAGCGGGCGATCTGATAATACCGGTCGTAGCCCGAGATCATGAGGATCTGCTTAAAAAGCTGCGGGGACTGCGGCAGTGCGTAAAAGGTCCCGTGGGTCAAGCGCGACGGCACGAGGAAATCGCGAGCGCCTTCCGGGGTACTCTTCGTCAGGTACGGCGTCTCAACCTCGATAAAGCGCTGTTTATCCAGATATTCGTGGACCAATTTGAGGACACGGTGACGGAACGTGAGGTTCTCCACCATCTCACGGCGGCGGAGGTCGAGAAAACGGTACTCGAGCCGGAGCTCTTCATTCACATTTTTATCTTCAAGCTCGAACGGGAGCGGCAAGCAGGGGTTCAAGATCTCAAGCTCTTCTGCCACCAGCTCGATCTCTCCGGTCACGACCTTTTTATTGACCGTTCCGGCGGGACGTTCCTGGACCTTGCCCTTCACGTGGATCACAAATTCAGAACGGAGGGATTCGGCTCTCTTGTGAGCCTCCGGGGCCGTTTGGGGATTAAAAACGACCTGGGTGACCCCGTAGCGGTCGCGCAGGTCCACAAAGATGAGATTCCCGTGATCCCGGCGGGTATCCACCCACCCGGTCAGGGTCTCGGTCTTTCCGACACAACTCTTGTTCAATTCCCCGCAAGTCGCCGTTCTCAGCATAAATTCATCACCTTTTTTAAATGGCTCACGATCTGTTCGATATCGATCTCCGCCTGTTCCCTTTTTTCCAGGTCCTTCACGATCAGTTTTTTCTTTTGAAGCTCTTCGGGACCCGCGATCACCATGAAACGGCCCCCTAATTGATTCGCTTTCTTCAGGTGCTGGCTCAGCGAAAAAATCCCGTGCCCCGTCTCGGGACGCGCGCCCGCTTCGCGCAAAAGTACCGCTTGTTCCCGGCAAAGCCTCAAGATCTCCGGCTGATCTTCCAGCGGCGCGAAATAAACCTTCCTGAGCCGCAGCACGTCAAAGGCCTTCGGGTCCTGCGCTTCGATCGCGGTCAGGAGCCGTTCCATGCCGATACTGAATCCTGTGCAGGGCGTCGCGCCGCCGCCAAGCTCCTGATAGAGATTGTTATAACGTCCGCCCCCCGCCACGGCGTTCTGGGCCCCGAGCCCTTCCGCCGTGATCTCAAAGACCACGCCGTTATAGTAATCCAGCCCGCGCACAAGCCGCCGGTTCACGTGAAAAGGAATACCGTTCGCCTCAAGCTTCTTGCCGAGCTCCTGAAAACCCTCGCTCAGCGGAAAGAAATCCTCCCAAGGAGCCTTATTGATCACCGGCTGGCAGTCATGCACCTTGCAGTCGAACACGCGGAGCACGTTCTTTTCAAGCCGCCACTGGCAATCCTTACAGAGCCTGGTTTTTTCTTTGGAGAAATAGGCGGTGAGCGATTCGCGGACTTTCGCGCGGTCCTTTTCGTCGCCCAGGTCGTTCAGATTCAGACGGATATTCTTCAAACCCGCGTACTGGAGGAACTTGTAAAGGAGGGTGATGATCTCAAGATCGGCCGCCGCACCTTCGTTGACGATTTCGGCACCAAACTGATGGAACTGGCGTTTGCGGCCCGCCTGAGGACGCTCGGCCCGGAACATGGGCCCCATGTAATAAAGACGGAGCGATTTGGTGGTCTTGAGAAGGCCTTTTTCCAGGACCGAACGCGCGACGGAGGCCGTCATCTCGGGCCGCAGGGTCATGTCCCGTTCCCCGCGGTCTTTAAAGGAGAACATTTCTTTGTGGACGATATCGCTGGCCGCGCCGATGGAACGGACAAAAAGCTCGGTGGGCTCAAGAAGCGGGGTGCGGATCTCTTTGAAACCGGCGGCATCGAAGAAGACGCGGGCCTTTTCCTCGATCCATTGCCACTTTTCGATCTCACCCGGAAGGATGTCGTCCATCCCGGGGAAACCCTGATATTTCGCTGACATAAGCTGTGGGGTGCCGCCTTTCGTTTTTGACCCGCGATCAGTCGGGCTTCATCATATCAAAAGAAGAAACGCATTTCCACACCGGTCACCAGGTCGGGAAATGCGCGATCTCCGTCCAGCATATGAATGGAAGAACTCGAAGGCGTATTAGAAGCTGAACTTACGGGACTTGGACATGCGGGACTTACGACGCCGTTTTTCGCTGGGCTTTTCGTAATTCTTCCGCGCCTTCAGGATCTTCAGGATCCCTTCGCGTTCCATCTTCTTTTTCAGGCGCTTCAAGGCCCGCTCAAGCGGCTCGTGATTTCCAACGTCGACTTTTAACACTCTATATCACCCTCTCTCGTGTGTGGATTGAATGAGGGCGGTATTATACGGAAAACCCGTCCTGTGGCAAAGGAAATAACGCCTTGAGCGCGGGCACCGCTGAACGAGAAACGGGAAACGAAAAAACGCGACCCCGTAAGCTGACCGTTCCCCGTTCAACGTTCGCCAGCTTCTATGGTAGAATGCGCCCATGTTCCGCCACTACAGGGAAGCCTTCATCCGCCTTTTCTATCCCGCTTCGTGCGAGGTGTGCCGTAAGGACCTGGACCTCGAAGAAAAGATCTTGTGCGAGGGCTGTGCCCGGGACCTGGACGCGCTCGCCTGGCCTATGGAAGATGCATTGGTAGATGACCGCTTTGAGTATCTGGACCATGTCTGGACCGTTTACGCCTATGCTTCCCCGCTCAGGGAACTGCTCCACGGGGTTAAATACGCCAGAAAAGACTATCTCCTGAAAGCCTGCCTCGGGCGCGCCGCAAGACTGGCCCAGGCGATCACCTCGGACGTCTGGTACGACGCCATCCTCCCCATCCCGATCGACCGCTTGAAACTCCTTAAACGGCATTTTAATCAGGCTGAGGTCCTCGCGGCCCTGCTCGCCCCATGGCTGAAGCCTCCCGCCGACCGGTCCCTCTTGGTGAAACACCGTCCCATCCCGAGCCAGACGGCCTTAAGCGAAACCGAACGCGCGATCAATATCTACGGCGCCTTTAAACTCAGGCGTCCTTCCAGGGTCCGGGGCAGGTCTTTCCTTCTTTTGGATGATGTTTTGACGACCGGTTCGACCGCGAACGAGGCGGCCCGGCTGCTGAAACTCCAGGGTGCCAAGCGCGTGGACTTCCTCGCTCTCGCCCGGACGATCGACCCCGCCCTTAAAAACAGTTTGAGATTCGTCCCCGGCACGGATAAAATGCTGTCCCAATGCCTCTCCAGTTCAACGAATTGAAACCGGGGCGGCCTCACGACCCAACGCCAAAGGAGAATCCCTTTTGAAAGTCCTGGACCGTTATCTTGTGCGGGAATTGATCTTTCCGATCCTTTTCTGCTCCATGACCCTGATCTTCCTGATCCTGGTGGCGGACCTCTTCGACAACCTCGAGGAACTCCTGAGGAATAAAACACCGTTCATTATCATTATGCGCTATTACCTGTCGCTCATCCCGATCTCCTTCACGCAGACCATCCCCTGGGCCATATGGCTCGGCACCATCTTCCTGCTGGTCCAGTTCGGCCTTCATAACGAATTGATGGCCATGAAGGCCGCCGGTCTCAAGATCCTCACGATCGTCCGCCCCATGGTGTTCCTGGGACTTTTACTCGGGATCGTAACTTTCCTGGTGTCGGACCGGATCGTGCCAAAAGCTTCCCGCACGGCCAATGAGCTCCTGGAAATCTATATCGAGAAGAAAAAGGACATCCGGGACCGAAAGGTCTTCAAGAACATCACTTATTATTCCGGCGGCAACATTCTTTACTATTTCCGGAAATTTGCGCCCAAACCCAAAACCATCGAAGACGCCATCATCATCTGGCTGGACCCCGTCACCCACCATACCGCTCAGAAGATCTTCGCGCAAAAAGGCGCCTGGGAGGGGGAAAAGTGGGTCTTCGAAGGGATCACAGAATATCAAACCGACGTTCAAGGCGATGTGCTGGGAAAACCCGTCATCATCCCGAAAAAGAGCTATCCGGACGTCACGATCACGCCGCGGGACCTGATCAACACGGCCAGTGAAAGCACTTTTCTCTCCTACCATGAGTTGAAATACACGATCAATAAACTCAAGGAGAACGGCATCTCGGTCTATTCGGAAAAAGTAGACCTCTATACCCGCATGGCGGCTCCCTGGAAAGGGCTCGTCATGCTGCTCCTCGCGATCCCCTTCCTGGGATCGGTCCGGAACCGCAAAGCGATCGCGATGAGCGTCCTGATGTGCGCGGGTTTGGTATTCGCCTTCCATGTAAGCGACGCGGTCTTTCTTGCCTTGGGGAAAGCGGGCAGGCTCTTCCCGTTCCTGAGCGCCTGGGGCGGAAATATTATTTTCGCGACTTTTGCTTTATTTAAACTGGAAAAAGCGAATTTCTAGAACATAGGCGAACAGAGGATGTCCGCCCGAAAGATCCACCGTCGGCCGCTATCGGTCTTCTGCAGAAAAACTTCCCATCTGTTCGGCCTGCCGCAAGGCTCCTTCGTCGATCGTCATTCCTGAGTGATCAAATGCGGGAAGGGCCACGGTTCCCTTGGGATGCGGGATACTCGGCATCTTGGCTCCACGGCCAAAAAGGGATGCGAGGGTCTCCTGGGCCTGGGTCGTCGATGCTTCCTGGCCGCCTTCATCATAACCGGCGGAAGGCTGGGCCGATGCGAGGGAAAGGCAGGATAAAAAAAAGAGCGCGCAAAGCACCGCCCCTACCGTTTTTTGCTTGATAGTCATGATCCTCAACGTGTTAAAACCGGAACCGGTTAGATCTTGGTGCCGGGCGGAATGTGAAAACCCTTCGGGATGATCACGATCCCGTCCCGGATGTAATAATTTTCGCCGTCTTTTTCCTCAACGCCCTTCGCGTTCGTGATGCTGACGCCGTCCCCGATCGAGACGTTCTTATCAAGAATGCAATTCTCGATCACGCAGTTCTTACCGATCCCGATGTGGCGGGTCTGGGAAGCTTCCGGCCACTCATAGTAGTCATTTCCCATCAGAACGCTTTTGCGCACCACGGTGCCTTGTCCCACCACCGAACGCAGGCCCACGACCGACTGCTCAATCTTCGCGCCGTTCAGGATACAACCCTCAGACATCACGACGTGATTGAGTTCGGTTCCATGGATCTTGGAAGGAGGTAAAAAACGGGGGCGGGTGAAGATACGCCCTTCCGGGGAAAGAAAACTGAACGGCGGATTCGTGTTCGTAAGCTCGATGCTGGCTTCATAAAAACTCCCGATCGTTCCGATATCGCGCCAATACCCCGTGAACACATGCCCGAACACCTTGTAGTTCTTGATGGCCTTCGGGATGATCTCCTTACCGAAATCCTTTTCGTTCCCCGAAAGCACGTCCAGCAGCACATCGCGATTGAAGACATAGACCCCCATCGACGCGAGGTACATCGTGCTCTTCGCCTTCACGCGGTGAAGGTCACAAAGCGGCTTCGGCATGGCATAGGAAGCCACGTCGTCGTTCTTGGTGGGTTTCTCAAGGAAATCGGTGATCTGCCCGTCCTTCTGGAGCTTCATGATCCCGAACCCTTTGACGAGCCGTTCCGGGACCGGGACCGTGGCGACCGTCACATCCGCCCGCTGCATTTCATGAAATCCAAGGATCTCCTTGTAATTCATGCGGTAAAGATGGTCGCCCGAGAGGATCAGGAACACATCCGTGGCATCCGTTCGGTAATGCGGCAGACACTTCCGTACCGCATCCGCCGTTCCCTGAAACCAGTCCGTATTTTCAGTGGTTTGTTCCGCAGCTAACAACTCCACGCTCGTTTTTGTAAACGCTTCGTAAGGATAGGTCCGGTGAATGTGGCGGTGAAGCGACGCGGAGTTGAACTGGGTCAGGACGAAGATGCGGCGGAGCGCTGAATTAATGGCATTGGAGATCGGGATGTCGACCAAGCGGTATTTCCCGCCGATCGGGACGGCAGGTTTTGAACGGTAACTCGTAAGCGGGAAAAGCCTCTTCCCCTGTCCGCCGCCAAGGATCAGGGTCGTCACGCGACGGCTCATGTCAGGTTCGCTCCTAAGGTTTGGTACTGTTTCCAAAGCACTTTACGGAAAGTGTCATTTTCATCCATCAGGACCCAAAGACGCTCGTGCAGCTGTTCGACCAGGCCCGCGCGCGAGGCATGGCGCTCATGGTTCACAAAAAGATCGATACGGCGGATGTGCTCGTCGATAACGGCCATGTTCTTGCGGATCTGGCTCTTGATAATACGCGTCTCCTCGGAGGTCAGCGACAGAGACTCGCTGTCCAGCGTCCTCGTTTCTTTTACCGGAAGATCATGTCCAAGATGCAGGATCATACCGCGTACCTCGCGATCAGGTCCGGCAGTTCCCTGCCGAACTCTGTTCTCATGTAGACCCGGGAACAACCGGCCTTTTCGGCCTCGGGTTTCACCATCACTTTTGCCTGCGTCACGAATCCTACCGCAGGAACACTCTTTAAATCGGCATTTTGACGCATTTCGTTAAGGACCCGAAATGCCTCCGCTTCGCGTTTTTCAAGGTCCAGGATCACGAGAAAAGGTTTTTCAGTAATGGCCTGCGCCGCCAGTTTTTCCGCGCTGTCAAAATTCCTGACCCCGATATGGAGCCCAGCCGCGCATTTGACGATCTGGGTGGCTGTCGCCATGTCCGCCACAAGAGCGAAAATGCCGCGCTTCGTCTTGATGGCTCCAAGGTTCAACGCGTCACGGCTCATGCTTTAAGGAAAGCTTAGCTGGTTTTTCCGGACGAATCAAGAGCAGGACCGGTCATTTTCTGGAGGATCGCCACCTTGACGGCCGCGTCCTGCTGAAGCGCCTGGGGCCCCGGGATCGAATTTAGGGCCAGGATGGCTTCCTGCCATTGCTGGTTCCGGATCATCTCCAGCGCGGAACGATAGGTCGCCATCGACTTCTCGAGATAGTCTCCGGTGAACGTCTCGATGATCTCTTTTTTCTCGACAAGATCCTGTTGCAGGGGCTGGAGATCGGCGATCGTGGAAGGGCTCGGCGACATCAGGTCCATGAGCGGCAGCTGAAGATCAGCATCGATCGAGCCGAAAGACGCCGGATAAGGAGGCGGGGGCGCCACCGGCACTGCATTTTTCCGAAGCTGGCCGACCTCAGGAGCCATCGTCCCGATCACGGCGAGGGCTTCCTGCCATTTCTTTTGCGCGATCAGTCCGGAAAGTTCCTGATACTTGCGGCTCAAAGCTTCTTCTTTGACCCGTTTTTCCCTGTCCACAATACTCTGGTTCATCGCACTGACCTTCGCAAGCGTGTCATTAATGTAAGGCCGGAGCATGGTCAGCGCGACCGCGCGATGTTTTTTTAGGTCCTGGGAATAAAGAGGAAATGCCAGGGATTCCATCCAAAGATTCCGGGCTACCAGGACATCCCCTTTCGCGAATTCATCCGCGGCGGCAAGATATTTGGCCTTGAAAAGCTCTTCGAGCTTTTTTCTATAGCTTCTCGCAAAGGGCATCCGGTAGAAGGCTTCCTGGTCTGTGATGAATTTCTGATATTGTTCGAGGGTCCACATCGCGGAAGGCAATTTCTCGCTCCAACCGGTCTGGAACGGCACCGTACGGCTCAGGATCGTTTGTTCTCCAGGGTCCGGCTCGCGATCCGCCGAAACAGAGGCCTCGCGTGAAAGCGTTTCTTTTTCATTGGGGGTCAATAGCGCCAGCGGATCCGTCACGGTTTTGGGAGTTTTGGGATCGTCCTCCTCACGCGGCGGCTTGATCGAAAAAGCTTTCCATGGCTTGGGGGGCGAAGATCTGAAAATATGGTAGGCCTTATAGGCTAAGAAACCGATCCCTGCCAGAAGCAGGATCAAAAGAAGCGCTCGGAAAAAGAGTTTCAAGACACCGGAAAAAGCGATGCCTCCCGGCTTGATCGCCGATTTGGGAGAAGCCTTGGGCGCTCCTTTTTTCGCGGCAGCCGCTTCATCCTCCCTTTTGACGGAAGAGGTCCAGAAACAGAAGGGACACTCCTTAGCCTCAGGAGTTTCCAATTCGAATTTTTTTCCGCAATGATCGCAAATAAAACGATAGGACATAGGCGCCCATTATGGCTTTTTTTGCGGAAAATTCCAGCGAATCTTAGGCGGAAACGGCGATCGCGCGGTGGGTCAGGACTAATTCTCCGAGGCGGTCCAAAGCCGTGCTTGTTTTTCCGGAAAATGCGCCATCAAACGGGATGCCGGCCGTCCTGAGTTCTCTGAAATCCATCAAACCCACAAGATCGGATCTCGGTTGGAAGGAAGGACCTGTAGGGGCAAAAGCAGCACCGACGGAAAGCGCGCTCCCTAGAAGAACTGACGCCGCCACGATTCGCCGGGAAAGGACTGACTTGAAAGTTGCCATGGCTTCCCACCCTCGAGGTTAAAAGTCCACCACAACTTCGACTCTATTGTACACCTAAGTATCGGTGGGAAGCTATGAGGACTTGAGGAGCGGTATTAAGTTCGGGAAGACCACCCCACCTATCCGACCCCGGAGGTCGGACAGAGGTTAGACTTTTTCTTTGACGGTGACTTCGAAGATGGTACCGCGAACACCGGTGAGAGCCGTCGGGGTGCGGACTTCGAACTTGGAATTTCCTTTGAGGGACTCGACTTTCACGAGGATTTTTCCGAGCGCGAGATCCAGGACCGTCCTCTTATCGCCCGTAGAAGGATCACTCTCAGCCTGCAGGATGCGGAAGAGGCTACCTTCCTTGATCTCGACCTTACCGGTCTTTCCGCCATCCATCACCATTTCCACGGAACTGCTATCGGCGGTCTTTACCTGGTCTCCCGGCAGGATCACCATCCCATCGGTCGCGGGCTGCCAATCCCCGCCCTGGCTCTTCACGAACACGTCTTTCCCGGGATTCCTGAGCGTTCCATACCGGTCTCCCGAAGCCGTTTTGTGCATGATGACAGGAGCAGCTGGTTTAAGAATCCGTTGTTCAGTCGCCGGTATGGTTTCTGAGTCCTTTTGGGCCGCTTTAGATTCGACCCCGGTCCGTTTCAGAACCTCATCCATAGCTCGTTTGACCTTGTCCCCTACGGAATCCTGGACCGCTTCCGGGGGTCTGACCTCGCCGTCCCTATCGGCTTTCTTTCCATGATCACCGAACGGATCACTAACTTCCCTTACAACGACCTTCTTAGGCGCATTCGCCAATCTCCTTGAATGCTTTTTATAAAAGATCCGCATGGAGTCGCCCATGCCCAAAAGCGACATCGCGTTCGCGCCGTCGATCACATAGACCGCCCCTTCGATCACCCGCACATCTGTCAGGAATTTCCGGGGATCATCATCACCATCAAAAGCTGTGATCGGCACATCCCGCCAATTCGCGTTTTTGCCGTCAGCCTCCCCGGAAGCCGCGGCCTCGTCCGTTGTTGCGGAAGACCCGCTTTCGTCTGTAGCTTCAGCTTTCTCAATGCTTCCTTCCTCTTGCGCGGAAGCATCCTTGGTATCCGCTGACCCGCCCGATGCCGATGATTTTTCACCCTCACTCGGTATGGGAACCGGCTCGCGCCCGGCGGGAGGTTCCGTGACAAAAGAGATCGACCCCGGTTCCGGTTCTTGCGTGGGGATCTCAACCTTCTGAGGCGCTGAAACAGGAGCTTCCACAGGCGCCGTAACCGGAGGAGTAACAGGTGACGGGGTAGAAATCCCGCCGATCAGATTACTGAAAT
>CAZSFZ010000027.1:0-21890 GCA_964606385.1 uncultured bacterium
CCGACGGTGTCGGGGGATTTTATCTCTGCGGTTCAGAGATAGACAAGAGAAGTGAGCCCGGATGGATTCGAACCATCGACACCCGCCTTAAAAGGGCGATGCTCTACCAGCTGAGCTACGGGCCCATGTATCAGACTAGAGCCATCAGACCAGAGACCACAGACTGAAAGCTTTGAACTGCGGTCTGTGAGCTGTAGCCTGTTGTCTTAAATGGAGTGGATCTCCGCTTCTTTATGCTTCAGCGCCTCATCGACCTGCGCGATAAACTGATCCGTGAACTTCTGGATCTCTTTTTGGGAAGCGTGAGACATATCTTCCGGAATGGTCTTGGCCTTTTCAAGCTTTTTGACCTGCTCGATCGCCTCATGGCGCGCGTTCCGGACCGAGATGCGTCCCTCTTCAGCGGTCTTACGGACGACTTTGGTCAATTCATTACGGCGTTCATCCGTAAGTCCCGGGATCTGGATCCGGAGGACCTTGCCGTCGTTAATGGGCGTGAGCCCCAGGTCAGACTTGAGGATCGCTTTTTCGATCTCCGCCACGGCGGTCGCGTCCCACGGTTGGATCTGGATCGTCCGGGCGTCCGGCGTCGAGATCGTACCGAGGTTCTTGACCGGCGTGGGCGTATTGTAATAATTGACCGAAATCCCTTCGACCAGGGCGATCGAGGCGCGCCCGGTGCGGATGTTCTGGAATTCCTTTTTGGTGGATTCCACGCTCTTGGCCATTTTTTTCTTTGTTTCTTCCCCAAGCTTCTTAACGTCCGTAATATCGATCATAAGTAAGTCCTCCCCCGAGTTATGAATTAGGAAACCAGCGTCCCGATCTTTTCGCCCGTGACCACGCGGCGGATATTACCGGGACGGTTGAGATCGAATACCACGATCGGCAGGTTATTCTCCATGCAAAGCGAGGTCGCCGTCGTGTCCATCACGCGAAGCTGTTTTTTAATGACGTCCAGGTAGCTCAAGCTCGCGAATTTCTTGGCGCCCTTGTGCTTCATCGGGTCCTTGTCATAGACCCCGTCCACTTTGGTCGCCTTCAAAATGACTTCGGCATTCGTTTCCACGGCCCGGAGCGCCGCGGCGGTGTCCGTCGTAAAGAACGGATTCCCGGTCCCGGCGGCAAAGATCACCACGCGGCCTTTCTGGAGATGACGCATGGCGCGGCGGCGGATGTAGGGTTCGCAGAGGGCTTTGATCTCAAGAGCGGACTGGACGCGCGTTTGAACACCGACTTTCTCGAGCGCATCCGACATCACCAGGGCGTTCATCACCGTCGCGAGCATCCCGATGTAATCGGCCGTCGCGCGGTCGATCCCGTTCTTTTCACCTTCAACACCGCGGAAAAAATTTCCTCCCCCGATGATGCAGACGACATCGACGCCCAGCTCCCGGACTTCCTTGATCTGCCGGGCGATGGAGGCGATCGTTTTGGGATCGATCCCGAAACCGCGCTCCCCTTCGAGGGCTTCCCCCGAGAGCTTCAGCACGATCCGTTTATAGACAGGTTTTTTCATATACCCTCGGGTAACGGGAAACGGGTAACGGGGAACGTAAAAGCTTTTCCGTTCATCGTTCCCCGAGAATACGTTGCCCGGTTATTAATTGCCGCCCACTTCAAAACGCACGAAGCGGCGGATAATGAGATTTTCGCCGATCTTCGCGATGAATTCCGTCAAAAGGTCCTGAACGGTCTTTGTGTCGTCCTTAATGAATTTCTGACTCAGAAGGCAGATCTCTTCATAGCGTTTCGTGAGCTTGCCTTCGATGATCTTGTTGCGAACGGGCTCCGGCTTGTCCTTGACCTGCTCGAGAAAGATCGCTTTTTCCTTTTCGAGGTCCGCAGCCGGGATATGCTCGGGGCTCACGTACAGCGGGTGCGCCGCGGCGATCTGCATCGCGATATCGCGGATAAAAGACTGGAAGGTCTCGTTCTTGGCCACGAAATCCGTCTCGCAGTTCACTTCCAGGAGCACGCCGAGCTTGCCGCCCGCGTGGATGTAGGAAACGATCTGACCCTCGCGGGCTTCACGGGTGGATTTCTTCTTGGCGATGTCGAGGCCCTTCTTGCGGATCACGTCCTGGGCGCCTTTGAGGTCCCCGCCGGCTTCCACGAGTGCGTTTTTGCAATCCATCATTCCCGCCCCGGTCAATTCCCGGAGCTTCGTTAGATCCGCGCTGCTGAACTTCACTTCTTTGGTCGTCATATCTTTAAAATCCCTTTCTGAATATCTGAGAAAAATTTTTTATCGATCGTAGAATTGCCGGACGGCAATCTCTGAGAAATTCCAATCATCAAGATACAAGAACCAAGCGGACCACAGCTTTTGGTTATTGCTTCTTGGTTATTGATTATTATTGCATTTAAATTTCGCCGTCTTTCTTTTTGACGGGCTTCTTGGCCTTGGGCTTGACTTCCCCGGCCACCGCGACTTCGGCGATGATCTTCGGATCGAGTTTTTCGGCGATGATATCTTCATCGATCACGGGTTCGGCGTCTTCCTCCGAGCCTTCAGCGCCGGCCTGTTCCGCCGCGGCTTCCGCGGCAAGCTCCGCCTCAAGCGCGTCCGCCTTGTCCTGGGCGATCTTCTCGAATTCTTTACGTCCTGCCTGGACCGCCCCTGAAACGGATTCGCAGAAAAGTTTGATCGCCTTGATGGCGTCGTCGTTCCCGGGAAGCGGGTAGTCGATCACATCGGGGTTGCCGTTCGTGTCGAGGACCGCCACGACCGGGATGCCGAGCTTGCGGGCTTCGGCGATCGCGATCTTCTCAAGTTCCGCGTCGATCACGAATACCGCGCCGGGGAGTTTTCGCATTTCACGCACGCCGGAGAGGTTCTTGATGAGCTTTTCGCGTTCTTTCTTGAGGGAACCGATCTCTTTTTTCGTAATGAACTGGAAACTGCCGTCCTGTTCCATCTTGTCGATGGAATCAAGTTTCTTGATGGATTTGCGGATCGTCTCGAAGTTCGTGAGCATCCCGCCGAGCCAGCGCTGGTTCACGTACGGCATCTTGCACGCTTCCGCCGCTTCCTTCAAGGGGACCTGGGCCTGCTTCTTCGTACCAACAAAAAGCACATCTTTGCCTTCTGCGGCGACCGACTTCAAAAAGCTGAGCGCTTTTTCGAGGCAGCCGAGGGTCAGCTCGAGATTAATGATATAAATACCGTTGCGTTCCCCGAAGATGAACTTTTTCATCTTGGGATTCCAACGCTGGGTTTGGTGCCCGAAATGGACGCCGGCTTCAAGTAACTGCTTGATCGTGATCGTGGACAAAACAACCTCCAAAGGTGTTAAAACGTAGCATGACGGATACTTCGCATTTGAGCGCCGGGCAATTCCGGAGGGTTCAGTATTGTCGCCCTCCCTTTCCCTTTCGCTCGGAGGGTCCATCACATTCCAACTGCGGTCATACAGCGAGGACTTAAAGCGGCTTGAAAAACCCCAAGTGCTGATAGCCTCTAATGTTGGCGCGTCATTATACCCAAAAAGCCTTAGGGGACAAGGCTTTTTTAGCTGATAGCCTATAGCTTATAGACATTAGCAAAAAACGTGTTTGGCTATATGCTATAAGCTATGAGCTATAGGCTATTATCTTGGAGGTCGGGTCAGATTTTCGGGCGAGAGGATCTTGGCGAGCTCTTTTTCGTTCATAAATCCTTTAGATATAACGACTTGCCGCAAGGTCTTTTTCGACCTGATAGCTTCCTTCACGCATTCCGCGGCTTTGGAGTAGCCGATGTAGGGGTTGAGCGCCGCCGCGATCCCAAAGCTGTTCTCCGCGTAATAACGGCACTTCTCACGGTCCGCCTGGATCCCCTGAACACAGCGTGTGCGAAGGATCGTGACAGTATTCTTGAGGATCTCGAAGGATTGGAGCAGGTTATGAATGATCACGGGACGCATCACGTTCAGTTCGCATTCCCCGCTCGCGGCCGCGAAGGCGATCGCCGTGTCGTTCCCGATCACCTGATAGCCCACCTGGGCCACGACTTCGGGAATGACGGGGTTCACTTTCCCCGGCATGATGGACGAACCAGGCTGGAGCGCCGGCAAACGGATCTCGCCGAAACCGGTATTAGGCCCCGAGCTCAAAAGCCGCAAGTCGTTCGCGATCTGGATCATCGAAAGCGAATAATCACGTAACGCACCGGACACCGCCGCGAAATCCGCGTCATTCTGCATGACGGCAAAAAGATTCCGCGCGCTTTTCACGGGAAACCCCGTAAGCTTTTTCAAATTCCCGACCACCGCTTTCGTGTAGCGAACGGAGGTATTCAGCCCCGTTCCGACCGCGGACCCGCCGATCCCGAGTTCCCAAAGCCCCCGGGTCAAAAGTTCCAGGCGTTCTCTTCCTTTTTGAAGCTGAACGGCCCACCCCGCGAATTCCTGGCCCAGCGTCACCGGCGCGGCATCCTGAAGATGCGTCCGCCCGGCCTTGACGATACCGCGGAACGCTTTGGCTTTCCGCATCAACGCCTTCTCAAGCGCGAGCGACGCAGCACAAAATTCTTTGGAGAGTTTCAGCGCGGCGAGCCGGAGCGCCGTCGGGATCACGTCATTCGTGGACTGCCCCATGTTCACATGGTCATGGGAATGGAGAAAAGTGTGGTCGCCTCTTTTGCGGCCCAGGATCTCCAGCGCGCGGTTCGTGATGACCTCGTTCATGTTCATATGAGCGGAAACACCGGCGCCTGACTGGAGCGCGTCGGTCACAAAATGATCGCAATGTTTTCCCGACATTACTTCGTCGCAGGCCTTGAGGATCGCGCCCGCGCGGCGGCCGTCGAGGCGTTTCAGGGAACGGTTGGCAAGCGCGCAGGCCTTCTTGATCGCGGCAAGCGCCCAGAGAAAATCTTGATGGAAGCCGAGACCGGAGACAGGAAAATTTTCGACCGCCCGGACGGTCTCGATACCATAATAGGCTTCCGCCGGAACGGGCCGTGTTCCCAACGAATCTGTTTCGACGCGCGTTCTCGACTTTTTCATACCGCCGCTCCTGTAGGTAAGTTTTCACTGCCGTAATGTTCGCCGATCGCGACCGTGACCGCGTCGGGCGTGCAAAGCACCGTTTTGATCGTTGAGACGCGGGCCAGTGCGGCGATCTCGGGTTCCGGAAGGACCGCGCGCGGGTCGCTCACCCCGACGATCATGGTGCCATCCTGCATCTCGATCGGTATAAAACCGTATTTGACCGCCACGCTCCGCGGCACCCGCTCCACCGCTTTGGGATCAATGAACACATGGCCGAGGTCCACAAAGGGCATCGCGTGCCGTTCCGCGAGCGCCTTGAAGAGCAAGAACCGCGGGACGTATTGTTTGCGAACCAGCACTTCCCCGACGAATTCCCGGGTCTTTTTTTGTTCGGTCAACGCCTCATCCAGCTGTCCCCAGTCGATCAGCTTCTTCTGGATCAGAATCTCGCCGATATGCCATTGATTCATTGAGTCGAAACCTTATTGTATGATTTCACCCCGTTAGAGATTACAAATAAACGCGACCATTCTTGCGAAATCGTCATGAATCTACCACAAAGCAATCAAAGAATAGCATGGAACCCAAATCTCTAACGGGGTTCACGACGCACGCGCAAGGTGAAGATTGGCGAAGATCTGCTGCGTCGCCTGGGACTGGTTCAGGGTATAAAAATGAAGGCCCGGCGCGCCTCCGGCAAGGAGCTCCTCGCACTGGCGCGTGGCATATTCGATCCCGAACCGCGTGATCGCGCCCTGATCGGCCCCGAACTTCGCGATGGCGTCGCGGATCACCGCGGGGATCTCGGCGCCGCACATTTTTGAGAATTTTTCGATCTGAGGGCCGTGCGTGACCGGCATGATCCCCGGAACGATGGGGACCTTGATCCCGGCCTTGCGGGCGCGCGACACGAAATCGAAATGATGGCGGTTATCAAAGAAAAGCTGCGTCACCACGGCGTCCGCGCCCTCATCAACCTTGCGCTTGAGATGCTCCAAGTCCTTGGCCTTGTCCCTGCATTCCGGATGCCCTTCGGGGTAACCCGCGACACTCAGGGCGAACGCCTGGCCAAGCTGCGGATGACGGCGGATGAACCGCACGAGCTCCGCGGCATAATGAAAACCGTCGGGCGGGGCCTTGAATTCCGTTTCTCCCTGCGGCGGATCGCCCCGGAGTGCCACGATATTTTCGATCCCTTTGGCGTGAAGCGTCGTGAGGATCTTTTCGATCTCGCCCCGGCTATGCGCCACGCACGTCAGGTGCGCCGCGACCTCGAGGCCGATCTTGTGTTTGATCTCCTCCACGATCCGCAGGGTATTGGCCTGGGTGTTCCCCATCGCCCCGTAGGTCACCGAGACGAAGGAAGGCCCGAGTTTTTTCAGGTCCGTCACGGTCTGAAAAAGCTTTGCCTCCCCCTCCGCGGTCTTCGGCGGAAAAAATTCGAAGGAGATCGTGTATTTTTGTTTTCGATAATATTCGGATATCTTCATAAAGGTCTTCGCAGATTCTACCTTAGGAGTTTCGATATTCTGAGAAAATTCTTGAACAGGGTCGCCGAACTAAGTTCCAGCTCCTTCCGTACCGTTTCAAAATCCCGGCGAAGAGCACCCGCCTCCATCCTCCGGAGGTCCTCATCGGCCGCAAGCCAATCCTCGAACATGCGTTCGCTCAGCTCGACATGTCCCTGGATCCCGTAGACACCTTCCCGGACCCGCACGATCTGGTTCCTGCAGAACCGTCCTTCGGCGAGGCGCGTCATCGTTGAAGTGAGCTCCACGGTCTCCCCGTGCAGTTGGAACACCTTACAGGGATCCGGGATCCTCGCCAGCAGCGGATCTTTTTTACCGGCGTCCGTCAGGCTCATCTCGAACCACCCGCCCCCCGGGTCCCGGAACCCGGTTTCTTTGACCGGGCTCTTTAAAACCTGGCCGCCCGCCGCCCTGACAAGTAATTGAAGGCCGAGACAGATCCCCAGACACGGGATCCCTTTGTCCATGCACCGGCGAAGCGCGTCGAGCTCCGCGAGGATCTTGGGGCTCGTATCGTTCGCGCTGTCGGGACCTCCCAGGATCACCACTGCCTGCCCCGCCGACACTTCCGGAAAAATTTCGCCGCGGTGAAGATCGACGATATCAAAAGGGATTTTCTCACGCTCCGCGAAGACGGACAGCAATCCCGCGGCCTCATGGGTCATGTTTTTAACGAACCGGATCTTGGGGGTCATTATCTTAAAAAAGGCGGGAAGAAAACACTATTCGTACTTGTCCAGGATCTCTTTGACCTTCGCGAGAAGTTCCTGCGAGGTGAACGGCTTAAAAAAGCAATCCTCCGCCCCCCGCATCTGGGCATCCCCGACCTTCACTTCTTTGACGTTCGCCGTGAAAATAACCACCGGGATGTTTTGAGTCTCCGGGTCCCGCTTCATGCGGTCGAGCACCTCCATCCCGTCCATTTCCGGCATCAGGTGGTCCAGCAGTACCAGGTCCGGTTTTTCCTTTTTGGCCTTCGCAAGCCCCTGTTCGCCCGAAAGCGCCGTCACGACCTCGTAACCGTTCGCCTTGAGCCGGACACTGCAAATGGTGAGGATCTGCGGCTCGTCATCGATAAGAAGGATCTTTTTCATATACCGCCTCGGATTTTCATTATGTCAGACATAAATCTTGTCCAGGATCTCTTCAAGCGTCTTGGCTTCCTGGGGATAAGAGACCACGCTGCTGTGCAGTTCGATCCCCGGGGCCTTTTGCTCCCGCGCCAGATAGTCTTCCAGGATCTGGGACAGGCGCCCCAGCGCAACAAAAGCGCTCTCCCGCGGCGTGTCCGGCAGAAGCACCATGATCGCTTTCGTGTCCTTCAGCGCGACATCGACCACGCGCCGGAGGGCTTCGTTGATGATCTTTTCCATCTTCAGCACGATCCGCTCCGCCTGATGCACGCCCAGTTTCTTTTCCAATATTTCAAAATCCACAACATCAAAAATAATGATCGAAAGAGGGCTCCCTTTTTCGGCGCACCGGCTCAGGGCCTGGTCGATCGCGTCCTTGAAAAGCTCCCGGTGGGAATATTGCGGGAGCAGGAACGTCGTGGTCGTCCCTTTCTTCGGAGCGCTCTCGATCTTGATACGGCCGTGGTGGAGCTCAACGAGCCTTTTGCAGATCGAAAGCCCGAGGCCCGTCCCCTGGTCTCCGGGGCCGACCTCGCGTTCGAACTGGCTGAAATCCTGGAAGGCGTGAGGCAGGTCGACCGCCGCGATCCCGCGGCCCGTGTCCGAAACTTTGCACTCAACAAAACCTTCCACGGACCGGAGCTGGACCTTGATGTGCCCTTCGTCGGTGAATTTCAGGGCGTTATGGATCAGATGATTGAAAACCTGGATGATCTTTTCACGGTCGATGTAGATATGGATCGCCTCATGGCTGAAATCCGTGAGGATCTCAAGATTCTTCCGTTTCACAAGGATCTGGAAGTTCTGCGCGATCTCCCGCACGAGCTCCACCATGTCGCAAAGCTTGCGATGAAGCCGGATCTGCCCCGCCTCCAGCCTTGAAACATCCAGCAGCTCCTCGATGATCCGGGCCAACCGGTCCGAATTTTGAAGCACCATGTCGAGGAGCGTCTTTTGCTCGTCGGGCACCGGCCCCAGAAGTTCATCGCGGAGCTGGGAAACGCCTTCGCGCACCACCGTGAGCGGCGTCCGGAGCTCGTGGGACACCGTACTGATGAACTCGTCCTTCAAATGCTCATAATGCTTGGTATGGGTCACGTCATGAAAAATGCCGCAAAGCGCGTAAGGGCGGCCCCGGTGCAAAAGCCGGCTGACCGATCCCTCCACCCGGATCTCCTTGCCGTCCTTGCGCAGGAGCGTCGCTTGGTACTTCCGGGGCTTTCCGTCCCTCAGGACCGCGAGGAATATCTCCAGGGACTCTTTTTTGTCTTTGGGATGGATCCAGTGCTCGGCGGCAAGTTTCGGCAGGTCTTTATCGGCATATTCGAGCGCCTGGCACCAGGCGGGATTCGCGTCCAGGACCCGGCCCTCGGCCGTAAACACCTGGATGAGATCGCTTGTCAGCTGGCAAAAATGACGGCATTTCCGCTCGTCGAGGGGTTTCCCGCAGGACCCGATGGCATCCGCCGGGAAGGACGCCTTTTTTTTGGAACGGGACGGTTTCCGGGAGCGTTTCTTCATGCCCGAGTTTATCGTCTTTTTGGAGGAAGTTCTAGAGTAAAAAATTCCCGTGATCTAGTACCGTGTCAATCTTGAAATTAAGGGTACTCGGGACAGTCCTGTGAACCATAAATTTAAAACTGACACAGGACTAGACTGTCTCGGGTTCCGGGAGCGGGATGATGAATTTAACGCCCCGGGCGCGCAGGAACTCGATCTTTGAAATGATCTCCCGGGCGAAATTCCAGGCGAAGATCAGGACATAATCAGTGGGATGTTCCTTCAGGGTGGCGCTCGGCACGATCGGGATCTTCCGGCCCGGGATCAGGCGTCCCTGCTTGAGCGGGTTATCGTCCACGATATATTCGATCTCCTGCGGGCCGAGGCCGCAAAAACTGATGATGGTGGAGGCCTTGGCCGGCGCGCCGTACCCGGAGATCGTTTTTCCCTGCTTCTTGAGATCGGTGATCATCCGGTCCAGTTTTGCGCGGAAATCCATGACCCGCGCCGCAAAGTCCTGGTAGACCTTCATATCGAGGCAGCCCTTTTCCTTCTCCTCGCGCAGGAACCGGTCCACGGCCGGGGCCTTTTCCCGGGGGCCCCCTTTTTTCTGGATAAAAACGCGCAGGGACCCGCCGTGCGTGGTAACCTCGGTGATGTCAAAGATCTCCATGCCGAAACGCTCCATCAGGAACCCGAGTGCCGTGACGCCGATGTAGCAGACGTGCTCATGGTAGATCATATCGAAGAACATTTTTTCGAGCATCGTCACGAGGTAGGCGAATTCGATCACGAAAAACCCGTCGTCCGCGAGAAGTTCCCGGACGTTCCGGGCGACCGACTGAATGTCATCGATATGGGCGAACACGTTATTGGCGCTGATCGCGGAAGCCTTGCCGTACTGCGCTACGATCTCCTTCACGGTCTCTTCCCCGAAATAGCGGTTGAGCGTCGTCACGCCGCGCTTGTTCGCGTCTTCGGCAAGGTTCCTCGCGGGCTCCACGCCGATCCCCCGCATCCCGGCCTTGTCGTAGCAGGAGACGAGCAGGCCGTCGTTACTGCCGATATCCACCGCGAGCGGTTTGTTTTTTTTCGCCAGCCGTTTTTTCACGTCCGCCGCGTAGCCGGCAAAATGATCCCGGAAGGTCTGGGTCGTGGAACTCACATAGAGGTATTCATCGAACATGAGAGGCGCGGGCACCGAGTGCGTCAGCTGTACCAAATGGCACTTGGGACATTTGACGACCGCGAGCGGGCAATGGAATTCGGGTTTCGCGGCGTCTTCCTTGCGGGGAAGGTTATTAGCAACCGGTTGGGATCCGAGGTCCAGAAATGGCGCCACGAGTGTCGTGTCGCAATAACGGCAGGTTTTTCTCTGATAAGGATTTTCGATCATACTTTACTTGACCTCTCCACACCTCGCAGGTGTGCAACGATTTCCCATCCAACCTCGGGGGTTGGGTGTCCAAAATCCAACCCCCGAGGTTGGAAAGGCCTAAGCGGCGGGCGGCGGGAACACGCCCGTGATCTTGCTGTGACGAATGATGATATGGCCTCCGGAAAGCACTTCGAGCTTTCCTTCCGCGATCTGGACCATGATATCGGCGACAAATTCGGGGGTTTGCTGGCGCACCGCGTCCTCATTCCCGAAAAGCTCGCGCCGCATCTCTGTATTCATACCTCCGGGACACACCGTGATGCATTGGAGCCCAGTCCCGTCATTTTCCTTCGCGACCGCCTGCGAAAGCGCAAGCACGCCGAACTTGGCTGCGGAATAAGCCACAAGGCGCGGCACCGAACGGACGCCTGCCATGGAAGACACGTTCATAATAAGCGCCCGCGGCTGTTTTTTTATGAACGGGATCGCGTATTTGCACATAAGGAAGACCGAATCCAGGTTCTGTTTGAAATGCTCCCGGAATTCCTTGAGCGGAACATCCTCCAGCGGCGCGAGCGGCGCGCAATAACCGGCATTATTGATCAGGATATCAATACGGCCCGCCTTGCGTTTGATCGCCGCCAGCAGAGTCTTGACCGTCCTTTCGGACGTGAGGTCTCCGGCAAGAAGCTTGAAGTGGACGGAGGGCACCGCTTTTTTCGCGAGAGGCCAATACTTCCGCGTGCGGCTGATCCCAAACACGGTATCGCCCAGGTCGGTGAACCGTTTGGCCAACGCGAGCCCGAGGCCCCGGCTCGCTCCGGTGATGACGATAACCCTGCTCACGGCAAATCCGAAAAATCACCAAGAACCAAGAAACAAGATCCAAATAAATCCCAATTCTCAACATTCAATGGCGCTTGTCTGATCATTGCATTTTGATGTTTGGTCATTGCTTGGTGATTGTATCTTGGTTATTGAAATTTATTTAGAGTTTAGGGTTAAGAGTTTTTTATTTAGTTTTCAGTTCTTTATTGAGGTATCCTTCGATCACGGAATAGGCGATCGTGTCCTCTTCATACTTCCCTTCTTCGCGCTCGCGGGTCGTGAGGGAAAGGAACACGGAATCCTCGGTGAATTTCTGGGCGTGGGCCACCATCGGCGGTGTGCTGACCATGTCCCCGGCCTTCGCGTAAAGCACCTGTTTATTCGAGGGGTTATTTACCTCACAGCAATGGCTTTCATAAGCGCCGCTGATCAGGTACATGTGCTGGACGTCCTTCTTATGATAATGGTTCGCCCGGACAGACCCTTTTTTGGAAGTAATGTAGGCCACATGGCCGGTCGTCCCTTCAAAAACGTTGATGATCTCGCCGCGCGCGTCCACGAAGGCCGGTTTGATGTGCTTGATCGTTTCTAATTCCATGAGAACATTCTCCTTTTTTATGAATAAGTTTCGCTGAACCAGTCAATGGTCCTGCGAAGGCCTTCTTTGAGCGGGTATTTGGGCCGGAACCCCGTAATCTTCTTGATCTTGGAAATATCGGGACAGCGCCGCTTCGGATCGCTCTTGGAATAAACCGCGTGCGGCGGGTCGATATGCACGATCTTCACGGGATAAGGCATCGCTTGCGCGACATGTTTCGCGAGTCCCGCCACCGAAAGCTCCACCTCGGGATTCCCGATATTGAACGACTCCCCGTCGGCTTTGGAAAAAAGCACGCGGAAAAGCATCTCGATCGCGTCATTGATGTAGCAGAAAGCACGCGTGTTGCGTCCGTCCCCGTGGATCGGGAGCGGTTCTTTCCGGAGCGCGTGTTCGATGAAGTTCGGCAGCACCCGGTAATCGTCCGGACGGATGCCGGGGCCATACACGTTAAAAGGACGCACCATCTTGACCGGCACGCCGTAAACATTCCAGAAAGCCGAGCACATCGTCTCGCCGAACCGTTTGGATTCGTCGTAGCAGGCGCGCGGCCCGATCACGGCCACGTTCCCGCGGTAATCCTCGGTAGTCGGAACGTGCTTATTGTCCGGATCGCCGTAGACTTCGCTAGAACTCGTAAATAGGAAACTTTTTACTTTCTTTTCGCGCGCGAGTTCCAGCATGTTCCGCGTTCCGATCGTCCCGACGTCCATCGTCTCGATCGGGTATTTGGTGTAATAGACCGGTGACGCGATCCCCGCGGCATGGATCAGATAATCGATCTTTTTATCGGTTTTAAAAGGTTCGATCACATTATGCTTCTGGAAAGTCAGATGATCGTCCGAGAGAATCTGTTGTTCATAGCCGGTAATGAAATTATCGAGCAGGATCGCCGAGAGCTTCTTCTTGAGGACCTCTTTATTGAGGTAGCGCAGGAGCATCACGATATAGTTACCGAGAAATCCCCCCGCCCCCGTGACGAGGAAGGTCTTCCCCTCGAAATGCTTGACCTGATCCTTCAGGTGCTTCGCCAGTTTCGCGATATCTTCCTGGATGATCTTCGATTCATAAAGGCGTTTGTGATGCGATTGCGCTTGGCTCATGGATGATCCGTTCCTTCCTGGGTGTCGCGGCCTGAAGCCGCCAAAAATGAGTTGTGATTATAGCCTTATTGGTGTATTAAGTTCAAACAAAAGATTGCGGGAAACGGGGAACGGTCCTCGGGAAACGCCGGGATTTTCGTTCTTCGTTCCCCGTTCACCGTTACCCGGAAACAAAAATGACCCACATCCGTCAAATCATTGAATTTTTCCTTCGCCAAAAAGTTCTGGGCATCCTGCTCGTCTTGGGAATGGCCGTCGGCATCGGCATCTCCACCTACTACCGTGCCGTGGTCAGCCCCAAACAGCGCACCGATCTGACGGTCTTCCTTAAAGCCGCCGAGGCGGTCCGGGAAGGACAACCCGGCCGGATCTATGAAGTTGAGAACGCGCGCCATTGGCGTTACGTTTACGCTCCGCCGCTGGCGATCCTCCTGGCTCCTATCGCTCCATGGCCCGTCGGTGTAAATGTGATCCTGGCTTATCTCCTGTCGATCGGATGCCTCGCGGGCACAATTTTTCTGACGCGGCGGTTATATCACGAAACAGAAACTGCTTCATGGCAGGTCGCCTTGGCGGCCATTCTTTGTCTTCCGATCCTCATGAACACGCTCACGCGGGGCCAATTCGGGGTCATCACGCTTTTTTTCGCGGCCGCGATCTTTTACAGCTACCTTCAAAAACAAAAAATCTTGACCGGATTACTGCTTGCTTTCGCTGTCGCGCTCAAGATCAGCCCGCTCGCTTTTCTTGTCTTCTTCTTCCTTATGAAACGGGAATGGCGGATCCTCGTCTGGACAATCTTGGGAATGGGGCTTTTCCTCATCCTGCTTCCCTCTTTAGCGATCGGCTTTCATCAGAATCTGGAACTTCTCGGAACCTGGCGTGGCCTGATGTCGCTCTCGCAAAACGATAAAGCCTATGATCATTATCTCTGGGCCCAACTTTTCACGCCGTTTGCCGGGGATAATATCTCGATCTACGCGGTGATCACCCGTTACGTTTGGCGCAAAGAGCATTACTTTATTGGAAACTCGAACGCGGCGGTCCGCACCTGGACCACGATCGCGGGCTTTATCCTGCTTTCGCTTCCTTTCATCAAAACATGGCTCTCCCGCCATCCCCCTTCACCCACCCCACCTCGTAGGTGGGGTGGTGCCGGAGATCCGGTGAAGCTGCTTGCGGAATTCTCGCTTTTCCCCATGCTCATGCTGTTCACCTCACCCGTCACGCAGATCCACCACTACACGGTGGCTTATTTCCTATTCCTCGCGGCCCTCATGCTCGCCGAGCGAGCTCCAGGCGGGTCATGGACGCGCCGGATCCTGATCGTGAGCCTCTGGACCTGCGCGGTCACACTTCTTCTGGGCATGACAAGCCGCCATCTGGCTTACCGGGGGGTCCCGCTATGGGGGTCAATGTTTCTGTGGGGAACTGTGCTTTATTGCCTACCCGTCCGACCCCGGAGGTCGGATTAGGTTAGACTTTCTCTTTGACGGTCACTTCGAAGATAGTGCCGCGCACTCCGGTCAGCGCGGTCGGGGTGCGGACTTCAAACTTGGAATTACCTTTGAGGGACTCGACTTTCACGAGGATCTTGCCCATCGCGAGGTCCAGGAGCGTGCGCTTCGCGCCGGTCCCCGGATCGGTCTCGGCCTGCTGGATACGGAAGAGACTTCCTTCCTTGATCTCGACCCGCCCCGTCTTGCCGCCATCGATCAAAACATCCACCGAGTTCTGATCCGCCGTCTTGACCTCATCCCCGGGCAGGATCACCATTCCGTCCCGCGCCGGTTTCCACTCCCCGTCACGGCTCCTCACGAACACATCTTTGCCCGGATTTTTCAGAACACCGTAACGCTCCCCGGATCCGGTTTCTTTCATCACGATTGGAAGCGCGGATTTCCGGACCTGCTGCTCGGAGGCGGGAGCCGTCTCCGGTTCCGCTGCCACGCTATTCAACACCTTGTCCAAAGCTTTTGCCGCAGCGGGAGCTTCCACCCCACCTACGAGGTGGGATGGGGTTTCTGCCTGTTTTTTGTGCGAGACCCGTTTTTTGAAGGCCACCCGCATCGAATCCCCCATCCCTAAAAGATTCATCGCATTCGCGCCATCGATCACATACACGGCGCCTTCGATCACCCGCACATCCGTAAGGAATTTGGGAGCCGCCCCTTCCGCGAAAAACCCCTGCAAGGGAACATCATGCCAATTGACGCTTTTCCCGGCCAGGGGCGCCGCTTCCTTCGAAGAAACCTCCGGCCCCTTCTCAACCACCGCTTCCGGTTCCGCCCCCTTCTTCTCCTGCACCGTTTTACCTTCTTGAACCTCCGATGAACTCCCGGAGTTCTGGCTCGTCGTTTGAGAACTTGTACCGCCTGAAGCGGGGGCTACTGTTTCCGTCTTGACCGGCGCCTGGGTCTGCGCCGGAGCGGGAGTGGCCGTCACGGGCGCGGGTGCCGCGATCACTACCGGCGTGGTGGTCACTTGGGGCGTCGTGATATTCCCCGTGTCCGTTCCGACGTTCATGATGCCGCTCATATCAATATTGCCCGTCCCGGTATCATTAAAGAACGAGCCTGCGTCCACGCCTCCCTTCACATTCCCCGTACCCGTTCCGGCATTGGAATTTCCGCCGGCCGGAGGATTCGTGACAATTGCCGTCACGATGCCCGTGTCCGAACCGACTCCCGCACCCGCGGTCGTCACCGTCGTGTCCACCGTGTTGATCGTGCGATCGATCGCCGAATTGTCGGGATTCGTCGGAGTTACGGGAGTCACAGGGACAACAGCCGTGATATTCGCCGTCGTGGTGGCGGTCGTGTTCAAAAGGTTGTAATTCGCGGCATCCGCTCCCGAGATCGCGATCCCGTTCACCGTCACCGTCTTGTTCGTCCCGATATCCTTCGTGTCGAATGCCGCACTTGTATAGGTGTCATTCAGCGCGTCCCCCGCGATCCGGTTATCCGAGAGATTCACCGTCGCCTGCGCCGTATTGTCGAAGGTCTTATTCACGCCCGTAGCGGTCACCGTGATGGGCCTTGCCGTGATACCCGCCGTCGTTGCGCTCTGTTCTGAGATCTGATAATTGCCCAGATCCGCGCCTCCCAACACATTCGTCAGGGTTACGGTTTTATTATTCCCCACATTCTTATCGCTGAAGACGCCCGTCGAAGAGACCGTCAGCTCATCACCGGCATATTTGCCGGCAAAGGCCGCGAGAGCCGTTGAAATGGCCGCATCCCGGGTGGCATCATAAACCTTGTTCTGGGCCGTGATGCCGGAGAGTGTGGCCGCTGCTTTCGTGATGTTCGCGGTCGTTGTCGTTTGGTCCGTGATCGTGTAGTTATTGAGGTCCGTGCCGCCAAGGGTATTTGAAAGTGTGACCGTCTTCCCGCTAGCGACGTTCTTATCACTGAAAGTACCGGTCGAGGAGACCGTCAGCTCATCCCCATCGATCATCCCGTTGAATGTCGCGCCCGACGCGTCCACGGTGACGGCCGTCGTGGCATCATAAACCTTGTTCTGGGCCGTGATCCCTGAGAGCGTGATCGCTTTTGCTGTGATCGAGAGATTCGCGCCTATATAGCTCAGTACGTAGTTACTCCCGGCCGTCAGCGTGTTCTGACCGATCGCGTAACTTCCGACATTTTTCCCGGCAGCACGGCTGAGAGCCCCTGAGATCGAATCACTGCCAACAAGGCTTCCGCTTGTGACCCGATATGTCAGCGACGGGTCACTATCACCATAGACCTTCGTTTGAGCGTCTGCCGTCACTGTGATCGATCGGGCCGTGATCGAGAATGTGCCGCCGTTAAAAGTGATCGAATAATTGCTGCCGGCATCCAGAGTGCCCTGAGTAATTGCATACGGACCATCCGCGACATTCTCACCCGCGGCACGAGCTAAAACTCCCGTGAACGAATCTCCCCCCAAAAGTCCGGTCGATTGATATGTAAGCATCGGATCCGAAAAACCATACACCTTCGACTGTCCTGCGTCCGCCGTCACCGTCACGCCGTAAGGCGTAATGGAGAAGTTATTGCCGACAAACGTAAGAGCATAGTTGCTGCCCGCATCGAGCGTCCCCTGGTTAATCGCATACGGACCGTCGGCGACATTCTCACCCGCGGCACGGGCAAGAGCACCCGAGAACGTGTCACCACCCAAAAGTCCTGTGTCCTGGTATGTGAACGTCGGGTCCGCATCGCCGTAAATTTTCGACTGCCCCGCGGTGGCTGTTACCGTGATCGATTTTGCCGTGATATCAGCGGTTGTTGTCCCTTGATCGGTGACCTGGTAATTACCCAGGTCCGCGCCGCCTAAAGTGTTCGATAACGTAATCATTTTGCCAACGCCGACATTCTTATTGGCAAATGCACCCGTGGAACTCACGGTGAGATCATCCCCGTCAATCATCCCGTTGAACGTTGCGCCTGACGCATCCACGGTTGCTTCCGTCGTGGCATCATAAACTTTATCCGAAGCCGTGATCCCGGAAAGCGTGACGGCCTTGGCGGTGATATTCGCGGTCGTGGTTCCTTGATCCGTGATCGCGTAGTTATCGAGGTCGGCACCGCCAAGCGTGTTCACAAGAGTTACTGTCTTCCCATCAGCAACATTCTTATCACTGAAAGCACCGGTCGAAGAGACCGTCAACACATCGCCATCGATCATGCCGTTAAAGATCGCGCCTGACGCGTCCACGGTGGCGGCCGTCGTGGCATCATAAACCTTGTTCTGGGCCGTGATCCCCGAGAGCGTGATCGCTTTCTCGGTAATACTGGCGGTCGTCGTCGGTTGAACCGTGATCACGTAATTATTGATGTCCGCGCCAAAAAACGCCGTATACCCGAGGGTAACCGTCTTCCCAATGCCGACGTTCTTTTCGCTAAAAGAACCGGATACCGCGCCCACCGCTAAATCATCCCCATCGATCATCCCGTTGAACGTCGCGCCTGACGCGTCCACGGTTGCGTCCGTCCTGGCATCATAAACTTTGTTCGAAGCGGTGATGCCGCTCAAAGTCACGGCCTTGGCCGTAATGTCCGCCTTTGCTGTCGCTGTTGTCGTGAAGTCATAGTTCCCGACATCCACACCCGAGATCGTAAGCCCCGTGATGTTCACCGTCTTCCCGATACCGGCATTCTTGTCCGCGAATAAACCAAGGCCCGTCTGCTCAAGTGTCAGGTCATCCCCATCGATCATGCCATCCAGCATCGCGCCCGTATAATCCAACTCCGCGTCCGTCGTTCCATCATACACCCTGCTCTCGGCGCCCATCCCGGTCACCGCAAGAGCCTTCGCCGTGATCGACGCGACACCCTCGATAGGGCCTGCCACAAACTTACCGGCATCCGCGCCTCCAAGCTCCACAGTGGCCGTCACAAGCTTACTCGTTCCGACATCCTTTGAATCAAAAACAGGGTTCCAGTTCGCGCCATACACATCATAAGCGGTAAAGATATTATGGAGGCTCATGGCGCTCAGCGTGGCTTCCGTCGTCCCGTCATAGACCTTATCCTCCGCCGTGATCGACGGCATGATCAACGCCCTAGCGTTTTCTTCGATCACACCGGCATTCCTGAAACTCGCACTGCCGACGTAATAAAGGGCATCCCCCGCGAGCGTCAGGTCGTAATAATCCCATTCTTGCAACGGATACGGCCCGCTTGTTCCGTTGTACCGGACGAGCGACCCATCATTATTCAGAACATCATCATCCGAAATGCTCTCCCCGCCCTGCAGGATGAGCGTACCGTTATTCGTGATATTCGTGGTCGTCGCAATGTTATTGCCCGCCAGATCGAGAGCCGCGCCGCTTCCGATCGTAAGATCCCCGCTCACATCCAGCCCGCCGGCGAGCGTCATGCTGCCACCCTGAAGATCAACATTCGCCGCGCTCATCGCCGCCGTCACACCTGAAAAACTGCCAGCCGTCTGCGTGTAATCTCCGCTCAGATTAAATGCGCCACCCGAGATCGTCGATTGATTGGTTACTGAGCCCGTGAATGCGCCGCCGGAAATAGCGCCGTAATTTTTGACGATTGAGTTGAACGTCCCGGCAGAGATCGTACCGTTGTTGGTCACATCGCCGCCCACCGCTGTGTTGTAATCCCATGCCCCGAGATTATCGATCACTAGTGACGTCAGACCCGAGAAATCACCGCCCGTGATTGAACCGGCGCCGGTAAATTGTCCAAAAACTCCCGTGAATGTCCCGCCATCGATCGAGCCGCCCATATAGTTAAGCCCTTGCGCGAACACCCCGTCGGAAATCGTACCGAAATTCCAGAAATTCGCGACGGAACCGCCGTCGATCAGGCCGCTATTGTCAATCGTAGCCGTGAAAGTCCCCCCGGTAATAGAAGCACCGCCTTCGTTCCTTACTGTATTGCCGAACGTGCCTCCGGATACAGTCCCGTAATTGTCAACATAACCATTAAATGTTCCCGCGGAAATACTGCCGTTATTGTTATTGACCGTCCCCGAATAGGTCCCTCCGCTGATGGTTCCCAACATTTCGGGATCTCCAAAGATCCCGTTCTCGACAGATCCGCTGAACGTCCCGGCAGAGATCGTACCGTTGTTGGTCACATCGCCGCCCACCGCTGTGTTGTAGTCCCAGACCGCCCAAGGATCGGCGATTTCTAACGTCGACAAACCCGAAAAATCACCGCCCGCGATCGAACCGGCATCGCCATATTGAATCAAATGCCCGGTGAACGTACCGCCACCGATCGTCCAAGGCATATAGTTTTCTTGTAATACTGTGCCGTTGAACATACCGCCGGATATGCCCCCATACAATCCAACGTCAACCAAACCGTTAAAAGTTCCCCCTTGGATGAGGCCTTCGTTATAAACATCGCCTGAGAATGTCCCGCCGGCAATGGTGTTGAAGTTATAAACCGTACTGGTATCCGAAAATGTGCCGTCGTAGATCCAGTCGGAACTGTTCACCACGCCGTTGAACGTACCTCCAGAAATACCACCTTGATTATTTAATGACGCGTTAAACGTCCCGCCGTCGATGCCCCAGTTGTTTGTGACTGCGCCATTAAACGTCCCGCCCAAGATCGTGCCATATTCAAAAACATTGATTAGACTGCCGGTAAAAACTCCACCTTCGATGATGCCCCAGTTATCGATCCCGACATCGAACTGGCCCTGGGTGATCGTCACGCCGGGCTGGATAATGGGATTTCCCAGGTTGAAAGTCCCGCCCGTGACATTGCTTCCGTCAAAGAGATTGACGTAAGCATCGAATGTGCCGCCCGCGATCGTCCCGTAATTGTCCATCGCGGTCGTGTTGAAATTGCCGCTGGTGATCGTCGTCTCGGGATTGATCCGGGGATTGTAATTGGGGTCAAAGCTCGCGCCGGAAATATTGGTATCGTTAGAGGTATAGACCAGATAGTTGAAGGTCCCGCCCGTAATATCGAAGAGGTTATAGACCTCAAAATCGAACGTGCCGTCCGAGATCGTTCCGCTATTCGTTACGGCACCCGCGAACGTACCGCCGTCGATCACGGCATACTGATAGTTATCCACCAGATCCGCAAAAGTCCCGCCGGTGATGGAAGAATCCCCGTAATTCCAAACCTCTGCATTAAATTCACCATCCGAGATCGTGCCCGGAGAAAATTCGCCATTCACCACCGTGGAGTTAAATGTGCCGCCGGAGATCGTTGCATTATTCGACAGGATCATGTTAAAAACGCCGCTCGAAAGGGTCCCGTAATTGAACAGAGTTCCATCACCATTCACCGTACCGCCCGGAGCGTAGGAGGTCCAGGACGGCACGTAGACATCGATCGGAGTCCCAAGACTATCCGAGAACGTCACATCATTTCCCGTCACCGAATAATAAACGTTGGAATTGTTGTAATAGGCCGCGCCAAGGTCCGCGTTCGTGAAGGTTGTTCCGACCACGCCATCCGCGTCCCCGATCGAGAACCGACCGTCCGAGAGCTCGAGGCCCGAGATGTCGCCCGCTTCCTGGACGATCCCAACCAGATTCGCCTTGTACGAACCATTGTTGGCATAGATCAGAAGATATTCCCCGCCATTCAGTTCTACCGACCCAAAGCTGAACGCGCCGTTCTCATCCGTCGTAGTCGTCGTGACAGGAGTACCTCCATCCAGCGACAACGCTACCGAAATGCCGCTCCCGAGCCCGCTAATCAGACCCGCAATCGTGTAGCCGGCTGAAAGGAAGGTGCCGCCGTTGATGATCCCACCCGCCATGGCCTGCGTGATCGCCGTGAAATTCCCGTCATTGATCGTCCCGTTCGTGTTATTGACTGTGCTGTTGAAAAGACCGTTATTGATGATGTAATTATTCGTCACCGCCCCGTCAAATGTTCCACCGTTGATGATGCCATCGGTTCGAGTTGACACGGTTGAATTAAACTGCCCTCCCGAAATAATCCCCGATCCCATCCCTATGTCGGAACCGATCGTTACGGCCCCGTTGAACGTTCCGCCGCTGATCGTGCCGACCCATCCGTCCACGTCGCCGTTGAACGTCCCGTTTGAGATACTTCCAAAATCCGTCCATATCGATCCATTGAACATCCCGCCCGAAATACTTCCAAGCTGGTTATACACGCTCCCGCCAAAAGTGCCGGCGCTGATCGTACCGTTGTTTGTCACCATCCCCGAATAGGTCCCTCCGTTGATGGTCCCCAACATTTCGGGATCTCCAAAGATCCCGTTCTCGACAGCTCCGCTGAACGTCCCGGCAGAGATCGTACCGGTATTGGAGACAGCACCGCCCACCGTTGTGTTGTAATCCCATACCGCATTATTTCCGATCGTAAGATCGAAAAGATTCGAGAAATCG
>CAZSFZ010000028.1:0-21326 GCA_964606385.1 uncultured bacterium
GCGTTCGTCAAGCGCTCCGTGTGCACAACGCGGAAAATATTTTTTTCTGTGTCTGCCACCACAAGCGGAAGGTTGGAGTCATATTCCAGTACGACCGCATGTTGTTTAAAATTCTCTATGCGTTTTTTAAGAATTTCGTATCCAGGCTGCCCGGCCCTTTCTTCCCAATACCGAAGGGCTTTGAGAACCTTCCGGGCGTGATCGCTATCGCTTCTTGTTTTCACATCGGTCTTGTCAAAGAGATTGTCATAAACTTGCCGATAGAAATCGACCGCCTCTGTCTTTCCGTACAGGATCCCTTTGTCCGCGATCCGCGTCGTGCTCTCCGCTCGGGTATGATAGGACTTCCCCTTTCTGGCAATGGCGATCTCCGGCCGCGTCGAGAGGACCGCATCGTAGATGGGGCCGAGGTAATCTTCCATACGGGAAGTTAAAAAGAAAAGCAGCTGGCCGTAAAATTCAACCAAAGCTTCGGGGGTGTTTTCGCCTACCCGGATCTTTTGAAAATAAGTCAATAACCCGCTTGATCCCGGGTCTTTTGCGCTCATTGCCTTTCGAAGCCCTCGAACGCCCTTAGTTTTTAGAACGGATCGGGCATGGCTTATAAACTCGTCTAAACCGTCAAAATCGATCGAGAGCCTCGCGAGGAAAAGCTCATAAAGAGGTTTATAGAATTCTTTGGAATATCGATTTGGCTCGGCAATAACCGCCGGAAGGGTTACTTTGCCGTCTTCCGGAACATTCCGTGAAATCCCGGAAGCAAGTTTATGGATATAGTTCGCAAGGTCATCGGCATTATCAATGAAGAACGGATCCCGGCGCACAAGGGTTTCCCGCGCCGCCTGGGCGGATGTGAACAACGCCGCGGGAAATCCCGCCTTTTGAGCCATTTCAATATTCCATTTCAGGTCGTCAAAGAAAATAACATCTTTCGGCTTGAGGCCGTAATCCCGGCGAAGTTGATCCCCGAGACCCCGGAAGATCTTCGGACCATCCCCTTTGCGGGTTCTGAGCCCGTAGGACGTAAAGACATGGTCCGCAAGCTTAAAAACTTCGGGATAACGGGTCCTCAGATGATCAATGTGAAAACGATTCGTATCGCTTAAAAAGAATATCTTGGCCCCGGTTTTTCTTGCCTGACCGATGAGCTCCACGGTTTCGGGCTTCAACGTAAAAATATCACTAAAGATATCAGCAAACCGGTCCGTCGACAGCACGCCGACCCCCAACATGCCGCACAGAGACTCCAGGTAAACCTTCGGTGTGATCTCATCGCGTTCGAACGCGCTATAGAGCTCCGAATTGATGGCGAAATTGATAATACCTTCGGTGCTCCCGACGCGGCCTCCCAAAGCCCGGAACGCCAGGGCCATTTTGGAAAAATCGATATCAAAGATCACATTCCCGATATCAAACACAACCGCCTTGAGCGGCAACCCGGAACGCATCTCGGAACGCCCCGCTGCAGGATCACTCGGCGGCAACGGCATTTTTTCGAACCATTCCTCGAATTTTTTCGACGTCGAGGAAAGCACATACCGGCTTGAACCCCAGAAGGATGCCCGGAACAGATCATTTCCATTCATTCGGATCACAGTTTCAACGGAAACCCAAAAAAGCCATTTCGTCCCCACGCTAAAGCTGATGGACGGATGGTCTTTGCTTTTGTGAAGCGACATCGAGACATGATGATCGCCATTACGGACCACGGACCACGGAAGAGCCGCCAGAAGAGGGTGCGCCTCGATCATTTCAAAAATCCCGCGGACCAGCGACCGGATCCTCCATCCGGCAATATGCGAGATCGCGAGTTCATGGTGCCCCGGCCTTTCCCCCTTCGAGTCCGGAGACCTCATTTCCGAACGTTCTTGCCGGATGGTCCCTGCCATGGTCTGAATGCGGCGTATCGTGTCGTTGACATAGCGCAAGGCGTTCTCCTGAGAAACCACGGATAAGCGCTCTTTGTTCGCAGCAAGGCGTTTCAGTGAAGTCCCGAGGTCGATCACATGCCATTGAAGCGACGCGTACTGGCTATCTTCGGAAGCCTTATGAAGGTAGTGTGTCTTGTAAAGAATTCTCAGAAGCTGATAGCCGGCCGCAAATTCCCCGTTTTCAACCAGCGTCACGAGTTCCCGCATGGCGCGCGCGGTCTCCTGCCGGCGATATTGATGGATCAGGTATTGCGCCTGGGAACTGATCCCCGATTTCTTGCCGACAAGCGTTTCAAGCCTCGATTCCAGTTCTTTTTTCGCGGCCTCAAACATTTCGACCGCTTTTTCTGTGTGACGCGCGTCAAGTTCCGCCATCGCCGTTCGGATATTGGAAGCGGCATTCCCTTTTTCGTCCACGCGCCCCTTTTCCAGGCCGCCGTGGCGCCCGTTCATGATGAAATCCACGGATTCCCGGATGTCTTCCAAGACATAGTCCGGAAGGACATCGCCGGAGGTCCTTAAAAGGTCGATTCCATAATCGAGATCGTTGATCCGGTCATAAACCTGGGCGAAATCCACTTCCTGATTGAGCAGGATATGGAACGAGCGCCGGACCGCGGTCGCGAGATCTTTGAACACGAATTCCCTTTTTTGCGGTTGGTAAGTCACCGTGCCGTCCTCGAGCTCCTTGCGAACCCAGACATCCTGAAAGATCGTCACCGGGTCTTGTTTCCCGTTTTCATCCGGAGCGGTTGCCATCTTGAAGTTTTCGTAGTCATAGACCTGGGCCACATCTCCTTCGCGCCCAACCACCTGGATCTTCCGAATGGCGGCTTCTTGAAGAGCACGCCGGACACGCCAGCCGTACTCATGGGAAAGCTTCAAATAGCCGATCCGGATCGCCGTAAGGACCGTGAGGAGCGCCATTTCGTCGATCCTGGGTTCAAGGAGATAAGAAGAAGCCTGCAAGAGCTGCGCTTTAAGACGCGCTTTATAAAGAGCCGCGGCCTGGGCATTTAACTGCCGAAGCATCTCCATATTCCCATCACGATGCGCTTCGAGGAATTTTTTTTGAACGGCGGTAATCTCTTCCTTGAGTTTCCGGGACTCCGCCGTCAGCGCGACGGTTACTTCCGTCTGGGAGATACCCGCGGGCGTCTTGACGGCATAATCATCCAGCGCCGTGTAGCGCGCCCGCTCGCCATCCATTCCCTCGCCAGCATCCGGGCGGATCTGACGGGCTATTTCCTTGAGCGTATCCGCATAGCCACGCATCGTTTCCAAAATCAACGCCTGCTCTTCTTTGGCTTCCTCCGTATTCCTTGTACGGGCATCTTTCAGCGCCAGAAACCACTGGATCAGGTCCCGGTTATATTTCAGGAACTGCCGCGCCCTCATCCGCGCCCCATTCTTGAGCACCGTCGCTCTATCAATTTCTGCCTGGACCGCCTCTTGGTTCCTTACCTCGGACCGGGATACAAAACGGACAAATGGTACCGTTAGATTTTCAAGTTTCGCGATAACTGCCGGGTCCAAAACAAGGCCAAAACTGCCATCACCATAAAAACGCACGCCGGGCAGATACCCGTCCGGGAGGCCGATGTCCTGCCATGGGATCCACTGGTCCACAAGATCCCCGCTTACTGGCGAGAGACGAGTATTTCTATCATCCGCCTGCACGTGGATCCGGAGACCATGCGTCCCAAAATTAAGACGAGTGATATATCTCGATGAGGCCGGCGAACCCGCATGATAGATTTTCTGATATTCGAGAACAAACAACGGACCTTCCCGCCGGAGACTGATGGATTCTTCATCTTTTCCGGTCAGATGATAAAAAGTCTTCAGGAAACCGACCTCATCACTTTGCAGGACCGGTTCAAGATGGACGATCGGTTCCGAATCTTTTCGTTTTTCAAAAAGGTCCGGCTCTTTGTAATCAATAAAATTCCTTCCCTGTTCGATCCGTTCCGCGAGTTCCGATTCCCAGAAATCCTTATCGGTCTTCGCTTCCGGAAGCTCGCGAAGGGCCGGAATGCCTTGAGCTTCCCAGGCCGCGCGCAAGGCGTCAAAATTTTGAACTCCCCCGGCCCACTCGAATACAAGCGGTGCATCCGTCCGAATTTCCGAGCGTTTTTCAACAGGGATTTCGAGCTTTGCCATCACGGTTCCATCTTTAAGCGTAGAACGAACGGGGATATTTCCGCCAGTCATCTCACGGATCATTGCCTCCGCCCGTCCCTCCCCTCCAAGCCGGAGAATATCGCGAATATTGCCGGCCCCGATCTTCCGGACCAGGCTGTCATCCTTCCGGACCTTATTCGCCACACGAACCATAAAAACATTCCGCTTCCGGTCCAGTTCCCAGTGAATCAGCACGGGAAGCGTCAGGTCCAGTTTATGGCCATAAACGATCGCGTTTTTAACCATCTCCGTCAGAACAAACCCGAGCTTTCGCTCCTCAGTCCTGAAAAACGGCCATCCCTGCTCGTCCGCCATCTCATAAAGACGGGGTTCCACATCCTTGGGAAGATAAAAACGGATATAAGCGGCAAGAAACTCCATCTTTTCGGAGAGCCTTCGATAAAATAAGTTGCCTTCCTTGAGATCGAGCCATGCGGGGTTCATCCCTTCGATCTGCACGGCATTCCAATGCCCATCGCGATTTTGGAAATCCTCAAAAACCGCCTTTGTATCGGCTCCAAGATTCAAAGACAGGTACTGACCTTCCCCGACCCCCGCGGCTTTCCATGGATTTTTTTGATGGCTGGAGACGGTATCCTTCGAGGCCGCGGATCCCAGCAAAGAACGCACCTCCGAACGGTTTCGGTCCCCCGAGGTTTCCCTGAATTGTCCGCCAGCGAACATTTGGCGAACTTCGTTTTCCGTATACGGAAAAACCATTCTGCTTTTCTGTGGATCGTATTCAGAACCAAAGAGATCTTTACCATCCTTGATAAAATCATCCCGGCGGAACGGATTTTTTTTGAAATAATCGCTGATCCGCGGGTCCAGAAACACCCCATCGATCTCTTCCAAGCTCTCCGTGATCGTTTCGTTGAAATCTTTCAGCTCCGCAACAAATCTTTCTGCATCACGCTGGGAATCGGCAAGATCTCCCACATCGAAAACCGCCACGCTTTGGTCGGACTTTCGGATCCCATAATTTCCGACAATGTTAAAGTTGTCGATATCGACAACGCCCCGTCGGTACATTGCGATCACGAATTGTTTATATTTTCCCACATAACCGATGGCGTCCCGGATCTCGGCGCCGGAAGCGCCCCTGCGACCTATCTGCTTGAGATATTCCACAAATGGAAGCAGTTTTTCCTGCACGATCGCGACAGGCGCCCGAACAGGCCCGCGGTCGGCCGTATTGAAGAAGAATGTCTTTCCGTTCTGTCGCCCGTCAAAAATCATGAGCGTCGCCGCAAGCCCTCCCAGCCGTGCTTGAGCGATACGCGCCCCGTTCAGAGCATAAAGATCGATATACCTCAAATTGCCTTCACTATTCGCGATCTTGACGACCCAACCGTCTTCGGGATCTTCATCCTTGTAAGCGATCAGATAGCGCCCGACCCCGCCATAACTCAATAGATCGGTCCAAACGACTTCCCTTTCCTCCGGAAGTTCGTCCCTTTTAGCCTCAACGATCTTTTGGATCGCGCTGACGAGATAACGGCCGTCCACTTCGTCAGCCTCTTCGATCCCCCATTCGATCAATTTTTGCCTCTTCCGGCTCAATTGTTCGATCTCATCCACTTCGATCACTTGCTCCGGACGAAGCGTGTTCACCTGCTGGACGAACCGGTCGAAGATCGCCCATTTACTTTCCTTGCCATCCGAACGCCTCAAAGGACGACGTTTTTTTCTATCCTCCGAAGAACTGCTGCTGCTCGAACTGCGCATTTCGGAACGCACGGGGGCTTCACGCACTTCGTGGTTCGCAAACAGCGCGCGGATCGCTTCTTCCGAAAGAGGGAAATTCATTGCGAATGCGGGATTCTCACCCTTGGCGAGGTCTGCACCAAAGTAACTTTTCCGCGTTTTAGGGTCTTCAAAATCCGACGCTTTGAACCCGTTTTTCAGAAAATAAGCCGCGATCCCATCACCCACGTTGGTCTCAAGTCCCTTGACGATATATTCGTTCGTCACTTCGGTGGAATCCGCAAAGCCATACGCTTCCTCATACCCCCCCGAAAGATCTCCGAAATCGAACAGGTAGACTTTTCCCGTCTTTTCGTCGACTCCATAATTGGCAAGGATCCCGCCAAAATCCACATCCACAACGCTCCGCCGGAACATTTCAATCACAAGCTTTTTGAAATCTTCCAAGACCCGCTTCTGGGCCTCAAAATCCCCTTGTTGTTCCAGCTTGTACAGATATTCATAAAGAGGCGTCACTTTTTGCTGGATGATCGCGATATCGGTCTTTCTGAAAGTGCCGTCCTCGCGCTTATAGACGAATTCTTTTGTGGCTCCCTCCGTCGCGTCAAGGATGATCGTGGGAACCGCTATATCCTTAAGACGCGGCCGGGCCAAATAAACGAATGCGTCCTGCCAATCGATCTGGACCGTGCGTTTCTTTTCCCTGTCATAGTAGGTTTTGATGATGTAATCGAAATCGTCGTTCAGATAAACCGCGAGATAACGGCCATGATTGCCTCGTCGCAAACGGTTGTCGACCTTCTTCGCGCCCTCTTTCGGAATCCGGTCGAGAAAATCCTTCACCGTAACATAGAGGAATTTTCCACGAACCCCTTCCAGGATCTCTGAAGAAACACCCGCTTCGAGGAGGATCTTTTTCCAAGCTCCGATACTCTCCTTGTCCCGTAACCGGGCGATCACATCCGGAGACAGCGTTGGCAGCAAGGTTTTTAGGATCTCGATCTCATAATCCTTCGCGGGACTCTTCCCGGTCACTCTTTCCGTCGACTCAGAAGACTCCGAGGAGGATGAAGAGGATGACGAATTTTCACGCGCTTCCGAACGTGAGGATGATAGTGAGAATGTCAGGGTCGTACGCATCCCGGTCCGGACATCGCTCGTTCCGGTCTTTTTAAAACGAACGCTCCGGTTGTCCTGCAGATTTTCTCGCTCCCAACGGTTCCCGCCATATTCGATTACTGCTGACTCCGCGTCCCGGCCAATCTTTGATAGAAGCCAGCCCTCGGGTCTTTTCATCCTTTTGCTGTGGAATTGCTCACCATTCTTGAAATGGATATTGGGATCCGCATCCGAAAGCCCGGGCCCTTGGTCTTCGACCACTAATTTGAAGCGGGCCGCAGCCCCATCCGGACCGCGTTCGGCGTAAACACGCGCCACGCCGCCCTGACCGTACTGCACGGTACTGCGTGCTAACTCAAAGACGGAGAAGTAGCCTTTGAGCAATTTGGTCTGAAGGATCTCGTTGATCTTGATGAGAAGATCACCCGCCGCGTGTTTGGCATTGTCCGCCTCACTATGGGGCAATGCAAACTCAAGATCCGGGGCCGCATGACTTTCCTGAGCTCGGATTTCGCTGCGTTTAGAACCGGAAGGAACGGATGTGAAAAGCTCGAGAGCCGTCCCGTTATTCAGGACCAATCCCCAAGCTTCTTCGCTTGAAGGAATCTCGCCTGGGTCCGCATTGAAGACCCATTTCGTTGCTTCCAAAAGGACATGCTCGGCTTCCTGGTACGGCCGCCAGCCGCGACGTGAAGCCACCAGCCCCGCCACAAGTGCTTGAGGAGATAAGGCGGTTTCACCCCAAAAGTGTTCTTTATCTTTTTGCCGTGCCAGCGCCGCGGCCGCCATCAAGCGCTTTGCCGCATCCTCCGCTAAATCCTCCCGCACTTCCGCCCTAGCCTTTTCATTGATGGTAGCTTGGGCGGCCCCAATTTCCTTGCGGAAATTGATAGGCATTGGGACTGAGCGGACTGAAGCGGAGCCTTTCTCGACAGATTCAATCGCCGGACTTTCCTTGTCAGGAATAGTGAGAGGACGGATGGTGTCGGAATGAAGGCCGGGAAATACGGTGATCAGCCCCTTCGCGATCAGGGTAACGCCCAGCGCGGCAAGAAGCAGGTTGAAGATCTTTCCGATGACCTTGGCGCCTTCCTTGCCGAGTACTTTGATCACCTTTTCAGAATAGCGGAAGAGCACCGCGGTAAGCAGCATGTTCGTAAGGAACGCGGAAGCCACGACCGGCCAGCCGTATTGGCCTCGCAGGATCATGAGGGTCGTGAGCGTTGCCGGACCCACAATGAGCGGGATCCCCAAAGGCACCACTCCCATCTCCTTCGGATCGAGACGCCGGTCAGTCGTGGAGGAAGTCAGCGAGGTCAGGGAGATCGTAAAAAGAAGCGCACCGCCCGCGATCATGAAGGTCCCGAGCGTGATCCCTATAAAATTAAAGAGCAGGTTCCCCGCGAAAAGAAAAAGCGCCCCGACGCCCGTGGCCGCGAGTAAGGATCTCTTCGAAAGCATCTTCCTTTCCGAAGCGTCCTTCAAGGCGCCTGTCATGGAGAGAAACGTGACGGCCGAACCGATGGGGTTCACCACAAAAAAGATCGTCAGGAATGTCTTAATGAAATGGTCTTGCAAGAGCGCCGCTCCCGCGATCGCCCCCGCGATGACTGCAATAGCCGCTGCTTTTTTCCACGCGCCCCGAAGCTCGGAGCGCGAGGAAACAAAAAGACCCGCGCGATCACTCGCTGAATAAACGATCCCGCTCAACGTCTTAATGGATGTTTTGATCGTTTGAGCGTCTGCGGATGCGAGAGGAGAAGCGGTGATCGCGGCTCTGATCCGTTCCAGCTCCGCAAACATTTTTTCAAGCTCTAAGTCTAACCCGAATTCTTGTTTGAACTTCGCCCATGCCTCAGGCGCAACAGATCTCCTGGATCCCAGGATGGTCCTACTGAATCCTTCATCGCCAAGCCAGATGAAGTGCTTCCCGTCCTGAGTCTTAAAAAGAAAGATGTCCTCACCTTTGAGAATTCCTATCTTGCTTTCAAGCTTCGGAAGATCCTTTTGGATATCCGCTATGCTCTCGGGATCATCCTGATTCGATATCAGCATGGAAGCATTTGTGAGAATCGACTGAGCCTTCGACAGAAGAAAATGAGGCAGGGCAAGACTTAGACCCTCAGCGATTAGCGTTAGATCAGAGACTTCGTTTCTGATTTCAGACCGAGCCCCTGCCTCGGACGCGATTTCGCCTGCAGGCATGACTTCCGAAGGTGTCTTCGGATTTAATTGGGCTGGGGCTGGGATAAGAATCTTTTTGGGAGGTAACTTTTCTGAGGCATAAATGGCACCAAAGTCCCCATCCCGAACCCTTAAAAGATTCCCGGGCGCAAGTGAAGCGGCCGCATAGGGAGTCTGATTCGCCGGCTGGGAGAGAAGATTGGCAATGTTCGCTTCCGTGATTGGGTGGGTCTTTCCGAGAGCTTGGAGTTTCTCGATGAACTTTTCGAGTTGAACCGTCCATTTTTTCTTGAGGGTTTCAAACTCTTCGGAGTTCCCCGTGATCACTTCATCGATATAGCGGGTGTATCGGGCGTGGTCCGCAATGCGACCTTCCTGAGCAAGTTCTCGAATAATGTCGTCACGCCACTCTTTAGCATTGAGGGTATAGGGTTCAGGGTTTAGATTTTTACTATCCCCTATCCCCTGTCCCCTGTCCCCTAAAAGTTTTTCTGTGGTCGCTCTCGCAAAAGCGTCATAAAGATCGACCTTGCCGTTCTTCGGTCTGAAATATTTTTGCCATGAAACCTTGCCCTGCATCTGATCGAAATAGCGATTGTCCTGCGGGATCTCTTTGATGGCGGGAGACACCACCGCGTACGGGATCCCCTGTTCTTTCAATTGGACCGCAAGACCGGGGGTGTGAAAGCCGCCTGTGACGACTATCGTCCCACGGGCCACGGACCACGGGCCACGTTCCTGATCCATCCGTCCACGCGCGTCGGACCGCGAGAAACCCTTTTCGGCAAGTGCCACGATCCTTTTCGAAAAAACAGCCTCACGCTTTTCGGCGATTTCGTAAAAGGAGAAGTAAACCCCGATCATATTTTGCAATTCATCCATTCGAATGCTAAATCCTTCAAAATCTTTCATCTCATCTCGCGGACCTTGAGCCACACCCCGGGTTTCCTTCGTGACCCGTGGCCCGTGGCACGTGGCCCGAATTTGTTCCCACTCACTTCGCGACAATTCGAACCGGACCAACTTTTCCAAAAGACGGAGCCGGCTGTCCAAAGCCGCAACCGCTTTCGCCTCGGGCGTCACAAAAAGCTTTTCGCGAACCCGGTCCAGAAACACCTCCAATTCCTTTGAGAACTCAGGGCCCTTGACGGCAACAAGCTTCCGGTGATCTTCCATGACCTGCTGCAACTCCGCGGAGATCTTTTGGCCCTCCGGAAAGTATTTTTGAAGCTCATAGGCCAAAGCTGCTCGGCTGACATGCCCCGTACGGGAAGCCTGCTTCAAAGCGTTGAGCTGGGCTCGTTGAGGCCCATCCTTGATTGACTGGTCCAATTGGCGGGCAAGCGTTTTGATCTCGTCTTCGAGTATTGGATCCAAACCTTCTTTTTCTTGCCTGAGAGTTTTAAACAATGTGCCCAGTACCGAGTTGTTGGTGCTGGGGACATCGTACTTGGCAAGATAATTCAAAAATTCCGAAAAATTATTCTGACCGTGATCCCATGCCGAGAGCTTCGCGTCGAAATCTAATGCCTCCGCGGAATAATATTTTTCTTTTAATGCTTTGAGCTGAGCACTAAGGGCTTCGCGCTGAGTATTGATCCCGGCCTGTTTTTCAAGTCCGGCAAGAAACGCCTGAACCCCTTCTTGATAGAGCTTCCAATCCTCGATCCCGACATAATCCGCCTTATGAGAGGACAAAACGCTCGCCGCGGCGGCGCCGGAAAGCTCCCCGGAATCGAGATGCGCATTAAAAATCTCTTTCCGTTTCTTTTCATCCGGAAATAGACGGAAAAGCGTGGGGTCCAGTTTTCCCTGAGCGCCTTCGAGCGCCACCGTGGATACACCGTATTTTTCCTGAAGGTACTCGATCAATTTTTCAAGGGACCGCTGCGCGTCCGGAACGCTGTGGGCGTCTTGAATAAGCACTACAAGCCGATCCACGGTCCACGGTCCACGGTCCACGCTTTCCGGCCCACGTCGCTCGTGGCCCGTGGCACGTGGCCCGTGATAAGCTTCTATTACCGTTCCAATGCCGGGGGGGATGACGAGCTCCTGCGCATTTCCGCTTGCGGCGGAGGCCGAGGCAAGAAGGCTGGTATCAACCCCTCCCCGGACATTGGATGGATCCCTGGTCTGAGCCAAGGCTTGAGTGGGGAAAAAGAGAAGATCGGAACAGAGAAAGACGATCACCGTGAACAGACTGATCGCCCTGAGGGAAAGACGTGGAAATAGACCTGTTTGTAGAGATGTTTTCTGGTTCATTTGCCTCGGCCGCAAATGCTATTTTTTAACTAACGGTTTTGATTATTAAAATCTTATGAAAAGCTAACACATATTTGGACTTAAGCAAGGGAGGAACGCCACTTTTCTTAACAAAATCTATGAGTATTTCAGGCGAGAAATCCAGTTGCGAAGTGATTTCGAATGCTATATTTTTTGATTTAATGCATATAACAATTTATAGCAGAATATAACCCAATCTAATGCTCTCTGGAAGAAAAATAATCATGAACCAAATGAGCGGTCTTGATATCGATTCCGGGAATAGCCTTAAGCTCTTCGAGATTTGCCTCACGGATCTCATCCATGGAATCAAATGAGCGGAGCAGGATCCGCTTTCGCTTCTCTCCCACACCGGGAATCGCATCCAGCGCGGAACGCTCCAAGACTTTAGATTTAAGCTTACGGTGATAGGTGATGGCAAAACGGTGAGCTTCATCCCGGACCTTCTTGAGAAGGTACAGCGCCGGCGAATCCGACGCCATAACAACCGGTGCGCTGAACTTCGGAGAATGGATCCATTCAAATTGCTTCGCGATCGAGATCAACTCGATCGACCCCATTCCCTCCTTCGCCAAAACTTTGACCGCGGTATTGAGATGCCCCTTCCCGCCGTCGATCATGATGAGATCCGGCATAAAATCCTCCCGGCCTTCCTTGATCCCCTGCAGCATGCGGGTCAGGGCCTCCGCGATCATGGCATAGTCGTTGATCCCGGAAACAGCACGGATCTTATAATGCCGGTAACCGAACTTATCCGGAAGCTCCCGGTAAAAGCTGACCTTCGAAGCCGCCGCCTGGTCGCCCTGGATGTTGGAAACATCAAAACAAACGATCCGTTCCGGGATCCTTTCGAGCTTGAGTCTTTGTTTGAGCTCAAGGGTCGCAGAGAGCGAGATCCCCTGCCCCGGATTTTTCGGCATGAACCGTTTTTTACGGAGTTTGGAGAGCGCATCGATCTGTTCTTTGAAGAATTGGGCGTCCTCATAACGCAGCCCCCGGCTCGCCTTTTGCATCCGGTCTTGCAGGTATTGGGCAAAACTCTTTTTACCGCCTCCCAGGAAATGCTTTACCTCCGCGATCAGACGGTCATATTCGGGTTTTACCTCCGGTTTGATGCAGGGAGCGATGCACTGCCCGATATGGTGATAAAGACACGCGGTCTTGGGAAGCGTCTGGCATTTCCGGATCGGGAAAAGATCGTTGATCAGATTGACGGCCTGATGCAGAAGTTTCGCGTCGGTATACGGGCCGTAGTAGGCGGCCCCCCGATCGCTCTTTTGACGCGTAACACAGAGGCGCGGAAATTTCTCACGGGTGATCTTCAGGAGAGGAAAACTCTTATCATCCTTAAGATCCTGGTTGTAGCGGGGCTGGTGCTTTCGGATCAGGTGCGCCTCAAGAAGCAGCGCGTCCACCTCGGTCGGGGTATCGATATGTTCGATCGATCGCACCTTGCTCATCAGGATCGTTATTTTAGGAAGCGGCGCCGGAACTTTAAAATAGAAGCGCACTCTTTTGCGGAGCGATTTCGCTTTGCCGATGTAGAGGATCTCGCCGCGCGCGTCCCGCATCAAGTAAACGCCCGGAGTAAGCGGAAGCTTCTCGGCAATTCCACGCAATTTTAAGAGGGATTTATCTAGCATCAAACACCTTGGGGCCATTGAAAACCCCTATTACATGAAACATAGTAAAAGAGAGGTGATTTTTTTCCAAGGGCTATGGACTATTGACCCTGTACTGCTTTATGCTCCGTCGATCAGTTTTTCTGTCTCTCCGGGATCCGCGCGGGGTTTCCGGCGTTTCCGGAACCAGGCGAAGGCCTCTTTGACCTCCGGCACGCGGCACACAAAGCAAAGCGCGAGATAAGAAGCCGTCGCGATCAAGATGCTGCCGAAAACCTGGATCAACTGAATGCGGGTGCTTGTGCCGGGAATCCATAATTTGAGGAGCTCCCAGGAACCGTAGCAGACCACCCCCATCGCGACCGACGCCGTGAGGATCCTCAGGAATGACGCCGCGACTTCGCGGAACGGGAATTCCCCCACCTTTTTCGGGTAGTAGTAAACCAGCTGGCCGAATTGAAAAATCCCGGAAATCGAGGTCGCGACCGCCAGCCCCGCCTCCTTGAAAGGCACCATCAGGATCAGGTTCAGAACGATATTCGTGAACAGGGAAACGACCGCCGTTTTCATCGGCGTCTTGGAATCATGAGCCGCGTAGTAGCCCGTGTTCATGATCTTCTGTCCAGCAAAGGCAAAAAGACCGATCGTAAAACCCAGGAGCACGGCGGCACAGCGCCCCGTGGAAACCGCGTCAAATTCCCCGCGCTCGAAGAGCATGCGGATGATCGGCTCGCGAAGCACGATAAGCCCGACCGTGGACGGAAGAATGATAAAGAAAATGCTCCGGAGAGCGAATGACAGCGTCTTCCGGGAGGCTTCTTTTTCACCGCGGGCGATCTGCTGGCTCATCATTGGTAGAAGCGCCGTTCCCATCGCGAGGGCGAAGATGCCGAGCGGGAACTGCATCAGGCGGTTCCCGTACCAGAGGCTTGAGTTTGCGCCGGGGCCGATGATCATTCCCAGGGTCATATCGACCGTGATATTGATCTGCACGACCGCGAACCCCAACGTGACCGGCAGGAGCAGGTGCCAAACTTTTTTGAGCCACTGGCACCCCACGTCCCAGATCCACCGGAACCGGAAACCGATCCTGAGAAGAGGCGGAACCTCCACGGCGATGTGAAGAAAGCCGCCGAAAAGGATCAAATAAGAAAGCCACTGGATCCGGGCCGCAAAGTCATCACGCGCCCACACGGGCACCCAAAGCACTCCGATGATCCAGACGATATCGAGGATCGGCCCTCCGAGCGATGGGGCGAAAAAGTGCCGGTGGCTGTTCAGGACTCCCATCCCAATCGCGTAAAGCGAGATGAACCAAAGATACGGGAAAAGAGTTCTGGAAAGGCTCAGGGTCAGCATCACCGTTGGGGATTTGAAACCGATCGCGAGGAGAACGGCCAGCAGCCCCTCCACGGCCAGCACAAAAGCGAAAAGCACGCAGGCAAGGAACGTCAACGTGACATTCGTGAAGCGGAACGCCTCTTTCTGCCCCACCTTCGCGGAGATCTCATTATAGACGGGGATAAAGGCGCTGGTCAGCCCGCCTTCCCCGACGATACGCCGGAAGAGGTTCGGGAGCATGAAGGCGTAAAGGAAGGCATCCCACTGCCAACTCGTCCCGAAGGTCTTGGCGCTTACAATATCCCGAGTGAGGCCCAGGATGCGGCTCAGCAAGGTCATCCCGCCGACCAGCGCGGCCGCTTTCACAAGATGCCGTTTTCCCGAGGCATGCGCATGGGGAACGCCGTTGACAGAAGCAGGGTCCCGTGTTACATTACCGCCACTTTTTTCACCTAAAGGAGTCATCGAAATGCCCAATATTCGTTCTGCCGCAAAACGTATTCGAAGCGACGCGAAAAAACGCGCCAAGAACATGGCCGTTCTCTCTGAGCTTAAATCACTCAGCAAGAAACTGGCCCAGCTCGGTTCCGAGCCCGAAAAAGCCCAGGTGCTTGCTTCCACGCTGATCGCCCGCTATGACCGCGCTGTGACTAAAGGCGTCATTCCCCATGGACGCGCGGACCGGAGGAAATCCCGGATCCAGCATTTCGTCGCCAAGCTCAAAAAAAAGTAATCTTTCAAGCACTTCCAAAACCGCTTTTCCTTCCCGGGAAAAGCGGTTTTTGTTTGTCCCGCTCAGACGCTGTATTCCAAAAGCCAGGCTTCCAGCCCCGTCATGCCGTCCAACTGACCGGTTTTAGATTTCCTGTCCATTTGATAAAGCACTTCCACGGCCGATTCCAGTTTTTCCACCGGAAACCTCCGGAGAGCATTAAGCCGGGCCGGCGACATCCGCAGTTTGGAGGTGATCTCCCGTTCGGGAACACCCGCCTTTAAAAGCATGGCCGCCTGCCACAATTGCCGTAACTGCCAGTGCAGGATACCGACCAATGAAAAAAGGTCGGCTTCATAGAATTCCATCAGCTCCCGGAAGACCTTGAGGGCTCTGGAGGGATCCCGATCCACCAGCGCGTTCGTGAGTTTGAAAACATCCATGTCCGTCCAGTTCTCTTCGAACCGGTTGACCATGTCCTCATCGATCTCCTTCTGTTCCCCCGCGAACTGCACCAGCCGCTCGAGCATCGTATCCAAGAACATGACCGCGTCCCCGCACATGGCGAGCACCCGGGCCTTCGCTCCGGGCGCCATCGTCTTACGGTATTGTGAAAGCTTTTGCTGAATAAATGCGGCCCCCGTACCACGGGCCTCTTCTTTGGCAAGAAGGATAAGCTGCCCTTTGGCTTTGACGATCTTTTGGAGCTCGGAAGCGCCTTTCAGGTCGTCCGCCTCGAGGATCAGCATCGTGCCTTTCCCCGGATTTTCAAGGTAAGCCGAAAGCGCTGAGAGATCCGCTTCTTTTAAAGACGCGGCATTTTGCGCGCGGATCAACTGGCCGGAAGAAAAAAGCGAAGGTGTCCGCGCGGCGGAAAGGACCGCTTCGAGGGGCGTTTCTTCGAGGTCAAAGGACTGGAGATGAAGGGCCCTGCCGGCATTTTTTTCGATCCCGGCCGCGAGGGTCTTGATCTTTTGTTCCCTGAGGAATTGATCGCCTGCGATCAGAAAAACGTCTGTAGTCACAGGAGGAGGCCGGAGGATCGTATTACCAGTCTTCGGTAATACGGTCCGCGATATTGTAGGCGAGACGCTCCACGGCGCCGACGGCCGCCTGCTGTTCGCCGATCGAAGTCACCTGGGTCACGTAGTATTCGGTTTCACCCGAGAAATTCGGCTCTTCCCAGATGAGTTCTTCGGTCTTGGCGTCCACAAGCTTCAATCCGACCAAAATAAAAAGACGGTACTGGGCGACACCTTCCAGCGAATTGAACCGAAGCCCTTCCTGATCCAGACGGATGAGGTTTGTTTTGAGGATCGCGTCCGCCTGTTTTTGTTCCACCACCTTCAGGGTCCCGTCCACTTGGAGCCGGCGGATGATAGCGTTGGTGATATCCATTTCGAGGCCCTGCTGATAGGCATAAAGCGTCTCAGGATCCAGCTTGTTCTTCACGGTCTCGACATAAATGGTCTTGATATTTCGCGGAAGTACGGTCTTGCGGGTATACCCGCAACCGCTGAACACCATAACCAGCACCAATCCTCCAACTACCACCGATCGCATCTTTTTCATCATCAGTCCCCGATCATATGAGCGCCGCGTTAAACGCCGAAGCGCTCTTTTTCTTTGGAAAGGAAATCATGCCGCACGGCGAGATCGTTCAGACGCGCGCTGATGCGGGATTTTTCGGTCTCAATGTCCTGCTGCATGGCTTTGGAGGTCACCGTCGGAAGCACTTTGTCCGCTTCAGCGATCCGCTTTTCAAGGATCACGCGTTCCTGCTGTTCGATCACAAGCTCCTGATCGATCACGCCGCTGATTTTGCCGCCCACTTCCTTCAATTCTTGATATTGTTTGGCCTGTTCAGCATCCTTCGGTTCTTCAAACCCCGCCGCGTCTCCTAGGACCAACCGTTGCTCCTGCGCATAAACACTGTAAGCGACTTCGAGCTGTTCGCGCAAATTCATGGCATCTTCACGAAGCTGTTTTTCGTCCGGCGCCGGTTCGGACTGCTCTTTATTGTCGGCTGCGGCTTCCCCGGACGATTCTGCCGGCGTCGCGCGCGCCGGCGTTTTTTCCTTGATCACCGCTTCCGTCGCATCCAACTCGGCCTTGAGACGGTTAAGTTCCCGCGTCTGATCGTCCAAACGGTTCAAAAGCACGTCTTTGCGGCTTTTCCGCGGGACCACACGACGGGCGCTCTGGACCGCTTCATCGATAAAAGCATAAGGGACTTTAACGAGCGAGGACCGGAATTTCATGCCCCCGGCCAAGGACGCCTGCGAATTCAGGATCTCGAGTTCCTTCTCAAGTTTATTGAGTTCTTCCGATTGAGCCTGGATCATCAAACTTTCCAGCTCGATGGCTTCCTGAAGTTTTTTGGCTTTTTCGTCAGCCCCCGGCTGCTGCGCAGCCTTCGTCAGCTCAACATCCTCGTTCGGAAGCCCGAACACGAACGCTTTGACGAGATAAGCCGGCCCCGTAACGGGCTTGGCCAGCGTTCTGAGAACGCCCTGCTTCCCCTCCGTCGGGTTCAATGTCGCGTCCAGCTCAGCTAGAAGTTTCTTCTTGTTCTCCTGGCGGTCCTGAATATCCTGATAGCGTTTACGAAGCTCCTTTTCCACGCCCTTGATCTCTTTGCGAAGCTTGCGCGCGTCTACTTCCTTGTTCTCTTCAACGGCCTTGATCATTTCGCGCTGTTCCTTGAGCGCGAGCTCTTTGTCAAACGCGGTCGAAAGCGTTTCCACGATATCCTGCTGCGCCTTGATCTGCTCGGTCAGGTGCATCTTAAGCTCCAGCAATTCCTCGATGCTTTTCGCCTGAAGATCTCCCGCGGAAGCCGCGAACGGGTTAAAGGCTTCCTTGGGGGCCGACTGTCTTTCGATCATGGCCTCAAGCTCCTGTTCGGCGGCCTTACCGAAGTGTTTTTCATAAAGCGCCATCTTCGCATTCAGCTTGGCCTCCAGGGCTTCGATCTGTTTTTCGCGTTCCAAAAGTTTGGGATCCAAGGGTTGACTCGGATCTTGAGGGACGATTCCGCGCAGGCGTTTTTGCTTCAGGCCGCTTTCGGAGCGTTCCGGCACGATCAAAGTCTGCAATTCACTGTACCGTTTGTAGAGCTTTTCTTTTTTCTCCAGCAACTCCTTCTTCTGCTTGGAAAGTTTATAGAGCTCTTTTTCATCTAATCGCTGGATCTTCTGGAGCGGTGTTTCAGACTCCCCTTGGAACAGATGCATGTCAGGGATCAGATTCTCATAGAATTTCTCATCCGGCACTCCCAGCTCGGAACGCCAGGAATCCAGCCGGGCTTTTTCCTCATCCAGAGCGTCCCGTTCCGCCTCAAGCGATGCCAACCAACGATCCATGGCCTTCTGGAATTCAGGCGACGTGTTGTCCTTATAACGTTTCTTCTTGCGCTCGAGCTCCTTGAACTTTTCTTTCAGCTCGGCTTCCCGGCGTTTCAGATCTTGTTTGCGCCGGTCCAGGCTCTGCGATTTGTTCTTGTTGACCGACTTGATCTTCTTTTTGATCTCGGCGATCTCCTTGCCAAGCGCTTCCTTCTCGGACTTCTGGCCCGCACCGAGCGAACGGTATTTCTCTTCAAGGGACGCCAATGCCTTCTGGAGTTCGTCCGTCTTGGCGTTCAGGTATTTGACAGGCTCCTGAAGCGACTGCATTTTGTCCGATGCTTTTTGGCCCCAGCTGGTATTGGGATAGCGTTTGGCGGTATCACAGTAATAGATCAAGGCGCTGGCGAGATAATTGTCTTTCTCGTAATAGAGCCCGATCCGATAATTCTTCTCCGCGTTCAGCTCATCGATCTCCTGATTGATCTTGGCGGCCTTTTCGGATTCCGCGGAATCCGGATATTTTTTGAGGTAGCTTTGTGCCTGGCGGGCCGCCTCATCAAGGGCGCCCTGATCGCGGGTCTGGCTGGAGGATTTCGCGTAGGAAACCTCAGTCATCTGCAACCGGGCATCCTGCACCAATGGGCTTTGCGGGTATTGGTCGATCAGGGCCTGATAAGCGTCCAGGGAGTCGTCGAAACGGCCGGACTTCTGATAGGCCATCGCGAGACCGAACTGGGCTTTGTCGCCGAAAGCCCCGTACGGAGCGGACTCCACGATCTTCTGGAAAACCTCAGTAGCCAGCGGAAGCGAGGGACGGATGTCGAGCCCCATCAGCTTGCCTTTTTTTCCGGAAAGGAACATAGTCCCGATCTGATATTCGCGCTCGATCACTTCATCGAACCGTTCACTTTGCGGGTAGGATTTGATGAGCGCCTGATAGGCTTTATGTGCCTCCACAAAATCGCCCGTCTCTTCACAAATGGTCCCCAGACGGTATTGCGACTCTGGCGCCACGCGGGATTTCGGGTACTGTTTGAGGATCAGCTTGAACTGCTCCGCGGCCTTGTCGAGTTTCTTTTCTTTATAGAGATCCAGGGCATTATCGAAAATATCATCCGCGCCGCTCTGCGTGTCGGATTCCGTATTAATGAATTTTCCCTGCTCAGGAGACCACACCCAATCCGCATAGGCGGGCGCATAAGAGAGCGATAAAACAAAAATGAAGGCAAAAACCTTCGAGGCTTTCATAAGTCGTTTGCAATTCTCGGGTTAGGAAAATTTTCGAGCGGTTAATATAACACAAGGCGAGAAAAATTGTCAATAGAAATGACCCGAAACCAGCTTAACGGTATACGTAAAATCCGATGGGTCCCCGAAGGTATGAAGAAAGGTCGAGCCATGAGGCGTTCCGCTTGAAGAATACCGCCCCGTCACGCTTTAGATCGATACAGGGAGTCCTGTGAGAGGCCAGGAAACTTTCCAATGCCCCATCCGGATCATACGCCACAACCAAAAGCGGCCGGACCTGATCGAACCATTCGCTGAATTCAGGCGGGATCTCACGGTCCAAAACCGGAAGGAATACAGCGTGGACCTCGCTTGTATCATGCCGCCGCCGGAGAAGTTCGGTGAACAGTTCCGGATCCCACCGTGAGATCACAAGAAGACGCCAAGGCCCTGTTTCGAGCAGCAGGGCCGTCCCCTTCGGGGAACGTGCCATGACCCGCATGCTTTCATTGCCCATCTGGATGGAACTGCCTGTTTCAAAGCGCTTCACAGGACTTCCCCGCCGTGATGGATATCGGAACAACTCAGGAATATTTCCATATCGATCTGCGGGATAGAGAATAAAACGCGCCGGGAAATCGCGAAGCACCGAACCAAGCCCTCCCGTATGCTTTTTGGAAAGATCCGTAAAGGCGATCCCCTCCAGAGATCGCGACCCCCTGCTCCTCAAAAAAGGGACGATCAGCCATTCGCCCTGATCGGAGGGAAAACTCCTTCCCGCATTCAGGAGCCACTCCGCGCCGTTGGCGAACCGGGCGTAAAGGACCTGATTCCTTCCGCTCGCGAAAATCGCCGCCTCGAAACTTTTTTGATCCGGTTTTATAAAAAAAATTGAGGAAACGGTCAACCAACAAACTGTAAGCCCCGTCACCAGCCAACGTTTCCCGGGAAATGTCTTTTTATGGAAGAATAGGGTCACCCCCAAACACGCGTAATAAGCCGTCAAGAGCCCCGGACCCGGCCGTTCAAAAAACCAGTATCCCCAATGCCAGGACGAGAGATGCCGTACCCAGGCCAGGCCGGCGCCGAGGATCCAGGACGAGATCCTTACGAAAAAAATCCCTGCGAACGGCACCCCGCTGAAGATGAGGACGAAAAGCGCCGTGAAAAGCGCGCCGTCAAAGAGCGGGATCGCCGCCAGATTCGCCAGAATGCTCACGGGAGAAAAAATATTGAAATAGAAAAGGACCGCCGGGAAGGTCCCTAAAAGCACCGCGAGGCTTGAACCCAGCGAAAGCATCCAGGCGTTAAAACGCGACAAAAGCGGCAGGACCAGGATCAGAGAGAAAACCGAAAGAAAAGAAAGCTGAAGTCCAATATTCCAAAGGCTCTTGGGACTCCAGAGAAGGATCGAAAAAAGAGCGAAGCAAAGGACATTCAAAAGGCTGGAGGGCCTGCCGATCAGCGCCCCCACAAGCACGAGAACCGCCCCGTATCCCGCACGCTGGACCGGAATGCCGGCGCCCGCCAGCCCCACATAGCTCCACACGATCAAAATGGTCAGAAGCGCAGTGATGCGGTACGGAATCCCCAGGCAAAGAAAGATCAGATAGAAAGTGCCGGCGATCATCGTGATATTGAGCCCGCTGATCGCCAGCAAATGGAC
>CAZSFZ010000029.1:0-20705 GCA_964606385.1 uncultured bacterium
AAGCTCCCCTGAACAAAGAATTCATCCTTTATGCCGATGCAGGCTTGCTCGACGGAAAAACGTTCTATCATCGGTGGGGATATTTATGGAGCATGGGGGCCTGCTTGTTTCTGATCGCGCTGAGCCTTTCGCGTCTTTCCAAACCGTCTAAAAAATCTTGGGGCCATCATCCGTGACAAAAAATCAAATCACCTATCTCCTGGTTTTGATCACCCTTGCCGTCCTGTGGCCGATCTTCAATTCCCTGTACATCTACAGCATCACACATCCACACGCCATCGGCTGCTTCCGTATTTTCTGAAACTTAGAGGATTGTGTGCTGGGATGATTTTTCGCAATAACCCTAAGATTAGGCAGCCCGAGCGGTAAGAATCTCGGCAAAAACTGATTGACGGATCGAATCAAAATAGGCGCTCATCGTGGGAATCCCGGCAGAAGATCCCGGCCCTCCCATCCCGGCGCCTGCATGCTGGAGAGAAGCCCATGTTTTCGCATCGAGGCTCATCGCCAGGATCCTCAAGGCCTCAAGAAGCTCCCGGATCTTTTTAACATTCCGCGTCTGTTTCAATTCACGGATCATCGCATCATCGAAGAGCAGCGCGAACGCTTTCTGCGCATTCACAAGCTCGGTCACAGGTGCGATCATGTCCGACATGGCCACCACCGTGCGACCGGGATAACGCTGCGCCAGCTTCTCGATCGTAAGCTCATTCCCCATTCCGTCCACCACATTTCCTTTCACATCCATAGTCGCGAGATTATCCATTTCTTTTATGACGGGCAGGCAAAGCTCGGCAAGACCCGCATCGGCAATCTGTACCGCAACCATGAATTTGTCGTCATACTTCATCACCTGATCGATAGGCTTACCGACAAGGGACGCCTGCGCCGCCGCTCCATTCAAAGTCGTCTGCGCCTCCGCGATCGACACCATTAATTGTCTCAAAAGATTCTGGACGGTTGCCGCATCAGATGTTTTGGGAAGCGCCAGGATCTGGTCCCGAAGGTCCTGAGTGAGAGGACGGCCAGTCGCCTTCTGCCACAAGTTGGTGATCGTCGCTATATTTTGCGTGAAATCAAGCTCGGGGATCCGGATCCCGTAATCCTCAGTCGCCTGCTTCATGTCGTTCATAGTAACAACATAGGCCAAGACTTCCTGCATTGTGTCATACATGGCTTCGTTGCCAGGCTTCACAAGTTCCGGCACCATCCGGAGCACTTTCGTCAACTCATAATGCGCCTCTTCCTGGCAGAGCGGAATCCCGAGATATTTAACCGCACGAACTTCGACAGGAATCGAAGCGTCTAGAAGCTTCCCGACATTAAGTCCGATGATCGGAGCACGAGCCCCGCGGGTATCATAGGACACATACGCGAGCCTGTCGGACTGGCCGACCGCTCCCTGGAACTGCGGGTCACCCGCCTGCAACTTCAAAACGATATTATTCTGACCCAGGAACGCCGTCGCTACCTCGATATTGGGCATCATCACCAGGAACTTCGCGAATACCTTCGCAAGCTGCGCCTTATCGTCCTCCGTAAGATCCATCATGTCGATCTTGAGGAGTGTCAACTTCAGGCTCTCTACAAAATTCTGGTCTTTTCCGGCGGCCAAAAGCTCCTGTGTCACGGTGTTCTTCCAATCCTCGCTGACCTGGTATGCCCCTTCTTGACGAAGCTCGGAGCGGCGCAACGGCGCACCCGCAGGCTGGTAGGTCCATTTCATCCAGGAATGATCGGGAGCGCCCGGCAAATGATTCTTCACATGGACCGAATAAGACTTCCCTGCCTTTTGGAAACCAAGAGCCTGGAAATACATATTACGCGACATCTGCGAGAAGGAGGCATAGGGATCGGAAGAGTCTGACAACGGGAGCGCCACAGATTGGACCGAGCCATCATCCCCCGCAAAAGCCATCACGATTTCATTGCCCGGCTGATCCAAAGCGGGATCGATCACCATCTCCGACAATGTATAGCTTCCGTTTGCCGCGATCGTTTTTGACACCACCCCGTAGCGGTCTGTAATACTGCTCGGATTCGGATCGGTCCCGGGATGGAAGTGGGTCCCCTGCGACTGCGGATATTTTTCCGAAGCGGGTCCACCATAGAATTCAACACGGTGCGCCGTCGAACCCTGAAATGTCATATAGACCGTCGAACCACGCGCGAATTGCATGAACGAAACTTCAAAACCGATATTCTGCAATTCCTCCTGTAGGGCCTTCGGAATATCCGTATGAGAATCATAGATGCCGGTCAATTCATAATAGACCGTCGTATTCTTGGCCCGTTCCGCCTTGATCTTCTCGGCAAACGCCTTTGCTTCAGCCGCCGTCATCTCGGGTTTCACGGCTACCGCCCCGGCTTTCAATTCGGTCTCGATAAAACGCTGCGAGGCTGACCGGCTATTGGCGGGATCGGCATCTTCCATCATAGCGGCAAGGCCGAAACTCTTGAGATAATAGTCGGCGGTCCTATCCGCGGGATCGCGACGGATCAACGCCTGCACCGCTTGACGATCCTGGTCAGTTCCATTTAAGAACATAGGCTTCAAAATACCGTCTTTGATCACATCCTGCAGCTGATAGAATCCAGAAGAGAATACACTTGCGCGGGCGAACGGCTCAACCAACTCCCGAAGCGTAGCTTCAAGGCGAGCGGCATATTTCGCCAGCACGGACGCTCTCTCGTCGCCTGGCTGCGCCGCCTTGATCTCCTTAGCGATCGATTTCGCCTTCGCCAGTGCCTCCGCAGCTTTTCTAGAAGCCTGAATTTCGCTATCCGTAAATAATTGCCATGTCACGATCACGCGACGATGAATATCGCCCCACCACTGATCCGCGACATTCCGCATTTCTTCGAGCGACCGGCCCTGAGCTTCCGAGATGAGGCTCCGAAGGTCCTGGAGGCTCAGCTCGCTGATACTGGGCTCGTCCTTCTTATTGCCGTTCTCATCAAAATTCTTCGCCTCTTCCCGATCCACGATCTTCTTACACGCTTCGATATCGCCGCGCTTCAGAGCCTCGCGAAACTCCACCAGATACCCATAAACGCTGCTGGTTTTGAAATAATTATCCAGCAATTTAAGGCGGGCACGCTGAGCCTGTTCAAACTTTGCGGCGATCTGTTCGGAGGACCCCGTGAAATCTTCCCGCTGCTGGGTGAAAAGATAATGAGGGTACATTTTCTCGAGGATCGTATCGCCTCCCGCGGGCCACTCACCGGAGAGAGCCTGGAATCCCCTGAAGAGCGCTTGCTGGATATTCGGCTCGAGGGATCGCGTAAAGAACATTTCCAAAAGATTGGCGGAGTAGTCGCGCACCATTTTCCCAAGATCATTCGCCCCCACCGCAGGAGCCTCAGTCTCTTTCATCCCATATCGACGCCCCGTGATCAGGAAATAGATGCCCTTGAGATCGTCGAGTTCCTGATTAAGCTTTTCAGCCGCCTGAACATCCGTTGATGCTTCCGCTTGTTTGAGCTGTTCCGTAGCAAACTTGATCTTCTGTTCGACCATCGTCCGATTCAGCTCATCTAAAGATGTTTCTGTAGCTTCATGCATAATCCAGATACCCAACATCGCCGTGATCGCCACCTCAGCCGAAGGACCTAACGTCGGGTCACGCCTCATATAATTAAGCGCACGCAGGAACCCTTCGCCAAGATTAATTTGGTCGTTGCCGTAATAGGCCGCCGTATCGGCATTGGTTGAAATATGGAAGCGGCGATTCTGAATATGCTGCTGGATCACCATAAGTCTTCCCTTGATGATAACCCTGTCTTGATCGGAATATTTTGCAGGATTCGCCACCATATCACGCTGCAGGTTCTCGATCACCGTCGAAGCCGCATCGAGAACAAAATCAACACCCCCCGACACCCTGAAATCCCATTCGATCTCCGCAAGACGCCGATGCCAACTCGGATCGATCCTCATAGCCTCGTCGAAATACCCCTTCGCCACATCCCTGCTGTAACCTTCTCCAGCCGTCAATGCTTGTTCGATAGCAACCTTCGCGGCATCGATCCCTTTCAAGATCCGTTCTTTCGCGATCCTTCTCGCAATGCGTTGCCAGGCCTGAAGTTCCCTGATTTTTTCCTGAAGCTCCCGATCTTCTTGCTCGGTACGGATAGCTTGCGATCTGAGGCTATCGATCTGTTGGGTCAGAGACTGGATGACACCGCCACTCAGCTGCTGAATGCGCGCGCTCCAATCTTGATCTAGATTTCCATAGAACTTGATCACATCCTCAACGCTGAGATCATTTTGTAAAAGTTCGGCGCGCGCGTTCTCATCAAGAAGCGATGCGATCGAATTTAAGGAGCGTGCTTGTTCCGGCGTCACTCCTCTAAAACCGGCTAGATCCGCAAGCGCTTCGACCCACTCGGGAGAAAGGATATGAGCGTCCACAATGCTCAGAAGATCCACCATCCTCACCTGCCCGGCACGATTCCGGGATTCCACCACCTCGCGGCTTGCTTTCGCAAAACGCTTCAAATCAGCCAAATAGATCTCACGCCCCTTCATGGCCCTGAGCATCGACGCCTCAGCCTCGGCCGCAAGTCCTGTAAATTCAGGGTCTAGAACCTTTGCCAAGTGGCGAACAGCGGCATCCCGCTGCGACTCAGCGATCTTCGCATTCTCCGCGATCTTATGCAGCCTAGAGAGCGTCATCCCGCCAATCTCAACATCTGAAGCTGGAAGCAGATCGATCGCTACAGCCATCTGCCCGACAAGAGGATCAATCCTGGCCAACACATCGGAATTCATACGATTTCCGATCATAATGATGTTCTCGCCCCTCTTCCTCATGAAGGCCGCCTGGCGCTCACTCAATTCTCTCTGTATATTGGCGAGATCTTCCTGGATCTTCCGGAGCGCAACCTGCTGTTCCGAAGCGCTCAACTTCTCATTTACCAAGACCTTATTCATCGCCTGGTTCGCCTCTTCTACCGCGTTAGCCCACGCCGCTTTAATCTCTGCCTCGAAGGCTCCCTGATCCGCCTGCAGCTTTCTCAATTCCTCAGATTGCTTACTCACAAGACTTTGTATTTCACTGCAGCGCGACCCGCCGCATCCATCCCGGATCAGCTTCATTTTCAAAAAGTTAAGCTTTTCGATCTGTCGCTTGTCGATCATGGCCGCCGTTCCTCTTTGCATAAGGCGATCAATCTCATCGAGGGTACGCTCCTGCTTCGGAGCGGTCGCTTCCATGAACTCGCGACCGGGCAACAGGATCCAACGGCCCACCTTTGCAAGCCCCGTCTCGTTCGCCTTCAGCTTCATCAACCCCATGTTCATTTTTTTCAGCATTGAGTGTACGAACTTGCCCATACTTCCCTTCGGCTCGTTTTTAATGATCTTAGGCAAGAGATCAAGATTGATCGCACCCCAAAGCACGGCCAAGGAAACGATCTTAAAAATCGCAACCCAGGATATGGCCGCAAGTGAAACGGGAAAGCCGAGAACAATGAGAGCGGGCACTGAGATAATGACTACCGCCGCGAACGCAAAGCGCCCCACGGACAAGACTGCATGCCCTACTTTCGACGCAACAGAAGCCGGAAGACTCCCGAAGGTTCTCCGGTAGGCGGCACGGAACACATCCCCTTGTGACATAAACGGATCCGCAGGACCCAGAGCATCATTCCCGCCTCTTTCTTCCGCCTTCAGATTCCGGACGAATTCGACAAACTTCGAGAGCGGCATGCGATTGAAATTGCCTCCTAGGTTAAGGCTGAGATTATCCCAACGAGCCATAATGAAGCTCATGTCTTCTTGGGACAACTGAGGCACCATGATCTCCAAAAGCGCACGGCGTTTCGCCGGATCGTTTGAGACGGCATCGGAAAGCGCCGCGGGAGTCCGAAGCCCGCCGAATACGGGATAGCCGACCTTCTCCCACAATTTCTGCCATCCGTCTCCGACGGCATACCGCAGCTGATCTGCACCACGCACCGCCTTCCAGCCCCAACTCGGGATCTCGAAGAAACTCAGCCGGTAATAAAGCCTCGGCGAAAGGATAAAAAAGCCCTTGGCCATCCGGGCCTGGATCTTCTGGTCCCAGTCATTAACCTTGCGCGTCCAGCGCAGTGAACTGGCTTCCCTGCGTTTTTGACGTTCGGCCTGCTCTACCCTGTCTCTCCAGAATTCATCCCGGGATAGATCGATGACGCCCGCCCTGACCAAAAGCCGGGCAATATCACTGTCCGCATGACGCATCCGGAGGGCCGAGACCACTTCGTCAAACGTCCATGGATAAGCGCCCTCCGAAGGAGGCGGTGTGAGCGTGAGCATGGATTTCAACCTAGAAAATACATTCCGGCCTTCATAGGAATCATCAAATCCGCCTCGTTCCAGGATCCCCTGAGCCACATCGACCGCTAGCGTCTGGCAACTCGCGAAATCACTACATTCATCCGATCTCTCGCGAAGCTTCGCGGCGGAATTCACAAAATCCCGCAGTTCGTTCTCGTCACGGATCTCTCCCACCTGTTTCAGGAAATGGATCATGTTAAGAGCCCGGCGGGAAACACGGCCATTCGTGAAATCACCCAAGCCGCGCAGAATGGCCAGGGCCTTTTCAAACGCAGTCGGGCTTTGCGGCAGCGCTTCTTCCAGGGCTTTCCCGTGCCGGTTTCCGTAGTTATTCTGCTCTTCATTCATCTGCTGGCGCTGGGCCTGGACTTCGGCCGAAACCGGCGCGTTCGCGTCATAACTTGAAACGATGTTTTCCGCAAAAAGAACTAGGGCTTTCGTGAAATTCCGGAGGTTCGTGTCCCCATTGAAGGATAAGGAGTACTTCCGTTGATGTTTCTTTTCTGTGGCCGACGCACGTTCGCTTTGGACCGTTTCAAGAGAGAAGTCCGTAGTCCTCTGTAGACTGTATTTGATCTCGCGCAATTCTGCCACGCGGAACACCGATTCCACCTCGCTCCACATTTCGCGGTCAAAGCCTGCGCGGCGGAGCTCATCCAGAACCCCCGTCTCCTGAGAATCCTGGCCCAGGACCTGATCGATCGCGGAAACGATCTGACGGCTCACATAATCTCTCCCCGAGACCGATTCTGCGGAAAACTCCGACGCAGGACCGAACATGCGGCCTTCCTCGACATCCGAGATCAGCTTGTCGAGCGCCTTACGAAGAGTTTCTTTTCTTTGCTCGGAGATGTCGGTCCGAGCCAGCAAACGGCTCTCGAGGGCCTTCAGAGGCTGAACGACCATCTCGTTACGGGCCATCGTGTTCACCAAAAAGCGGCCGGAGCTCGACGTATCGACCATGGTCTGGAACTCCGAAACCATGGTAACGAATTCGTTATAGTCAAATTTTTCGCCGGAAGGGATCTGGACCTGTCCGGTTCCGATCACACCGTCCATAAGTTGGCCAAAGGCAATACGCCCCCCCTCTTTATTCATATAAAGCTCGCTAAGCTTGCCATGCATCAAGATCAAGTGTTCCATCTGCGCAATACGTTTATTTTGGTCTTTGATGAGTTCTGCGATGTGGGCATCCGAAGGAGCAGCTTTCTGCCGGAATTCCATATCACGCAGCTCATCCCGGAGCTCCGCAAGCCGTGTGTCATGAAGGAACCGCCCAAAATCGCTGCTCGCCACCCCGGTGATCGCCTCCTGCATGAGGAGCTTGAACGGTTCCTGGCGAGCATAAAGATAAATATTACCGGCATTCTGGCGGTCGCGGCCGATGAACTGGGCAAAGAATTCGGATGTAAAACTCTCGGTCCCGACCCCCACGATGCCGAGGACTCCTTTGAAGTCGCGGCCCACTGCAATCCTCTCAAAACTCATGACGATGAATTCTGAGGTTTTTCCGCGGCTCTCGAGATCGGCTACTTTGCCCTTTCCGCTTGTCTCGTCGACGGATTCAAGGTTAAACCCATTCCGATTTCCAAGAGATTCCATCCGTGCTTGAAGGGCCTTCCGGTCACCGGTCACAGGCACAACAACAATAATCTTGTTATGAACTTGCCGAGAGCGGGGATTGATCGTACCCTTCATCATTCCTTCAATGTTTGCAAGGATCCGGTCGAAAGATTCAGGCGTTCCGTCATACACTCCGCTCTCATACTGACTCCGGCTTGGGGTATCCGCCAGAACACGGAGTGAATCTGTGGTTTGTCCCAACTGCCTCAAAGCATCGGTCAAGACACCCTGAATTGCCTTATCCTCCAACAGTGCTATCACTGCACTACGAAAAGCATCAAGGTCTGAAGCGGCCATTACTTTTTTAATTTTTTCAATATTTTCGGAATTTTGTTTTAGCGACTGAAAAGCGGCAGTAAGACTCAAAGCAGCCAAAGCTTTATCCTTGGATAGAGCTTTAAGTAGACCAGCCACCTCTCCTTCAAAAACTTCCGTGCTCCTCTTTGCTCTTTCATTAATCTCATCTTCAAGCATCTTTGTGATCTGTTTAGTTAGAGTCTCATTCTGCTGCACCGCCGCCTCATTCAGCAGAGCCTCCAGTAACTGCCGTGTTGGAGCACCCAAAATGGTTCCGACCCCTTTCATGACACGCTGCAGATCGTTAACCTCCATCAAATTCCCCGTTTTAAGACGACCAGACTCCATATGCAGGTTAAGATCGAAACGGCTGTTGCCGAGATTCACGCGGCCGTTCCCGGTGAAAAGCATATTGAAGATCGGAAGCGTGGCCGAGAGCGTTCTCGCCTTACGGCCCACCACCGCCTGGAACGGGGTCCCGGTCTTGGTATCCAAACGGCCGACCGACTCTTCGTTAAACCAGGAGCCCAGATCGTTCCAATCCACCGTCACGCGTCCACGGAGGAGACGGCTGATCCAGTTATTGGTGAAACGAACGCCGCGGATAATGGTTTCACCCGCCAGAGGTGATTTGCCCAGCAGCAAGGCATCCACTTCCCGGTAATCATCCACGACCCCGCGGACCCGCGAGAAAGCTTCGCCTGTTTCCTTGATCGCGCCGAGGCGGTCATTAATCTTCCTTAAGTCCTCAAGGACTTTGCCCTGCTTCGAGATCGAATCCGCTAAACCCTTAAGGGAATCAAGGTTCGACTTTAAGGCGGCTAAGCCCGCAGAAATCGCTTGGTTCGCCGATTGTTCGTTGATAAGTTTTGAAGCCTCGCTCTCAAGAGTTTCGTCCACGGTGATCTGAAGGATGCTTGTGATCTTCGCATTCAAGGCCTGATCGCTTTGCACCGCAGGCTGCGCCAAGAGATCCTGCAATAACTCACGGGTATGCTGCCGTCCGGCTTCTCGAGCTTTTTGTAAGTCCTTAAGATTCTGGCGCTGATCGGCCAGCACTTTTTGAGCCGCCCGGAGGATCTCGGTCCATTCTTTTGCATCCCGCGCCGCCTTTTTGCTCTTTAACACAGTCTGGATCCACCCTTCCAATACGGTGACGTCACTGGATCGATCCGCACCAAAACTTGTGAGCACCGACTGAAGCAACTTGAGAGCTCCCATCCGCTGTTTGGCGAGTTCCGCAGGGGTCTGGAGCATATGAGCCCGCGAGAACCGATATAAAGTTCCGATTTGTAATGCCACATCGGAGGACTGTTGATTTCGCTCAACACCCGAGGTTTTGTTCTTCGGCTTGAATTCGATCCTCAAGGGCCGTCCATGGCGATCCCAGATCGTCGCGGGCTTCAGACTCTCCTCTTCTTCAAAAAGAGCCTGAAGATAGGATTCGTATTCCGTGCCGTGTTTGGCAATGCTCCCGATCCCGAACTTTTTACCGAGCTCCTCGATCTGAAGGCTCATCGCCTTGTTCATGATGGGACGGCCCTCCTTCCGCAAAAGCATTGCGGGAGGCGCGTCCGCCTGTTTCACATAATCCTTGCTGAATTCTTCTTCATCGAGAACAATGCGGAAACCATTCTGTTCGCTATACAATCTCCAGATCGCGTCGCAGAAATTAAGGCCGTTTAGCACATTCGCACGCCGCCTTCCAAGCTTCGGAAGTTCTCCGTTTGAAATGATCGATCGGGTGCGGCTCAGCATGGCGAATTGCGCTTCATCAATGATGTTCATATCGATATTGCGGAGGTGGTTATAGAGTTCCACCGCCGCCGGATCGTCAAAGTTATTTCCCAATTGCGAGAAATTGAAGATATCCGCGATCAGCACCGCGTTCGGGTTCTGCTCCAGGACATCAAGCAAGCCGCGATAGTCACGTTTCTGTTCGCCAACGTAATCACTGGCACGAACGATCCTGACTCCAAGGAATGCGAACATCTCTTCGAAGAGAACGCCCTTCGCGCCAGCCGCGATCGCCCGGTCTCTCATGCCTTCATACTCGGCGCCCGGCGCCAAAACTTCCCTGAAAAATTTCTGGACAGGGTCCTGACTCTCAAGCGTGATCATGACCCCGCGATCCGGATAGAGGGTCTTCGAAAAGGCTGCGGCAAGCGACTCTCCCCAAGTTTTCCCTATACCCGTCGGAGCGGACACGTCATAACCAAGGAGAAGACCCACTGCGGAAACAAAGGTCGATCGGCCTCGCCCGAAATTGTCCGAACGGACGCCGGGCCGCACTTTGTCCGCGCCAGCACCAAGGAATGCTCCCCCTTTCATGCCCGCGATCAGCTCCAAAAGAGCCGTCTGCCGGACGATCTCCAGGATCCTGGGATCCGTCCCCTGAACTGCAGGATCCGCCTTGAGTGCCTCGTCAACTTTTTGGGCAAGTTCCGCCCCATACGCCATCAAGCGCTTAACCCGCTCCACTCGATCTTGAATCGCAAGAATAGCGTTAATCTCCGCATCGCCTTCCCACACGATCCCATATGCGATCTCGTAAGCCTTTTGCACTTTTTGACTTCGCGCAAGCTTGTCGAGCTTGGATTCCGGCCGCAATCCCGCCACGTCCTCCGGCGCAACACCTGCGGCCTTAAGCAAAGCATCGAGTTCTTGATCTCCGGTGCGGTCCTGAGCGAGCTGTTCATTCGTGTAAGCCTCATGAGCGTTCAAATAAGCCTGCCGTGCCTGCTCATAAGCGACCCGCAACCGATTCACCTCTTCGGCATTCAGGCCGTATTGACGCTCCGCGGCATCCATCGCCTGATAACGCTTATCCGCTTCACTACGGGTGGCTTCAACCACCGCTTCCGCTTTAAACTGCTTCAAACGGCCTTCAATTTCCACGCGGGCGGTTTCAAAATCATCGGAGGTCACGCTTGGAAATGCTTGTTTAAGATCGCTCAAGAGCCTTTCCAAAGCTTGCAATTGGGCAACACGGGAAGCAGCTGAATCAGTGGAACGAACAATGACTTTGACCTGCTCGAGGATCTTCTTGGAGATCAAAGCGACGATTTGACCTTGGAGATTGGAATTCAAGTTGAGCGAGGAAGCAATCGCGAGCAAGCTCGACAATTCCATCTCGCCGGCAAATTGATAATGCGCCAAATAATTAAGATAGAACTGGACCACCGCAGATTGATCGAGCATCGCAGCATCGCGGATCATCTGCCTTGAAAGAACGGAAACTGACGCGCGACGCAGGGCTTCTTTCTGTTCGGCTTCCGTAACGTCCGTCTTTCCGATCTGCGACGTGAGCGCCGACTGGAGGTTATCGCTCCGCAAATTCCCCATCAGCGATAAGAGCGTCGACAGGTAATCAAGCTCGGCACGAATATTCATATCCACCACCGGGCCCTGAACGCCCGCCTGGAGCGCGGCCGGCGTAACGGACGCAATCGGCATCTGCTTGAGGATCGCAACTCCCGCCGCTTCAAGATCCTGCAAGAGCGATGCTTTAATCCCGGCGATCTCGCCCATGAAATCGCGCTGGATCTGAAGCACCGTTTGCGGATTCGAATTCGCGACCTCCAAGGCTTCCTGCAATTTAGCAAGAGACTCAACGACCGCCTTGACCGCAGTCTGCCTTGCGGCAGGATTATTCGCCTGCAACGCAAGGCTGTATTCCCCGATAGATGCTTTAAGGCCTTCAACCGCTTGGGCTACTTCAGGACTCGCCTGCACATAGGGCGCTTGAACACTCAGGCGGAATTTTGGCGACAGGAATTTTTTCGCGGCGCTGTCAAACACTACCCGCACATTCCCCATGAACCCATAATCAACACCCATGTCCTCTTCCCATTCGGCTTCTGCATCCGCAGAAATACGGTCATCCGCCTCCCCCATCAAGGTATCATAAGTGGATTCCGCGACCCTTACCCCCTCCGCCTGTGCAGCTGCCGGAACAAGCTCGGAACGGGCTTGCACGGGCTCAGCAATTGTTTCGGCAGTATCAGCCGGAGTTTCTGTGGCCTCTGTTCCCGCATAAGAGACTGTCGGCGTGGGCCCTAACAGGGCATTAGCAAGCAAGATCTGCTCCACCTGCCGTGAAAGATCATGCGCCGTCCGGCCATCGATCAGCTCCCCATCAATCTGATGGCTCAAGACCATGGCATTATGGGATTCTGCCCATCCTGACATATATTCATGCGCTATCACCACGGCCGCACGGGTACGATTCGCGGAGTCGTTCGACAGAAGGGCTTGTGCTACATCCGGACTCACAACCACAACCTCCTGACCATCGACCCGGTGACGGACCGCCGCCCAGCCCGACAGGCTATCGCTCACACCGATGACTGGTGCTACATACCGCCCTTCGGACGGCCCAAGAATAGACTCGATGGCCAAACGAAGCTCCGCGGGCAGCGCAACGCGGGACGCGGGATCTGCCATAACGCGCGTCGCCATAAGATAAGCCGCGGCTTCCGTGACGCTCGCACCTGTAAACCCATGATCTGAACGGACTGTATAGTCAAATCCCCGGGCATGCGCAAGAAAACTCTCCATTACTTTCATTTCGGCGGACTCTTCAAGTTCAGCTGTGCGATTCAAACCGCTTGCCGCCTGACGGGCTATGTCCTCCGCCTTGTCCTGTAAGAAAACTTTTTGTTGTGCCTTCGTAATATTGCCGCGATAGCTTTCCACCCAACCTTTCATGTATTCGCCCGCAATAGCCATGGTCGCTTCAGTAACCTTGAGGGCATCGGCACTTTCCAATTGCGCAGCCAGCGCAGGGCTTATAATGATCACCTCGGTTCCATCCTGAGTCGCCCCACCTTCCAAGCGATAACGCAACACCTGCGCTCCTCTCTCCCATTTCCCATTTACCAGTTTATTTCCCATAAAAACCGGATCTCCGACACCAATATAGGGCATGGCCGGAGCCTTCTCCGAACCGGGGCTTTGCGGCAGCGCAGCCATCACCGCCTTCTGCATCGCAACGCTCACGTTCTTCAGAACTGTTGTGCCTTTTCTGTCCTTCCCTTGAATAATTTGAATGGCCATCTGTCGAACAGCGTCGGTATAAGCGTCACGGGAGTCCTTGCGCCCGGAAAGCTTCCAGGCGTCCCGGAACTCGCGGTTCAAAAGAGCCATTTCGATCTGTTGAATCGTTTTTCGGGAACCTTTTTCCGCCCGGGCATCGGATTCATACCAGGTCGCAGCGGCAGTCCATTCAAAAGCCACATCTCGGTTGAGATAGGGGATCACGTCGCCGATCGCGCGGGCGACCCAGCGAGAGGCACTTTTCGTACCCTTAGTCTCACCCTCCATATTCAGGATATCTCCGAGCGTCAGGTCCGCGCGCGTATTGCCGTAAGCTCCCGCAACCGCCACGGTCCCGACCGCGATTCCGGTCACAACATCAGCAAGCAACGCCTCGCTCCACTGGGGCGCATCCGCAGCAAGACTGTTGTTGCCGAGCGCAAATTCGAGATTCTGAAAAAGCGAACGGATAAGGGTCGTATCTACGGAACCCTCAAGATCGGTAGCGGCTCTCAAAGCCGTCGATTGCGCTCCGCACAATTTCTCAACCAAAACCAGAAGCACCTTTGCATCCCGGGAGTTCGAAAAAGCGGCACGCCACATAGCAACTTTCTGCTCGGTTCTTAAAGACGCCGGCGTCAGCTTTTCAGCTTGCGCACTCCGCCGCACTACTTGTTGCACATAAAATTTTGCCATATCACGGCGGAAACCCAAAGACCGTACAAACTGCGCCGGCAAACCAAGCTCTGCATAAAAATTCGCGCCAAAAGCATCGGCACGGATCGCAGCAGCGGTCTTCAGGACCCCGGAGAATTCGTCAAGATTGGCCCACGGCATGATTTCGGTCATCTCGGCCATCAGGTCCCCGAGACCGGCAACGATCGCTTGATCGTCAATGGTACGTATAAGGTCCACAAGAGCAACTCCGACACTGCTTATACCCAACGCATTGCTAATGGCTGTGATCCTTTCCGCGAGATAGAGCACATCTTTCTCGGCTCCAGCCTTCATCACGACACCCAAGATCACGTTCGCGATCGCCTGGGCGCTAACCGATTGCGCGTGGCTCCGCAATTCGAAGCTCAGCGCTTCTTTTTCATCCTGATTAAGCTCATTGAGCGATGCCCCGGCCTGATCCGCCGGCAAGGAGACAAAGGGCGTTAATTCTGCCGCAGCGACCCCCGCATGCAATCCGTTAGCGAGCACGGCATTCGCGAAAATACCCGCTGAAACACCTTGCATTTGTTCGGAAGCCTGATGTGTGAAGAAATTCGAGGAAAGAGCCAGATCGTGGACCAACTGCGTGATAGCCGCTGGGGTACCGGCAAGCGCTTTTTGAGCGATGCGAATCTGCGATGTCAAGTGGCCGACACCGGCAACTTCGAGGAATTCTTCGGCGCTAAGCTTCTGACCACCGCCAACCTCATAAGTAGCGTCAAAGCCATTCCTCAACACCATGTCAATAGCCGCAACGCCCGCGATCCCATCCAAAAATGCGTCCTGACCGGAATCAGCGGCAAGTTCCATTCCAAAATCCATGAACGGATTGGCGCTTACCAGGCTCACGATGCCTTGCAGCCATGACTCACCGAACCGCGAAATCAGAGAACCTGCCATATTGGTCCCCTGGAGATTCGCGAGCAATACGGTTGTGATGCCCGCAAGCTTAGTCAATTGATCATAACCCTGGCTCATGGCGGTGTTTTTAAGGTCCGTCACCTTGGCGTTCTGGAGAATTCCGATCGCGGTTTTTAATTGCACTTGCTGTTCTCCGACATCAGAGGTGCTTTCCGCGGCGCTCATCGCATCCCGGAAACTCGAATAATTCTGGGGCCCGAGCTCGTTCTGTAATTGCTCTTGAACTGCCGCATCCTGCATCCCCGACATAAATTGAGCGGCCGCCCCATAGTAGTCATCCATTCGCGCATTGAAATAAGCACTGCTTGCGTGTCCATCGGCAACATCGAATAACTCGACAAAGAATTCCTGCATACTGGGATCCATCCAGGACAGGAAGATATTCCCCAGGATCGGCTCTTTAATCGTTTCCTCCCAGAAACCTCCGAAAAACTCCTTTACCTTCGTTGCTACCGCTCTGACAAATGAAAAACCCGCGCTGACCCAACCCGCCGTCGGGCTCTGTGTTAAAAACCCTATGATCGCAGAATTGCCGATCGCTGTGGTAATGGGACTCGTCATGACCGCCAGGGCACTTCCCGTCCACGCAGTGATAAAACCTAAAAAGTTGAAAGCTGCGATAAAAACCCACTGCCCAGGCGAAGCCCAAGACTGAACCATATTCTGGAACCCGGTGCCCTGATTGGTCGAGGCATACATGGTAAGGATATCTTTCCACATGCCGGAGGGAGAGAACCAGCCGCCGCCCTCCATTAACATGACATCCGCCATTGAGACCGAACCCCGCGACCAATCCCACTCCTGATCCCCGGCCGTAGTGCCCATATTCCACCAATTACTGACGACCATACTGAAATCGCGGACGATGTTGGCCGAGGTGTTGAGGATCATCGGAAGCTCTAAGGACAGATGGATCACTTGACCTAGGGCATACTTCCAAGCCAGGCCCTGCATCATTCGGATAGCCCCGGCATTGACGCCCACGAATGTGACGCGGAAAGCCTCGGTGGTCCCCTTTTTCAGAAGTCCCTTTCCTATAAGGGCAGTAATTTCTTTCTGCGTCAGCTTGGCACCGGATGAGTACATATAAGTGAGGCCACTTTTCAGCAACGCATCGTTTGTTTCCTTAGAAATAACAGTAGTAACAGCGCCTTTGGCAAATAGCCGGCTGCTGAACATGGCATTTAATCCGCGCGCAACAAAGTTCTCGGAAGTCCCGATCCAGTTCGCAAGCGAGGCGGTCCAGTTTTTCAAAAGCGTATCACCGATACCCTTTTGCATGAGATTGTTGCCCCAGCCCCACGTGAAAGCCATGAATGCGACGTTAAAAGAATAGTTGAGGGTACGTCCGACCCAAACATGGTCCTCAGTCGCAAGCTGTTTGGCCGTATCCAAATTCCAGACATCATAATCGTTGGAGTAAGCCATTGCGGCTACTGCAGAGGTGTAAATAAAAATGCAGGTCGCTGCAACGCCAACCATCGACGACATGCTCACCGTGATAGTTGCGCCTGCAACTCCGGCTAGTCCGACTCCCAAAACAGTTCCGCCAGCGATCACCCAGCCAGCAAGAACAGCACCCACAGCTGCAAAACCCGTGATCGCAATAACGGCAACCTGCCCTCCGGTCCCAGATCGCCACAAATCACCCATAGCCTCCAAAGGCTTATAGAAAATGGTGTCGGTGACATACTGCATGAACTCCGCGACCGTTTCGGTCCCGTAATCGTGATATTCGACTACCGACGAGCCGTTCACGGGATCCACATGGATCGTCATGCTTGTCGTCGCGTTGGCGTTGCCGGTTATTCCGATATTGAATTCACCGGTGATCGAAAGCATGTGATTATCGTTGTAAGTGACCGTTTGTTGGGCCCCGGACGCCAAATAGTTAAAAAGCGGAACGATCGTAAATGCCCCTCCCAGCAAGCAACCCCAGGAAATATCTCCGTTCTCAATACGGGTGCTTGAGGTCGTTTGCAAATTGCCAAACTCGTCACGATATACGCTGAAATCGACCCATGATTCATAATACCCCGTAAAGAAACCGCCTTTATCCATGCGGACAGAACCGCCCACCAGTTCATTATTAGCGTCGAACCCGAGAGCCCATTTCTCATCATGGCGCTGCACGGTCTGATTCCACGAAAGTGCATCCCACAGCCCGCCGAACGGGTTAATGGTATTCAGGAAAACCTGAAATCCGCTCTTCGTGTCCGCATTAAAATTAACCGTTAAAGCTCCGTTGAACTCTTTAGGCAGCGTCACGCCTGCCAAGACCGGCACATTGATGCCGCTCACATCGCCCACGCCTTCACCGCTGAGAGTAAAGACCGTGACACTGTACCGGGCCCCCGCAGCATCCACATCCAGAGACTTATTGATATTCATGCCGTTGTACGTCAGACGGTTAATATCGTTCCGGAAGGTCTCCGGAAGATTCGCGTATTCATAGATCCCGGACATGGAAAGGCTTTGCATCGACTCCTTGTTGGTGGGATTGAAACTGATCGTCATCGAATTCGCGGCCGCGAGATTGTAGGTTTTGCCTAGATCCCAGCTGTTCAAAGCGTACACTGGGATCCCGAAGCTCTGAGCAATATTCTGAACCAGATCGATCGCTACCGTGATGCCTTGGGTTCCGATCCCATCGACCCCAGATTCACTTAATGTGATCTGAAAACCCGCCGTCAGATTTCCCGTCGAGCGATTGAACTCGTCGGTCGTTGAACTCAAGGTCATTCGGCCCGTCAACTTGATACCGTCCACAAGACCGGTATACGTGTGAAGAGCGGTGGTCATGGTTTGGCCGGTCGCAATTTCAGTACCACCACGGCTATACGTCACGAAACCCATTCCCGCGGAACTTACATCGGAGTCAATCAGCTGCCGAGTCTCTTGATATGTTTCACCGGTCCTCAAGAATCCCGGTATGGCGTGAGTACCAGTAACTCCCGTAAAGCTATTGAGGTCGGTAACAGACGTTAAAACCCCATAGATAAAGTCTTCGTAGCCGATATCCACTCCATAACGGGTACAAGATGCGGCGAGCTGTATCGAAAAATTTCTATAGGCTATAGCTGACGCGGTCCACACAGACAGAGGTTTCAGCGTTGTCTTTGTTGCGGGATCTGAAAAAACGTTGCCATGCGCGATGACATCTTTCTGCCAAACCAATATAGCGGTTTCATATCCCTGAGCCGTGGAAAGATCCACCGTGGTCCCGTTCCGACGCGCAACATCCGCCATATACCCTAAGGTGATCTGCCCCTCGGTCGTCAAAAATTGCGCTTGCCAGACTTGGACCGTAAAATCGAGCCGGGCGTCATAAGATGACGGATTCTGCTCTGAGAAAGAGAAAATGAGAGAATCGGACTTAAGAGGATTGCTGGGATCCATCTTAAAGATGCCCGTTGAGCGGAACAGGTCAATGTTGATAAATGACGTTTTTCCCTCCACCTCGCCTTCTTTACGGTATTCAATAGCAATCGATGATGGAAGATCCTGGGCAGCCACGCTTGCCCCGAGCGTTCCCGTCCTTCCGTCCACGCTTAACATGGTATGCGACAAGAGGCTGTTGATGGTAACCGGATTGCCAAAAGCATCTTTGCTGCCGGCAACGTTCAGGATATTCAAATGGGCGATATCCGAATAGAAATTCCAGCCGGTCGCGGCCAGCATATCATCCGCATAGAAAACTTTGATACCGGTTTGTTCAAAGATCGCTTGATCAAAAGGAATCTCGATAAGAGTGCCCGTCGTCAGAGTTCTGGAGCTGCTCATGACTGTCTTAAAATGGCCCTCGAAAGAATTCGCGAGCTCGGAAGCCGCAAAGGGATCATTGGAACTCTGAAGCGACTTATATTCCGGGGTTTCAGCAAGCCTGTAATAGATGAGCGATAGAGCCGCGGCATTCTCTCCGGTGAACATCAACGTATTCATGAACCCCGGACGCATGGCTCCCGCCCTGCCCGAAGAACCGGGACTCACAAAAGCCGGCCCACTACTCGCGGCAGCACTAGCTCTTTGATACGCAGCAAGCACCTCCAACCCTTTTGCGGTAAGCATAAAGGTGTCCGCCGCAATAAGGCCCTCGTTTATAAGCTGGGTCGATATCTGTTTAAACAGCTGTCCCGAGGTATCCTTCGATCCCGTAATGAAATCGGATGCGCCAACAAAATTCAGCGCCCGAGTGACCGAACCGCGAAGATCGGCCAAATACAACTTGATATCCGGTTGCCCATTAACGCTCACCTGCTCAAAACCCAAGATCGCATTATCTCGCGACCGATCCATCGCAACAATAAATTGACGTTCCACGCCATCCGTACCCATGACCGAGAAGCGGTATTGCTGCGACTGCTCTTTCATGAAATAAGATTCCAAGAGCGCTACCGCTCCCGCATTCAATCCGGTAAGAGTCATTTCCGGCGTCGTCGCCATCAAAGCGGGCTCCTGACCCGGTTGAACACCGAAGATGTTGGGGTTCGCCTTCACATAGCTAGTGATCTTTGCGGCAATGGTGCTGCTAAATTGCTGGTTCGTACTCCTGTAAGTAAGATTAATGTTCTGAAAGTTCAGCGTTTCGTCCGCGGCGAGCCATACGGTCGTTCCATTCAGTTGCGTTTTGATCAAAAGCGCATAGGAATTAAGATCGGGCAAACCGCCCTCGATCATTGGGGGTCCGAACGAAGCCAGAATAATGCCCGTTTGAAGGATGGTAACCCCATCCGCAGCAAGAATCGTGAACTGGTAGGGCGCGTTCGCGGTCATATCCAGAGCGCCGCCGCTTGCCTGTTTGATCATCTCAAGCACCAACGCCTGATCCTTCGTGTTTGTAATGCCGAGCGCTTCCCAATTAGTGATCTGGTACCGGTCGGCAACACGCACCGTAGCGCCGGAAACAGGTTGTCCGTCCTTCCCTACCGCTCCCGTGGCGGCTTTGCCGTTCAGCTCTTTCTGTAACACTTGGACGTTCGAATCCATGGCGAGATTCGCCTGCGTCAATGCTTCAATGGGGAAAACCCCCGTGGTTTGGTCAAAGGCGCCAATCCGGCCCACGAGAACCACATTGGCATAAACAGAACCGAGGCCAACAAAGGCGGCTATTCCATCCCTGACCATCCCCACAAAGATCGTTTCCCGCGTCGCCACATCGACCAAAACAAGCGCGTCTTTTCCGTCAACCTTGCGAACACTGACCATCACGGAAACATCGCGCGTAACTCCCTGAGCATTTTTAATCGAAACGGTCTGGACCTGCCCCACATTAGTCCATTCGCCGATCCTGGTCCCGTTCTTATCGTAAGCGGACAAGCCAAAGAAAGACCGCGCAAAAATAACCCCCTCATCCGTCTTCAGATACTGGATCGATTTCGTCAACTGTTCCGTCGTGAAAACAGCACCGGCGACCACAGGATCCAAGAGACCTGTAAACACACCCACGATCTCCGCCCCGCTGGTCCCAATCAACAACACGTCATTCCCTGCGACCCAGGCTTCCCCGTATGTGGTCTTGGTGGAAATAGGCTGGCCATCCGCTCCCGTAAGCCGCCCAGACGTCAAACGAGCCGTGATCGTACTGTTCTGCGTGTCGTTGGCCTTCGTGTAGGCTGTACCATCCGCTTTCCACGCCCCGATCAAACGCCCATTGGCGTCCTGGGCCAACAGATTGCCTCCTGACCGGGCAAAAATAACCCCCTCATCCGTCTTCAGATACTGGACCGATTTTGCCAACTGTTCCGTCGTGAAAACAGCACCGGCGACCACAGGATCCAAGAGACCTGTA
>CAZSFZ010000030.1:0-20283 GCA_964606385.1 uncultured bacterium
ATCCTGATCACAGTATTGGGCGCCCGTTCCGAAATGCGCGCTGGGGACGAAAAGCCGGAAGACTATCTGGCAGTGATCGAATCGCCCGAAAATCTTGGGGTTGAAATCAAGGGAACGCATCCGTTCCGCGAAATGGCGGTGTATTGGCAGAAACTGAATGCGTCTCCGGCTCCCGTTGATGACATGATCCGTGATTATCGCGATCTAACGGACCGTTATGGCGCGGGACGGTACGCGGGCGTCGATCCCCGCACGCTCATCAATCGTCCTGAGGATTGGGGGGATATTTTCCACAATAAGGCTTTAACCCTTAAGGCGTTCCTCCAGCTCTGGAGAGAACCTTCGAGGCGTCTTGAGTTTTCGGGTGCGGAGATCGAAGTGGAGAATTATCGCAAAGCGGTTGTGATTGAAGGTCGGGACACGCTTTTACTGTACCGTCTGAGACAACTGTTGGGAGATCCCGTCGAGGCGGCCAGAATCCAAGAGGCTTTCAGCCGCGGCGTTCGCTCCGAAACGCGCGCGATCACGACGGTGCTGGTGGTGGATGACGAAAAAAGCATTCGCTTTACCGCGGCGGCTTTTCTTAGCGCTGCGGGTTATCAGGTACAAACCGCGGAAAGTGGTGTTAAAGCTCTGGAGATGGTGAAGTTCGGGACCTTTGACGCGGTGCTTTCGGATATCACGATGCCCGGGGGTGTTTCCGGCGTGGATCTCGCGAAACATTTTCAGGGAAGAGGGCCGAGAGTGGTCCTTATGACCGGAGAAAATGCCTCCCGCGAAGAGTTTTCGAAACTTCAGGAGGACGGGATCATAGACGGGATTCTCCAGAAGCCCGCGGCGAAAGAAGTAATCCTGGAAGCGGTGCGGAAACTGACGCCGAGAGAAGGATTGGGCGTCGGCCGGGACCGCCTGACCCAGCTTTTCTGGTCCAGCGTGCTCGGACATCTCTATGGGAACAAAATGATGCCTTTAAGTATGGTGTCGAGCCAAAGTCGGCAGTCCACATCGATGGTTCCCGATCTTCTGAAAAACATCGAAAATATCCCCGGCGTGCTGGAAAAAGCCGATCGTTTCTTCATTTCAAGGAAACAGGGAATGGACGATCTTTTTTTTGAGAGCATGGAAGGCTTTATAGGGGATGAATTGCTGCCGACGACCCTGACATTATCTCCGGAAGAGAACGTCATCCTTAAGGAAGACGTCGATTGGCCGGTCCTCATGCGCGAGCTGCAAGAAATTTCAACCGCTGTGAGGGAGGCGAGGGGGCGCATCGAGGCTATGGGAAGTATGGACGCCGCTTCTTTCGAACAAAGAATCCGCCCGGAGCTTACCGCTCTGATGGCGACTGTTAAAACAAAACTCAATGGCATCCATACCCGTCTCGATGCGGCGGCCGCAAAAATCTCTCCGGTCCGGGCTGAAATGCGCGAAGTGTCGAACCCGGAAAGAATCGCGAATCTTCTCCGGCATGACCTGAACGGGAAGATCCAGGTGTTGATGAGCGCTGATTTTGACGGGGTGGCGTCGAAAGAAAGTTTGCGGGAAGCTGTGCGCGAGACCCTTGTGGTCTTCAGGATCTTCGATCTGGAACAATTCCAGGCCCGCGGAGGAGAGCTTTTTATTCCGGAGGGGAATGACCGTATTTTCGCTTATCGAATTCCGTCAACGAGATCCGAAAAAATCTATCAGACGGCTGTCTATGGGGCCGCGAAGAGGGCCAAGTCTTATGAACCGGAAGCCCTGCGTCAGATTGCGGAAGAAGTAGGGTTTGAGAAGATCAAAAACGATTTTGCGCCGGAAGTAAAAGAGCTTGAAAATGTCCGGGATGAACTCGCTCAGACGGGCGATCTGAAGCCCGCGCTCCGGTCGCGGATCGCGGCTCTGGGTGAGACGATCCGCGAAAAAATGAAAGATTGGGTTGCGCAATGGACGGTTGCGACGGCGCCTTCCGTGACTGTGCCGCGCAAAGAGATCCAACGTGTCCTCGTGGTGGACGATGAAGACATTATTCGCAAAATGTTGGCGATGCAGCTCCGGTCTTTTGGATACACGGTGATGACGGCATCCAATGGCCGGGAAGCGCTGGAAAAGGTCCGTTCCGAGGGTGTCGACCTCGTGTTGTCGGATATTACGATGCCGGAAATGAACGGAAGGGCCCTGGCCCAAAAAATACGCGAGGAGGGCATGGCCACCGCCGTTATTCTCATGAGCGGCTACAGCGCCGATCCGAACGACGAGGATTTTCTAACGAAACCCTTCTCAGCCGATGACCTCAAAGAAGCGATCCGCAAGATCTCCTCCCGTTCTGAGGTGAGGGCCTATCTCTTTTCGTCCTTGCCGAAGGTTGAACGGCCTCTCGATATGCCCGAGGAATACGCGGTGAGGGTCCGGAAAATATTCATTTTTGGTCCCAAGGGGATCGGTTATGAAAAATTAGGCGAGGACGCGATCCTGTACGTGCTTTTTGTGGAGCAGATGCTGAAAAAGTTTCCGAATGCGGAAGTGCATATCGCTATCGATTATCCTAATCTTTTCTCGCGGGAAAGTTTTAAGGGCAGGGTCTTTCCCGTGGAGGACCCCTCTTATGAATCGAAGAGGCATGAAGCGGAAGGGCAGGAAGCCTTTGAACCTCAGGAGGGGATCTTGACTCATGTGCAAACCCCTCCCGGAGTGATCCTGGAAGCCGCGGAACTGATGCCCGAGAAGCTCGCGGGCTGGATCCAGGAAAGTCAATACGATATGGTCTTTGATTTTTTCGGGTCGGGCTCGGGACTTCAGACATTTTTTCAAAAGGCGCCCGGAATTAAAAAGCCGCTTATTTTTTCAAATATGAATACCGTCGTTCAGCGTATTTCCCGGGGAGAAGAAAGCCAGGACTCTCCCGTGATCATGATGGATGCCTCTGGGTTGCGCGTGGTCCAGGGAACGGAGCAGGTCGGGAACATGACGCGCGCCGGAACCTTACCCGGTTATTGGGAAAAAACGTACCGCGTCTACCGGGCTCTCGGGCTTTACCCCGAAAGGTTCGACCTTCAACAGCTGAACGGTTTGGGAGTTTCTTTGAGTGATGTTGAAAGGCGGTGGGTCCTTCAGACTTTAAAAGGCATGTTCCTGAAAAAGCAGCAGGATCCTCAGGCGGTCATGAACGGGAACGAAAAATTCATTTACGTGAATATCTTCGCCCAGGGGACCCTAGGGTTGGTTTCAGAGGGCATGTGGATCGAACTTCTCTCGGGGATCCTTGAGAGGCAGGATGTTTACTTGATCTTCTCCCAGGGCGGTTTCATGGACCGGAAGAATCTTCCCCAGCTGGCTTCCATCATGCACGACCTGGCCCAGCGGGTCGGGCCTTCCAAAGCCCGGTTTTTGCTGGAAGCTCCGGAAAATCTTTCGGTGGGCCGCGTGCAGGAGATCATGCAAACGATGGATTTCGTGATCACGCTGGATACCGGTTTTTCTCATCTCGCGACGGCGCTCAATGTCCCGCAGGTTGAGTTCATGACCCTGCCGAAGTCTTTTTCCCAATGGGGCACTTACCGGAAAAACTCCCTGATCGTTGACCATGATTTTCTTGAGCACCTTTTTCAAAATCCCAAAAAAGGATACCAGGCGATCCAAGGATTTGTAAGGATGAGTCTTGCCGCCACGGATGCGCCTCGCCGCCGCAAGGTTTTGGAATTCGTGGGGCCTCCAGCTCCTGTGACGGAGCCCGGGCGGGATTTTACGCGGCGCTCTGAATTGCGCACCTCGGAACTTACAAAAGAACTCTTCGCGAAACAAGGAGAGCTTTTTCGGCCGTATGAAAGAGGGCAGCGCCATATTGGCGTGAACGCCTTGAGCGCCCGCATTCGAGATCTTGAATCGCATCGGCAGCGATGGATCAGCTCAAAGGATGTTTTCCTGAAATACCGCAGTCTCGAGAATATGTTGAACCAGATGTGGAGAGATATGGCTGCGATGCAGTATGTGCGGGCAGATGACATTGACGTCGCTTCACGGGCAGTAGCCGAGCTTTTGGCGCCCCAGCGTGGCCTTACGGAAGAATTCCGGGGAGCTCTTACCAGAGTTCAGAACGATCTTGAACGCTGGGGCAATGCCAAACGCCGCCAGGCCGAGATCCTGAATCTTCTCGGAGACGACGCCTACAAGCGTTTCGAAGGAGAAAACGCTCAGGACTATATCCGTGACGCGGGAAAAGTTTGGCTGATCGCGTTGCCCGAAGTTGCCGGGGAATACAAATATACGAAACCCGGATTTTATGACGTTGTCAGAACCAAGATCTGGCCTGCGGTGAATCATTGGATGCAGGAGCCTCTTTCCGCCCAAAGACTGGACCAAGCCAAAAAAGACGGCCTGGATATTCTCGCAAAATGGCATCATTTTGAACGCCTTCCGGACGGAACGCTCGAGGACAATCATCCGCGTGCGGACGTGATCGGAGAAGACGGGCTTGGATCAAGGTTGCGCCGGCAGCTTTTCATTTTCTGGGAAGGTCTGAATATTATGGTTCTTGCGGCGGAAACGCTGATGCCGCGCGCTGAAGTGGTTGCGGCGGTTCCGCAGGCGCCGGTCGCGGAAAGAACGCCTGCCGTGCCTCAGTACATCCAGGGAGAGCTTTTTCCGCGTTCGGAATTACGTTTGGCTGCGACCGAAGCTTATAAAAAATCCTTGGCGGGAGAGGTCTCCGCAGCAGAACCGTTCTTTGTTCCCGCCGAGATCATTGAAACCGCGGAACAGCTTGAGATCTATTCCGCGCCCGATATCGCGGCGGAGCTCGAGGGCGGCGTGACGGAAAGTAATATCCGTAAGGCCCGTTTGTGGATCACCCTGAAGTTGCTGCAAGCGATCAGGGATTCGAAACAAGAGGGACAAGTCGCGAATGAACGCCTGCAGCAGTTCCTGGATCAGGTCATGGCTTCGGTGCCGGATCGAGCCAAAGCTTTGGCGGCCTCCGAAACCGCGACCGGGCCGAAATTCCATGTGAATCTTGCGGGCCTGAGCGAAGGGGAGTGGTCGGAATTCGTTGCGAACTTTCCGGTGGTGCTCGGCATGCTGGTGACCCTGCGCGCCAGCCTTTCCATCAATGTGGACCTGGAAGGCGAGGCGCTGGCTGCTGTCCAAAAGAAATTCGATGATCTTATGGCGCGTGAAGGCGTGAAGCTCGGGGCGGGGCAGCTGCGTCTTGTTTCGACCGTTCGCGGTGATAAATTCAAGTCTTTTGAAGGCCAAAAAGAGGCGGATGCCTTTATGGCCCGCGATGAGCGTCTGTTGCGCCGCCGCAAGAATGTCCGCAGTTACTGGATCACCGAGGATGCCAACCGGATGGATGCTTTGGCCGCGGGGATCGCGACGGCGCTCCTGGAGGTCGCTTCGGATGAGCATTTGGACGCCATCTACACTTACAAGCCTTCTCATTACGCCAGTATGCTCGCGACCGTGATGAACGCGATCCAGGGCTATCTCCAGATCCGTACCGCGGCCTGATCGGCTTAATCCGCTTGGAATTTTCGGGAAAAACAGTATAATCCTGCCTCCACTGACTTTCGCGTCCCCATCGCACTTGCGCTTGTTGCGCAAGTACGGCTCTTCAGCAGCCGGACGCTGCTGTAAGAGAGGGACATAAAGCAAATACGTCCCCATCGTCTAGGTCGGCCTAGGACACCAGATTTTCATTCTGGTAACAGGGGTTCGAATCCCCTTGGGGACGCCACTATCAATCCGGGCTACATGCCCGGATTGATAGTGGCACTAGAAGGTGGGGATTCGTAGTGAGCCCTGTTTTGAAAGATGACGGGCGTCATATTTCAGGGGCGAGTGGCCGACCCGAAACAGAGTGGAGGGCGCCGAATCCCCTCCCAAAGCCTGTTGCTTTGGGACGTTAGGAAGATCGAAGCTTGAGGCTTCGATCTAACGTTAGGGACGCCACTTTATCTGCCATGGAGGCATTTTATGAAATTCCGAATGATCCCCGCAGTGATACTTGCCTTACTCCTGACCCTGTTCGCCGGATGTACCCCAAAGGCGGATCCCAAACGTTCGATCGAAAAGATCCAGCAGCAAGTCACTTCGATGTCTCTCGCGCAGCTTGAGAAAGAAGCGGCCGACTATGCCGCCGCGATCCGCGCGCAAAAAGCCGCGATCGAAGTGATCCAGCAAAAGATACAGAAAATGCCTTTGGAAAAGGCTTTCGGTAATAATTCCATGACGCGCCGCATTTCGGAAATTGGGCGCACAGCCGAGGCTTTATTTGAACGGTATCGAATCTACGCGCAGGCTTATCAGGAAAAAGGCGGGGATTTCGCCAAGATCCAGATCGAGCTGCCGCAACCTCAGTAAACTAAGGAGAACTCAACATGAAGATCCTGGATGAATTTAAACAGTTCGTGATGCGGGGGAATGTCATCGATATGGCGGTCGGTGTGATCATCGGCGCTGCTTTCGGTAAAATCGTCGCGTCGATGGTCAGCGATATCATTATGCCGCCTATCGGGCTTTTGCTCGGCAAGGTGGACTTCAGCAGTCTTTACATCAATATGTCCGATAAGGTTTACGGCTCTCTTGCGGAAGCCCAAGCCGCCGGAGCTCCGACGCTTAATTACGGGCTTTTCATCAACAACGTGATCAACTTTGTGATCGTGGCGTTCGTGATCTTCATACTGATCAAGCAGATCAACAAGCTTCAGAAACCGGCCAAGCCCGCCGCGCCGGCCGCGCCAACGACCAAGGAATGTCCGTTCTGCTGCTCGACGGTCGCGATCAAGGCGGTCCGTTGTCCGAACTGCACCTCCCAGTTTTAAGTTCGATCACCGATCGGATCAAAAGGGGCTCTTTATAGAGCCCCTTTTTTTTTGAGTTTTCTATATAATATAGGTCTTACTGGAAAGGGAATCTTTGAAGATACTGCATCTGACGAATCATTTGAATATCGGAGGCATCACCACTTACATCCGGACGCTGACCGCGGAACAGGTCAGGGCCGGGAACGAAGTCTATGTGTGGGGCGCTCAGGGGCTTTGTTCGGAGGAACTCAGGGCCAGAGGGATCCGGGTCATCGATGATGTGCCGCGCTGTAAAAGCGAACTTTCTCCAAGGCTTTGGGCCTCCTTGCCCAAGCTGATTCGGCTTCTTAAGACCCAATCGATCGATATGATCCACACGCATACGCGCGTGACCCAGGTGCTGGCTGCTGCAGCAACGTTTTTTACCGGGATCCCTTATGTTTCTACCGCGCACATGTTCTACAAGCGCCGGCTCGGGCGGCGTCTTTTCCCGTGCTGGGGAAGATCCGTGATCGCAATCTCTAAAGTCATGGAAGAAGGCCTGCGGACGATCTTTCGCGAAAAGGAACTTCCTCCGATTACGGTGGTCTCAAATGGTATTGATGTGGAAAAGCTACGTTTCCGGTACGATGCCGTTGACCGCGAAAAAATAAGGCAAAACTACGGATACCGGAAAGAGGATTTTGTCATCCTGTCGCTTTGCCGGCTGATCCCCGTGAAGGGGGTCCATTTCCTTGTCGAGGCCTTCGCGATCGCGCGTAAAGAGATCCCGAACGCGAAATTGCTTGTCGCGGGCGCGGGAGATCCGGCTTACACGCAACAGATCAAAGAGCGCGTTAGCGTTCTTGGGATCGAAAAAGACGTTCTTTTTATCGGGAATGAGCCCGAGATCGAAAAGCCGCTCAAGGCCTCGGATATTTTCGCGGCGCCCTATCTTTGGCCGGAGGCCTTCGGCCTTTCGGTGCTCGAGGCGATGTCGGTGGGGATGCCGGTGGCCGGTTCCATTTCGGGAGGGATCACGGATCTTTTGGGGCACGGGAAATACGGGCTTCTCTTTGAGAGGGAGAACACCGGCGATCTTGCTTCCTGCTTCCTGCGTTATGCCACAGATCCCGCTTTGCGCGCCGAGATGGGGGAAGCGGCCAGCCGGGCCGCACTGGATTATACTTCGGCCAAAATGTGCGAACGGATCCAGAAAGTGTATGAACGCGTTTTAAAAGAAAGAAAATGAAGAAATTTATTCCGATCCTCGCATATCACAGTCTTGATCCAGAGCGGTTCCGCAACAAACTCGCCATCCGTCCCGAGCTTTTTCGCCGCCACATGGAATGGATCCGCCAGGACCATTCCCGGGTGATCAGCCTTGAGGCCTGCGCGAAAGCGGCGTGGGAAGAGGATCTCTGGGAACGCCAGGTCGCGATCACGTTCGACGATGGCTATCTGGATAACTATGAAAGGGCTTTTCCCATTCTTAAGGAATTCGGTTTCGCGGCCGCGTTTTTCGTGACGGCCGAAGACATCGGAAAACCTGGGTTCATGACCTGGGATATGCTTCGTGAGATGGCCGCGGTCCCGGGGATCGAGATCGGAAGCCATGCCCGCGAACACAAAGCGCTTTCGGATGTCCCCGATCAGGAGGCTTGGGCCTCCCTGGTCTCTTCGAAAAAGATCCTGGAAGAAAAGCTCGGCCGCGAGGTCAGAGCGGTTTCTTACCCTTGTGGTTCTTTCAACGACAGGATCCTCGAGATGGTTCGCGGTGCCGGATACACGTACGGGTGCGCGGCCAGCCACGTCCATGACCGCCAATTCATCGGGAACCCTTATCTTTTAAGACGCATCAAGATCTCGGGTTCCTCCGGTTCGCGTTTCGCTTTCAGTCTCCGTCTCTCCGGTTTTTATCATTTCTTCGGCAGGCCCTGAACCTTCATGAAAAAAAAAGACCCAAAAACAAAACGAATGCCCATTGTGGTCGGCATGTCAGGCGGGGTGGATTCTTCCATGGCGCTTGTGCTTCTCAAGGAGCAGGGCTGGGATCCGGTGGGGGTTTCGCTTAAATACCCGGTCTGGAAGGATGAAGCGAATTGCCTGCGCGAGAATGTCTGCTGCAGCGCGGAATCTTTCCGGATCGCGGAAAATGTCTGCCGAAAACTCGGCGTTCCTTACCATCTCTATGATGTATCGCGGGATTTCAAAAAAGAAGTCATCGATTATTTTCTCGACCGCCTTCGCGGCCAGAAGACCCCGAATCCTTGCGTCATGTGCAACCGTTTTCTGAAGTTCACGAAACTCCTGGAATGGGCCGGACGTCACGGGATCGAGCATGTGGCGACCGGACATTACGCTCGGGTGCGCAGGAATCCGCGAACCCGGAAATTCGAATTACTTGCCGGGCGGGACAAAGAAAAAGACCAGACCTACTCGCTCAGTTTTCTTTCCCAGGAGCAGCTGCGGCATATCGTCCTTCCTTTGGGGGGGTATACCAAGCAGGAGATCTACCAAATGGCCGAGGCCCGGGGTTTTGAGATATTCCTGAAGCGTAAGCAAAGCCAGGATTTCTGCTTTGTGTCCGGCAGCGCGATGGACCCGTTCCTCGCCAAGGAGATCGGCAAAAACGAAGGTGATGTTTTGGATGAAACAGGGGATCGGATCGGCAAGCATCAGGGGCTTCATTTCTATACCGTGGGCCAGCGCAAGGGGCTTGGATTCTCGGGCGGGCCTTTTTTTGTGACGGGGTCCGATGTCCGCCGCAACGTGCTGAAAGTGACTCGCCATGAAAAAGATCTGATGAGCCGCGAAGTGGTTTTTTCCCCCTGTAATTTTATCGGCGGGAAGCCCAAGCGTCCCTTGCGCGTCAAAGCGAAGATCCGTTACCGTCAGGCGGCTGCTTCCGGAAAACTTTTTCCGATGCCGGGTAACCGCGCGAAGATCGTTTTCGACAAGCCCCAGAGGGCTGTCACACCGGGGCAGTTTGCCGTGATCTACCGGGGGAAGGTGTGCCTCGGCGCGGGAGAGATCCAATAACAACGGGTCATAACGATCCACATGCTCCGGGCCACGTGGCCCGTGGACCTTGGCCCGTGTCGCTTTGCGTCGCTTTCATTGACAATCTTCTGTTTAGAGGACATAATTTCACCGGTATCATTCCCAGGATTCTTCAGCAAAAAACATAAACGGAGGAGACCCGCTCCATGGCCAAAAAACCCCAGGAAATTCAGGAAAAGATTCTCGATGTTGACGCAAGCATGCAGGGAACGATCTCGTTCAAAGATCCTGTCAATTTACGCATTAATGGAAGCTTTGAAGGAAAACTGGACACGCGGGGCAATCTCACGATCGGTGAGAACGCCAAGGTGACGGCCAATATCCACGGCGACAGCATCGTGATCGCGGGAAAAGTCTCTGGGGACGTGATCGCGACCAAGAGCCTCGCGATCCTGGGGACCGCGACCCTGAAAGGGAATCTCACGACCCCGAGGTTAAGTATCGGGGAAGGCGCCATCCTCCAAGGGCTTGTCAACATGCAGGGCGCGAGTGCCTCCGATGGTTCCGAAGTGTTCCTGACCCTGAAAGATGTGGCCCAGTACCTGGAGGTTGAAGCCCGCATCATCGAGGAATGGGCGCATTCCAAGAAGATCCCGGCGCGTTATGACAACGGCCACTGGGTTTTTACCAAGGCCGAAGTGGACCAGTGGATCCAGCAGGAGCGGGCGCGGGTCTAGGACTTCGCTTCAAATTTTTTCTTCCGGGAGTGGCGATCTCACCATCTTTTAAGACGGCAGGGCTGTCATGAATAATATGCTGACGCTCGATGAAGTGAAGAACTTCCTCGAGGTCGAACAATCCGTGATCGAAAAGTACATCAAAGAGGAAGTCTTGCACGCCTACAAGATCGGGGGCGTGTACATCCGTTTCCGGAAGGAAGAAGTCCTCGGGCTCAAGTACGATGTCCTTTCGAAAAAGAAAAATGCCGGGCCGTCCAAGTCCTTCGGCCAAAGGATCCTGGATTTCTGGCGTTTCAACAATTTTTATATCATTTCCGTCCTGATCATTCTTGCGCTGGCGTACTGGTTCCTGCACACCACGGTCTCGACGGTCTGATGCGGTTTCGGGGATGAAGATCTATCAAGGGATCGACCTGGTGAAGGTCGAACGGATGGAACAAAAGATCGGGCGTCCTTCCGGGAAGAAATTCCTGGACCTGGTGTTCAGCCCCGCGGAGCAGGCGTATTGCGGCTCCAAGCGCATGAAATTTGAGCATTATGCCGCGCGATTTGCGGCCAAGGAAGCGGTGTTGAAGGTCCTGAAGATCCGGCCCCGAAAGGGACAGCGTCTCGCGGGGATCGAGGTCCGGCGCGAGGCGACGGGGAAACCCTTTATCGCATTGGACGCGGCAAGCCGCAAACAGTTGCGGATGCCGGAAAAAGCGCAGATCGAACTTTCGATCGCGCATGAACGTGAATACGCGATCGCGACCGTCGTGATCGTAACACCCTGAAAGAGCGGAAGATCCATGAAACAACGATCGCTGATCATCAATGCGGATGACTGCAACCTGACCTCCCAGGTCACGGAAGCGATCCTCAAGGCCCATGAGAACGGGGTCGTAACCAGTACGACCTTTCTGGTCAATATGCCCATGGGAACGGATGTTGCGAAGGAGCTTTTGTCCCGGAAAAAACTCGGGATCGGGCTTCACCTGAACATCACGCTTGGAAAACCGCTTGCCAAACCCGGGCTGATCGGGTCACTTCTCCAGAAAGACGGACGGTTCAAGAAAAAAGATCAGTACTTTGCGAAACGACTGCCTCCGGTTCCCGAGATCGAGGAAGAATTCAAGGCCCAACTCGCGAAGTTCGTGAAAACTTTTAAACGGCTTCCGACCCATGTGGATGTTCATCACCATATGCATGATTTCCGTCCGTTCCTGGAAGCTCTCTCGAGGGTCGTCCGGAAATATAAACTGCCCATCCGTTGGACGCGTCTTCTGACTGAGCCTGATGTCCGGAGCGCGCATAAGGACCTTCAAACGACGGATCACTTTTACGGGAATCTGGACCCTCACACGTTCTGGACGGAAGAAGTCCTGAGGCATCTGCTTTTTACGCTGCCGGAAGGAACGAGTGAGATCATGTGCCACCCCGGGTGGGTGGATGACGAGCTCTGCTCGATCAGTTCCCTGACCATCCCGCGCGAAAGGGAATATCAGCTCTTCAGTTTGAAGGAGTTGCGCCGGTACCTGGATCATCTCGGGATCAAACTGATCCATTTCGGGCAATTGCGTTAAAAGGGAAGGGGCGCTCGAAGGGCTATTTAACGATCGTGCCGTCCAGCGTCTCGAAGATGATCGTGACGAGATTGTGGCACTTGGGGCAGTCTTACGAACAACAATCGAAGCGAAGCGGAGATTGAAGCAGTCCCAAGTGAGCTGAAAAGCAGATTACTTGACGATCGTGCCGTCGAGTGTTTCGAAGATGATTGTGACGAGGTTATGGCACTTCGGGCATTTGATCTGTTTGAAGGCCTGGATGTTGTCGTGTTTGGGGCGGTACATGATCGAGAGGATCTTGGTTACAAAGCTGGCTTCACTGCCGGACCACTGACATGCGGGACAGTTGTAAGCTGATTTCATCGCGTCCTCTCGTATTGTTGAAGATCTTTTGCTGCGCATAAAAAGCATCGGCTCGGGCGCTTAAAAACTTTAAATTTGTTTGTATTTCGGGAATGTCCTCAATTGTATCTCAGGAGGTTATCGTGAAGACCGGGCTCGTCCTTTCCATCTTGTTGCTTCTGCTTTGTGTTGCTTCTTCGGCTGTATTCGCCGAGCAGCCCGGCTATTTCGCCCAGATGGGGAAGACCTTTACCCGCGGGATCAAGAACATTGTCAGCTTTCCCGTCGAGATCCCCGCGACGATCCGGGAATACGATCAAAAGACCGATGGGAACCCGCGTGTTTTTCGGGACATTGCCGGGTTCTTTGACGGGACCTTTCGTGCCGTGACCCGGTTAGGTTGCGGTGCTTGGGATGTGGTCTGGTGTTCCATTCCAGGGGATCAAGAAGGCCTTCCGCTCAAACCCGAAACTTTCTTTTAATAGGCTCATACGCTTTCCTTGTAAATCCCCGCTATCTTAAGTAGAATACCGCTCTTGTTTTTTTGGAGAATCGTCTTCAACTCTCAGAGACATGACGGGCCGGTAGTTCAGTTGGTAGAACGCCACAATGGCATTGTGGAGGTCAAGGGTTCAACTCCCTTCCGGTCCACCAATTCTCAATGAATTGGCACCTGGCCGTCAGGACTAACGAAGTCCTGTACGGCCAGGCAGTTGATTAAGGGATGGAAGGAAGTTGAAGGGAGCACTTGCAGGCAAAGCTGACAGATGTCAGGTTTGCAAGTGCGGGTGGCCGACCCGTAGCGAATAGAATGAGCGGAGGGCGCCAACTCCCTTCCGGTCCAGTTCTCATACTTTTATTCGACAAGCACGCCGCAACTTCTTAAGCGAGAGTGACGGAACTGGCAGACGTACCGGACTCAAAATCCGGCGGTGCTCAAACACCATGAGGGTTCGACTCCCTCCTCTCGCATTTCTTTCAGAATCGAAATACGAGAGGCATTTTTAAACATGGCTAGCGGATTCAAAGCATACCCTTTTGACGAGATCGAGCCCAAGTGGCAGGCCTACTGGCTCGAACACAAGACCTTCCGTGCCCCGGACGGGGGAGCGGCCCCTAAGTATTACATCCTCGACATGTTCCCGTACCCCTCTGGGTCGGGCCTTCATGTCGGCCATCCCGAAGGCTACACCGCGACCGATATCCTGGCCCGTTTCAAAAGGATGCGCGGGTTCAACGTGCTCCATCCGATGGGTTGGGACGCGTTCGGGCTTCCGGCCGAGCAGTACGCAATCGATACCGGAACGCATCCGGCGGTCACGACCCAAAAGAACATCGACACCTTCCGCCGTCAGATCCAGATGCTGGGTTTCAGTTACGACTGGGACCGCGAAGTGGACACGACGGACCCGAATTACTTCAAATGGACCCAGTGGATCTTTCTCCAGCTTTATAAAAAAGGCCTGGCCTATGAATCCGAAGTGCCGGTGTGGTGGTGCGACGGCTGTAAAGCGGTGCTCGCCAATGAGGAAGTGGGCTCGGACGGCACCTGCGACCGCAAGGGTCACGCGAACGTTTACCGCAGGCCGCTCCGGCAATGGGTCCTGAAGATCACAGCCTACGCGGAACGTCTCCTTGAAGATCTCAAGATTGTCGATTGGTCCGAGGCGATCAAGGAAATGCAGCGGAACTGGATCGGCCGCAGTGAAGGCGCGGAAGTGGTTTTTGAGATCTCAAATTCAAAATCTCAGATCAAGGTTTTTACAACCCGTCCTGACACGCTCTTTGGCGCGACCTATATGGTCCTCGCGCCCGAGCATCCGCTTGTGGATGAGATCACGGCGTCGAGCCATCGCCACGCCGTCCAGAAATACCGCCTTGAAGCGTCCAGGAAAAGCGAGCTGGAACGAACCCAGCTTGAAAAGGACAAGACCGGTGTTTTTACAGGGACCCACGCGGTCAATCCGGTGAACGGCCACAAGATCCCGGTCTGGATCGCGGATTACGTCATGATGGGTTACGGCACGGGTGCCATCATGGCCGTGCCGGCGCATGACACCCGCGATTTCGAGTTCGCGACCAAATTCGATCTTCCCATCCTTCAGGTCGTCCAACCGACGGATCCCAAGACCGACTGGCATGGTTTTGTCGATGATGGTGTTTCGGTGAATTCGACCGGCCCGGAGGTTTCCATTACGGGGCTTCCCACGGCTGAAGCGAAGAAAAAGATCACAAAGTGGCTTGAAGATAAAGGGCTCGGGAAATCGAGCGTGCAGTACAAGCTTCGCGACTGGCTTTTTAGCCGTCAGCGTTACTGGGGTGAACCAATCCCGATCGTTCATTGCGCGAAGTGCGGTACGGTGCCGGTCCCGGAAAATGAACTGCCGCTCCGGCTTCCTGAAATGACGGATTATAAACCCGCGGGGTCCGCGGAGCCGCCGCTTGCAAAGGCCGCGGACTGGGTGAACTGCCCATGCCCGAAATGCGGCGGGGCGGGGAAACGCGAAACGAACACCATGCCGCAATGGGCCGGCTCCTGCTGGTATTACCTGCGTTACATCGACCCGAAGAATCCCAAAGAATTCGTCTCGAAAGAAAAAGAAAAATACTGGATGCCGGTCGACCTCTATGTCGGCGGCGCGGAGCACGCGGTCCTGCATCTTCTTTACTCGAGGTTCTGGCACAAAGTCCTTTTCGATCTCGGTTTTGTTTCGACGCCGGAACCTTTCATGAAGCTCGTGAATCAGGGGATGATCCTGGGGGAGGACAATCAGAAGATGTCGAAATCGCGCGGGAACGTGATCAATCCCGACGATGTCGTGAAACAATACGGCGCCGACGCGTTCCGGCTTTATGAAATGTTCATGGGGCCCTTGGAAATGACGAAGCCCTGGTCGACGGCCGGGGTGGAAGGCGTCTATCGTTTTCTCGGGAAAGTCTGGCGTCTTTTCATTGATAAAGATAATAACCTGCATTCGAACATCCTGCAGCGGGCCCCGGATGCCGCGGAGCTCAAGACGCTCCACAAGGCGATCAAAAAAGCCACCGAAGACCTCGAAGGCTTGCGCTTCAATACCGCGATCTCGGCCCTGATGATCTTTGTGAACGAAAGGTCTTCGGCGAAGGACCACGCCAGGGAAGTGCTCGAAAAATTCCTGCTGCTTTTAGCGCCCCTCGCGCCGCATTTGGCGGAAGAACTGTGGCGGCGTATGGGCCACACCAAGACGCTTGCTTATGAAAAATGGCCCGAGTATGATGAGCGACATCTTATTGAAGATCAGGTCGAAATGGCTATTCTGATCGGCGGGAAAGTGCGAGCCAAGATGATCGCGGCCCGAGGCCTGAGCGACGATGAGATCAAAAATCTCGCGCTTGAGAACCCGCGTGTGATGGAGTTTGTTGCGGGAAAGGCCGTGAAAAAGGTCATTATCGTGCCGGGACGCACGGTCAACCTCGTGGTGGCGGATGCCTGATACTGTTAACCTTTACAAAAAGCAGAGAGCCGTATGCGAGTTGAAATAAAAAATCAGAAAATTTTTGTCGGCAAGAAAGAAGTCCCGCTGATTTCCGGCGAGGTGCATTACTGGCGGCTGAACCCCCATTACTGGCGCGATTCGCTCCGCCGCGTCCGCGAGATGGGGCTTGAGATCATCTCCACGTACGTTCCCTGGGATTTCCACGAGTATCAACGCGGTCATTTCGATTTTACGGGCAAGACCGACGAAGCCAGGAACCTCAAAGGATTTCTCGAACTGGTCCGCAAAGAAGGTTTCTGGCTGATCTTACGTCCCGGGCCTTATATCTACAGCGAATGGCCGCGCGACGGCGTTCCCGATTACGCCTATAAATTCCATCGGCTGGATCCCCGGTTCCTGGCCTATGCCAAAGAATATTTGAAGCAGGTCAGCAAGGTCTTCCTTCCGTATCTCGCATCGCGTAAGAACGGGAACATCCTGATGCTCCAGGCGGACAACGAGATCGATCCCTGGCCGGATGTTTTCGGGCATCAGTACGGCCTTTCGGGGAAGCCGGGGCTGTTCCAGGATTTCATCCGGGACCTTTATAAAGACGATCTTCCGGCGCTCAATGAATGCTGGGGAACGAATTACACTTCTTTTCGCGAAGCTTCTCCTTTTATCGCGACAATGCTGCCCGGTGAAACGGGACTCCCGCTGAAAGGCGATAAAGAGCTCAAGCGGCATCTCGACTATTTCAAATTCAAATACTGGTATTCCCGGAAAGTCGCGACCGAGAGCATTCAGATGTACCACGATCTCGGCGCGGACGTGCCGATCTACCTGAACACCTATCCTTTCTTTTACGCGCACGATTGGTCGGGGTTCCAGGAGGTTTCCGACGCGGTGGGCCTGGACCTTTATCCTTCCAATGAGCTCAAAGAGGACGAATTCGAGCACCGGAAACTTTGCGACAAGATCCGTTATCTCGCGAGCGTCTCCAAACTGCCCTTCATCGCGGAATTCCAGTCCGGGATCTGGCACGGCCGTCATTACGAGACCAGCGTCCTCACGCCCAATCACTACCGGATGATCTGCCTCTCGGCTTTCCTGGCCGGGGTCAAGGGATGGAACTGGTACATGCTGGTGAACCGCGACAACTGGTACATGTCGCCGATCAACGAATGGGGACGCGTGCGCGGGGAACTCTATGATGTTTTCAAACAGATCGTTTCGGCCTTCAAACAGCTCCGGCCCACGTCGCTCAAAAAGCTGACCGAGATCGGTGTGACCTTCAACCCGCTCCAGTACGCGGCGCGGACGCTCACGCACAACAGCCCGATCCTGAACGCGCTTTATCAAGGGGACGTGGATTACGACATGTGCGATCCGCGTTTTGAACTTCCCGGCAAGAAGGTGATCTTTTATTCCGGGAATCAGTGGCTCGGGAAAACGGCTCACCAGAACCTGCGGCGTTATGTGGAACGTGGCGGGACCCTTGTGGCGTTCCGTTCGTTCCCGCGCAAAGACGATGATTTCAAGCCTTATCAGGTCGCGGGGTTCGAGGAGCCGGATCGCACGCTTTTTGAATTCAAGCGCCAGTTCACGCTCAAGCTCGGGAAAACCGCCGCTCCGATCACGGTGACCAGTTCGGTGTATGTGTTCAAAGCCGCGGGATGCGAAAAGATCCAGGCGGATCTCGGGACCTACGGGAAGCAGACGGTCGGGTATATTAAAAAACTCGGCAAAGGAAAGATCATCCATTTAGGCATGGAGCCGGTGCCGGAACTGGTGCTCGGAGTGCTGAATTTTCTCAAAACCCCTTTGATGAGTTTCTCCGTGACGCGTGACGTGAAAACGGCGATCTTCAGCCGCGGGAACCGTTATTTTCTCGTGCTGGTCAATAACGGCAATGAGGACAAGAGCGCGACAGTCTATCTTCCGGCGTTGGAGGGGATCCCCGGGAAAATGACCGCCCGCGATCTGATGACCGGAGAAAAAACCGTATATTCCCGGGAAGGCCGTCATCCGCTTAACGTGCATATCGCGCGGAAGGACGGAGGGGTCCTGGAGCTGGCGTTTTCGCGAGCTTAAGAGCGATCAAGAAGCAACCTCCTTTTGCCGTTCCTTTATCTGGAAGCCGGTTGGTTTTATGAAAGGAATGCCCCATGTACGAGACTTTTTTTGGACTGAATGAACCTCCGTTCAATGTGACGCCTGATCCGCGCTTTGTCTACCTGAGCCGGCATCATCAGGCGGCGCTGGTCGCCATGCGTTACGGCGTGGACCGCCGTTCCGGGTTCATCCAGATCACGGGGGAGATCGGCGCGGGGAAGACGACGCTTTCCCGGATGTTCCTCCAACAGCTTGGCGAGAATGTGCACAGTTCGCTCGTGTTCAACCCAAAGCTTTCGGAGCTCGAGCTTTTGCAGGTGATCGTCGAGGACTTCGGCCTCAAACCCAAGGCCAAGAAGCGTAAGGAATATTTCGATTGTCTTAATCATTTTCTTCTCGAAGAAAGCGCCAAGGGGTTCAATTCTGTCATCATCATCGATGAGGCCCAGCTTTTGCCGCCGCGCGCGCTGGAGCAGATCCGACTTCTTTCCAATCTTGAGACGACGACCCAAAAACTTTTACAGATCATCCTGATGGGGCAGCCGGAGTTGAAGGATCTTCTAAAGCGCCCCGAGCTCAAGCAGCTACGCCAGCGCATCACGGTGCGATGCCATTTGCCGGAGCTTAGTCTGGAAGAAGCTAAACAATATATCGCCCATCGCTTGAATGTGGCGGGAGCGCGCGAAAATTTCTTTACCGAGGAAGCGATGCAGCGTATCTATGAGCTTTCATCGGGGATCCCGAGAGTCATCAATGTGCTGGCGGACCGCGCTTTACTGGCCGCTTACGCCAAAAATACCACGGTGATCGATCCGGTGCTGGTGGAATGCGCCGAAGCCGATCTCGAAGGAGTGACCGTATGAGCCTGATCCAAAAAGCCCTGGAAAGGACCCATCAATCGCAGGAATCGCGCACCACGACCTCGGTTCCGGCGCCGAAACCCTATGAACGCGATCCAATGGGGACCGAGCTGGAACAAACGCTGACCCAGGTCCAACAGGACTATGCCCGTCGGCGCAAATGGGTCCGGCGTGTTTTGATCGCCGTTCTATTCGTAGGGGTCGCCTTGATCTTGGCGTTGGCCGCCTTCTACAATCAAGCTCTGGCTCCTGAGGGGCCTAAAGAGAAAAATATTTCCCAACAGGCACCCGTTCGGGTCCAATCCGGTTATATTTATCGTCTGACCGGAATTTCGGAGATGGATGATCGCGCGGTTGCGGTGATCAATAACCGCATTGTTAGTGTGGGGGAAGTGCTCAACAAGCGGGCGACAGTAAAAGCGATCGGGAACGGCGAGGTGCGTTTGGATGTTCAGGGAAAAGAGATTGTCCTGACGCTGTAACTCCACTCGCCATGGCGCCGCTTTTAAAATACCAGCACACCCTTCTTTTCATTCTCCTCTTGGCCATCGCCCTTCTGGCAATCTGGCGATGGTTCTTCGCGGCAGGCGTCTGAGGTCTGAGCGAATCAATCCCTCCTTGTAATTCGAGCGTAAGGCGGCCCCTTATTTAATTATGCTGATAATATAATTTATTATTAAATTATAATCATTTATAATGATCCGCATGAAGAATCCATTCGTGTGGGTATCACTCGGTCTTTTGCTCGGGATCGTTGCTGAAAAATACGGCGGATTTTCTGCCTGGTGGATCACGGGGATAGGGGGCGGCGGCATGATCTTGCTCTGGATCCTCCGTGGGAGCAGGATCTTTCTTCCGCTTTTTATTTTTTTGTTCGCGTGTGCCGGATTTTTATGGGCCCGGATCGACGCGCGCGTACCGGATCACGCGGTCCAGCGTTTCGCGGGGACGGGACGGATCGTTTTGCGGGGCACGGTGGAGTCGTTACCGGAGGTGAAGAGCCGGGGGAAGAAAATCACGGTCTCTTTTGTGCTTAAAAGCCGGTCGATCGTCCGGCGGGAAGGTCCCCAAAGGCGATCTTTTCGAGCCAGCGGAAGCGTTCAGGTTTTCTTGCTTCAAAGTCCGGAGGTTCCCCAGGTGGGTGATGAGCTACGGCTTTACGGGGAGTTGACCCTGCCGCGGAAGATCCTGAATCCCGGAGAATTCGATTACGCGAGTTTTTTGGCCCAAAAGGACATTTACGCGGTCTTCCAGTCGATCGGCCCCAAGAGCGTTCGCGTGGTCCGGAATGGGACGAAGTACGCCCCGGCCAGGGTGCTCGCGGAGGTCCGGCGATACCTCGCTTCCCTGATCGAACGATCCTATGTCCCGTCCGAGGCGGCCATTTTCAAAGCACTGGTGCTCGGGCTGCGGGGCGATGTGTCTCCGGAAGTCCGGGACCAGTTTACGAAGACCGGCACGGTCCA
>CAZSFZ010000031.1:0-1289 GCA_964606385.1 uncultured bacterium
TTGGAAACCAATCCATAATAAGTACCCCCGTCGATCTGAGCCATGTTGTTTACGGTGCCGTAGAAAGTTCCATCATAGATAGTTTCCTGGTTGTCCACATAACCATTGAAGGTCCCGCCATTGATCACGCCATATGCGCCACTCCACCAGCCGTAATTCGTCACATCACCATCAAAAACTCCGTCTTCAATAGTCCCGTAATTATCTACCATATTGGTATAATGACCGCCCACGATCGTTCCGCCGCCGCTGCCTTCATCCGCCGCCACCGTCACGGGACTGCTGAAGTAAGCCGTGCCGCCCAATGCATATCCGTCCGCGACGCTGATCGCTCCGCCAATGGGATCCAAAGCACCGTTCCCGAAGAAATAACCCCCGACGATACTTCCCCCGTTCGACACATCTCCCATAAAACGGCCGCTCAGAATAAGCCCCAATTCCCCGATCGTCACGGGACTGCTGAACCAGGAAGTGCCCCCCAGGACCGTGCTCAAATTGATCGTTCCGCCGATGGCTTCCTCAACGCTGTTATTGCCGTAAAAATATCCTCCCTCGATCGTCCCAGTATTGGACACAAGACCGTAATAATTGGAAGTTCCGGTCAATGTTCCGGCATTATCCACGGTGTTATTAAAAGTCCCACCGTAAAGCATCCCGCTTTCATGCACGGTCACAGGCGCGGTGATCGTGACATCCGGCGCACCAAACATAGTCCAGATATCAAAAGTACCGCCCAAGGTTTCAACGCCTGTCCCCTGGATGAAGCCGCCCATGATGGTGCCGTTTTCGTTATTGACGCCTCCATAAAACGTACCATCGAGGATCATGGCGTTATTGGTGACCATATTCGTGAAATAGCCTCCTTCAATATCCCCGGCAGTGATCGTGACAGGACTACTGAACCAAGAGGTACCACCCAACGGGTTGTTGACATCAATCGTACCGCCGATCGGGTTCTGGTCGTCATTCCCGTAGAAATATCCGCCCCAGATCGTCCCGTTATTAGTCACGACAGCGCTGAAATTACCATCTTCAATGATCCCTCCGCCCGCCTGAACCGTCACAGGGCTGCTGAACCAGGCCGACGACCCTCCCAGATAGCTTGTCACATCGATCGTCCCGCCGATCGGATGATCCTGATCATTACCGTGATACCACCCGCCCTGAATGGTCCCGTTGTTGGTCACCCTATTTGCGAAATAGCCGCTCCATATCGTGCCGTCATTCGTCACCGTTCCGCTAAAATTCCCGTCTTCGATAATACCGGCGGCCTGAACCGTCACGGGGCT
>CAZSFZ010000031.1:1389-18136 GCA_964606385.1 uncultured bacterium
GCCTGAACCGTCACGGGGCTGCTGAAGTAGGAATTTCCTCCCAAATTTCCCGTAACATCGATCGTGCCTCCGATCGGATGGTCATAATCATTACCAAAAAAGTAACCGCTCGTGATCCATCCGTTGTTAGTCACCATACTGTCTGTGTCCCCTGTTCCGGACCAAACACCGTTATTGATCACGGTCGAACCCGTGATACTGCCGTTATTGGCAAGCAAGCCTTCGACGGTTAAGGTATCTGGCCCCGTCAGACTCAAAGTTGATTCGTAGATAATAAGTTCAGAAACGCTCAGATCACCGGTGGTGTTAAAGGTCCCCCATGACGGATCATTCAGATAAAGAACGTTATAACTGTAGTTGGGGATATCGCGGGCAATCATAAAATCAAACGCGCCCATATTGTTAATATTTGAGATGTTCAGGGCGCCCGTCCCCATGCTGATATAGCCGTCGCTATCGAGCATCTCCACGGTAAGAGCACCCGCTCCCATTTGAACCGTGCCTTGATAAGAGCCTAAATAACCGGTGGTCAGATCATAATCCCCCATATTGAGATAGGACTGAGACAGGTAAAGTGAGGAAACACTTAAACTCCCCGGAGTCGTGTAGGATCCCCACTCAGGATCCCAGAGAGAAAGATTGTTGTAACTATAATTGGGAATCTCCCGGGCAACATTGAAGCTAAAATCACCCCCGTTTGTCACGGTTGAAACATTTAAGTCCCCTGAGCCCACACTTATGAAACCCTGGTTATCAAGTGTCCCCACCGTCAACGCTCCGGCACCCATTTGAACCGAACCTGCAGGGTAAGAGGTCCCCCATCCATCGTTATAATAAGTGCTCGTATGTAAATTGCCGGCACTCAAATCATAATTCCCCATGTCCAGGTTGGTGTAGATAACAGACAAGTTGTTGTTTACATTCAAATGCCCTGATACCGTAAATGAATTGCCCATGGGATCATACATCTCCAGATAGTCATAGCTGTAGTCCGGAATCTCACGCGCCGCGTGAAACATGAAATACCCCATATTCGTGATGGTGGACAGATTCAAGGCCCCGGTACCCACATCGATCCAACCCTGGTTGTCCAGATTGCTTACTGTCAAAGCACCGGAACCCATGTTTACATTACCTAGATTTGTCAGAGTCCCCACGGTCAGGGCTCCCGCTCCCATCTGAACCGAGCCTGCTGGGTAAGAGGTACCCCATCCATCGTCGTAATAAGCGGCTGTGTATAAATTATTGGCCGTTAAATCATTGTCGCCCATATTCAAGGTTGAATGACCCAGCGTTAAACTTTCCGCGCTCAAATTTGAACCTGCGGTAAACGGAGAGCCGGAGACATCCCATAAATCCAGAATATAATAATTGTAAACGGGTATCTCGCGGGCCGTATTGAACATGAAACTTCCCATGTTTGTAGCACTTGAAATATTCAAGGCGCCCGTACTCATAGTGATATAACCCTGGTTGTCCAGATTGCTTACTGTCAAGGCTCCGGTCCCGGCCATATTCACCGATCCCATGTTTGTCAAGGTTCCCACACTCAGGTCTCCTGCGCCCATCCGGACTGAACCTTCCGGATACCAGGTCATACCGTCGTTGAAATAAGCGCTCGTATATAAATTATTTGCTGTCAGGTCGTGATCCCCCATATCCAGGGTACTGCGGGCGATGCTCAGATATTCCGCGCTGAAACTGCCGGCAGCCGTGAAGGTCCCCCCGCCCGCCAGATCATACATATCCACGTAACGATAGACGTAGGCCGGTATTTCCCGGGCTACGTTGAACATGAAATTTCCCATGTTTGTAGCACTTGAAATATTCAAGGCGCCCGTACTCATAATGATATAACTCTGGTTGTCCAGATTGCTTACTGTCAAGGCTCCGGTCCCGGCCATATTCACCGATCCCATGTTTGTCAAGGTTCCCACACTCAGGTCTCCTGCGCCCATCCGGACTGAACCTTCCGGATACCAGGTCATACCGTCGTTGAAATAAGCGCTCGTATATAAATTATTTGCTGTCAGGTCGTGATCCCCCATATCCAGGGTACTGCGGGCGATGCTCAGATATTCCGCGCTGAAACTGCCGGCAGCCGTGAAGGTCCCCCCGCCCGCCAGATCATACATATCCACGTAACGATAGACGTAGGCCGGTATTTCCCGGGCTACGTTGAACATGAAAGTTCCCATTTCCGTAGCACTCAGGATATTCAGCGCTCCCGCACCCATGCCGATATAACCCTGGTTATTAAGCACTTCCGCCGTCAGGGCCCCGGCGCCCATCTGAACACCGGATGACGGGAAAATATTTAAATACGCGGGGCTCAAGTCATAGTCGCCCATGTTGAGGGTCGCATTGTTTACAGACAACTGATAGACCCCCAAGTGTCCCGCAACAGTAAAAGTTCCGTTAGACGGATCGTACAAACTCAAATACGAGTAACTGTAGTCCGGGAGCTCACGGGCAACCGTAAAATCAAACGTCCCTATCTGTGTGATATCCGAAAGATTCAAGGCTCCAGTACCCATGTGGATCCAACCTTGATTATCCAGTGTTCCCACCGTCAGAGCCCCAGCCCCCATCTGAATACTGTCTGAAGTCATTAAGTAACCGGCATTCAGATCGTAGTCACCCATGTTGAGATATCCCTGGCCCAGGTAGAGAGAATCCGCACTTAAACTGCCGGCTGTTGTGAAAGTCTGCCCTGACGCATATAAACCAAGATTGCCATAGTTATAGTTGGGAAGCTCCCGTCCAACTATGAAATCAAAAGAACCCATCGTCGTAATGTCCGTAAGGTTCAAGGCTCCCGCACCCATAACGATGTAGCCTTGATTATCAAGCGTCCCCACCGTCAAAGCTCCGGCGCCCATCTGGACATTACTCCCCGAATACACGGTTAAGCTGCCGACATTCAGGTTATAGTCACCCATATCTAGTTGTGAATTGGACACATACATGGAAGAAGTGCTTAAGTCCCCTGCCGTGGTGAAAGTTCCGAGGGAGGAATCAGATAAAAAGAGACCGCTATAGGTATAGTTAGGAAGCTCTCGGGCAACCATAAAATCAAACTCACCCATGGTCGTAATATCCGTAAGATTCAAGGCTCCCGTGCCCATACTTATGTAGTATTGGTTGTCGAGGGTCCCCACCGTCAAGTCTCCCACGCCCATCACGACAATACCCGATGAATTCGTAGCCAGATAACCAACACCCAGGTTATAGTCGCCCATATTCAAGATCGATCCCGACACATATAAGGAAGAAGCGCTTAAATCCCCTGCCGTGGTGAAAGTTCCGAAGGAGGGATCGGATAAAGAAAGACCAGCGTAGGTGTAGTTGGGAAGTTCCCGGGCGACCGTAAACTCAAAGTGACCCATGTTTGTAATACTCGAGAGAGTCAGGGCACCCGACCCCATAGATATCCCGCCCTGGTTATCGAGGTTATTCACGCTCAAGTCATAGTTATTCATGTTCAGACCGGCGCTTTGCAGTGAGAGAGTGTCAACGCTCAGGCTTCCGGTCGTGGTATAAGTTCCCCCCTCACTATAATTAAGTCCCAGATAGCTGTAATTGTAATTGGGGATCTCCCGGGGGTTATTGAAGCTGAATGAGCCCGCATTGGTAACGCTTGAGATATTCAAGGCCCCCAGGCCCACACTGATATAGCCCGAGTTGTCCAGGATACTTACGGTTAAATCATAGTCGCCCATGGTCAAACCCACAGTAGCGACAACAAGATCGGAAGCGTTAAGATTTCCAGCAACCGTGTAAAAGCCATAGGCAGGATCGTACAAAAAAAGGCCTCCATAGTCATAATTAGGAAGCTCGCGCGCGGCAGTAAACTCGAAATCCCCCATATTCGTGATAGTGGTGAGATTTAAAGCACCGGTACCCATCCTGATCCAGTTTTGGTTATCCAGGGTTCCCACGGTCAGATCATAGTTCCCCATATCCAAACTGGCTTGATACAGGGAGAGATTTGAAGCGCCCACGTTCCCGGCAGTGGTATAAGTTCCCCATGAAGGGTCCCAGAGAGAGAGAGTTTCGTAGTTATAACCGGGGATCTCTCGAGCCGCGGTAAAACCAAAACTGCCCGCATTGGTAACGCTTGAGATGCTCAAAGCTCCTGAACCTATCCCGATAGAACCCTGGTTGTCCAATGTTCCTACCGTCAGATCACCGGCGCCCATAAGGGTAGAGGCGCCGGGATTCTGGGTGAAAGAACTGACAGCGATCGAACCGCCGCTTGAGAGGTCGATGGTATTGTTATTGACGATACTGCCCGTAAACGTCCCGCCCGCGATCGTCGAGTAATTGACGACGGACCCCGTAAAGGCGCCGCCGGAGATCGAACCTTCCCAACCGGGTTCCATATAGAGGTTGTCGATCTGACCGCTAAAAGATCCTCCCGAAATGACCCCGGCATTGCTCACATCCCCGCCGAATGTCCCCACGGAGATCGTCCCGTTATTCGCGACACCCCCCCCACCGTCGTATCGTAGTCCCATACCGGGCTGCTTCCATATCGAAGCTCCAGGTATGTCAAATTCGAAAAATCCCCGCCCGTGATCGAACCGGCGCCGGCATCCTGGATCAAACTTCCCGTGAATATCCCGCTTGAGATGGCGCCATCATTAAGAACAGCACCGTTGAATTGCCCCCCCGAGATGGTTCCCTCGTTCAGAAAGTTTGGCGTATAGAACACCCCTCCGGAAACTGTGCCGGTGCTGGCATTAAAAAAAGAGTTGTCGGTCGCGTCATTAAAAGTGCCGCCTGAGACTAAGCCGGTATTCACTACGGAAGCATTAAACGTTCCATCAGAGATCCAGCCCGCATATTCATTGATCACTGAGCCATTAAATGTTCCGCCGTTGACCCAAGCCCCTCCGGCAAGCGTCACGGTCCCGGCATTGGATACGCCTGAATTAGGTTCAGTGACGTGCGGTTGCGCCCAATCGATCGTGAAAGAATCCGCGCTGACGGGAAGACCGTTGCCGTTCGCGTAATTGGCAACATTATTAAGATTGCCATCGATGTTGCCATTCCAAACATACGCATAGGGCCCCGCACCGTCGTTCTGTGTGAACGTCCCATTGATCACGCCGCCCCGGACCTTGCCGCCCACTTCATTCGTCATACTGCCGTTGAACGTTCCGCCTTTGATGCCCAAACGGCCGGTATATTCCACGACCAAAATACCGGCAGCACCTTCATAACCCATATCACCACCGCTACCCGTATTGGGTGTAGCTGGATTTGAATAACCGCTTCCTGACCCTCCTTTAGCATATTCCACTTCAGTCCCCGAAATTGACGATACAACACCGGAACCGCCATAACCTCCGTATTCATTGCTCGCTCCCGGGCCACCGGCGCCACCGCCACCACCGGCGCCACCAAGCCATTCATAAGCCGCCCCACCGGCATACCCAACGCCAATTGTTGCCGTGGAATTACCTCCTAAGGTAGTAGGATCGGGATCTTCTGTCACGTCGGCCTGACCGCCTCCACCCCCGGAACCACCGTCAGCCCCGTTCATCCCAATCCAACCTCCAGCACCGCCTCCTATGACAGTAACCAGTTCACCCAACGAAGTATTCCCGCCGTTATTCCCGACCGTACCCCCTGCTCCGATCGTAATTCCATAAGTCCCTGCTTCGATCGAATAAGATTCATTCTCATAAAATTCACCCGCGCCTCCGCCACCGGCATCTCCACCTCCGCCCCCACCAACCATGAGAAGATGGATCGTTTGGCTGTCCTCAAGAACCCAAGTGCCGTCCGAATTGAAAATACGCACGAGCGTCGCTTCACCGCCGTAATTGGTGACATCACCGCTAAAAGTACCGCTGTCAATACTGCCGTAATTCGTCACCGTCAAACTGTTCACCGTAGAAAAATGGCCCTCACGGCTCATCGTGATCGCCAAATCGCCAAGCCCGTAGATGCCGCCAACCGCACCGGTCACGGTGATGATCCCGGAGCCGGCATCAAACGTGAGGTCGCGTCCGACCAGTTCGTTTTGAGAATCGATCGTCCCATTTACAGTAATATCCGCACCCTCGATATGCCCGCCACCGGTCGTGGCAATCGTGATCCGGTTCCCAGACGCCGGCGCGAGGACTAGGCTATCGTTGTATTCGATCGGGGTCCCTTCCGTGATCACGTCCGTCGTAAGCGTCGTGGTCGAACCGTCACCCACGAGATAAAGACGGCCTGTCCCCGAGATCCGTCCGTTCATGGCGATCGTATCCATCAGATGTCCGCTTGTTTTGTTCCCGATATAAATACCATCCACGCTTTTCAGATCACCGAGAACAGTCTGTCCGGCGCCATCCAAGTAAAGTGTTCCGGCTTGAACAAGGCCTGCCGTGTGACGAACCGCGCCGTCACCGCCCGCCGCGGCGCCGGTCAGGTCCTTAGCGTCAGCGTAAAGACGCAAGATGCCGTCCCCCGAAAGGTCGGCGCTGATATGAATATTTCCAACCGCGGCCAGGGTCGCATCGCCCTGGATCGCCGTATCCTCATTGACCGAAATGTCTTTCTTGGCTTGAACCGATACCGAACCCCCTTCCGCCCTCATGGCCCCGCTGACCGCAATACTGCCCTCGGTACTCATGACGATCGAACCCCGCATGGCTTGCAGGACGGCGTCGTTCATAATGTCGTCGCGGGATTGGAATTGGATCGTGCCATCATCGGCCTTGATCGCGGTCACGGCGTTCGAGTTCTTTTCGATGTGGATCGCCTTCTCAAAGAGCCCGTCCATGGCCTGGGCATTGAGGATAACTTTGCCGCCGTCCGCCGAGATCGTCCCCGTGTTCTTGATCTGGTCCTTGAGACCCATCGTATTCGCCGTCGCTTCATCGACCCCAATACTCACCATGCCGTCAGGCGAGATACCGACCGTCACCGTGTTGCCCGCGGCGAGGGCCACGGTGCCCATCGGAACTTCGATCGTTCCTGAGTTTTCAATGGCATTAGCAATAAGGGCCACGAGGTCCGCGTTGTTCCCCACGATCTTGCCGTCGTTCGTGAGGAATCCGCCTTCTCCCGAGAAGGCATACTGCCGTGCGAAAAAGTCCGTTGCGTTCAGGTTGAGAGGAATGGTGGAAGCAAGGAGTGAGGCATTGTTCAGGTTGATCATGGCGCTTGAGCCGATATTAATCCCGGCGATATTCTGGAGGATAAAGGCAAGGTTTGAGAGGTTCATCGTGCCGAAAATGTTCGAGGCCTGGCCGCCGTTCACGAGAAGCGCCAAGCTCGCGTTCTGGCTGAGGCCTGAGATGTTATAAATATTATTCTGCGGCACGTTGAACTCGGGGACGTTCCACACGGGGTTCCCCGTGACGTTCCAGTTCGTGGTGTTCTCCTGCGTGTTGACTTCTACACTGCCGCCTTCCAGGTTGATCGTCTCGGCCATCACCGGACTCACGCACATCGACCACGCAAACACAAAAGCTGTAAACGCCGCCGTCGCTTTCCGCCAACCCATCCGACCCCGGAGGTCGGATTGGGGCAACTCTGTGGCTAGGCCGCTGGCGTCAGAAAGTCCTCTCGAATCCCATAGCTGATTTTTCATTTGATCGTTCATTTGATTATTCATCATCGATTTGCCCTAACAGGAATGTGCCACCTTATAGAGTAAAAAACAAGAGCTTTGTATCAATATTTTAATAAATTTTGATGTATTATATATTTTATAGCAATTTATAGCTTTTTTTATAGCTTTAGATAGCATAATTATCTCCAATTGTTCAATTATTGATCACTGACATTTAGACTAAGGAAATATAAGAAATATGGAGAACGGAGCAACCAAAAATCCGACCTCCGGGGTCGGATTTTGGTTCGAAACAAGTTTACGAGATGGCAGGATCTTCGAGGAACAGATGCTTATGGCTAGCGAGCGCTCGCTGATATTCGACCCGATCAAGCACGAACTTCGCATACTGGCTTGGACTTAGAATGGGAAAATGCTCCCTATCACAAACATCCTTATCTTGGTCTGGATCTCTCGTGTATTCGGAATAAGAGGAAAATGGCCAATCTTCAGGCTTGTCAACCAAATGGGCTGTCACCGGATTGAGGTGTATATAACGCGTAAGATGCAAAGCTTGCTCGTCCGTTTCGACGGGAACATTTTGAAAAGCTGCCGACCAGAGGTGCCCCTTACGCTTATATTTCAGATTGAAATATCGCGCATAACTATTTAGCAGATGGCTCATAAAAACCGATATGCCCTCGTCTTCTTGCTGGCGCAAAAGAAGATGAAAATGGGTTCGCATAAGGCAGTAGGCGATCAGCTGGACCCTTATGGGTCCGTACCCTACAAAATCATTTCCCGCAATCCTTTCAGGATCATTCCTTACTAACCACGATAGGCCTTGCCCGAAACGGGCATTTCGAAAAAAAATGAGCCCATAGAGCATTCTCAGGAAATCTTCCTCACCATTAAATACCTTAAAACCAGCGATGCTTTTCGAAAATATGTGATAAACCCCTCCAGTCACCAATGGAATTTTTCGTCTCATCTGTTCCCCCACCCAATCCGACCCCGGAGGTTGAATTGGTTAATATGAATATTATAATTTATTTATATTAATATATAAAAATCAAGGGTGTTTTGTCAATCGGAAACAAGCAAAAGGACAGATCTAGCTGTCCGACCTCCGGGGTCGGAATGGTAGAGGGAAATCTTTAAAGAAGGCCGAGCTGCAACTTCGCGGCTTGGGTCATGCGGGACGGGTCCCACGGAGGGTCGAAGGCGATCTCAACAGTGACTTTTTGAACGCCCGGAACGGTTTCGACGCGGCGTTCGACATTTTTTTTGATGAGGTCCCCCATCGGGCACATGGGGCTTGTGAAGGTCATGCGGACGGCGACAAGCTTCCCGCCTTCAGGCAGGTCCTCGACCTTGAAACCATAGATCAGGCCCAGCTCCACGATATTGACGGGGATCTCGTAGTCGTAGCAAAGGCGCAGCTGGTCCGAGATTAGCTGCTCAAGAGATTCTTGTGGATCCAGGTTATCTTGCGTCATGGTTTATCCCACTTTTTCGTTTAGTCACTCGGGACTGGTACCTCGGGACTCGTTTTTAAAAACGAGGTGCGAGTCCCGAGTCCCCTTTTTTATTCTGTAGTGATTTGTTTCCCGGTCGGTTCAATGCCTTCCATCATCGTGTGCCACGCGAGCGTCGCACATTTGACGCGTGACGGGAATTCACACACGCCCCCGAGCGTCGCGAGCTTCCCCACTTTCGCCGCGTCGAAAGGCTCGCCGATCCCCCGCGAGAGCATTTTATGGACTTCTTCAAAGAGAGCCTTGGCCTCTGCCCGGGTCTTCCCCTTGAGTGCGGCGGTCATCATGGAAGCCGAGGACTTCGAGATCGCGCATCCTGAGCCGTCAAAGCTGATGTCTTTGATCACATCGCCCTCAAGCTTCAGGTAGACCTTGAAATGATCGCCGCAAAGGGGATTGTATCCCTCCACCGTCCGGCCGGCATCCGGCATGGGATGGAAATTGCGGGGGTTCTTGTTATGATCCATGATCATCTGCTGGTAGAGCTCGCGGATATCCCCGTTCATCGGAACACCTCCACCTCATCCGACCTCCGGGGTCGGATCGGTTGCTGGGTCATTTGAACACCTCCGTCACTTCGCGGAGCGCGGCGACCAGTCGGTTGATCTCCTCACGGGTGTTGTAGAAGGCGAGCGAAGCGCGGGTCGTGGCCGGCACGTTGAAGCGCTGCATCACAGGCATCGCGCAGTGGTGCCCCGCCCGGATCGCGATACCCTGACGGTCCAGGATCGTCCCGATATCATGCGCGTGCGCCTCTCCGAGCACGAAAGAAAGAATGGCTGATTTATGCTTGGCCGTCCCGATCAGCCGGAGACCTGGGATCTGCAAAAGCCGCTCGGTCCCATAGCCCAAAAGCTCCTGTTCATAGGCTTCGATCCGCGGAAGGCCGAGTTCCGTAATGTAGTCGATCGCCGCGCCAAGACCGATCACGCCCGCGATGTGCGGCGTTCCCGCTTCGAACCGATACGGCAAATCGTTATAGGTCGTCTTTTCAAAGGTCACGGCACGGATCATGTCGCCGCCACCCTGATACGGAGGCATCTTTTCCAGAAATTCTTTTTTCCCATAAAGAACGCCGACGCCGGTCGGTCCCAGCAGTTTATGCCCCGAAAACGCGTAAAAATCGCAGTCGAGGCCGCGGACATTCACCGGCATATGTGCCACGGCCTGCGCGCCATCGACCATCACGGGGATCCCCTTTGCATGCGCCAGTTGAATGATCTCCTTCACCGGATTGATCGTGCCGAGAGCGTTCGAGACATGGACGACCGAAACGAATTTTACTTTATCCGTGAGGAGTTTTTTGAACTCTTCGAAGATCAGTTCGCCCTGATCGTTGATCGGCGCCACTTTGAGCTTGATCCCGGTCTCCTTCGCGAGCATCTGCCAGGGCACGATATTAGAATGATGCTCCATGTGCGTGATTAGGATTTCATCCCCAGCCTTGAGGAATGGCCGGCCGTAGCACTGCGCGACGAGATTCAGGGCCTCCGTCGTCCCGCGCACAAAGATGATCTCCTTGTCGGAAGCAGCTCCCAGGAATCCCTGAACCTTATGGCGCGCGCTCTTGTAGCGCTTGGTCGCCTGTTCGCTCAGACAAAAGATCCCGCGGTGGATGTTCGCGTTCTCTTTGGAATAATACTGAGTCAGGGTATCGATCACCGCCTGCGGTTTTTGAGTCGTCGCCGCGTTATCGAGATACGTCAGCGGTTTCCCGTAAACTTGTTCTTTCAGGATCGGAAAATCCCGCCGCACCTTTTCAATATCCCATGCCATACCTTGTCCCATAGCCTATTCCTTTTCTCCGGAAAGCTGTTGTGTCAATTTCTCATTCACAAGTTCAAGAAGCGCGTCTTTCATGAAACCGACGCCCGAGGATTCGATCACTTCCCGCGCGAACCCCTGCGCCAGGATACGCCCGGCTTCGCGCTCGCCGATCCCTCGGGAGCGTAAATAGAAAAGTGCGTCCTCCTGAAGCTGGCCGACCGTGGCGCCATGACTGCACTGAACGTCATCCGCCAGGATCTCAAGCTGCGGCTGGGTATCGACCTTCGCGCCCTCCGAAAGCAGGAGGTTCTTGTTCGTCTGGCGCGCGTCCGTCCGCTGCGCGTCCTGGCAAACGCGGACATAACCGCGGAACACGCCGCGCGAGTTCCCGGACAGGATCCCCTTGAAAAACTGGCCGCTCTTCCCGTCCGGCTTCTGGTGGTCCACAAAAGTCTGATGATCCAGCACCTGGTCCTTATCCCCCAGATAAACACCGCTCAATTCGCAGAAGGCGTTCTCACCCGCAAGGGCTACCCGCTGGTCGTCCCGCATCAACCGGGCCCCCGTAGAAACCGCGAGTGACGCAAAGGAAGTTCCGCGGCCCTGCATGACGTGCGTCACGGCCACATGGAATGCCTCCGGATGTTCCCGCTGGACCTTGCAGTGCTCCATCCGGGCCTCCTCTTCGAGCACGATCTCCGTCACGGCATTCGTCAGGTATTTTCCCCCGGTGCCGCCCACATATGTTTCGGAAATGGAAGCCTTGCTTTTTTTTCCGGTCACGACCAAATTCCTGATCTGGAATGCCGTTTCCTTGCGGGAAGCCTGATGGTAAAAAACCACACGCAACGGATCCTTCATGTTCCCACCGTCCGGAATACGGATGAAAAGTCCGCGCGTGAACAGGCCCGCATTCATCGCGAGAAAACCGTCGCCTTCCGGCGCCGCGTAACGGCCTAAGTGCGCTTCCAATATCTCCGCGCGCGTCGCGATCGCGTCGATCATGTCCATGACCTCGATCCCCGATTCGACCGCGGAATGTTCTTTGGAGAACCGCCCGTTCACGACAATAATGAAGTTAGCACCGGCATTCTTCTTGAGCGAGCGCAGGACTTCCGGATCCAATGCGGCCTCCGGTTCGTCAAAGCTGAAAGACGCTTCCCGGATCGCTGTCACGTCCGTGAAGCGCCAGGCCTCGTCTTTGACAGTCGGCAATCCCTTCCGGCTAAAGGCGTTCGCAGCTTCTTCGCGCAGGCTCCGTAGCCACGACGGTTCACTTACGCGGTCATTCCTCAGTTTTTCAAATGCTTGTTTGTATGGATCAGTCATATTCTTCCGCTTTGTTCAACGAGCAACGATGAACGGGAAACGCAGGCGTTCAGCGTTAACCGTTCCACGTTCACCGATCTTCTTTCACCCACTCATACCCTTTTTCTTCGAGTTTGAAGGCAAGGTCCTTGCCGCCCGAGAGCACGATCTTGCCGCCCATCAGCACATGCACATGGTCCGGCGTGATGTAATTGAGCATCCGCTGGTAGTGCGTGACCAGGATGAAGGATCGGCCGGGACTCCGCAGCCGGTTCACGCCTTCCGATACGATCTTCAGGGCGTCGATATCGAGGCCCGAATCCGTCTCGTCCAGGATCGCGAGCTTCGGCGCGAGCGCCGCGAGCTGGAGGATCTCGTTGCGTTTCTTTTCCCCGCCCGAGAAACCTTCGTTCACGGGACGGTTAAGGAAACTCTCGTCCATTTCCACGATCTTCATTTTTTCTTTCAGGAATTCCAGGAACTCCATCGCGTCAAATTCATCAAGCCCCTTCGCCTTCCGCGTTTCATTCACGGCGGCCTTCAAAAAGTACGCGTTATTCACGCCCGGGATATCGATCGGGTATTGAAACGCGAGAAAGACCCCCTGGCGCGCCCGCTCCTCGACCGGCATCTGGAAAAGATCTTTCCCTTCATAGGTGGCGGTCCCTTTCGTCACGATATAGGAGGGATGACCCGCCAGCACGCGCGTGAGCGTGCTTTTTCCGGAGCCGTTCGGCCCCATGATCGCGTGCACCTCGCCCGCCTTAACGGAAAGGTCGATGCCTTTTAATATTTCGATGCCTTCTACTTCAACGTGTAAATTCTTGATCTCTAACATTGATCCCTCCGTTCATAAAAACCAACATTCGGGAAACGTGGAACGCAAGCAAAAGACTTTCACGTTAACCGTTTCCCGTTCGCCGTTCCCCGGCTAGAAAGTGCTCTGCACTTTTTAGCCGACACTTCCTTCCAAACTCACGCTCATGAGCCGCTGGGCTTCAACCGCGAATTCCATCGGCAGGTTCTTGAACACTTCCTTGCAAAAGCCGTTAACGATCATCGAAATGGCATTCTCCGCGGACATGCCGCGCTGCCGGCAATAGAAAAGCTGGTCCTCGCTGATGCGGGAGGTCGTGGCTTCATGCTCCGCCCGCGAGGTCCGGTTGCTGACCTCCACCGTTGGAAATGTACTGGCACCGCAGCGGTCGCCCATCAGGAGCGAATCGCATTGGGTGTAGTTGCGCGAACCTTCAGCCTTCGGCACTATCTTCACGAGGCCGCGGTAGGTGTTCTTGCCGTAACGCGCGGAAATGCCTTTCGAGATGATGGTGCTTTTCGTGTTTTTCCCGAGATGGATCATCTTGGTCCCCGTGTCCGCCTGCTGGTGGTTATTCACGACCGCCACGGAATAGAATTCCCCGACCGAATCATCGCCCCGCAGGATGCAGCTCGGATATTTCCAGGTGATCGCGGAACCGGTTTCGACCTGCGTCCACGAGATCTTGGAACGCGCGCCGTCGCAAAGCCCGCGCTTGGTCACAAAATTATAGATCCCGCCTTTTCCTTCCTTGTCGCCCGCGTACCAGTTCTGCACCGTGGAATATTTGATCGACGCCTTTTCATGCGCCACGAGTTCCACGACCGCCGCGTGAAGCTGGTTCTTGTCGCGGATCGGCGCCGTGCAGCCCTCGAGGTAACTCACATAACTGCCTTCGTCCGCCACAATGAGCGTACGCTCGAACTGCCCGGTATCCATCGCGTTGATGCGGAAATACGTGGAAAGCTCCATCGGACAGCGGACGCCTTTCGGGATGTAGCAGAAGGAACCGTCGCTAAAGACAGCGGAATTCAAGGCCGCGAAGAAATTGTCTTTCACCGGCACGACGGACCCCAGATATTTTTTCACCAAGTCCGGATATTCCCGCACAGCCTCCGAAAAAGAGCAGAAAATGATGCCATACTCCTTGAGCTTCGCTTTATAGGTCGTCGCGACCGAGACGCTGTCGAAAACCGCGTCTACGGCGACGCCCGCGAGCACTTTCTGTTCCTCAAGCGGGATCCCGAGCTTTTCGTAGGTCTTCAGGACTTCCTGGTCCACATCCGCGAGGCTTTTGGGGCCATCCCCCTTTTTTTTCGGTGCGGAATAATAGATGATGTCCTGGTAATCGATCTTGGGATACCGGACGCTCGCCCAATCCGGCTCTTTCATCTTGAGCCATTCGCGGTACGCCGCAAGACGCCACTCCAGCATGAACGCGGGTTCATTCTTCTTTTTAGAAATGAAGCGGATCGTATCCTCGGAAAGACCTCGCGGCGCGGCGTCCGATTCCACGGGCGTCACAAAACCGTACGCGTAATCCTTGTCGATGAAAGAGTCAGGCGTGTCAGCCATTTTTTTTACCCGCAAAGAGCAGGGGCTCCGGCTTTCCGGTCCCGCCCATCATGTCTTCGGCGATCTTTTCGAGCGTGATGGTTTGATAAAGATCATCGAGCGTTTTCTGGGTCTTGTACCACACAGGCTTCAGCTTGCAGAGCGAGAAATGATTGCAGACAATGCTCTTCTTGTGTTTGATGTCGCAGAAAGCCTCGAAGGTGCTGCCTTCCAGGGCCTCGATGATCTCCTTAAGCGTGATCGCGGACGGCTCCCGGGTCAGGGCCCAGCCGCCTTTATTGCCCTGCTGGGACGTTGTGATGCCGGCCCGCCTCAATCCCTGCAGGATCTTCTCGGTAAAGGTCACGGAAAAACCTTCATGGTCCGCGATCTCTTTGGCCGTACTTGTCCCGGGCCATGGCTTCTGAGCCATGTGCGCCAGGCAGATCACTCCATATTCCGTTTTTGTCGTGTACCTCATCAAAATTCCTTTCCTGCTGCGAATAGTCTAAATTTTAACAAACCAGACTGATTTTGTCCAGTTCAAGATTAAAAAATGATTCCTTTATAACATATTACTATGAAATGGGTTGCGAATTAAGATGAGGCTTATTTGAAAAGTTTGTTGACCCATCCGAGCAAGCCGCCTGATCCGGAATCCTTGGCCTGGCTGACCTTGACCGTAATGCGGGCGCCGCTGCCCCAGGGCCACAAGAGGGCACATTCGGCGTGCTCGTCGGTCTGGCGGAAATACATGGTCTGCTCCTTGCGGATTCCCCCGTAGGGAGCAGCAAGCTGTTTGGCTTTGAGGGAAGGCGGCACGCCTTCGGGCTTGAGCGGCGGGCCGAAATACTCGGCCAGGATCTTGTGCAAAGCGTCGATCCCGTCTTTGGCGATCACGGCCTCAAAATAAGCGTCCGTCTGGGCGCGCGATTCTTCAATGCGGATGGTCTGGATCTGATCGATGAATTCCTGGAATGTCATGTCAGCTTCCCCTGGCGTTGTGTGTTCGCTGCATCAAACTGAAGCGTCCGGATCGCGGCGAGGAACGAAGGATAGGTCGTCGCGAAACCGTCTTCGGTGTCTTTAAAAGTGATCGAATAGAGTTTGCCGTTATGGATCACGACATAATTAATATATTTGGCCGCGAGCTTCCCCTCCATGACCTGCTTGAACTCACCGGGCCTCAGCGTGTAGATGCAGGACTTCGCTTTCTCCCCGCCCAACCGGGTCATATTTTCTGTGCGTATCTCAATGGAGTCGAACTGCGGACTGAAAAGATCCCTCCATTGAAGCTGGTCCACGGTCTTGGATCCGTCGATCTCACGGGCCGTAATGTGGAATGTGGCCAACGTGCCTTTTTTCCCGTAAGAAACCACAACGTTCTGGAATGGAAGCGGAAGTTCCATCCATTCTGCGGAGGGCCGGATCGTGAACCCCTTCGAAGCTATTCCCGTCTTTTCGGCACCCAAAAACGTGTAGGGCACCGTCGTCAGAAAAACCAACGCCAGAGCGAAAGTCCGCCTTAGCAAATTAGTCGACCTCATTGATGGAAAGCACCCGGTCAAAAAGCGAACCGAGGTAAGACCGTCCGTTCAGTTCCAGATCCGAGACCACGACCTGGTTGATCCGGTTCTTTTCATCCGCCAACCGATCCTGGCCCGTGCGTTCGGCCCAGGTCGAATGGATGACATAGAACTGGCTATTCACGGTCCCGAGATAGATCATCTGATGTTTCGGCATCCGGAGAAGCGTGATCCCCGGCCTCGCGGACCTCAGGGCCGCCCGCCTCGCGTCGTCGTCCTGAAAAGCCTGGAAATGTCCCAGTTGGGTGCCGACCATGGCCTGCTGCCTCGAATCGCGCGGCATGTCGATTCCGAAACTCAGGAACACATCATGAATAAAACCCGAACAGTCACGCCCGTTGTATTGTCCGCCCCAACCGTAGCGAGCCCCCAGCAGCTTGAAGGCCTGGCGGATCACATTGGCCTGGCTGTAAACGGGAAATCCCTTGGTTACATCGCTTTTCCGGCTGATATAGCGCTTGGAAAGTCCGACCGTCCCGTCCTTTTTGCGGTAAGGCATCCATACCGCGTACGGGCCTTCGGCGGATTTGGAAGAAGCGAGCGGGATCACGGTCCCCATGCTGGGACGTTGGAGGACTTCCTTCAGGGTCGCATCCTTAAAAACGCGGACGCTCTCTCCCGT
>CAZSFZ010000032.1:0-18091 GCA_964606385.1 uncultured bacterium
GCCCTTTTTTCAACTTCATAGTCCATGAACGGGATAAACCGGTGAACCGTCTTATTTCTATCAACAAGACCTCGGACATTCCCCCGAAATACCGGCGGACCCCCATCGGACGCCTCCTCGAATATCAAAACCTGGGCCGGCCCTTCAAATCCTATTCACAGGCCGAACTCCTGATCGGCATGTGCATGGATAGCCGAAAACTCCTGCGCATACCCGACAATTTCGCGTTCGTTCTGCGCACGGGCGGCGCCAATCTCCGATATAGCGAATTCAAGGTGTCGTACGCAATCGCCGTCGGAGGTGTCTCCCACATTGCTCTCATCACCCACGACCACTGCGGTATGGTCAATCTACCCGCCCGCAAAGACCTTTTTATCAAGGGTCTCGTTAAACGGGGCGGCTGGAAAAAGAAAGACGCCGAGGAACATTTCAGGATCGCTTCGCATCTGTTTGAGATCGGCAATGAAACGGATTTCGTCTTGAGCGAAGTGAAACGCCTCCGGCTTCGTTATCCCAAAGTCAAGGTCGCCCCTTTGTTCTATAAAGTACACGACGGCCGGCTTTTCTTATTGAAGGAGTAGACTTATGAGCAAATCCCCGGAACTCGATAAAAAAACCATTTGGGCGCGCGTGGAGGTCCTGAATCGCAGGATCCAGGAGGCCAAGGAGCACGATCTTTATCCTTACATGCATTGTTCGGACACCGTGGAAGGCGTCCATGTCACGGTGCACGGCCGCCCCATGGTCCAGTTCGCGTCGTATTCCTATCTGGACCTTCTGGGCCATCCTCGGATCAACGCTGCGGCCAAAAAAGCGATCGACGAGTTCGGGACAGGCACCCACGGTGTCCGTTTCCTTGCCGGCACGAACCGGATCCACGTCGAACTGGAAAAAAAGATCGCTTCGTTCAAAAAAACGGAGGCCGCCGTCGCGATCGCTTCCGGATACGGCGCCAATTCCGGGACGATCTCGGCCCTCCTCGGACGTCATGATGTCGTGATCTCCGACAAGATCAACCACGCCAGCATTGTGGACGGCTGCATCCTCTCCCGGGCCCAGTTCGTAAGATTTGAACACAATGACATGGCTTCGCTTGAAAAAGCTCTCGGGGAGGCTCCGAAGACAGGCACCAAACTTGTGGTCGCGGACGCGGTGTTCAGCATGGACGGCGACATCATCAACCTTCCGGAAGTGATACGCCTGTGCCGGAAATTCAAGGCCCTGCTGATGATCGATGAGGCGCATTCCCTGGGTGTCCTCGGGAAAAAAGGCACCGGCATTGAGGAACATTTCGGCATCGACCCCAAGGAAGGAATGATCGATATCAAAATGGGGACTTTGAGCAAGACGATCCCGAGCGTCGGCGGGTATATCGCCGGAAGCACCAAACTCATGAATTACCTCCGGCACACGATCCGCCCCTACATTTTTTCCGCCGCGCTCCCTCCTCCCGCGGCGGCCGCGGCCAAGACCGCTTTTGACATCATCGAGGACGAGCCCTGGCGCGTGGAAAAACTCCATAAGAACGCGGATTATTTCCTGAAGACCTTGCAGGCGCGCGGCTTCGATACTTTGAACAGTCAAACTGCGATCGCGCCGATCATCATCGGGGACGAAGCCAAAGCCCTTGAAATGACGCGCTTGGCCCGGAACGAAGGGATCTTTATCGTACCGATCCTGCCGCCGGCCGTGCAACCCAATACCACGCGGATCCGCACCACGGTGACGGCAGGCCACTCGCTTCAGGAGATCGATCGGGCGATCAACACCTTCGCGAAGATCGCGCAATCACTCGGTATTTTACGCTCGTAAGATCCTTCGAACTTCCGGGACAAAGACATGACCCAGGGATACGTTCTGATCACCGGCGCGACAGAGGGCATCGGTTATGAATTCGCCCGTCTTTTCGCGCGCGATCATCATCCCCTGATACTCGTCGCCCGCAATAAAACCCGTCTTGACGCTATCGCGCGGGAACTGAGCTCGGCCCATTCCATCGATGTCAAGACTCACCCCCAAGACCTGAGTTTCTCCGAAGCCGCCGAAGAACTCATCAAATGGCTCGGTGAACAACAACTCCACGTCGAAATCCTGGTGAATAACGCCGGTTTCGGCACCCACGGCCCTTTTCATGAAGTCGACTGGAACACCACCGAGGAAATGCTCGACCTGAACATGACGACACCGACCTGCCTGACGCGCCTTCTAATCCCGGAAATGCTTTCCCGGGGCCGCGGCAGGATCCTTAATGTCGCGTCGACAGCAGCCTTCCAGCCGGGTCCCTTCATGGCATGTTATTTCGCCTCGAAAGCTTATGTTCTCTCGCTCACCGAGGCTATCGCCGAGGAACTCTCAGGCACCGGCGTCACGGTAACCGCTTTTTGTCCCGGCCCAACACGAACGCAATTCCAGAAACGGGCAAAGACCGAACACATCCGTGAAAATGCTTTTAATATGGAAGCTTCTCTTGCCGCAAAAGCAGCCTACCGCGGATTGATGCAAAGCAAACGTCTTGTCGTCCCCGGTTTCATGAACAAACTGCACGTGTTCCTGATCCGGTTCTTGCCCCGCCAGCTCGTCGTACGGCTTGCGAGATTCCTGGAAGAATCCTGACGCCGGAATCGCGGTTCACTTTCCAAGACATCTCCTCGGATACTCTGCTTGATTTCACTGGCTTGTTTCCCTAGAATTGCTCTCTAAATCTTTTAAATTGAGGTGCTATTTCGTAATGAGAAAAGTCTTGTGGGCCGGATGCGCCCTCCTGGGCCTGTTATTCGCCGGAACCGGACACGCGCAGGATGATCCGGCGGCTATCGTCAAAGGCCCCGTCCCGGATTCCAAAGTCCTTGTCATTTTCGTGGACAGCCTTCGCCCCGACATCGTCGAAATGATGGTGGATCAAGGCAAACTTCCGAACATCAAAAAACTTTTCTTCGATCAGGGCCTCCGTTTCCCGAATTTTTTCAGCATTTTCCCTTCTCTTACCGTGCCTGCTTACACCTGTCTGATCACGGGAAAATTTCAAGATCAATCGGGCATGAAAGCTCAGTCCTTGTTTGAACGTTTCCCAACGAGAAAAAAGAACCTCATGAAACGCATGTTCCGGGTCCCGGAAGAATACCCGCGCTCTTTTAACATGCTCACGAAACCCGAGATCGCCCCCCGAGTCCTGAAACAGAACAAGATCAAGGCCCTTTATGATCTCCTGAAGGAGGAGTACCACACGGCACTTGTACCGGTTAGTCCGAACGTCACTCCCTTAGCATGGCCGCACATAGCCGCTAACGTTGTCGACAAGCCTTATGTCATCACCATGGAGGCCATGGAAAAACTGGACGATATCAACGGAAAATATGGGTTGAACTACATGGTGACGGACACCCGCGGCCGGCTCTTTATTCTCTGGTTCACCCTGCTGGATGAGGATCAACACCGTCATGAAGGGGGACAATTTAGCGAAGAAGCCCAAAATGACATGGAGGGCGTCGATCAATGGCTTGGAAAAGTCTATGACGGATTGATCCGGGAATCCAATGGCCGGAAACCCTATATTATTTTATTTTCAGACCATGGCGCTTACGGCGGCAAAGAGGGTATCTACAACCAGCCTTATTACCTCGCGCGTGATTTTTTCTTCAAGGTCCTCAAGATGAACGTCCGGGGACCGGACTACACCATGCATCATCCCGGAACCGACCTCGAATCTTATTCCTACATCGACAATATGGGAAGAGGTCAGGCACGGATTTTCCTTCCCGTCGCGGACAGCATGTCCTGGAACTGGGAGCGCCCCAACACGCTTTATGAACTCCGCCACTACGGCCTCGGCCCCAATCGTAAGCCCGTGGACCTGGTCCAGCAGATCCTTGATATTGACCTGACGGAGCGGAACCAATTCCCGGGAACGACTGATCCTCATCCCGTCAATCTTCTGTTCGTCAAACTCTCCGAAGACCGAATCTACATCATCGGGCAGAACCGTGCTGAGGCTCTGATCCAGATCGAACGCAGCGGCACAAAAACACGTTACCGTTATACCCCCGTCAAAAATGTCGTGCAGGACGCTGAGGGGAAACTAACTTTTGAAGAAACAACGGATCGGGATCCTTTCGGTTATCTTCAGGACCCAAAATTCCGGGCAGGCAGCGCCGGAAATGCTCTGGATTTTTTCAAGGATTACCACGATGACAAGGAATGGATCGACGCTACCTTTGAAACGAATTATCCTGACGCAATCACGGCTCTCAGCCGCTCTTTTATATGGAAGCCTGAACTCCAGCACTTGGCAAGGTCTCAAGACCCCGACATTTGCCTTTCCGCCACACCCGGCTGGAATTTCAGGATCGAGGATATCAATGGGGCCGATCATGGCGCAATCCTCGGAGACTCGCTGAGATCGACCCTGATGATCTCAGGACCCAACATCAAGCGCGGCATCGACCCTACGCCCCACCGCATCATCGATGTCACCCCGACTTTATTGCAAATGATCGGGTACAAGGGAACCACCGACATGGATTCTTTCCCGATCGAAGGCCTGTATGACGAACTTTAAAACCGCAGTCCTCTTGTGCCTCATCATCCTGTTGGGTCCCGTTTCCGCTTTTTCCCTCCAACCTGTCGATAATTCTTCCGAGGACCTTTTTTGGACAGAACCGATGACGGCGCATGATTTCAAAAAAAGCACGGACCTTCATTCCATGTCCGTCTCCGCCATGGCCATGACCGAACTGGAGTTCACCAAACTCGGGGACAGCCTTCTTAATTTTTCTCTGCGAAGCAAGAAGAACCCCGTTTCGCGGTCGCTTGATTCCCTGGAATATTCTTACTCTAAACTTCCCCGCATCGAGCCTGTTACCCGGTTTGCCCAGCTTTTTGACGCCTTACAACTTCGTCAAGTTTCCTTATCGGATGGCCGTCTGATCGCCATGGTGCTTGCCGCAGACAGCATGGGCGGCATCACTCCCATGATGCAGGTGCGCGCTTACAAACTCTGGGTCTGGCTTGAAGACGTGATCTACGACGTCGACAAAGCGGTCATGTTCCCCGTCAACTGGGGGATCTCGTCGATCCGCGACAAACCGTCCAACGTTAAAAGCCTCGGATACGCCGCAGACGGCCTTGGGGTTTTCCGGTGGGAATTCTTTTCAGGGCTCAAGCTGGTTAGCCGCGAAGTGGTCCGCTTCAGTTCCAATGTTGTTCACGGGATCGAAAAGCCTTATGACGGATGGATCCGCCATAAAAAGAAAAAGAAAAACGCCTCCCTCCTTATTTATTCCAAAATGCCAGCCTCTGTTTTTAAAGAAAATATGGCTTTTTTTAAGGGTAAAGACAAGCAAGTCTTTGCCGGAACGATCCAGGAATGGAAAGGTCGTTTGCTCAACGATCCCGATCTCCTGCCCGATAATGTCCGTCAGGCTGATTTCCCGTTCCTGGACGAGTCTCCGGATCCCGGCCAACCCCAGCAGGTGATCGTCGCGTCACCGTACAGCACCTGGGAAAAAGCGCCGCGCGAACTCAAAAAATACGTCATCACGCCTGCCGAGGCCATGGAACTTATCAAACCTTGATTGTACGCGCTTTTGCCTTAGAATAATGCTTGCAAATTGAGTTCGCATCAGTAAACTTCAACGGACATCTGAGGTCCAATCCCCTATACAAAAGGAGCTTTTGCCATGGCAACACCAGTCGAAAAATGGGTTGAAGAACAAGCGCGCCTCACAAAACCGGACAGGATCTATTGGTGCAACGGTTCCGACGAAGAAGCTCAAAAGCTTCTCGAGATCGGCATGCGCGAAGAAAAACTCAACGGCAAGCCTATTTTTCGAAAACTAAACCATAAGGATTGGCCGAACTCTTATTTTCACTATTCCCATCCGAATGACGTTGCGCGCACGGAGCAGCTGACCTTTATCTGCCATCCGGACAAGGAAATGGCGGGACCGAACAATAACTGGATGGACCCGAAAGAAGCCAAAGCCAAGATGAAGGCCCTCTTCGGTGGCTGCATGAAAGGCCGCACAATGTATGTCATGCCGTATATGATGGGCCACCCCAAGTCCCCCTACGCCAAAGCCTGCGTCCAGATCACGGACAACAGCTATGTTGCGGTCAGCATGCGCATCATGACCCGCATGGGCAAGGAAGCGCTTGACCGGATCGGGAACTCCGAAGATTTCGTGCGCGGCCTTCACTCGATCGGCGATCTGAATCCCGAACGCCGCTTCATCATGCACTTCCCGCAGGACAACTTGGTTGAAAGCTTCGGCTCCGGTTACGGCGGCAACGCGCTGCTCGGGAAAAAATGTTTTGCGCTCCGTATCGCGTCCTGCCTCGGGAAAAAAGAAGGCTGGCTTGCCGAACACATGCTGATCATGGGGATCGAGGATCCCAAAGGAAAGGTCACCTATATCGCTGCGGCGCTTCCTTCCGCCTGCGGTAAAACGAACCTCGCGCTCATGCAATCCGCGCTCCCCGGTTACAAGGTCTGGACCGTGGGCGATGATATCGCGTGGCTCAACGTGGGACCGGACGGACGTCTTTACGCAATCAATCCGGAAGCGGGCTTTTTCGGCGTGGCTCCCGGCACTTCGATGAAGACGAATCCCAAGATGGTCGAGACGCTCAAGAACAACAAATTCTTCCCCACCCTTTTTACGAATACGGCGATCGATGAGGACAAGAATGAACCCTGGTGGGAAGGTTTGGACGGTGCCGTTCCGAAAAATGTCACGGATTGGCAGGGAAATCCTTGGGATGCCTCCAAGGGCACGAAGGCCGCTCACCCCAATTCCAGGTTTACGGTCTCCATGTATAACTGCCCCAGCCTTTCCAAGGAAGTCGATAACCCTCAGGGAGTTCCGATCTCCGCGATCCTCTTTGGCGGTAAACGCGCCAAGATCATCCCTCTCGTCACCGAAGCCCTGAATTGGCAGAACGGCGTTTTTATCGGAACCCGCATGGGCTCCGAGATCACCGCGGCCGCCTCGGACCTAAAGGCGGGAGCCATTCGCCGCGATCCGATGGCCATGCTTCCCTTCTGCGGCTACAACATGGGCGATTATTTCGCCCATTGGCTGAATGTCGGGAAAAAGCTCAAACACGCGCCCAAGATCTTCTCGATCAACTGGTTCCGCACTAATGAAAACGGAAAGTTCATCTGGCCGGGATTCGGCGACAATGTCCGCGTGATCAAGTGGATCATCGACCGCATTGAGGGCAAGGCCGGCGCCAAGGACACACCGATCGGGGCCGTTCCGGAACTCAAGGATTTTGATCTTTCGGGGCTGAATATCCCGCAAGACAAGATCCAACAGCTTTTCTCGGTGAATCCCGCCGAATGGACCGAGGAACTCCAGGAGATCGAAAAATACCTGGGGCAATTCGGTTCCCATATGCCGGAAGGTATCTGGCAGGAATACCGCGCTCTCGCCGAGAAACTCGGCGTTACTGTAAAACGCTAATTGGCCCACGGGCCACGCACCACGGCCCACGGAAGTTTCAAAAAAGGACAGGCGGCTCCTCGGCTGCTTGTCCTTTTTTATTTTTCGAGGCCCTTGGATCGTGGCCCAAAATATTTTTCAGCGTCTTACACTGAAAAATATTTAGCTTGCGGGTGATGAACAATGATCGCTGAGGTGGATTGCTCGGGGTGCATCTGGAAGGTTTCGGTCAGGATGATCCCGATCTTGTCCGCGGGAAGGATGTGAAATAATTTTTTCTGGTCCTCAAGGTTGGGACAGGCCGGATAACCGAAGCTGTACCGCGACCCCTGATAGCCCTGCCGGAAGATCTCATCTTTGGTACGTTTATCCTTTTTGTCGATCCCCAGGTCCCGGCGGATCAGAAGATGCGTGAATTCCGCCAGAGCTTCAGCCGCTTCGACGGACAGCCCGTGAAGGTAGAGGTACTCCGTATACTTGTTGGCCTTGAAATATTTATGCTCCATTTCGCTCGCGCGTTTCCCAATCGTCACGGCATGGAACGCGACAATATCGGGCTCGCCTCCCTTCGGCCTGAAGAAATCCGCGATGCACTGATAAGGTTCCCGGGACTGGCGCGGGAACGTGAACCGGGTCAATTCGGCTTGTCCGGAACCGTCCAGGATGACCAGATCGTTGCCCTCCGAATAGCATTTATAAAAACCATAGATCACCCGGGGTTCTAAAAGTTTTTCGCGGATCGCCTGCGCTTTAAAACGTTCAAAAATGGGTTCCACGTTCTCCTGCAGGTAAAGTTCGAATTCCCGCGGCGTCCGGTCCCCTTGTTTGAATTGCCACTGAGCGCGGTAAAGCGCCGTCTTGTTGATCCACGGAAAGATCTCCTGCAGTCGGACATTCTTGATGATCCGGTAGCCATAGAACGGCGGCTGCGGGACGGGATTATCACGATGGACGTGAAAAGACGGCCCGCGGGGTTTTGATCCCGTATAAGGGACACCATCCACGCGTTTCGGCATCGGCGGTGCAGGAGCCTGCGGTGCCGGTTTCACGGGTTCCGGAACAGGAACGGGTACTTCAGCGACTTTCGGCTGCGGCAGCGCGGAAGGTTCAATGCCTTTCAATTTTTCCATGATCTTGAGCCCCGAAAAAGCGTCGCGGCCGTAATGGACCGATCCTCCCTGATAGGCCTGCGCGAGATCGCGTTCGACATAGCGCTCGGTCAACGCGGCCCCGCCGCAGATCACGGGAAGCTTGATCCCCCGGCGGCTCATTTCCTCAAGATCTTCTTTCATGATCAGGGTCGACTTGACCAGAAGCCCCGAAAGGCCGATCGCGTCCGCCCGATTCTCGACCGCCGCTTTCACGATCGCCTCGACCGGCTGCTTGATCCCGATATTAAAGACCTTGTAACCGTTGTTGGTGAGGATGATGTCGACAAGGTTCTTCCCGATATCGTGAACGTCGCCTTTGACGGTCGCAAGGACGATCCGGCCGCGCTCCTGCCCCTCTTTCTTTTCCATGAATTTTTCAAGATGGGCGACGGCTTTCTTCATCACCTCGGCTGACTGGAGCACGAAGGGCAGCTGCATCTTACCGGCACCGAAGAGTTCCCCGACCGTCTTCATGCCGCCCAGCAGGAATTCGTTGATGATCTCGAGAGGCTTGTATTTCTTGAGGGCTTCGTCCAGATCCTCGTGAAGACCGTCCGAGCTTCCGTCCAGGATATGGTTCTTCAGGACCTCTTCGATCGCGCTCGCCTGCTTTCGAGGGGCCTCGACGGTTCCCTGTTTCTTGGAAAAATGCGCGATGTATTCCTGTAAGGGATCTTTCCCGTCGATCCATTGATTATGGAGAAGCCTCTTGGCCGCTTCAAGGTCATCGGCCGCGATCTTGAAAAGCGGCACGATCTTTTTGGCGTGAACGATCGCCGCGTCCAGGCCGGCTTCCACGCATTCGTGAAGGAAGACACTGTTCAGGATCTGCCGGGCGTGGGGCGCGAGCCCGAATGAGATGTTACTCACCCCGAGAATGGTATGGACCGCCGGCAGGTCCTTTTTGAGGCGACGGATAGCCCCGATCGTCTCGGGCGCCGCATTCCGGAACTCTTCACTGCCGCTCCCGAGCGTGAACGTAAGAAGGTCAAAGAAAAGGTCCTCGGCACGGATCCCATACTGCTGGGTCACGATCTGATAGATGCGCTTGGCGATGCGGAGCTTGTCTTCGCGCGTCTTGGCCATGCCTTTTTCATCGATCGTAAGGACCACAAGGCCCGCGCCGTATTTTTTGGCCATGGGACAGATCTTGCGCAGCCGCTCGCCCCCATCCTCAAGATTGATCGAATTGATGATGGGTTTTCCCGCGCAGCGCTTGAGCGCTTCTTCGATCACCGCCGGTTCCGTAGAGTCGATCATCACCGGCACCGTGACATGCTGGTTAAACCGGCTGATCGCCTCGATCATGTCCTTTTTTTCATCGCGCCCGACATAGGCCACGCAGAGATCCACGAGATGCGCACCTTCTTTTACGGCCTCCCGCGCGACACCCACAATGGCGTCATAATCCTCCCGTTCCAGAAGCTGTTTGAACTTTTTGCTGCCGTTCGCGTTGGTCTGTTCCCCCACCAGAAGCGGCGCGGGTTTCTGCGTGTAGGCCGAGATTCCGTAAAGACTCGCGCAGGCCGGCTCGTGTTTCGGTGTTCTTTTCTTAGGCACGCATTTCCCGACGCGCTCGACCACGGCCTTCAAATGCTCCGGCGTGGTACCGCAACAACCACCGACGATCGAGACGCCGAATTCTTTGACGAAGCGCTCATGGAAATCCGCCAGTTCCTTGGGGGTCAGGTGATAATGCGCCACACCGCCAACATTTTCCGGAAGACCGGCGTTCGGAAGCACCGAAATGTGCCTGGAGGAACTCTCGCAAAGCGTGCGGACGTGTTCGGCCATTTCAGCAGGCCCAGTCGCGCAATTGATCCCGATCACATCCACGGGGAACATCTCAAGCGTCGCGATCACGGCATGGATGTCCGTCCCGAGCAGCAGGGTTCCGGTAGGTTCAAAAGTGACCTGCGCCATGAGCGGCAGGCGGCGCCCCGTCTCCTTGAAGGTTTCCACCGCGGCAATGATCGCGATCTTTGTCTGGAGCAGGTCCTGACAGGTCTCGATCAGCAGGCCGTCCACCCCGCCCGCGATGAGCCCTTTATATTGTTCTTTATACGCGTCTTTCAGCTCATGAAAGCCGATATGCCCGAGCGACGGAAGCTTCGTCCCGGGTCCGACCGAGCCCATGACGAACCGTGGATGGTCCGGAGTGGAATATTTTTGCGCGACCTCCTTGGCAAGGCGCGCGGCTTTTTCGTTGAGCTCCGTCACGCGGTCCTGGAGCCCGTATTCCGCGAGCACGATCCGATTGGAACCGAAGCTGTCGGTCTCGATCACATCGCAGCCGGCTTTGAGAAAACTCTCGTGAACACCGCGGATCACATCCGGCTTGGTCACGACCAGATACTCGTTACAGCCGTCCTTGCCGCCGTAGTCCTCCGACGTCAGATTAAGCTTTTGGAGGTTCGTCCCCAAAGCCCCGTCGAACACAAGGACCTTCTCATTAAGTTTCTTAAGGAATGGATGGCTCATAGAGCGGATATACTAACACGGGAAACAGGGAACGGGAAACGGAGAACTGAGGTCTTGCCTAATAAAAAACGAACGGATCTTACGCGGAAGCCGCAATCTGCTTTTCGGCGGCCGCAAGATGCTCCAAGAAAGCCGCGACGATGGCAATGCCCTGCCCAACCCGGAATGCGGCCGAGGCAACCAGATCAGGCAAGGCTTGCCGTAGAGTCGTCGCGTTGATTTGAGATGTGGAAACCGTGGAGAAATACCTGCTCAGGGCAGGAAGAAGAACGATCGAGTACTCCTTGGGGATCTCGGAACGGACCACGCGCTGCCAGGCCACGCCCTGACCGAGATCGTACTCCGGGAAAAAGACGCCGAACTTTTCGCCAAATACGGGATGGCGGATCACGGAAGAGACCAGCTGTGCCAGGGCCGTATTCGTTTTTGAATTCTCGATAAATTTAATGCCGTGGACCGCTCCGCGCTTTGAAAGTTCCATCTTGAGCGCCGCGAGATCGGTCCGGTTCGCAGAAACGATACTGATCCTGTAATTTTCACCGGTCACATCCCCCGTCCTTTCAAAACCTTGCTGGACCGTTTCAATAAAACGGATCAATCGTTCCTTGATTTCCGGCGCGTAGAACACCACGGGGGCCATCCCTTCCACCTCACGATTCCGGATCGCCTCGGAAAGGTCCGAAAGCGAACGTTCGAACATCCGGTCGGCCAGGGCATTGAATCTCTCGCGCGGCATAGCCCTGTCACGCAGAAGATTTTCCAGGGTGCGGTATCCCGCGACCTGCGATTCCGCGCCACGGTCCGCGATAGACGCCATGGCCTCGGGAAGAAGGATATCGTTGAAAGCCGACCAAAGTCCCTTCACCGCAGGCTCCACGCCGATCGTTTCAACTTCTTTCGTAAATTCGAGGATCACGTTTTGATCCGCCGGCTGCTGACGCAATACCGCCCGGAGCATCCCCGTATAAACCTGCTGGGATCTCAATTCACTGCGGCTGGGGCTATCTTCATTCTCGTCAAGTTCCTCCGTGAATTGATCGATCGCCTCATCCATCCGCAAGATAAAATCATCCAACCGCTCGGCGATTTCGTTAAGATCCTGCTCCAAAAAGTAATCCTCGAGGGCCTCGTTCTCCTGACGGTCGTAAAGCTGATAGATCCTGGGAAGGTCCAAAGCCTTGATCTCCTTGTCGGTCAATCCCAATTGATCCAGCGCCTCGCGCACAAAGGCGGATTGTTGTTCCTCGTCAAATTCGCTCTGATCGGATCCGGTGCCGTCCTCGGCGGGCTCGACGGGTTCATCCGGAAAAGTCTCTTCAGATTCTTTTTCGATGAACTTGATGACCCGCATCCCCATGGTTTCCAAACGTTCCACTTCCACTTCATCGGGATCCGGCTTAAGGATCTCCAGGAGAAGGGTCACAGGATCCCTCAGCGAAGCCTTATCCCTGTCAAAAACAAGTTCATAAAGATCAACACCCAACAATTCAAAGGAAAGAAGCGCTGGAAGTGTTTTCCGTTTCTCTTTATCACTCAGGAAATTCTCAAGATCCTCGGCCGTCGAAGGTGATTTTTTTACATTCACAAAAAAAGCGACGCTGTTTTTGGCTCGACTGACTTTCTGAGACGGCGCGGAAACCGTTGGCCGCTTTGACGCGCTCACGGCATTCTCAGCTGACGGGACGGACTCCGAGGAAGAGGGTGTCCCTGCCGCCTTTTCCGAAATTTCCTTTTTCTGTGACCCTATCGCTGGATCCGGGACTTCTTGCGGAGCGATCGCCGCCATGGGTTGATTTGAAGATCCGCTCGTGCTTTCCCGTGCTGCCGGGACAGTTTTTTCTTCGGACTTGGAACTTGGAGAAGCCTGCTCTGGCGTCGAAATAGGAGTTTCCGGAACAACCGCCGCAGCAGTCGCTGCGGACTTTATTTCTTGAATCAAAACAGGCGCCGGTTTTTCGACCGGCATATCGTCAGCTTGAGAAGCAACTGCCTCTTCTTTGACTTCAGCTTTCACTTTTACTGTTTTGAGAGCTTTTGCCGCGGTCTCCGGTGCCTCCGCCGCTTTAAGCTCCTGGTAGACCCCTGAAAATCTTCCCTGGTGCCTGAGAAAAGCGAAAACCTCCCGTTTCACCGCTTCCCCCACTCCCGTTAGACTTTCGATCGCATCCATGATCGCGTAACCGGACTTCGCGGAATTTTCGAATTGTTGCTTGTAATAGATCCCGGCACGATAAAGGGCCTTAGCCGCGCGTCCTGAAAGTTCCTCGAAGGTCCTCGGGCCTTGGACCGATTCCTCAAAATAGATCCTCCAGCCTTTGAGCCTTCGATCCGCCCTGGCTTTTTTATCAGCCTGCTGTTTTCGTTCTGCCTCAGCGATGGCTGCGGCCAGCGCCTCATCCCTCATGACACCGGCCGGAGAGGATGCGGGCTCAACCTCGGGAGTCGTTGCCACAAGAGGCTGGACAGAGGCCGGAATCTCCGGAACCGATACCGCTACAATCGAGGGCGTCTCAGGAACGAATGCCGGCAAAGACGCGGGCTGTACGATCGAGGGAGGAGCCTCGGGAACAACTTGCACCGTTGACTGCGCTTCTTGGGAAACAGGAGCCGCGACTGGAATATCTTTTCTTTCCCGGAGCTTTGAAACAGGATTGGGCGCCCTATAATCGCCAAAGGGAAGCGCGTCAAAAAGCTCCGGATCCTCTAAAACCTTCGCGATGACCGGTCGCTTCTCGGGTTGGGGCAAGGTCTTGTTCTCCCAATAAACAACACTTCCCCGCTTCGAATCAAGATTAGTACTATCAAATCTCAAACCTTCTTTTTCAAAAACTTCCGCCATTTGTTCCTGATTTTTTCCCTGCGCGATCCTGAGGAACCTCATCCTCTCGTGAACGTTCCAGTCTTTGCGGGCCTCACGGTAATATCGCCCCGCAATCAAGAGCATCGGGTCCACATGCAACCCGTTCACGGCGATCGCGTATAAATAACGGGGATGCGGCAGTTGAGGATTTCGCTCCAGCGTCACATAGGTCGATGAAGGGACCCCTGCCGCTTTCGCAACGTCCGCTTTCTTAAGACCGAGAAACTCCCGGATTAAGGCGATCCTGGGTCCCACCCCAAGCGAAGGAAGCTGGTTGAGAATTTCGGGTGATAATTCTTCCCGCAGTTCAGAACGAGAAGCTTCTTCGGAATGCTTTCCTCCTTGTATGCGTACCTGCGGCAAGGATTCAAAGACCCCATCATGATTACGCCGTTGAGGCCTTCCATGGCCATAGATTTCAATGCGGTGACCCGATTGACGTTTTAAACGGAGATTGTCCCTGAAAAAGACCATATCGCCCAAGGCGTGCACTCCGTATTCCCAATACAAACGAACGCTTTCCAGGATAAATTCAAATCGATCTTTGTCCATGACAAGATCCGGAGCCACCAGGGGTTCCCCCGCGATAACAAGCTTTTCAGAAAATTCCACCAAGAGAACGCTGTCGGGCGTATGCGCGGGGAACGAAATAACCTGGAATTCCAGCTCGCCGGCTTTGATCTTCCCCACAACATCAAAAGCCTTAGATCCGATATGCGTCTTGAAAAGGGCCGAAGTATCCGCAGACAATACCTCACGTGGTCTTTTGGCGTCCGAAAGAGTCGAAAGAAACTTTAAGGCTTCTTTCCGCAGAGGATCCGAGGCATCAAAGGTTTTTTCCCATTGAGGGTGAGCTACAATCCTTATATGGGGAAATTCCTCCTGCCAGTACCCGGCAGCACCGTTATGGTCCGGATGGGCGTGGGACATCACAATTTGTTCAATCGCATACGGATTGATGCCCCGGTCGCGAAGCCATTGCAATGTATCGCGATAGTAACACCCAAGCCCCGCATCAATGAGCGTATAGGACCGTTTCGGCCCGCCGTATTCGATAAGTATAAAATTTCCGCCGTAGGGAGGCTGACAGACCCACAGTATCGCATCGGTTCCGGTTAGCGGAATTTTAGTAACATCCACATAAAAATTCTTTCCTTGGGTTTTTTCGATCTTTTGCCGGAGAAATTCTTTTGTGAATGGCATCATTTGCGCCATTCCATCGGGAGCCGCACTCTCCACAAATTTCATTCCATCAGCCATCAACTCTTGCCGGGTCGTCTTCTCATCCGGATCGGTACGTCCTGCTTCGGGCGTCCGCATTTCAGAGCGGGGGCCCGCCACAAACGGGGATCCCGATCCGCTCCTATGGAAGAAACCCGGATAGTCCCCGAAAAGCGGAACAAAAAACTTTTCCGCCGCCGATCTCGTCGAATCAGAATGAGCGAGGTAGGCCTCAACATCAAAACGGTAGAAGGGCAGCTCTTTTGCTTTTTGCCATACGCTCCGGCGGAGCCGGTCATGGATACGTTCCCGTATCTGTTGATGCACTTCCTGATCCACAAGCGCTCTGATCTGTTTTTGGAATTTTTCCTGGGTCGCCTTGGAAAAGCCTCCTTCGATCCTGCTTTTGACCCTTTTTCGAATATTTTTTTCTATCTTCTTTTCCCATTGCTTGAACTGCTCGGACTGGACTTTTAAAAGTTTCCCGGATTCAACCCTGGAAAGGATCCTCTGCCGCAATGCCTCATATTCCGAATCCGCTCCGATAAAAAGCGTCGGCGAAAGACGTTCCATCTTTTTTTGAAGCCCGGGATCATCCAAAGAGGCCTTCCGCACCTTCATATACTCACCTTTCCAGTCTTCATGGTGTAAATACTGAAAATCCAGCACATGGAAGGCAATCTCGGGGGAAAGGAGGTTGAGACGTCCGAGCATGTCCTGCGAAAGCGCAGTTTTCCCGGGCTCCAGTCGCCGGCTGATGACCCGATTTAAATTCCTGATCGCCCAAAAAGATATTCCGTTATAGTTCCGGTACCGTTCTCCGAGTATCGCCAACAGCTGGCCGATCACCGCGCCATAAGCTCCGGCAAAAGGCACGAAATTCCATTGCAGCAGAGCCTTCACGCGAATGGGTTTACGGAAAAACCCCTTGGTAAAACCCCAAACAGGAAGAAGAATAAAAATGAGCCTCAGGATCGATCCCATCCACAAAGAAAGAATGATTGGGACCACGATCAAGGCGGGTGAAACGATCGTTAGAAGGGCCGCCGCAGGAATGACAACTGCCTTGGATATCTCAACAGGAGGCGCCGAAAGACCGAAGAGAACCCCCAGGAGCAAGTAAACGAATTTATGACCTTTGGAGAGGTCCGCTTTTTTAAGCAAAAATGCAAGTAACCGGAAGTCAGAGCTTTTGTTCCGAAGTTGTTCATATTTCGTTTTGAACCAAGCATTCACCTCACTTGCATTGCTTAGATCTTCCGCCCCTGTGTCCGGAGTCATTTCTGTTGCCTCGCCGCTCGTTTTTTCATCCCGCATTTCGGAGCGAGAGGCGGCAGGATATTCTTCGGATGACGGTCGGCTCCAATCAGCAAGCTTTTGGCGAATGGTCGCGCTCATTTTCTCCCGGGCTTCCAAGAGTTCGAATTCTATGAAAGGCTCCAACTCCTTAGATTCGATCTCCGGCATGCGCGTCCAGACCTCTTCGAGAAGAGCTTTGAGCGTTCCCCTGTCGGAAAGACTCGCCACCCCGACATATTTCTCAAAAAGGGCAATATCATTCCGGTGCATATCCTCTTCTACTATCCGCATCAGGGTAAAAACATTCCCGAACAACAGCCTGATCCTTGAAGCATAAACTTCGGAAGGCACGCGGGTTATTTTCGAATACCGGATCCAGATCTCAAAAAGAACATCCATGAGCTTTGAAATATCTTTGTCGTCGCTGAATTTTTCCAGATTGTTCACTATGAACTGTTCCATGGCCTTAACCTGGGACTCAGACGACTGGTCGATCGTCTGGGAGAAATGGGCTATAGCTTTCATAAGTTGTTGGCGAATATTCTCGCTGAAATCGGCGGGAAGACCGGAGCGGATCTCTGAACGCAAGGGCCGTATTTCTCCGTTCGGCACCGGCGCAAAATCCTCCGGCTTTAGATTTGCGAACGGCGCGCGGAAAAATTCCTCGAGCATTTGATTGGCACGCTCCGCGAAACCCTCGGCTTTTTCAAAAAAATCAGGCGGAGTAGCCGAAAGCTGCGCGGCCATCGCGGAACGCAACTTCCTCGCGTAAAAGCTGGTTCGGGGATGAGTCCCCAGGAGATTGATGACCATGTCCACATTGGGCTGGGACATCCGGAGCGGGTAACCCTGCCGCAGACGGCCTTTCAGGATCTCGCGATCCAGGCCCCGTTCGGGGGCGGCTCGCCCTTTCAGAAGGATCTCCAATTCATTTAGAAAAACATCCCACCGGCGAAAACGGATTGCAACCAGCACTAGCTGCATTTGAAGGTGGTGTGGAAGAAGACCCCCTATGTCGTAAAGCTGGACCCCGTCGGTCGCATAAACAAATTTATTAAAAAGGCGACCGACATCCGTGTGCATCCCCATAGCTTCGCAACGGTGCAGCAACCGCTCATAAATATTTTTCGCTTCTGCGAAGGCGAACCGGTCCCAATCCTTTTCTCCGACCCTCAGCAGCGCATCAGCCTCCTCTTCTTCCCTGAAGATCTCGGGCATGAATTCCTGATATCGCTGGAGAACATGACCCCTCATGCGTTTCATCATGCGCTCCTGAAGAATCTCGGTCGGGATCAAATGGCTATCCTCCCCTGCGCTGAAAAAATATAAATTTAGCCGCGCTCTTTCTTCTTCGATCGCTTCCGCGATCAGCGCTTCCGGAGCATTTCCTTTTTTGTAATCTCGCGTGATCATGTCGCCCCGCTCAACGGCAGCTTCGATCTTTTCGTCCGCGCGATCGCCGTAAATATCACGGTAAATATCCAGCCACTCCTGCCCGAAGTTCAGCCAGATCGCGAGCTCTTTCATGTCCTCAGGATTTTCCATGTCCAGCGAATCCAGATAGGCGGAGGAAAAATAGAACGCGTTCGTCAAGCGCTCCGTGTGCACAACGCGGAAAATATTTTTTTCTGTGTCTG
>CAZSFZ010000033.1:0-11642 GCA_964606385.1 uncultured bacterium
ATAGCGTGGATATGGCAACCATCATGCGCGTCAACAATTTAACAAGCAAAACCCAACTGAAAAAGGGCATGAAACTTCTGATCCCAAACACCCGCGGTCCGCGGCCCAATATTCCTCTTTTTCCTACCAAACGCTGGACGCATATTGTGATCCACCATACGGCGACCGATCAGGGCAGTGCTTACAGCGTTGACGGTTTGCATCAACAGCGCGGCTGGGAGAACGGTATGGGCTATGATTTTCTGATCGATAACGGGACGCGTGGAAAGACGATCGGACAAATTGAAGTGGGGCCACGGTGGCTCAAACAGATGCCAGGGGCGCATGTGAAAGTGGGCGACTGGAACCAGAAGTCCATCGGCATTGCTGTGGTCGGTAATTATAGCGAGGCCAGACTTCCCGATCCAATGCTTGATTCTCTAACCTTTCTCGTGCTTACGCTTAAAAACTTTTATCGGATCCCGGATCGGAATATCATAGGACATCGCGACGTGCCCGGCGCCGCGACCGAGTGTCCGGGGAAATTCTTCCCCTGGAACGAATTCAAACGCCGTCTCCGGAGTTATTAAAGAATTTCCCGACAAAAAAGGACCAGGAGCTGAAAAATGATTTATCTTTACGGTTTTGCCTTTTTGGCTTTAGTGGCATCTTTCAGCGCTAATTTCAAAAAAACGGTACTCGCGCTCAAAACCGCTTGGCGTGAGTTTTTTCAGATTTTTCCGGCATTAGTGACCATGGTGATTTTAGTGACAATCCTTTTGTTCTTGGTGCCCGATAAAGTTATCGCGAATTATCTCGGAAATCATAATAAATGGATCGGTTTTTTGTTCGCCACGCTTTTTGGATCCATCACGATCATGCCCGGATTTATCGCTTTTCCGCTTTGCGGTATTCTCTTAAAACAGGGCGTGCCTTATATGGTGCTTTCGGCTTTCGCAAGTACCTTAATGATGGTTGGCATCGCCACATTCCCGATCGAGAAGCGGTATTTCGGCACAAAAGTAGCTCTTATGAGGAATGGTTTGAGTTTGGTCGTAGCGGTTATTGTCGCGCTCGTGACGGGATTTTTTTATGGAGAATTATTTTCATGAAACTTTCACGTCGAGCCATCGTTATTACGGGAATTCTGTACGGTGCGTTGATTCTGATAGCGTTTCTGACGGGGTACGAACCGGGGCAGAAGATCGGCCGTGACTTTGTTTCCTTTAGCTGGGATCTACTCAAAGTAATGCCTCCTGTCTTTATTCTCATAGGACTCTTTGAGGTGTGGGTGTCCTCGGAAGCTGTTGCGAAACATTGCGGAAAGAATTCGGGTTTCGGCGGTTTTCTTTGGGCCATCCTTCTTGCCGGTACGGCGGTAGGCGGAGTGCAGATGGCGTTTCCCGTCGCATATGCCTTGCACAAGAAGGGCGCGAGACTCGGAATGATTTTCACCTATGTAGGCGCGGCCGCTATATGCAGGATACCCCTGACGACATTTGAAGCGTCCTTTTTGGGGCTAAAGTTCACGGTAATTCGTTGGGCAGTTTCTTTGCCGCTGGTCATTATGACAGCTGTTTTCCTTGAGCGTTACTTGACTGCTCAAGGCTACAAGTTACCGCTAATGGAAATGGATAAATGAAAACTTATCTTGATTGTATCCCTTGTTTTTTCAGGCAAGCCCTGGAAGCATCCCGGTTGGCCGGGGCGGGTTTCCGGATGCAGAGGCAGGTTTTAAATGAGGTAGCGAAGATCGGCCCTTCTTTTTCCTTGTCATCTTCACCGCCCGAGACGGGACGGATCATTTACCGCCTGGTAAGCCGGTTAACGGGAAAAAAAGACCCTTATGCAAACATCAAAAAGGAAAGCAATCTAAAAGCCCTCAAGCTTTATCCCAGGCTCAAAAGAAGGATCTCTCGCTCCCGGGACCCTCTGGCCGCCGCGGTAAGATTGGCGATCGCTGGAAATATCATTGATTACGGTGTTAAAAATTCTCTGAACGTGGAGTACGAATTAGAAAAAATAATGAAGGCTGAAAACAAGCTGATCCAAAAAGAAGATAAGCGGTTTTACCAATATGCAAAGTTCCGGCGAACGCTTTTGAAATCTAAAGAAGTGCTTTATCTCGCGGATAATTCCGGGGAAGTGGTTTTTGACCGTCTTTTACTGGAAGAGATCAAAAGGCTCGATCCTTTGAAGAAAATCCTGTATGCGGTCAAGTCCCGGCCGTCGATCAATGATGCTCTAAGGAAAGATGCCGAGCAATGCGGCATTGATGCCGCCGCTGAGATTATCACAAGCGGATCGGACGCCCCCGGCACGGTGCTTTCCCTGTGTTCATCCGGATTTCTGAGGGTCTATCGAAAAGCGGACATGGTCATCAGTAAAGGACAGGGGAACTTTGAGGCCTTATCCTGCTCGCCCAGGCCCGTCTTCTTCCTTTTTATGGCCAAATGTCCTGTGGTCGCCAGTCACGCCGGATGCCGGATCGGTGACATCATTTTAAGATATGGAGGATAGATGCTATGAAAACATTATTAAGAATTTTGTCGTTCGTGTGTGAAATGTGCCCTTTGTGTATTGCGGCTAGACATTTTCCGGATTCCAAATTTGCTTCGGGAATGAAACGGTTTGAAAAATTCTGTCCCTTTTGCAGCGCTCACAGAAAGCTGGAACAGAAAGAATGCTCTCAGGGGAAATAGCTTTCGGGAAGGAGATGGAACATGACAGCCTTTAAGATCCGGGAGTATCCGGATCCTGTTTTGAGGAAAAAATGTTGTCCGGTGGAAGAAATCACGGATAAAGAACGTGATCTTTTTCAGCAAATGCTTCTCATTATGAGGCGCTTTAAGGGGATCGGTCTGGCGGCCCCGCAGGTCGGGATTTCCAGGAGTCTGATCGTGGCAGATCTGGGAGATAACTCCCTGTGTTTAGCGAATCCCGTGCTTTTGAAAATACAAGGATCAGAAACGGAAGAAGAAGGCTGTTTAAGTATTCCCGGCGTCAAGGTTGCCGTGGACAGGCCGGCGGAAGTTATTGTGGGCGGATTAAATGAAAAGGGTAAATCCGTTGTGATCGAGACCCGAGGCCTTTTAGCGAGAGTGTTTCAGCATGAGCTGGATCATTTGGAAGGGAAATTGATTGTTGATTATCGTAATGATTCAGGATTGACAGATGCGCGCTTTCTTAAGGGGTAATATGAAAAGAATATTCATTTGGGGTCTGTTGATCGCTATTTGTGTGGCTTCACTCTTTCTTTTTGCGCAGGGTTCCATTGAAAAAAAGAAAGAAGTGAAAATTTCTTCCGAATGGACATTGAAGGAGCTGGGTAATATTTACGACATCAAGCCGGGCGAGTTTAAAAGGCGAATAAAACATTCCTTTGGTATTGATAAGGATCTTTATGGCAGCACGAAGCTTGGGGGGCTTGGTATTTCAGAAGAGCAGCTATTGAAGCTGCTCGAACAGATTAGGCGTGAAACATCACCACGGGTTTTTGTCATAAAAATCGTTCTTTGGTCGATCGGTCTGGGGCTGGTGCTTCAATGCGTTCTAACCATCAAAAATAAAAAGAAAATTAATAAAATGCGGGCGGCGGTTATGGTCGCAGTGCTTGTCGGGATCGGGGTTCTCTTGGGGCCGTCCCCTAATCCAATGGAGTCAATCGTTCAACTCGTAAAGTCCTTCGCGGGTCTTGATGTGAAGCATGCATCCGTTTTTAACATTTTTATGATTTTCACTATTCTTTCAATCGTTGCCCCAAAGTTTCTTTGTTCGTGGGGATGCCCTTTGGGCGCGTTGCAAGAATGTGTTTTCAATATTCCTTTTCTTAAAAATCAGAAATTCCGGGTTCCGTTTGCTCTGAGCTTCGCAATGCGTGTTATTTTGTTTTTCGCGTTTCTTTTAGGTTTACTGGTGTTCTCGGGTGTTTTGCAAGGAAAGTCGATTTTTCATTATGTAAATTACTTCAAAATATTCAAACCCACGGATTTAAATTGGATCTTAGTGAGCACTCTTCCGATCCTGCTCGTTTTGAGTTTTTTCACTTTCAGGCCTTTCTGCCACTGGATATGCCCGTTTGGCCTTTTTTCATGGCTCCTCGAAACAATAACAATTCAACGCGTTCGCGTTGATCATGACAAATGTATCAATTGCAAACTATGCGTAACCATATGCCCCACAGAGGCCGCGGCCGGGATATTGACGGATAAAAAACCGTTACTCCGGGCGGATTGTTGGTCATGTGGGAAATGTATGACGGTTTGCCCTAAGGATGCTTTGGATTTTAAATAACAACAAGCAGTTATCTTGCAATGAGAGAGCGGAGGTTTTGAAATGGCAGAAACAGACCACCAGCAGGAACTAGAGATGCAGGAAGAACGAATTAAATACCGGATGAAGTTCATCAAAAAAACATTCGTCGTGATGAGCGGAAAAGGCGGTGTCGGAAAAACAACCGTTGCCGTGAATCTCGCTTATGCTCTCGCCCTGAAGGGGAAACAGGTCGGCATTCTGGATGTTGATATCCACGGACCTAATATCGCGAAAATGCTCGGGATTGAAGATAAGCAGGTCCAACAGTTCAGGGAACATTCCATCCAGCCGGTGATGGTAAAGAAGAATCTGAAAGCGGTAAGTATTGCCCTGCTGGGGATGGATCCGTCCGAACCGATTATATGGAGAGGCCCGGCTAAAGCGGGTGTTATCCGTCAATTTCTGTGCGATGTCGAGTGGGGAGAACTGGACTATCTGATTGTGGATTGCCCCCCGGGTACCGGCGATGAGCCCTTAAGCGTATGCCAGCTCATCCCGGACCTGACTGGAGTGATCATTGTCACAACGCCCCAGGAAGTGGCCGTGCTGGATGCGAAAAAGAGTATTTCCTTTGCGAGGAAGATCCCGGTTCCTATCGCGGGGGTTATCGAGAACATGAGCGGACTTTGCTGCCCCCACTGTGCCAAAGAAATAAACCTGTTCAAGAAAGGAGGAGGTCAAAAGCTAGCGCTTGAGCAAAAGGTCCCTTTCCTAGGGGCTATTCCTATGAATATTGATTTTGTAACTCACGGGGATACGGGGACGCCTTTCGTTTCACTGGACGGAGGCGATCCTTCGGCGCAAGCCTTTTCCGGGATTGTACATATCCTGGAAGCCAATGTAGAATCGCGCTGTGAAAAGCATTGTTTTAAAAAATAAAAAAGGAGGAATCTCATGGGAACCAAAGGAAGAGAGATCGTGGGAGTGAATATTAAGGAGCTGCTCAGCCTGATGAACAAAGCCTATGCCGACGAATGGCTGGCGTATTATCAGTATTGGGTCGGCGCAAAGGTTGCGACCGGAAGGATGCGAGGAATTATCGCGAAGGAACTAGAAGATCATGCCGGGGAAGAATTGCATCACGCAGACATGCTGGTGGAGCGCATGATCCAGCTTGGCGGGGCACCCCTTTTGAATCCCGAAGATTGGGCCAAGGAAACAAACTGTGGCTATGACGCGCCAACCGATCCGAGCACGAAAACACTTCTCACGCAAAACATCAAGGGCGAACAGTGCGCTATCACGACTTACAAGAAGCTCCTTGATTTCGTAAAGGGCAAGGACGATCTCACGGAGAAGATCGTCCTCGAAATCCTGGCAGACGAGGTAGAACACGAAGAAGACCTTCAAGCCATGCTCGACGACATGAAGGCTCCTGTTAAGTGAGCGTTGAGAAAGCGAAAGACCATTACCTTGGCCGGTCCGGTTCACGACGGATGAACTGTTGTGAGTCGGTGGCGCACGCCTTCAAACACGCAGTTCCTCTTTCCGAAGAGGAGCTGCGATCGTTTGAGGGATGTGGCGGAGGCAGAGCCCTGGAAGGCTACTGCGGCGCTTTTTATGCGGCTCGGTATATTCTCGAACGCCACTTTCCTCATCGAGCTCAAGAAAGTATGGAGCAACTTCATGCTGTAGCAGGCTCCCTGAAATGCCGCGAGATCAAAGCTCTGAAAAAGCTCCCATGCGTCGGCTGTGTCGAAAAAGCCGCTGAAGTGGTTAAAGGGAAATGAAGCTCAGGCTTATAGCCGAAGGTTCAACAAAACGGGATAGGAAAACTCTGTGCTGGGGCATTTCCTTTCTGGTTGGAGACGTTCTTTTCGATGCTTTTGGTCGGGAAGATATCTTTCGAAAAAATGTTAGCCGCTTCAAGATCGATCTCTCCCGGGTCAAGCATGTAGTAATCTCGCATGAGGACTGGGATCACATTGCCGGCCTTGGGGCCTTCTTGAGAACTCACCCCAAAACACGTGTTTATGTCTGCAAAAAATCTGGCAACGCACTAAAAGAGCTGATCCGCAGTAATGCTGGTTTACTTGTCGAAGTCGAAAAACCTCAAAAGATCAGCAGCAATATTTTTTCCATCGGTCAGATGCGCGCCGACACAGGCCGCGGCATTCTTTATGAACAGGCTCTCATCGTGAAGTCCGAAAAAGGCTTTTCAGTGATCACAGGATGCGCCCACCCAGGCATTGTCCGGATCGTGAGACAAGCCGTCAAAATATTCGGGAAGAAGATCTTCGTAGTCTGCGGGGGCTTCCACATGAAGGATAATTCTCGGGAAGAAAACTTAAAGATCATCACAGAACTCCAAGCCCTTGGTGTCAAAAAAGTCATTCCTCTCCATTGCGCAGGGTTCTCAGCTGTTCGGATCTTTGGCAGGTTTTATGGAAAAAACCGCATCAAATTGCAAGAGGGGGATGCTTTTCAGCTTTGAAGTGATTTCACCAAGCCCTCCCCAAAAAGCTAGTAAGGGACGTTGAGGCGCGGGCGGCAGTTACAGAGCGAATGTCGTTATTCTTCTGGATTGCGATATTAAATCCCACCTTCCGGCGCGGGTCCTTACCCTTCCGGATACTTATCCGCCACGCTGTGGCGGACGTCCTCTGACGGACCGGACAATAAAAAAGTCGGACGGACTTCAAGATGCTTTTCATTTCGTTATTAACTCCCAATAGTACTTATCTGGCCGCGCACTTAGCGCGTTCCTACCAAGATTTGTAATTCCATGCTATTCTTTGGCTGAAGGAAAAAGCTAATGGATCAGCAAAGGAAAACACCGAAACCTAGAACAGTTCGCCACCGCGTCCGATCTCTCGATCTTCAGAGGATTGAAGGCCAATCCACTGCCCGACTCACGGGATTTGGCCAAGAGGTTTTAGACGAGATTGCGACTTCTGCCGATTCTCCTCTCGAAATGGTGATGGCTTCGGAAGAGTCCTCTTCCAAGCGTAATCAGGAAATCCAAACCTTGCGCCAGTTACGGCGTTATCTTAAATACGCGCGGCTTACCTCGAAACAAAAACGAGCCTATGAGCTATTTACTCTTGGGCGGGACGATCAAATGACGCTTCGGGAACTTTCCGAAACGCTCAAGATAGGCGTTTCTAGCGCATGGGCACGGGTTAACGGCGCGGCTAAACGGCTCGAACGGATCAAGAAACGCCGCGAAGAAGGCCTGAGGCTTAAGGCGATTTTAGACGGCGTTCTGTACGCCGGGAAACTAAAACGCGTCTTTCGCCTTTATTTTGAAAGGTGCTGGCCTCCGCAAATGATCGCAAAGTCCCTGAACTCAAATCTTTCCACGATCTACAGCAATCTCCGCACGATCCGGCGCCTTGCCGGGCTCTATTCCGCTGAAAAATAGCGGGTTTTGAAGACACGAAAAAAAATCTGCGCACCTGTAGAAAAATCCTCGAAATAAATAGCCCGATTTGCCCTAATGTAAGGGGAGTGTTTTGAGGTTTTGGCCTCAAATCTTCTTCCTCTAGCCGCTATGTACAGGGGCGGCGGGATTCGTTTCCAGCGCCTTTTGGGGCGCGGTACCGTCAGCAGGCAGAAATTTAAATTGCGACGGCGTCAGCGAGTCCCGCGACTTTCGGGGACCTAAAACCCTACATTCCCGGATATCTTGAGATTAAAGGCCTCAAGGGAATGGGCAGAAGTCCGGTCTTTAAGGCGAAACTACTTCAGCCGAGAAGGCAAACCGAAAGGAGTCCTCTGTCGTGACGCAATTGTTGTTAAGGATTTTTTATGCGAAAAACCCCTCCCTCAATCACTTTCCCTTTGGCCCAATTCGGAAGCAAAATCATGTTTGCTGGGCTTTGTTTGGGTCCACCTCGGATGGGGAAAAAGGGTGGGGGCTCGGGTTTCCCCAGGCATTTTTTCGTAAGTCGTTTACCTGCCACGCACAAGCCGCTCGACTTCTTTCCCGACCAATCCCTCTCTTCATAAACTTTTTGAGGCGAGATGGATTGGTCGGGAAAGGGATGCTTGTTGCGTGGCAGGTAGCGTGGTCGTTTGTTGCCTGGGAGATTGGGTTATGAGGTTGATGGAACGGGATCAGGATATTCTTGCCTGGATTTTGCATATGCGGTTCAGCCATTTGGATCAGATCGGCGAGAAGTTTTTTCCGGGGTGCAATATTCACCGTGCGCCCTACCGGAGAATGCAGAAGCTTGTAAAAGCGGGTCTTTTGGGGACGCAGAAGGTTTATAGCGATCCGAGGGATTTGTATATCCCGACGACGGACGCAGTGACGGCTCTGAACGCAGGCAATTATCCGTTTGCTATCGGGGTCGCCAAGGATAAGACCTTCGTTAATTACTTCCATGACCGGGAACTCGTTGACCTTCGGATTCTTTTTGAGGGGCTCGGGATCGGTCTCTGGATACCGGAGCGGGTGATCCGATCCGTGAAACCTCACGGGATTACGCCTGACGCTCTGATAATGACCGTGGATCAGGTTTACCCGGTCGAATACGAGCGGACAGAGAAGGATCCGGTTCGTTACAAGAAGATCTTTGACCGCTACAACTACTCATCGAAGTTCGAGAAAGTGCTCTACATCCTGCCAAGTGAAAGACGGATCGAATCTCTGAAGAAAAAGACGGGCTATGTCTGGAAGAAGTTCTATTTCATAAGCCTGGAGGAATTGAAGCGGGAAAAAGGTGATGCTGTCTTTCGTTCGTCTCAAGGAGAGCTGCCCGTAAGAGTTTTGATGGACTACTCCATGGATGGGACGCTTGCCGACAGGACCCGCGAAGAGATCAAGGCGATAGTCGAATCCGAGTCAATGAATGCGGGACGAAGTCATACCAGAAGAGATGGCGTAGCGGACTACTCCGAAAGAGACCCGGACGATGCGGAAGATGATGATTATGACGACGATTTGGATCGGGACGCCGACGATGATCCGGAAGTGGATCCGGAAGAAGATGATCGCGGTGGTGACGGAGCGGATGACGACTGATGATCCGCCTAACGCCCCTCAAGACCATCCGCGTTTATTGCCTCCAGTGCGCTGGCGGGCATCCCAAAGAGGTTCGACATTGTTCTGTCTGGGAATGTCCCTTGCATTTCTATCGCTTCGGGACAAATCCAAACCGGCAGGGCGTAGGGCCCGGCAGGATCCTGTTCCGTCAGAAATCCGTTATTGAGTCGGCAAAAATCTCACAGGAAACAGAATAAAACGCAGATCTTGAAAATAAACAACCCTATTGAAAGGAGGTTAGTCGAAGATGAAACAACGAAAATGATCCAAAAAGTCAAAAGGTGGGTGCATCGGAAGCCGCTTCACTTCGAAGTAAGAATCGTTGCATACGGTGTTTATCCTGAAATGGATCGTAATCCAGGAAATTTCTTTGTGCAGATGGCAGAGGATGATCGCGAGGATGAATTTGTGGAGATCTTGGGACATGTGTGGGCGGAAACAACCCGCGGCGGCGCGAAGACCTCGCCGGAACCAGCGAAAGGTTAGCGCGATTTCCAAGTTGCAAATACATAGATAATGAGTATATTGTACTCATGCGAATAATCCGGGGGGGGGAGCTATGGTGAAAAAAACAAGAAGATGGAACAAGATCACAACGATTCATCATTTTAAAAATTTAGAAACGGTTCGCGTTTTTGGGATCGCAAGGGTTTCGACTGACAAGCAGGCTAAGTACGGAGAATCGCTTGAGCATCAACGTGAAGTGATCTCGAATTGGGTCAGATCCAAGGCGAGCATCAATGCGCCTCAAGAATGGAAGATGGTCGATCTTTTCATTGAAAATGATGATAAGGATGGCGTCAAAAGAGGCAGGACAGCGACTAAACGGGAAGGAAGACACGGTCTTTCGAAAGCTCTTGAACTTGCGAAGGCGCGGTTGGTCGATGTGGTTGTGGTAACGAAACTGGACCGGATTGCCCGAAATGTTAAGGACTACATCGATATTTCCGCCGAGTTTAACGAAAACGAAGTGGCGTTGGTCTGTCTTGATCTTGATATTGACACATCAACGCCTGACGGCCAGATGATCATGCGCAATCATGCGAATCTGGCCCAATGGCAGGCGGAACGCATTGCTCAATATAGCGTGGAGACTGTAAAACGTCATGCGAAGCAGGGAAGACCCCTTGGCTCGCCGCCATTGGGATATCGCGTTGTCCATCAAGCTGATGGGAAACACACATTGAAGCCTGATCCGGTTTATCAAAAACACATCGAAGTTATTGATAAGCTTTATCTGACTTCTCAAAGTCTGGATCGTGTCGTTCGAGAACTTCATAGTAAGGGATATAAAAGTCTCAAGGGGAAAACCTACTCGAAGCCGCAAGTCTCCAGGATTCTCCAGAATATCCGCTACACGGGCCGGCAGGAATATGATGGCGCGGTTTATGAGGGTAACTGGCCGTCTCTTCGGTCTTCTGCTACTCAAGCCATGATCGAAAAGATCTTTAACCGGAATCGGAAACATCGTCGCAGCATCACTCGCCCCATGCGCTATGCTTATCTTCTCCAAGGATTGCTGAAATGTCCTCACTGCCATTCGAGCATGACTCCTAAATCCGGAACGGGAAGGCATGGAAAAAACTATCCGTATTACTTGTGCGTGAAAGCGGATAAAACGGAGGGTATCGATTGCGAGGAAATTTATCTCCCGGCAGAAGCGATTGATAATGCTGTGATTGAATATTTGAAAAATCTTCGCCTCCAACCCACTGTTATTGAAAAAGTTATTGGAAAAGCGAATGATTCGACTTCGTCACGGATAGGACATATTCAGAAAGACCTTGAGCGGGTGCGCGAGAAGCTAAAAATCGCCCGCACTAAAATCTCGAATTTGGTGGACATCCTTGCGGACAAAGGTGTCTCCCAGCTCAAAGCGATTAAAGGAAAACTCGAGACTTTGGATCAGGAAGAAAAAGAGCTTACGCTTGAGGAAAAACGTTTGGATCAAGAAACAAAGGCTGAAAAAGCACAAGCGTCAGCCGCCCACCAACAGATCCAAAGTCTCACCCTTTTCAGCGACTTATTTCGCTTGAACAAAGACCACCCTGAAAAAATCAAAATGATCCTCCCGCGTTTTGTGAACTTTGTCGTTTGCCATCTGACGGACAAGAAAAAAGGAATCGGAAGGCTTGATGTCGGTCTTTTTGGTAAACCCTTTGTTGGGGACGGTAACGCGGAAATCTGGAACGAGGCCCTGCAAGAATTGGCGGCTCATTGCCAAAATAAGGCTAATGCTTCAATTCCCCCGGAATCAGCAAACCCCCTGTGGTCCAGAGGGGTGCTGGTTCGTCCGGGAGTAACAAAAAGGGCGGTCGACGGGATTTGAACCCGCGACCCTCAGATCCACAATCTGATG
>CAZSFZ010000034.1:0-11384 GCA_964606385.1 uncultured bacterium
AAGCGGGTACAGGTAAGGGGCATTTTGCGAGTGCGTTGGCAAAGTGCGGCCTGACCTTCACCAGCTTTGACATTTCGAAAGAAGAACGGGATCTTGCAAAGCTTTATCTGAAATTTCAACTTTTAGACGGTTTTGCGGATCTTCGCGTGGAGAACGGAGAACGCTTAAGCTTTAAAGACGAATGCTACGACATGGTTTTCTCCATCAATACCCTTCACCATTTCACCCAGCCCCACCAGGTCCTGGACGAACTTATCCGCGTCCTTAAGCCCGGAGGGAAGCTGATCCTGAGTGATTTTACAGAAAAGGGATTTAAGACCATGGACCGGATCCACGCCCTTGAAGGAAATGTGCATGATAGAGGCACGGTCACGATCCCGGGGGCTGCAACTTATCTCCGAAAGAAGAAGTTTCTCGTAAGAAAGTCAGCGACTTCCTTTCATCAAACGATCATCGCAGAGAAGCCACAATGATCATTTCGGTGGCGAGCGGCAAAGGTGGTACCGGGAAAACGACCGTGGCGGTGAATCTGGCGCTTTCCCTCGAACACGCACAGCTCCTTGACTGCGATGTTGAGGAACCCAATGCGCAGATATTTCTGAAAGCCGATATAACCGATCGAAAACCGGCAACGGTCCGGGTTCCAGAGATCGATTATGACAAGTGTGATTTTTGCGGGAAATGCCAGGAAATTTGTGCCTATCACGCGCTGGCAGTCCTTCCCAAAAAGGTTCTTCTTTTCCCCAAAATGTGCCATAGCTGCGGGGCCTGCGCTCGTCTGTGTCCCAAGGGAGCCATTCGGGAGGTGGACCGTTCGATCGGCGAAATTGAAATAGGGCAGAGGGGCGGTATTGATTTTGTTCAGGGAAAGCTTGCCGTGGGTGAAACCATGGCCCCTCCGCTCATTCGGCAGGTCAAGTCGCATATCGACCGGTCTTGTATGACGATCATTGACGCGCCGCCGGGAACCTCATGCCCCATGGTGACGGCTGTGAAGGGAAGTGATTTCTGTATTTTGGTCACAGAGCCCACCCCCTTCGGGATGAATGATCTTCAACTGGCAATCGAAACCGTTAAAAAACTTAAAATCCCCTACGGCGTAGTCATGAACAGAGCGGAACCGCACGACCTGAAAACCCGGATACATTTTAAGGCGAATGATATCCCGATCATGCTTCAAATCCCTTTTGACCGGAAAATCGCAGAACTTTATTCCGTGGGGATCCCTTTTGTTGAGCAATTGCCGGAATATCGGGAGAAATTTCTGGATCTTTTTAAATTCATACTTGGAACCGCGAAGGTGGCAGCATGAAGCAAATCGTCGTGATCAGCGGAAAAGGCGGTACGGGGAAAACCATGCTTACCGGAGCCTTTGCGGCCCTGGCAGAGAACAAGGTCATGGCGGACTGTGATGTTGATGCCGCGAATCTCTACCTTTTACTGAGTTCCTCCATAAAAGAACGGCATCCGTTCAGAAGTGGGGCCTTTGCCAAGATCAATCCGGCTTTATGCACGGGCTGCGGCGAGTGTAAAGCCGCTTGCCGCTTTCAGGCCATCAGTTCGGAGTTCGCCGCGAGCCCGATTAATTGTGAAGGATGCGGTCTCTGTGCCCGGCTGTGTCCGGTGAATGCGATCCGCATGCAGGAAAATACGGCAGGAGAGTGGTTTATTTCGGAAACACCCTACGGATTTTTTGTGCACGCCAAACTTGGGATCGCGGAAGAAAACTCCGGAAAGCTTGTCGCGAAGGTGCGGCAAACAGCCAAAGAACTCGCCGAAGGGAAGCGGGCGGACTACGTGATCATTGACGGTCCTCCGGGGATCGGATGTCCCGTCATCGCTTCGCTTTCGGGCGTAGATCTCGCGGTGGTTGTGACCGAACCCACCCTTTCAGGTCTTCACGATGCCGAAAGGGTGATCGAATTGGCGGCGCATTTTGAAGTGCCGGTCAGGCTGGTGATCAACAAATGGGACATCAATCCGGAAGCCTCGGAAAAAATCGAGCGGTTTTGCACGGGGCAAAAGATTCCCGTGATCGGAAAAATACCCTTCGATCGCGCCGTTATTGAATCCATCATTGCGGGAAGACCCGTTACGGAATACACAAATGGCGCTTTAAAAACCGAAATGATCCGGATTTGGGAGGCTGTAAAAGCTTAGGTTATGATCCGTCCCGTTGAAAGAGATCTGCATGTATTGAAATATTTTTCTTCCGTGATCACTGTCTCAGAAGGGCAGGTGATCAATGTTACGGATCCTACCCTACGCTCTTGTCCGCTGGCGCGGCATTTTTATTCTGAATTCAAAGACGCAGATCCGGAAAGCGTAGAGTCTCTCAAGGACGCTATCCGAGGAATCATTGAATCCAAGATCAGGAATTACGGATTTTTTACGAACGACCGCTCGTTTCATTTTCCTAAGTGTGTTGTTCCGTACGGAGCTTCTGAAATGCTGGCAGCTTCGTTAAAAAATCGTTTCATCGAAGCGGCGGTCGTGGCTTGTGACGGAGCTGGAACCGTGATCGTCAGTTCCCCTGAGGTCGTCCAAGGGATCGGAGCCCGCATGAACACCTTGATTTTCACCTCTCCTATTAAAGAAATCCAGCGGAAGCTGAAAGAAAGACATTGTCATATTGTATCTAAAAACACTGACTGGATTGATCAAGTCAAAGGCGTTGAAAAAGCCATTTCTCTCGGGTACAGAAGGATTGGGGTTACCGTAGCGGGTTTTGCCGCAAGGCAACTCGAAGAGATCCGGGACCTTGAAAACAAGGAAGATGTCGATATTACCATTCTTGTCGTCTGCACCACCGGGATCTCTTCTGAAAAAATCGAGATGATCCGCCAGAATGCTGATCTTGTGTGGTCCTGCGCTTCGGGTGAGGTGCGGGGGAAAATTGGTTCGGTTGCAAAGCTCCAACTCTCCAAACAAATCCCAGTTTTTGCACTGACTGAGCGCGGGGTTGCTTTTGCCGCGTCTTACCTGAATGATCCTTCTCTGACTCGGAATCTTGATACCACGAAACAATACCTCCTTTCTAGTGAGATGGGGGGATGGCCAGTATGTTCCGAATCTTCGCAGAAATATGTCCGCAAAACAGTTTTGCCCGCAGAAGCCGGGAAATCACCACGATATGACTCAAACAATAACGAAAGGGTTTTAGTATGATCAAGAAGGAAGCTGTTTTTTTTGGAAAAATGGAAAAGCCGACGGCACAGGCTCGTATTCAAGGGCCCTGCGGGGATAGCATGGAATTTTTCTTAAAGATCGGAGGCAATACAGTGCGCCAGGTTCGTTGTTTTACTTCCGGATGTGGGGCATCTAAGGCTTGTGCGGTGGAGACTGCCAGAATGGCTCAGGGGAAGAGTCTTGCAAAGGCACTACTCATTTCGCCCGGCAGGGTGATCCAAACGCTCAAAAATGTTCCGGAAGACCATTTGCATTGCGCCATCCTGTCCGTTAGCACCCTACACCGCGCGATCGCTCTTTATTTGATGGGCGGCAAGAAAAAGATCAATGTCCGGGGGTAGGGCGCCTTTATGAACAACGGAGCATTTTTTTGGATCCTCGGGAGTGGTTTACTGATGAGCGGTATCGCGCTCATTGGCAGCATCACATTTCTATTCAATCAAAAAACTTTTGAACGCATGATCCTGCCTCTGGTTGCGTTGGCTGCCGGTAGTCTCATCGGGGGTGCTTTTTTTCACATGATCCCCGCCGCGCTTTCCAGCCATCATCTGGACGAACTACAGGTTGGCATTTGGATTGCCCTGGGATTCACCGTTTTCTTCGCATTGGAACAATTCATTCACCATCACCATTGCCACCGGCAGAATGCGAACTGCCAAAATCCCCTCGCCTATCTGATCCTGATCGGAGACGGGCTCCACAATTTTCTGGGTGGCCTGGCTGTCGCGGGGGCTTTTCTAGTGGATATCCGCCTAGGAGTCGCAACCTGGATTGCAGCGGCGGCTCATGAAGTTCCCCAAGAACTCGGTGATTTCGGGGCCTTGGTCCATAGCGGATGGAGCAAGAAAAAAGCCCTGCTGTGGAATTTCATCTCCGGTTTGATGTTCCCGGTCGGCGGGCTTATCACCTATGCGGTTTCATCCCAGATCAATACAGATTTCCTAATTGCATTCGCCGCAGGGAATTTCATTTACATTGGGGCATCGGATCTGGTGCCGGAAGTCAACAAGGCTAGGACCTTATTGCGGAATGTCGTTCATTTTACGGCATTTTCAGCCGGGCTTGTGCTGCTACTAGCAGTTCGCTTGTTTTTTAAACATTGATGTGAGGCATTTTCCCGTTCAAAAGAAAGGAACTTATCCATGATGAAAACCATGAGCACCATTCATAAGAAAATTAAGCAGGAAGAGCATTCCCATTGTTTCTTATGCGGCCATAGTAATGAGAAGGGATTTAAGCTGGATTTCGACCTTATGGACGACGGAAGTATGGAAGCCTGTTTCAGGTGCTCCGATTTTCTTGAAGGCTATAACCATGTCATGCACGGCGGAGTTGTGTCCGCCCTGCTTGATAGCGTTATGACAAACTGCCTGTTTGCGCGCGGCATCAAGGCGCTAACGGCCGAGCTGAACGTGAGATTTCTGGCGCCGGTTAAAACGGAAGGCGTCGTAAGGTTAAAAGCCAGCATAGAAAAATCCAGTGGAAGTTATTACGTATTAAGAGCGTCGCTTGTCCAGGGGCAGACCCTTAAGGCTAAAGCGACCGGAAAATTCATTGCCTTTTTTAAAAATTCCGAAGTCAAAAACGATTCAACGCTGAAGGAAGTTTTGAACGCAACATGATTAAAAATAGATCCTACTACTTTATTTGGCTGTCGGTTCGATTGCTCCTGGGGTCGATCTTTATCTATTCCGGCTTGAGCAAACTCGCGGTCCCTGTGGCCGAAACCCAGGCGCTTTTTTATGAATACACGTTTCTTCCCGATTTTTTAGTTCCGTGGATATCCCTTTTATTTCCATGGGTGGAATTCTTCGTTGGTTCATTTTTATTTTTTGGACTCTTTACGCGATTAGCCGCACTAACTTTGCTTGGTTTTACATTCACTTTCGTAACTCTGTTGGGAGCGGAACGCTTTCTGGGAGGGCGTTTTCCAGGGGATTGCGGATGTTTTGCCGGAAGCTGGAAACTGCCGACGCCGGCGATTTTCTTGATGGATATTCTCAACTTTTTTTTGATCCTGATACTTGTCACGTTTAAAAAACATTTATGCAGTCTAGATGCCTTGATCTCATTTTTCGTCAAAGGAGTGCGCGTCAATGTTGGGGTGCGGCTCTTGACCGGGATTGTTTTAACATCGTTCCTAGCCGGTATTGTTTTATTAACCGGGATCTATCATGGGAAAGGCGATTTGGCCGGGGAAGTACCTGCCGAGGGGGCAAAGGTTCCATTCCTAAAGCAAATAGGTACTCCCAATGCCGCAGTGAAAATAATTGAGTTTACCGATTTTGAATGTCCGGCATGCGGCGTGGCTTACAAAGCGCTAAAGCAAATGGAAGATCAGTATGCCGGGAAAATCAATGTGACATTTAAACACTATCCGTTGCATTACCATAAGTCGGCCATGTCGGCGCATCGGGCCGCGGAGTGCGCGAATTCGCAAGGAAAGTTCTGGCTCTTCCATGATTTTCTTTTTCAGAACCAGCGGGACTGGGTAGGAAAAGACTCTGCCGTTTTTATCAGCTACGCGCAGGCATTGGGTCTGGATGAACGGCGTTTCAATGCTTGTTTTAGCAGCCCCGAACCCGATCTTGCGATCCAAGCAGAGATACAGGAAGCGCGGGAGAGGCAAGTTAACGCCACGCCGACTTTCTTTATTAACGACGAGAGAGTGGTTGGAGGACGCGACCTGGAAACAAAAGGTAAGGAGATCATTGAAAAGGTTTCATAGAAAGAAATGCATTCGAATGAAGATGAGGGGCTGAATGACTATGAGTAAAAGCGGTTATCGGTATATCTACGGTCCTGTATCTTCCTGGAGATTGGGGAGATCTTTAGGCGTTGATCCTATTTCGGCAAAGGAAAAGATATGCACTTTTGATTGCGTTTATTGTCAACTCGGGAGAACGAAAATGTTCTCGAGCGAAAGACGCGAATTTGTCCGGATAAAGGATGTCATTCGTGAAATTCAAACGCTTCCATTGCCGCCCATTGACTACATTACATTCTCCGGAGCCGGAGAGCCCACCCTCGCAAAGAATCTGGGCGGCCTGATCAAAGCGGTCAAGAAAATCAGAAAAGAAAAAGTAGCTGTGATCACGAATGCCTCGTTTATGAACAGAAGGGATGTCCAGCAAGATTTATCGCTGGCGGATTTTGTCCTTGCTAAACTGGACGCGGATTCCGAAGAATCGTTTCAAGCCATAAATAGGCCGATGCCCGGTATGAACTTCCGGACCGTGGTAGCGACTGTGAAAGGTTTTAGATCGTTTTATAAGGGCCGATTCGCGCTGCAGATCATGTTTACTTCTCTTAACGAAAAAAATGCCGGACAGATCGCGCAACTCGCCAAAGAGATCCGTCCTGATGAGATCGAAATCAATACGCCTTTACGGCCTTGCGAGGCAGAGCCGCTCTCCGAGGCAATTCTAGGCGGCATTGAACAACAATTCCGAAATATTTGTGGCGGGGATATTTCCATCATTAACGTGTACAGTGCCGAAAAAAAGAAGGTTTTGCCGATCAGCGGGCCTGACACTCTCCGCCGCAGAGGAAAAGTTTGAAGGGCGCACAACAAAAACAAGGGGTTTATAGGATGCCATCTCACATGGCTAAAAACAGATCACGGTGCAAGTCTATTTTGGCGGCATTTGCCCTTTTGGCAGGCATCAGCTTTCTTTCAGGATGCGCTTCTTCAACGCCGAGCTACGCTCCGGCATATCAGCCGCCACGTCCGGTTTCGACACCAACCACGGTTCTTCTTGCGCCGTCCGGATCTCCTCATAACATCTATCATGAAGTTGGACCTTATGAAACCCTCTGGCGTATTTCGACCATCTATAGCGTGGATATGGCAACCATCATGCGCGTCAACAATTTAACAAGCAAAACCCAGCTAAAAAAGGGCATGAAACTTCTGATTCCAAACACCCGCGGTCCGCGGCCCAATATTCCTCTTTTTCCTACCAAGCGCTGGACGCATATTGTGATCCACCATACAGCGACCGATCAGGGCAGCGCTTACAGCGTTGACGGTTTGCATCAACAGCGAGGATGGGAGAATGGGATGGGCTATGATTTTCTGATCGATAACGGGACGCGTGGCAAGACGATCGGACAAATTGAAGTGGGGCCGCGGTGGCTCAAACAGATGCCAGGGGCGCATGTGAAAGTGGGCGACTGGAACCAGAAGTCCATCGGTATTGCTGTGGTCGGTAATTATAGCGAGTTCGGTCTTCCTGACCCCATGCTTGATTCTCTAACCTTTCTCGTGCTTACGCTTAAAAACTTTTATCGGATTCCAGATCGGAATATCATAGGGCATCGCGACGTGCCCGGCGCCGCAACCGAGTGTCCGGGGAAATTCTTCCCCTGGAACGAATTCAAGCGTCGTATCCGGGTGTGCTAATAGCAGTGGATCTATGGAGAAGCATGTTGAATTCTGATGAAAAAGTTGTTCGAAAAACGACAATTGAAATTCCGTGCCGGTTGGGGGTTCATGCCCGGTGTGCCGCGCGCATTATTCCCTTCATGAAACAATTCAAATCTGAAATACGCGTTCGCAAAGGATCTATGGCCGTAGACGGGAAAAGCATAGTAGGGCTCATGTCCTTAGGGGCTGCTTATAAAACGCGACTAGAGTTTGAGATTGTCGGAGTGGATGCTGAGCTAGCTCAAAAAGCCATCGAAGCCTTTTTTCATGAATCAAATTACTGCGCAGACCATTGACGCAAATCAAGAAAACATAGGCTTAGAAAATTACTTATGATTTATTTGTACGGTTTTGCTTTTTTGGCTTTAGCGATATCTTTTTGCGCTAGTTTCCCAAAAACACTGCTTGCTTTGAAGACTGCCTGGCGCGAGTTTTTTCAGATTTTTCCGGCATTAGTGACCATGGTGATTTTAGTGACAATCCTTTTGTTCTTGGTGCCCGATAAAGTTATCGCGAATTATCTCGGAAATCATAATAAATGGATCGGTTTTTTGTTCGCCACGCTTTTTGGATCCATCACGATCATGCCCGGATTTATCGCTTTTCCACTTTGCGGGATTCTCCTAAAACAGGGCGTTCCCTATATGGTGCTTTCGGCTTTCGCAAGCACCTTAATGATGGTTGGTATCGCCACATTCCCGATCGAGAAGCGGTATTTTGGGACAAAAGTAGCTCTTATGAGGAATGGTTTGAGCTTGGTCGTAGCGGTTATTGTCGCGCTCGTGACGGGATTTTTTTATGGGGAATTATTTTTATGAAACTTTCACGTCGAGCCATCGTTATTACGGGAATTCTGTACGGTGCGGTGATTTTGATAGCGTTTCTGACGGGGTACGAACCGGGGCAGAAGATCGGCCGTGACTTTGTTTCCTTCAGCTGGGATCTGCTCAAAGTAATGCCTCCTGTCTTTATTCTTATAGGACTCTTTGAGGTTTGGGTGTCCTCGGAAGCCATTGAGAAACATTGCGGCAAAGATTCCGGTTTCTCCGGTTTTCTCTGGGCCATCCTTCTTGCGGGTACGGCGGTAGGCGGAGTGCAAATGGCGTTTCCCGTCGCATATGCCTTGCACAAGAAGGGTGCGAGGCTTGGAATGATTTTCACCTATGTCGGCGCGGCCGCTATATGCAGGATACCCTTGACGACATTCGAAGCGTCCTTTTTAGGGTTAAAGTTCACGGTAATCCGATGGGCGGTTTCTTTGCCGCTGGTCATTTTGACAGCCGTTTTCCTTGAGCGTTACTTGACTGCTCAAGGCTACAAATTACCGCTCATGGAAATGGATAAATGAAAGCTTATCTCGATTGCATTCCATGCTTTTTCCGGCAAGCTCTTGAGGCGTCCAAGCTGGCCGGGGCAAGTTCCCGGACACAACGGCGCGTGCTGAACAAATTAGCCGGCATCCTTCCGGCCTTTTCTCTGACATCCACGCCGCCCGAAATGGGACGTATCATTTATCGCATGGTAAGTAGTGTGACCGGGAAAAAAGATCCTTACGCGCGGGTCAAATCTGAAAGTAACCGGAAGGCCCTAAAGCTTTATCCGCAACTCAAAAAGAAGATCGCGCGCTCCCGAGATCGTTTGGGTGCTGCGGTCCGGCTAGCGATCGCCGGTAACATCATTGATTATGGGGTCAAAAACTCACTAAACGTGGAGCGCGAATTGGAAAAGATTCTCAGCACCGAAAGCCGGGCCATTCATCAAGAGAACAGAAAACTCTACCAATGCGAACGCTTCAAGCGTGCTTTACGAAAAGCCGAAACTGTTTTGATTTTGGGTGATAACGCCGGTGAAACTGTATTTGACCGATTACTGATTGAAGAGATAAAGAGGGGAGATCCTCTAAAGCAGATTTCCTATGCCGTCAAAGCGGGGCCTACGATCAACGATGCTTTAGAAGAAGATGCCCGCTTTTGTGGTATTGACCGGGTTGCCAGGATCATTTCCAGCGGGCTTGCCGCACCGGGAACCATTCTTTCATTGTGCAGCCGAAGCTTTTTACGTGTTTTTCATCAAGCCGATATGGTGATCAGCAAGGGGCAGGGGAATTTCGAATCTCTGTCATTTGCCCCAAGGCCTGTGTTTTTTCTCTTTATGGCCAAGTGTCCCGTTGTGGCGAAACATGTCGGATGTCGAATGGGGGATATTATCTTGCGATGTGGTGGAAAGAATTTAACGCGGGAGGGATCAAAATGAAACTTTGGGTCAAGATGCTAGCGTTTGTTTGTGATGTGTGCCCTTTATGTATCGCAGCGAGACATTTCCCGGATTCCAAATTTGCTTCGGGAATGAAACGACTGGAAAAATTCTGTCCCTTTTGCAGCGCTCACAGAAAGCTGGAACAGTAAGAATTCTCTCAGGGGAAATAGCTTTCGGAAAGGAGCTGGAACATGACAACCTTTAAGATCCGGGAATATCCGGATACTATTTTAAGAGAGAAATGTCTTCCTGTAGGCGAAATTACGGATATGGAGAGGAATCTTTTTGAGCAAATGATTCTCATTATGAGGCGCTTTAAGGGGATCGGTCTGGCGGCTCCGCAGATCGGGATTTCCAGGAGTCTGATCGTGGCAGATCTAGGAGATAACCCCATATGTTTGGCGAATCCCGTGCTTTTGAAGATACAAGGATCAGAAACGGCAGAAGAATGCTGTTTAAGCATTCCCGGCGCCAAGGTCGCCGTGGACAGGCCCGCGGAAGTTATTGTGGGCGGATTAAATGAAAAGGGTAAATCTGTTGTGATCGAGACTCGGGGTCTTCTAGCGAGAGTGTTCCAGCATGAACTGGATCATTTGGAAGGGAAACTGATTATAGACTATTTAAATCCATTAGAGTGGGAGCATCGTGGGTTCACAAGTGTAAAACCTTTTTGGACCGGGATGAATATCAAGATGCCCCAGTCCCCAAAGGGTACTCCGCCGCCAGACGAAAAAAGCTTTCCAAGTATTTAAGACAACCTGTAACAATATCAGAAAAAGCGGAGGTTTAAGAATGGAAGAAGCGGACCACCAGCAGGAACTAGAGATTCAGGAAGAACGAATTAAGTACCGGATGAAAGCCATCAAGAAAACATTCATCGTGATGAGCGGAAAAGGCGGCGTCGGAAAAACAACCGTTGCCGTGAATCTCGCTTATGCTTTCGCTCTGAAGGGGAAGCAGGTTGGTATTCTGGATGTTGATATCCACGGACCTAATATCGCTAAAATGCTCGGGATTGAGGATAAGCTGGTCCAACAGTTCCGGGAACATTCCATCCAGCCGGTGATGGTAAAGGAGAATCTGAAAGCGGTAAGTATTGCCCTGCTGGGGATGGATCCGTCCGAACCGATTATATGGAGAGGCCCGGCTAAAGCGGGTGTTATTCGTCAATTTCTGTGCGATGTCGAGTGGGGAGAACTAGACTATCTGATTGTGGATTGCCCACCGGGTACCGGCGATGAGCCCTTAAGCGTATGCCAACTCATTCCGGACCTGACTGGAGTGATCATTGTCACAACGCCCCAGGAAGTGGCCGTGCTTGATGCAAAAAAAAATATTTCCTTTGCGAGGAAGATCCAGGTTCCTATCGCGGGGGTTATCGAGAACATGAGCGGGCTTTGCTGCCCCCACTGCGCCAAAGAAATAAACCTGTTCAAGAAAGGAGGAGGTCAAAAACTAGCGCTTGAGCAAAAGGTCCCTTTCCTAGGGGCTATTCCTATGAATATTGATT
>CAZSFZ010000035.1:0-10215 GCA_964606385.1 uncultured bacterium
TCTTTTCCTTTGCCAATCCCTTCGTCCTCGCTGCTTCAAGATCTACCGCCATGCTACGCGCTTCAGAACGGGCCATGTCGGCAGGGTCGAAGTCATCACGAGTCCTATGTTCATAGACATCTCCCTGGGTGTTGTATCCCCAACTTCCACCTCGCCTTTCGATTTCAGCAATTTGTTGCTGTTGCGCTTGCTCACGGCGTAGCCGCGAAACACGCTGCTGCTTCGCCATAAAATCCGCCTGTTCTTGATCATAGGCGCGATCACTTTTTTCTTTGTCTTCTCTCGCCCATGTATCGGCAACCCAATTATCAAACTCCCCACCCCTCACTTCAGAGCGAGTCGTGATCCGATATGCGTTCGGGCCGGTTTTTTTAAGGGTAATGCCGAACATTTCTACAGCTGTCGAATTATTGAATGCGGCAACCGCATCATCGAGTGATGTGAATTTCCCGACCGTTCGGAACGCCTCGAGCTCCACCGTCAGGCTCTTCGCCACATCCACACCCTGATCTTGCAACGTCTTAATGGATGCGAGCTTGGATGCCGCTTCCAGAAAGGAAATACTAAAAAGCTCCATGCGGTCCTGCAGCATCGTCCGCTTGTAGAGAAGCTCATCACCTTTTTCCATAAGGCGGGGCGTGAGCGTGGCATAGCTCATCCCGTTTTCCCTTAAAAGCTCTGTCATGCCATCCGTATGAAATCCTCCCGTAATCAAAACGGCCCCTTTGGCGGCAACCTGCGTCATCACAGCATCCATTTTTTCAAAGAAAACCTGTTCCCGCAGATGCGCGAAATTATAAAAACGGTATGCGTCCTCATAAATGGATGCGATTCTGTCCCGGAATTTAGGGTTCAATTTCTTAATCTCAAAATCCGTATCCGTCATCTTGAATTCCTCGTTGACGGACTTCCCAAGATCCCGAAGCCGGGTCACAAACTCATCAATATCAACGGACGATTTCTTCTCCTCCAAGGCCCTCCAATCCTTGCGAGCGAGTTCGAGCCGAAGAAGCTTGCGAACCAGAATTTCATCGCGATAAAGCTTCAAAAGCTCTTTTTGCGAGTTGGTTTCGACAAGACGATCCAGCATTTTCGCGAAAAGCGCGGAAATCTCCTCGAAGAGAACTTTGGAGTCGAGTTCGTTCTTCAAAATGAGATACCCCGCATAAACACTAAAGTTGGGATAATCGTGAAAATAAAATCCTTTCGATCCAGCCTCGTCGACAAGACGCTCTAAGAGGTAGCGGGGATGAATCTCCTGCTTCCCATGCTCTCCGATCTTCCGGTGGATCGTCAGTTGTTGATCTCTAAAATTCCCTACGGCATCGACGAGCTCATCGGAAACACCATGGGCTTTCAAAAAATCAACGAGTTTTGCTTTTTCGTCATCAGCTTTTTCAAGATTTAAATTATTCTCCATGTCCTGCAAAACCAGCAGTCTCGTTGTTTGAGGCCAATCCACCTGGGAAAACAGGCTGCTGAGATCAATATCGAGAATCCTTTCTGCCTCATGTGAAAGAGCCTTAACGTAAGGCATGAATTCCCGACGACCCTTTTCGAATTTTTGCCACTCGGACAACAAACGGCGAATTTCGCTCGAGAATATCTTGGAGGATAAAGATTCGAGTCGCGACTCGCAACCTTCGATATATCGATTCACAATCGTTTCTGAACGAAGAACTTTTTTGAGCGCTTCATAATTAGCACGATACAGCTTCGGATCTTCGATGCCTTCGACACGACTGGTTTGCCCCTCAGCCTCCATAAGAAAGAGCTCGGCACCGGTCAGCTCACCCTGCCTCGCAAGAAAATCCGCCAATTCCTGGTTGCGATCCGACTCCGAAAAGAATTTTAAATAATCAGGATTTAACTTCTGTGTCGCACCTTCCACGAATATGGTTTTGATCGCATAAGTCTGGTTTAAATACACAAGCAGTTCCTTGATCTTTTGCTGCGCGTCATAATTCGCGTGCGCATTTTGGACATGTAGCACCACCCGGGGGTCCAGATTCGGGGGCGCTTCATAAATATCATCGATGCTGGCAAGATGCGCCGGTATTGAAATCTGTAAAAAAGATGGCGTTTCCCGTTGCGCGGGAATCTGAAATCCGATTTGAGGAGAGGCGTAGGCAATTTGCGAAACAAAAAAACTAAGCATGGTAAAGCAGCTTATAAGACTCATTTTTTTTGATTTTTTATTTTGAGTGTCCATTTTTTTATCCTCCCCATCTTTTTACTCAAAACATTTAAAGACTTCTTATAAACCTGAAACATGGGTAACACTCAAAGAGACGCATAGCAAGAGTCATCGTTGAAAAACTTTTTTACAGCGTGTTTTGCTCTAAGATTAAAAAGGGTTAATTCTGAATCTTTTATTATTTCATTATATTTTAATAAAGGTCTTTATTGCTATAGATTGATTAATTTTGCTATATTATTGTAAGTCATTCGAAACAAATGGGTTACAAAAAAATAATAGGATACCATCGGGAATGGAGAGGAAATCAATTACGAGGCTTACTTCGAATCTCAGTCGAACTCAATAACGGTGTCGCGAACGGAACCACCGCTCGCATCCTGGTCTTCGTCTTCATCCCGGTAAAAACCTCCGGAATGCGTGGAACGGACATCATAGAGGCTCGCGGGGATCTCATTCAGAAAACGCGAAGGAAGGTTGTGGTGGGTGGCCCCATACATGCGCCGCTGGGTCGTGTAGGAAAGATGCAGTTTCTCGCGGGCCCGCGTGATCCCGACATAGCAAAGGCGCCTTTCCTCCTCAAGCTCATCCGACGCTCCCATATAGGAATTAATGTGCGGGAAGATCCCCTCTTCCAACCCGACCATATAGACGACCGGAAATTCAAGCCCTTTGGCCGTATGGAGCGTCATGAGCGTCAGCACGTTCGTTCCCTGATCCCAGGCATCCAGATCCGTTACAAGCTCGATCGAATCCAGGAAATCCGCCAAGGCGGACCGGGGCGAAGCTTCCTCATCAGTTTCCCCCGCTATTTTGATTTTCAGGTCTTTTTTCTTCGGATGTTCGGTCGTCAGGGGAACATCTTCCAATCTTTCGTTGAAGTCTTCGATCACGCTGAAGAACTCTTCGATATTCTCAAGTCTTGCCTGAGCCTCCGGCGTCCGCTCGGCTTCAAGCACCGCGACATAGCCCGTGTCTTCCAGGATCCTTTCGAGGATCTCATGGATCGTCATCTCATGCTGTCTTTGGCGAAGTTTAACCAGCCAAGAGTAAAAAGCGGTCAGGGCCTTTTGCGCCTTGGGCGTCAGCCCCTCGATCCCGGCCACATCCTGCAAAGCCTCATCCCAGGTCCTGCCCCGGGCCTTCGCCTCCAAAGCCTCCAGGGCTTTTTTCCCGATCCCCCGCGTCGGCACATTGATCACGCGTTTCAGGCTCACCTCATCGAACGGATACGCTACGATCCTGAGATACGCGATGGTGTCCTTGATCTCCTTACGGTCATAGAACCGTGTCCCGCCCACGATCTTGTAAGGGATGTTGGCGCGCATCAGCTCTTCTTCCAGGACGCGTGATTGGGCATGCACGCGGTAGAAGATCACCTGGTCCGCAAACGAGCGGCCCTGGGCCTTGTATTTCATAACATTCCCCACGGCATACTTGGCTTCGGAGATCTCGTCGTCCGCGTTGAAAAGTTCGATCTTCGCGCCGCCTTTTTGCTCCGTCCAAAGCGCTTTCGGTTTGCGCATCGCGTTATTCCGGATCAGGTGATTGGCCGCGTCCAGGATCACAGAGGTCGAACGGTAGTTCTGCTCCATCCGGATCGTCCCGCATTCGGGATAATCCGATTCAAAGCTCAGGATGTTTTTGATATCCGCTCCGCGCCACCCATAGATCGACTGATCCGGGTCCCCCACGACCGTGATCTGGCGGCGCGCCGCCGCCAGAAGCTTCACAAAGCGGTACTGGGCGTGGTTCGTATCCTGATACTCATCGATCAGGATATGCTGAAAACGGTCTTGCCAGGTCTTGAGCGCCTGGGGATGATGATCGAAAAGAGATACGGTCTTCATGATGAGGTCCCCGAAGTCACAAGCTTTGAGGCGTTTCATCCGCGTTTCATAAAGCTGATAAACTTTTCCCGCGGAATCCTGAAAGAGTTCCGAGGCCTTCGCGAGGTACTGCGCAGGTGAGATCAGATAATCCTTGGCACGCTGGATCTCCTCACGCACCGCTTTGGGGCTCACATCTTTTTCATTCAGCTTGAGTTCGGCGATACATTCCTTGATGACCTGGAGCTGGTCATATTCGTCGTAAATGATGAAATTCCTGTCGAGTTCGATCGCGGGCCCGTCCTGGCGGAGGATCCGCAGACAGGTGGAATGGAACGTGCTGACCCAAACCCTCTGGGAAACAAGTTTTTCGATCCGGTTGCGCATCTCCTGCGCGGCCTTGTTCGTGAAGGTCACGCCGAGGATATTAAAGGCGGGAACCCCGTGCTCGATCAGATAAGCGATCCGGTGCGTCAGGATCCGCGTCTTCCCGCTTCCCGCTCCGGCCAGCACCAGCAGCGGGCGTACCGGGGACCAGGACACGGCTTCCTTTTGCGACGGGTTCAGTTTCTCAAGGAGATTCAGAGGCATCGAACGGTTCACTCATCGTTGATCGTGTATTTACTGAACACTTCCGCGAAGTCATAGACGCTGTCAAAATCTTCCAGCTTGTCCTCAGGCTGCTTGCTTAAAAGTTTCACATCAATAAGCGCAAAAACGATCTTCCCGAGGTCTAGCGTCGTCCGAATCCCCCAATGGCGGAGTACCGTCATCGCCATCGGACCGAATTGGTCCAGCGCGTACTTGCTGATCCCCCAGGCAAGCTCCTGTCCCGAGATGTGACGGGGTTTTTTGAGCCGGCTCACTGTGTCGTGGAGCCCGGCCAGGACAAAAGTATACGCCTCGAATTTATAATCCGGATTTTTCTCGACGAGGCTTTCTATTTTTTCAAGGAAACCGGCTGATCCTTCCACGGAGATCCCTCGATTGTGGTTTTCTGAAATTTGTCAGCTTGAAAATAAACGGCGGGGTCCATGATTGCGTTTTGGATCGACACCCCGAACACCTGCTCCATCGCTTGCCGGAGCCCCGAGATCAGGGCCTCCCGCCCGACCCCTGGCGGGATCACGATCGATTCGTGGTGCAGGAGCACTCCTTCGGAACGCTTCTGAGCTCCCCCGGCGATCTTTTTCCCTTTCCAGGAGAGATCGCTTTCCACGGGATAATCAAAACAGTCGCTCCCTTTCGACACGACCTCGTCCTCGCTGTAAAATTTGGGGTCGAGCCCGCAAAGTTCGAGTCCTTTTTTGACGCTCTGGTGGATCTTCGCGTAACTTGCGCGGGTCACCCCCAGCCCCTCGGGATCGAGTTGCGTCCGTATCAGCAGTGAAAAGATCAGGTCCTTTCCGTGAAGGACGCATCCCCCGCCCGTCACGCGCCGGCAGACCGGCACCTTGGGATTTCTCATGATCAACGCTGACCTTGAGAGCGCGGCGGAGCTCCGGAACGAGCATCCAGCGCTGATCCAGGGGCTTGAGGAAATATAAAAGCGCAGTACGGGCGCTAGCGGTTCTTTTTTTTGGGATTCGAAAAGAAGCTCATCGAGCGCCATCTGCAAAGGCATGGGCGAGCTGATCGTGGGAAGTAAACTCCAGTTCATGCTACGGCTTCAGCCAACAGCACTTTTTCCCGGACTTGATCGCGATAAGAAAGGATGGGTTTGCGCGCGGCAAGAACGTCGTTCGGACGGCGCACCGGAAGCGTGTAAGGCGCATTCTTCACTTTCTCGGGATCGGTCGCAGCTTCCTTCGCGATGGCCTTCATTGCTTCAATAAAAAGATCGAGCGTTTCGCGCGCCTCGGTCTCCGTCGGTTCGATCATGAGCGCCTCGGGGACGACCAGAGGGAAATGAACGGTCGGGGCGTGGAACCCGAAATCCAGCAGACGTTTCCCGACATCCCCCGCGTGGACCCCTTGGGCGGACAGGGACTTCAGCGAAAGCACGAACTCGTGCATGCACGGCCCTTCGGTCGCCACTTTAAAAACGCCCTTCAGCATTTCCTTCATGTAATTAGCGTTGAGGATCGCGGCTTCGCTGACCCGGCGGAGTCCTTCTTTCCCGAGCATTTTGAGATAGGCGTACGCGCGGATCATCACGCCGACATTGCCGTGAAAAAGCTTCACCCGGCCGATCGACCGCTCATCCTGCGCGGCCCAACCGAATCCGTCCTTTGTCTTTTCGACAAGCGGTCCGGGAAGGAACGGGATCAGATGTTTTTTAACGCCCACGGGACCTGCGCCGGGGCCTCCCCCGCCATGCGGCGTCGAAAAAGTCTTGTGCAGGTTGATGTGGATGATATCAAAACCCATGTCGCCCGGACGCGCAATCCCAAGAAGCGGGTTGAGGTTCGCGCCGTCATAATAGAGCAGGCCGCCGTGCTGATGCACAAGCCGGGTGATCTCGAGGATATTCCTGTCAAAAAGCCCGAGCGTGTTGGGGTTCGTGAGCATCAGGCACGCCACATGCTCATCAAGGTGCTGCTTCAGGTCCTCCATGTCCACACAGCCGTGGCTGTCGGACCGGATCTCGACCACATGGTACCCGAAGAGCGCCGCACTGGCGGGATTGGTGCCGTGGCTCGAATCCGGCACAAGCACCTTGGTGCGTTTCGCATCCCCGCGCGAGGCGTGATAGGCGCGGACCAACATCATCCCCGTAAGTTCCCCGTGCGCTCCGGCCGCCGGCTGCATCGTGAACCGGTCCATGCCCGAGATCTCTTTGAGCCCCTCTTCGAGCTCCCAGAAGATCCTCAACATTCCCTGAGCGGTCGATGGGTCCTGAAGCGGATGAAGCGCCGAAAACTTTTCCTGACGCGCCGCCCATTCATTCACTTTGGGGTTGTATTTCATCGTACAGCTTCCCAGCGGGTAAAAGTGCGTATCCACGGAAAAATTCTTGCGGGATAGATTGATGAAGTGGCGAACGATGTCGGATTCGCTCATCTCGGGAAAGCCGATGGAGGTCTGGCGCAGCAGCCCTTTAGGGAGGCTCTTTTGAGGCGCCGCTTCCGAGAACCGCGACTTCGGGAGGGTGACCGCCCTGCGGCCCGGCTTGCTCTTTTCGAAACTGAGACGGTCATCCTGGGAGATCAGCATCGGGACAAAGCCTCCACGAACCGGTCAAGGTCCTCTTTGGATTTCGTCTCCGTGGCGCAGACCAGGAACTCGTCCTTCAGCTCGGGATAATAGACGCCCAGCGCGACCCCGGGGAAAATCCCCTGGGCCATCAACTTCTCCTGGACCTTTGAGAACGGTTTTTTTGATCTGACCCGGAATTCATTGAAGACCGGCTGTTCGGAATCTACTTCGAAGTTCTTGAGACCCGCGATTTTTTCTCGAAGATAATTAGCCCGGTCCCAATTGATCTCACTGATCTCGCGGATACCTTTTTTCCCGAGAAGCGTCATGTAAGCGCACGCGGCCAGGGCGCAGAGCGCCTGATTACTGCAAATATTGGACCCCGCCCGTTCGCGGCGGATATGCTGTTCGCGCGCCTGAAGCGTCAGGCAAAATGCCCTTTTCCCGTCCGCATCCTGTGTCAGGCCGGCAAGCCGCCCCGGAATGCGCCGCATCAAGGCCTGGGTCGTTACAAAATAACCCAGATAAGGTCCGCCGAACTCCATGGCGAGTCCGAGAGGCTGTCCTTCCCCTGCCGCGATATCGGCACCCCATTCCCCCGGGGACTTGAAAAGCCCCATCGAGAGAGGATCCCCCGTCAGGACCATCAGGGAACCGTTCGCGTGGATCTTCTCGCTCACGCCTTCGAGGTTTTCGATATTCCCGAAAAAATTCGGCGTCTGGAAGATCACGCCCGCGACGGAGGCGTCAAGTTTCGCCGTCAATTCCTCGCGGTTGAAATTCCCCTTCGCGTCAAAACCCAGTTCTTCGACCTTGTAAGGCGTCCCGGCAAGATAAGTGCGGATCGTTTCGCGGTAATGCGGATGCATCGAACGCGCCAAAAGGATCTTCGGACGATCCGTATGCTTCAGCACGACCAGCGCGGCCTCCGCGAGACTGGTGGCCCCGTCGTAATGGGAGGCATTCGAAACATCGAGCCCCGTGAGTTCCGTCATCAGGCTTTGATATTCATAGATCGCCTGCAAGGTCCCCTGCGAAGCTTCGGGTTGGTACGGCGTGTAGGCGGTCAGGAATTCCTGGCGTCCGGCGATCTCAAGGGCCGCGGCGGGAATGAAATGCTCATAGCTGCCCGCGCCCAAAAAGGACAATACATCTCTGGAAGAGGTATTCCCGCGGCCGAGTTGGGTGACGAGATCCTGGACTTCGGGCTCACTCAGCCCGTCCGGAAGCGCGATCTTGGGGTTACGGAGCGAAGCCGGAATGTCTTTGATCAGCTCATCAAAAGACCGGACACCGATCTCGACAAGCATGGCATTTTTTTCTTCTTCCGTCAGCGAGAGATAAGGCATGAGAACTCTTGAGGCTTAATGTTTAGGAGCCTGCTCGACCACTTCTTGATACTGCGCGGCCGTCATCAGGGTATTCACTTCCGCGGGGTTCGAGAGCTCGAGCTCAAAGATCCAACCGTCCGCGTAGGGGCTTTGGTTAATAAGCCCGGGATTCGATTCGAGCGCCTTGTTGGCGTCCGTGATCTTGCCGGAAACCGGCGCGTAGATATCGAACGCCGCCTTGACGGATTCCACGACCGCGGCCGCTTTGGCCTGCTGGACCGCTTGCCCGTTCTTCGGCAGTTCCACGAACACGACGTCCGAGATCTCTTTCTGCGCGTACTCGGTCACGCCGACCTTGGCTTTGGCGCCTTGCACGGCGATCCATTCGTGGGTTTTGGTGTAACGCAGATTCTCAGGAAAATTCATGATGGCCTCCGGTTAAAATAATGAAGAGATTTTAGAAGTGAACGGCGGTCATTCTACTCTTTCCGCCTAAACTTTTCATTTCTTTTTCGTATAAAAGGGCAGAGAAACCAGCACGGCTTTGACGGGTTTTCCACGGACCATCACATCGATCGCGTTGCCGACCTTCGCTTCCGCCGCCGCAACATAGGCCATGGCGATGTTCTTCCCCGTGGTCGGGATAAAACTGCCGCTTGTGACCGCACCGATCAGCTTGCCGTCTTTTTGGATCTCACAACCCTGACGCGGAATGCCGCGCTCGACCATCTCGAGGCCGACCCTCTTTTTTGAGATCCCCTTTTGCTTCTGAGCCTTGAGAATTTCAATCCCCGGAAATTCATCTTTGGAAAGATCAATTGCCCATTCGAGGTCGGCTTCCAGCGGCGTGATCTCATCCGAGAGTTCATGACCATAAAGCGGCATCGCAGCCTCAAGACGTAAAGTATCGCGCGCGCCGAAACCGATCGGCAAGAGCCCGTGCTTGGCGCCGACGCGGAAAAGCACGTCCCACACCTGTTTCAGCTTGTGCTTGGGGATCATGATCTCATAGCCGTCTTCCCCCGTGTAACCGGTCCGGGCGATCACGCCCCCTTCGAAATCCCTGTAGTGAAAACGGCGGAGGTCCTTATAAAAAGCCCCAAAGCACTCGAGAAGAATCGTCTGACTCAAGGGTCCTTGAAGCGCCAGAAGCCCCATCTCGTCGCTAAGGTTCGTGAGAGTCACACCCGGCGTGACACGTGACAGGAACCAGGCGAAATCCTTGTCAATATTGCCCGCGTTCACAATGATCAGGAACTTTTTTTCGGCCATGCGGTAGACAATGATGTCGTCGACCATCCCGCCCCGGTCGTTCACAAGCGGCATGTAGATCGCCTGACTTGATTTCAACTGGGAAACCAGCCTCGGAAGGTTCTTTTCGAGATAGTCCAGCACTCCGGGCCCTTCGGCGATGAATTCCCCCATGTGGGAGATATCGAAAACGCCGGCCTTGGTACGGACCGCGGCGTGTTCTTCCATGATACTGGAATAAAAGAGAGGGACGAGCCATCCCCCAAAATCACCCATGCGGGCGCCTTTGAGGAGGTGCTCTTCGTGGAGCGGCAACTTCGTTGGTTCTGTCTCTAAAGCCATGGTCATAAAGAAAAAAGCCGATTGGGAAGAAAAACGGGATGACGCATTATAAGGCATGGAATAAAAAATAAAAGAAAAATCGGGGTGAGAGGAATTGAACCTCCGACATCTTGCTCCCAAAGCAAGC
>CAZSFZ010000036.1:0-8029 GCA_964606385.1 uncultured bacterium
GGGTGAACGCGCGGTCTTTCGGGTTCAGACGTTCGTTTCTCAGTCCGTCTATGGCGCGATCACGGTCGATTCGGCGCTGATCAATACGACGATCGTTCCGGGAGAAGCGTGGATCAGCACGAGCACGACGCTTAGAACCTACGCCGCGGACGGGACATTCCGTGACGATTGGTATGCCGGTTTGAAGACGGATACGGCGTGGACCGTTTTCCGCGACACAGGGGATCCGGATTATGAGCCCCGGGATTATGATGCCACCTATTACAAGCCGGCGAATCCGGTGGAAACCGGAGTCCCGCCCAGCGCGCCGCATCATATGGAATACAAGGCCACGTATTACGATGCGAATGGACGGGTGATCCGGACCGAAAGTCGGGATCAATTCGGCGATGTTTTTGAACAAACGTTCAACTATTCCTACGGCGCGGACGGAAGAATGTTGGGCTATGAAAAGAGGCTATTAAGTGCGTCTTTCGGCGCGGATGGGAGCGCCGATGGCGATCTTGACGACTGGCACAAGATCTTTGTTGCCGGGCTCGTTTATAGCGCGTGGGGTGACCTGATCAGCTCGGTGGAACATGATTTTTATTCCAAGATCGATACGGTCATTCAGGTCTATGACGGAAAGAGTGTTTCATTTGACGGTTCAGGAAAACCAGTTTTCGATGCAAGCGGCAACGTAAGCTTTGTTGCCTGTGATACTTGTCAAACCAGCGTTTCAACCACGTATGACCATGACGGCTATAAGAACGCTATCAACGGGACAAGGCAGGGGATTGGATCTGCCGAATCCCGGAATGTGGTGGTCACCCACCTTCAGACCGGCCGCCGGATCAATGAAATAGGAATATTCAACATCCCGGGGGGGCTCTCCTATCGTTGTGCCGCCGCGATTACTACCGTTACGGCTAAACTGGTTGAGCTTGACGGGAAGCTTCAAACATTGATTAGCCTTGGGAACACCCGCGATCAAACGTCTCAGGGGCAGGCAGTCATCAATGAAATCGAAAGCCTTTTTAATGAGATGGTCAGCGCCCTCCGCGATGTCGGCGCGCAGAAGATGGCGGACCTGGGCGTTTTGGTCCAGATGTTTAAAATTTATGCGGTGGGAGCGAACGATGCTGACACGAGTTCAGGTTACGCGGATGGAAAGATCGATTGGAATGTTCGTGATAATACGCTGACGTTTTTTCAAAGTACGATCGATTTTCTTAAACAATTTCTTCTCTCTTATGACAGTGATGAGGCTAATGATAACCGGGACATTGACATTCAATGGGATCCCGATGCGGATCTGACGGTAAAAACGAATGTAGATTGGACGCTTTATTATGTCGATGATGATTCTCGCCGGCTACTTGACAGTCCGCTTTCAGGCGACAGGGTCAGCCTGAACGACCTCGATTGGAGCCTGGCCCAAGACGGTCAGCTCGAACGTGTGGAATGGAAAAAACTATCCCTGAAAGATGGTTCTTACCTTAACGAAACAACGGACCGTGTCGAGTATCGCAAAAAAGACGAGGAAGGGAACTATACCCGGAAGGTTTTTACAAAGGAATCGATCGACGGCGTTACGGTCAAAACCTACTATGCCTATGATGCCTATGGGCGACTTGCGTCCAGCGAAGGGAAAGGGAGTCGGCGGATTTATGATGAAAAAGGAAGGCTGATCTCCAGTAAAACTTACTCTTCATCCCAGGTGTTCTCCTATCGAGGGATGAAGACCCTCCGCGTGATCTCGAAATCCAGCCAGACCACCTATTCGAGGGAGCGCCACAAAGGATACACGCTGGAACAATGGAGCGGCGGCAACTCCGTGAGCGTGACGTGGTATGACGCGAATATGGCGATGGCTCAGGGCAATCTTGGGCTCAAAGCCAGCGGTTACTCAAGCCATACCAAAAGCGGTAAAAATTTTTCACAGACCCTGAGCAAAGACCAGACTTATGACTCTCGCACCGGCGCCTATGGTTGGTCGCAATCCAGGTCCTACAGCGACTACAAGGTGACAATCCACAAAAGTAGTGGCGGATTCGGCGGAGCGATCGGCAAAGTCATCGGGAAAGTCGTTCGGGTCGGTATCGCCATCGCGACGCTTGGACTGTCCGAATACTGGCAGCCCATGAAAGATTTTCTGGGTGCTATTAACAGGATCGTTTGGGGGATCATTAAATTTGTCATGATGGCTAATGTGTTCATGTGGATCCCGGGAGTTAAAGACTTTGTCTATGGAGTGATCGATGGCATGCTCGATGAAGCCTTCCCCATGACATCTGGCATGATCAAGATGATGGGCTATATCGGCACCGCCATCAAGATCATCTCCTATGTGCTTATTTTTGTTCCAGGGGTTGGCCAGATCGGTTCTGCGATTGGGGAACTTATTGCAACTATCGTAGAGAATATCGTTAATGCGATTATTCAATCAATCGTCGCCGGTGCGATCCAGGGGGCTATTGCGGGTGTTATTACCGGCGTTATCGACGCCGGCATGATTATGGGACAAGGCGGAAGCTGGGGCGATGCTTTTTCCGCGTTCGGAAAAGCCGTTGTGACGGGGGCTGTGACCGGAGCGATCGCGGGATTTGTCGCGGGGATAGCTCCGGCGATCAATGGCGCTACTTGGGCGAATACCATCAAGGCAGGGTTGGAGACTGGGGCAACCGCGGGACAGTTCTTGCAAAGTCTCGCCATGCTTGCTGCGCAGAATTTTGTAATCATGGCCGCATCACAGCTGGTGATGACGGGTTCGGTCGATTGGGGAAAAACACTTCTTTATGCGGCTGTTTTTGCCGGGATCACCGCGGGGATCACTTGGACGATTAATAATTGGGGGGATGTCACAAGCTCCTTTGGTTTGGACGCGAGCTCTGGGAGCCAGGCACGCGCGCCTCCGACTTCAGCGGTCGGAAAGTTTCTCGCTTCGATCAAAGCCAAGATCACCGGTTTTCTGAATACGGAGATCTACGGTAAGGATAATCCCATTCCGAAAGGTTCTTATTATCAAGGAAGGATCCTGACCGAGGCCAAGATCGTGACGATGGGAGATATTGTTTCCGGTCTGGTTCGTGAAGTGGCACGCGAGATCATGGTTGCCGTGACGGGGAAAGATAATCAGGACGATCCGATGTTCTTTATGCTGCAGACGCTCGTTTCAGGAGTTCTCACATGGAGTCCGACGTCCTCGCCAGCGGTTCAGGGAACGGGTTATTCCGCCGCGGTAGGCCAGGCGATGATGATGAGCAGTTTTAATGCCTCGATGGCGTACGCGACCGATGTGATGAGCAGCCGACCCGCGGAATACAAAATGGTGGATGGTGAAAAAGTCCTTGTGACGCCGGCCCGGCGCGGGCTTTTTGGCTCCGGCTTTTTGGCGGGGTTGGCGTTAGGGGCCGTTACTCAATTGGTGACAGAGATCAACTCGGAGATGTTCACCGCGAAAAAAGAAGAGCCGGCTCCTCGTGGAGGGGGGACGAGGGGGAAACTGGATGCTTTGAAAGCCGATGGAGATAAACCGAACACGGTGACGGAAAAGCAAATGCTCGATACTGCGGATCTTCAGGGGGTGAACGCAAGTCTTGAGGGCGCTTCGGTTCTGTCCGCCGTGGTACAGACAACCTGGGAATTGGACGCCCAGGGGCAGAAAATCGAAAGTACGGCCACGAGCCATGTCGCGGCGGTCATCGATCAGCAGAATAACTACTACGGAGAGTCGGGAGAAGCATCGATCCATTACCAAATGATCAGCGAGGCATTGCTCAGCGGGATCGATGTGAGGACATCCGGTTCGATCACGTTGCTTGAAGCGAATATCTCTTTGACGGATCCGAAAGTCGCTAACGTGGATGCGGTGTATCAGGCGATCTACAAGGCCGACGGGACGGAACTCGGTGTGGCGAATATTGTTTTTACGGACTTTAGTTACATGAGTACCCCGGAAGAGCTCGGCTCGGCTTTGCGGGAAGTTCAAAATTTTCTGACGGAGATCCAGCCCGAGATCGTGGAGATCACCCATCGCCTTTTGAACGTCGTGGGCGTGAAGCTCTCTTTTGCCTGGACGAATCTGAATGTCCAGCTCGGAGAGCTGACCCTGATCGCGCTGCTCTTTACGTCAGAGTATGACCCGGGGACCGGGAAGTGGACGAACACCTTCCGATTGGAGTTTGACCGGGGCTTTTTGCTGAACGTGAAAGATGCCCAGGGCTTTGTGCACGCGATGGGGCAACTTTTTGAGGCAATGTCGGAATTCCGTGACCTTGTACTTGCGACGATGGACGGGATCCTGGAAAACGATCTCGTGATCGTAGCGGCTTTTGACGTTTCCGATCTGAACATCATGATCGGGGAGCTGAAACTGGACTGGTTTGAGATGAAGATGGCATGGGATTCAAAGGCGAAGACCTGGACGACGACGATCGAAGTGAAGTTTGATATGGCCAAAGAGCTGGAGGGGCTTGGAGGAACGAACGGGATCGATGGCGAGCAAATGAAGGGCGTGATCGGCAAGGTTCTGGTTTCGCTGAACCTTTTGGCCGAACAATTCCTGCAGCAGGCCAACCAGAAAGGGAAGTTCGGCGAGATCCTGACGCAGATGCTCAAAGAGAACTTCAGCGTGTTCTTTAATCTTGATCTGAGCGCGTATGGGCTTCAACTCGTGGTGGGGGACCAGGTCATCGGGGTGACGGGACTTACGTTCACGATGAGCCTTCGACAGGGGAAGTTCGTGCCCTCCGTTAAAATGAATCTGAACGTGGACGCGGAGATCCGGCGTCTCATGTCGGAGGAGGATCCTGCGTTCCGCACGTCGGTTTATTCCCGGGTCTATGAAACATTAAAAGGTTTCGCGGAAGTGGTGTCGGCCACGGTCGCGGTGGACGGCGCGGAGGTTTCGGTGGTGCTGGAATCCGTGAATGTGGCTTTGGGGAATGTTCCCGGCAAGGATGAATCTGAAAAACCTTTTCAGACAAATACCATCGGGTTGAAGATGGTCTATCGTGAGGCGGACAAGACCTGGGTTCCCGCGATGGAGATCTACGCGGACGGTGCGCTTGTGGGGGTGGAGGGCGTCGCGCAGGCCGCGGCGGCGGTCTCTAAATTTCAGGCGGAGTCCCTTGAAGCCCTCAAGGCCTCGGAGCCCGGCTTGTTCCTTCACGGGTTCTACGCGGCGGGAGTGGTCAACGGGCTGAGCGGGGATGTTACTTCGCTCCTTCCTAACCTGACGGATACAGATCTTGGCATTGGGCTGACCGGGGTCGTGGTCGGTGCTTCCTATGACCCGTCGTCCGGTACTTTTGTGACGGCGGTGAACCTCGGGATCAGTTCGAAGCAGCCGTTGGGTGATGACATCCGCGGCGAGGTTTACGCGAGCGTTGCGAAAGCGGTTTTTGGGGAAGCGAATGTCGAGATCAGCGCGGCGGGTGCGATGCGTGTTCGTCTCACGGAGGAGCAGCCCTTTATGCCTCTGTACATTCTGGGCGCGGGGGAGCCCATGATGAGCTTTAGTTTCGGATCACTGCTAAGTTTCTCGCTCGGCGTACCGGCCAAGGTCGCGGCGGGCCCCGGGTCAGTCGCTTCTCCTGCGGTTCCTGCCGTTGCCGCGAAGAGATCGGTCGCTGGCGAGAAGGAAATGTATAAGCAGGGTCAGGTCAAGTCCCGGACAGTCACGCTGAAGGATGGAACGAAGGTGACCGGGAATGACCGCTATGGCATTTCCGATGCTAAGGAAATGACGCTTACCCACGCGTTTGAGGTTGTTTCAGTATCGGGCAATGCCCCTCTGACGAACGCTCAGAAAGAAGAGGTTTTGCGTCTTGTGGCGAATCAGGCCGGCGCGGTCCCCGCGGGGTTTAATATGGACGCGTCGATAGCGGGGGACAGTACGGTGATCCTCCATTCAGCCGATGGCCGTCCGGAGTTCATCGGGGTCTACAAGACTGCGGATGGGAAGTTCGAGGGGAATGTCAAGTATAAGGACGGCGTGAATCCGTTTGATGTTCGCGATCGGGCGCTTTCCGCGGGTTCGATGCCTTCGATCAATGCCGACGGTGTTTCGGGGACGGGGTCTACCGGGGTGCTTTCCCATGCGGACGCAAGAACGCTTCAGGTTTGGTTGCACGCGAACCAAGGTCTTTCTCTTGCCTCGCTGGCCGATCTCGGGAGGGGGTTCACCTATAAGTTTGATGCTTCGTGGGGTTTTACGGCGACGAACCGGTACGGACAGATGATCGGGGTCTATGGTGACGCGGAGAACGAAGGGCGGGGGGCCTATCTCTCTCCCGAGAAAGAAAGCGGCAAGATTAAGTCCGGAACAGCGGAGATGAAGCTCGCGGGTCTGTCCAAGAAAATGGATTACTCGGCCGTCTACAAGATCGCGGGCCAGAAAGGCGTCGAATTCTCGCTCTATGTGGACAAGAACGGCCAGCAGGCCGGAATGACGCTGAAGGCCTCGGATCAAACGATGCCCGTGGTTCTTTATTGTGTGATCGAGGGCGAGTTGTACCAAGCCGACGCGAAGTTCCAGCTGGGGAGTGTTTATGTCGTGACGGACGCTAAGACCGGTGCTTTGAAGGGTTACGCGGATGCGGAAGGCCTGAAGAAGCCCAGCCAGATCCCGGCTGGCACGAAGGTCCCTCGGAACGTTGCCGGCCAGCCCCAGGCCACCCAGAGCGTCACGCTGAAAGTCGAGCAGACACTGAAGAGCGGCGCGAAAGAAACCAGTTATGTTTCCATCCTCCTCGATTCCAAGAATAATGAAATCTGGATGTCGGATCCGCTTGAAGTGTCGGCCGGCATCATGACGGTCGATGCCTATAACGGCCTCGGTGCGAATGGCGACTTGCGCGCGATCATTGACAATACAGGGGCTTGGAAGGTCTATTCGCGGGCTTCTCTGTCGTTCGGAAAAATGGACGGGGTCGCGAAGGAGTCGAAGGCCGTCCAGAGCAAGATCACGGACATGAACGCCGAGCTGCCCGATGGCAAAAAGATCACGGGGTATGAGAAGGTCAAGAACGCGTGGGTGGACGCGCAGGGCAACGAGATCAGCGCCGATCTTGCCAAGAAGTACAACATGGGCGCGTCCGAATATATCAAGCTTTATGACGCGACTGGCAAGAGCGGGTTCCTATTGAACGGAAGCGACCTCGGCGTGTTGGCAACGGACAAGGTGATCGGGCTCCAGGGGTGGGGCGAAAAGCCGGCGGCCCTCGCTTTGATCCTTGTAAACGATGCAAAGGTTCGCGCAGAGCTGGGTTGCGATGCGGTGCTTGCGGTCACAGATCTCAAGCGGGACGCGGCTCCTGAGAAACTCTGGGATATGAAGTCCGTCGATAGTTCTGAGAACTGGTCGGTCAAGGTGAACGGGGCGACTGCCCACGGCGTTCTCGAGAATCTCGCGCTGAATGTCCTTGGGGTCAAGGAGTCCACGACTTTTAGGGACCTTGCCGGAAGAACATTCACGATAGCGGACGGAGAGTTCCTGGATGGCGCGTTGGCGCGTGGGATGGGGCAGTTTAGTAATTTTGCTATGGCGTTCGTGGAAACGGAGTCCGGGCTTCGGGGACTGGTTTTGAATGTCAGTAATGAAGTCGAGTTGGTCGCGGGGAGCCACGGGACAATCCATGCTAAAGACGGGACGGAGACAAAGACCGGCGCGCTTTACGCGAGTAAGATCGACTTCGTGGGATCTTCGGAAGGTTTTACTCCCGAACATATCGAGGCCGCGAAGGCCCTTGTGCTTGGCTCGGGGATGGCGATCTCGATGGAGTGGAGAAGTGATGACCGTACGATCACGAGCAAAGTCCTTTTCAATCAGCTGGCGATGCAGGGTATGTATGTCCTTGACGGTGCCTTTAGCGGTTCGGGCGCGAAGGATGCTTTTACGATCGTGAAACACGCGGGACTCGACGGAACGGGCGCGACGTTCAAGACGTTCAATGTTAACGGCATCCGTGCCGAGGCGCGGGCTTTCGAGAACACCGCTGGCCTGAAGCTCGGCGATGGCCAGGAATACAAGTCGACGACGGCTTAT
>CAZSFZ010000037.1:0-7676 GCA_964606385.1 uncultured bacterium
TCCTTGGCTGGCGTGAAGTGCCCGTCCATCCGGATTGTCTCGGGGAGATGGCCCGTGCCGTGATGCCGTCCATCTGGCAGGTTTTTATCGCGTTCGACGGGCTGGATGGGATCGCTTTGGAACGGCGACTGTACATCCTGAGGAAGGTCCTTGAGAACGAGGCGGTCAAGGCGGGTTGGGCCATCGAAGATTTTTATATCCCGTCGCTTTCCTCGCGGACGATCGTTTATAAGGGGATGTTCGCGGCCCCGCAGTTCGACCACTTTTTTATCGACCTGATGGACGCGGACCTTGTCAGCGCCATGGCGGTCGTGCACCAGCGTTATTCCACGAACACGTTCCCGTCCTGGGCCTTGGCGCATCCATTTCATTTCGTGGCGCATAACGGCGAGATTAATACCCTGCGCGGCAATATCAACAAGATGATGGCCCGCGAGGCTAGGATCTCCTCCGACCTGTTCGGTCCCCAGATCAAAAAACTTCTGCCGATCATTAATCCGTCGCTCAGCGATTCGGGGACTTTCGATAATGTGTTCGAGCTCCTGACCCTGGGCGGTCGTTCCATGGAGCACGCGATCATGATGATGGTGCCGGAGGCCTTCGGCGTCAAATACCACATCAGTGAAGCGAAACGGTCTTTTTTTGAATATCATGCCGCGATCATGGAACCGTGGGACGGTCCCGCCGCGATCGCTTTTACGGATGGCACGAAAGTGGGCGCGATCCTGGACCGGAACGGCCTTCGTCCCGCGCGTTATGTCATCACGAAAAGCGGGCTTGTGGTCATGGCGTCCGAGGTCGGCGTGCTGGAATTGAATCCCCCCGATGTTCTTGAGAAGGGCATGCTCTGGCCCGGGAAGATGCTTGTGATCGATACGGCCGCCAAACGCGTGATCAAGGATAATGAGATCAAATCCGGAATTGCCCGGCATCGGCCCTATCGTCGCTGGCTCGAGGAGAACCGGATCGAGCTCAAAGGATTGCTGCAGGTCCCCGGGCCCGTCGAGGTCGACCAGGAAACACTCGCGCTTCGTCAGCGCATTTTCGGGTATACGCTGGAAGATGAAAAGATGATCCTTCTTCCAATGGCGGAAAACGGGCAGGAACCCGTCGGATCGATGGGGAATGACGCCGCACTCGCGGTGCTTTCGAACCGTTCCCAGTTGCTCTATAACTATTTTCGCCAACTTTTCGCGCAGGTCACGAACCCGCCGATCGATCCGTATCGCGAAAATCTTGTCATGTCGCTCATGAGTTTCGTAGGTCGGCAGGGCAATCTCCTGGACGAAACGCCGGAGCATTGTCATCAACTGAAATTGTCGCATCCGGTCCTTACGAACGACGACATCGAGCGTCTCAGGGCTTCGAATCTCTCCAGTTTCCGTGTTTGCACGGTGCCGATGCTTTTTGACGCCGCGGCACCCGCGGGGAGCCTTGAAAAAGCTGTGCAGGAGCTTTGCGAAAGCGTGGAAAAGAAGCTCGATGAAGGCTTCTCTCTTGTGATCTTGAGCGATCGCGCCGCCGGAGCCGGTAAGGCCCCGATCCCGGCATTGTTGTCCGGTTCCGCTGTTCACCAGTATTTGATCCGCAAAGGCAAACGCTACCTGGGCGGGCTTGTGCTGGAGACCGGAGAGGCCCGCGAAGTCCACCATGTTGCCTGCCTCATCGGGTATGGCGTGAACGCGATCAATCCTTACCTCGTCTTTGAAAGCCTCGCCGATCTGAAAGGCCGCGGGCATTTACCTGCCAAGATGACGCTCGAGGCCGCGATCGAGAATTACATCACAGCGATCAAAAAAGGCCTTCTCAAGGTCATGTCGAAGATGGGGATCTCCACGATCCGTAGTTATCGCGGCGCCCAGATCTTTGAGGTGGTCGGCCTGAACAGTGATTTTGTGGAAAAATATTTTCCCGGAACCTCTTCGCGGATCCGGGGCATCGGCCTTGACGTGGTGGAAAAAGAAGCCCGTGACCGTTTTAACGCGGCTTTTGAAGGGCCCAAGGCCAATACCGAGACCCTGGATTCCGGCGGGAATTATCATTACCGGCTGAATTCCGAAAAACATCTTTTTTCTCCCCAAGCGATCGTGAACCTCCAAAAGGCGGTCCGGGAAGGGGATTATACTGTTTTCAAGCGTTACACCTCCGAAGTGAACGACATCAGCAAGAACCTGTGCACGCTTCGCGGCCTTTTCAAGTTCAAGCCGGGCCAGTCCGTTCCGATCGAGGAAGTGGAATCCGTCGACAGCATCGTGAAACGCTTTGTGTCTTCCGCGATGTCTTTCGGTTCGATCAGTAAAGAAGCGCATGAAACCCTCGCGATCGGGATGAACCGCTTGGGAGCTGCCAGTAATTCCGGTGAAGGCGGGGAGGATGAGGTCCGTTACAAACCGCTTTCGAACGGGGATTCCAGCAAAAGCGCAATCAAGCAGGTCGCGTCAGCCCGTTTCGGCGTCACGATCGATTATCTTGCGAATTCCCGGGAGCTTCAGATCAAGATGGCGCAGGGCGCGAAACCGGGAGAAGGCGGACAGCTTCCGGGCCACAAAGTCGATGAATTGATCGCGCGGGTAAGGCATTCCACGCCGGGCGTGATGCTTATTTCGCCGCCTCCTCATCATGATATTTATTCGATTGAGGATCTGGCCCAGCTTATTTTTGACCTCAAGAACGCGAATCCGGAGGCGAGGATCTCCGTGAAACTTGTTTCCGAAGTCGGGGTCGGGACGGTCGCGGCGGGGGTCGCCAAAGGGAAGGCCGACATGGTTTTGATCAGCGGGCATGACGGCGGAACCGGAGCTTCTCCCATTTCCTCCATCAAGTACGCGGGGTCACCTTGGGAGATCGGTCTTGCCGAGGCCCAGCAGGTCCTGGTGATGAATAAACTCCGCGATCGGATCCGGGTGCAAGTGGATGGGCAGATCAAGACCGGACGCGATGTGGTGATCGGGGCGATGCTGGGCGCTGAAGAATTCGGTTTCGGGACGACGTCCCTGGTGTCCCTGGGCTGCATTATGATGCGGAAATGTCATCTGAATACTTGTCCGGTGGGCGTCGCGACCCAAAATCCGGAATTGCGCAAGCGGTTTCCCGGAAAGCCCGAGCATATTATGAATTTTATGAAGTTCATCGCGCAGGAAGTCCGCGAGATCATGGCGGAACTCGGTTTCCGGAGGATCGAGGAGCTGGTGGGGCGCGTGGACCGCCTGGAGGTGCTTGAGGCGGTCAATTATTACAAAACGCGGGGTCTTGATTTTTCGAAAGTGCTTGCCGTGCCGGAAGTGCCCGCGGGCGGATCGATCCGCTGCGTGTCGTCACCCGCGCATGATTTTTCGCTTTCCCTGGATCCCGACTTGATCCGCAAGGCGAAGAACGCCATTGAATTCAAGCAGCCGATGGCCCTGGAGCAGAAGATCCGGAATTGCAACCGTACGGTGGGGACGACCCTGAGCTATGAGATCGCGAAGCGGTACGGCCTGAAGGGCTTGCCGGAAGACACGATTAAGGTCAAATTTGAAGGTTCGGCCGGACAAAGTTTCGGAGCTTTTCTCGCGCACGGCGTGACGTTCGAGCTTGAAGGCGACGCCAACGACTACTTTGGGAAGGGGCTCTCGGGCGGGCGTCTGATCGTGTACCCGCCGAAATCGTCGACATTCCGTCCCCAGGACAATGTTATCACCGGGAATGTGAATCTTTTCGGGGCGACGGGCGGCGAGGCCTATATCCATGGACGCGCGGGCGTGCGGTTCTGTGTCCGCAATAGCGGCGCGCTGGCGGTGGTGGAGGGCGTGGGGGATCACGGTTGTGAATACATGACCGGGGGCCGCGTGGTCATATTGGGACAGACCGGAGTGAACTTCGCGGCCGGCATGAGCGGCGGCATCGCGTACGTGCTTGATGAAAACCAGCTTTTTGATACCCGATGCAATCTTGAAATGGTGGATCTGGAGCCTGTAGCGGAGAAAGAGGACCGGGAATTTCTTAAAACGGTGATCGAACGTCACGCGAAATTCACCGACAGCCAGTATGCCAAGGCGATTCTCGCGAGCTGGGATGAAATGCTGCCGCGTTTTGTGAAGGTGATGCCGATGGATTACAAAAAAGCCATGGCCAAGATGAAAGAACATCAAACGAAGAATTCGGAATCGGCCGAAATGACCGAAGAGGTATTTTTCTAACATGGGAAAATCTGACGGTTTTCTGGAGTACAACCGGAATCTTTCGCCGAAGCGCCCTGTCCAGGAGCGCCTGAAGGACTATAAAGAGATCACCCAGCCGCTTCTGAACGAGGAGATCAATAAACAGGGCGCCCGCTGCATGGATTGCGGGATCCCGTTCTGCCACGCGCTCGGTTGTCCGGTCTATAACCTGATCCCGGAGTGGAATGATGCCGTGTACCGTGGCCAGTGGCACGATGCTTATGAGCGGCTTTCCCTGACGAATAATCTCCCCGAGGTGACGGGTCGTGTCTGCCCGGCACCGTGCGAAGCCGCCTGCACGCTCGCGATCAATTGCGCGCCGGTCACGATCGAGCAGATCGAGCTTTCGATCATCGAAAAAGCGTTCGCGGAAGGATGGGTCCGGCCGCAGCCGCCCGCGAAGGAGACCGGTAAAAAGATCGCGGTCGTCGGTTCCGGTCCCGCAGGCCTTTCCGCAGCTCAGCAGCTCCGCCGAATGGGCCATACCGTTACGCTTTTTGAAAAGTCTTCCAGGATCGGCGGCCTTCTGCGTTTCGGCATTCCAGATTTCAAGCTGGAAAAATGGGTGCTGGACCGGCGGATGGACCAGATGAAAGCGGAGGGTGTTCAGTTCCGGGTGAACACCAATGTCGGGGTGGATATCCCCGCGGCTGATTTCAAAAAGGATTTTGATGCCGTGCTTCTTACAATGGGAGCCGGCGCGCCTCGTGACCTGAAGGTTCCCGGACGTGAGCTTTCGGGGATCCACTTCGCTATGGAATTCCTGACGCTGTCCAACAAGATGGTTTCCGGGGAGATCAAACCGGAACAGCTGATCTCCGCGAAAGGGAAAACGGTGCTTGTGATCGGCGGCGGAGACACGGGTTCGGATTGTGTCGGCACCTCCAACCGCCAGGGCGCCAAAAAAGTTTATCAGTTCGAGATCCTCCCGAAACCCCGGGAATGGAAAGAACCGTGGAACCCCGTTTGGCCGAACTGGCCGCTGATCCTTCGTACGTCCACTTCGCATGAAGAGGGTTGTGAACGCGATTGGGCGATCACGACCAAGCAGTTTACGGGGAAGGACGGGAAAGTCCAGGTAGCTCACTGCGTGCGCGTGGAATGGAGCATGGATAAAGCCACCGGGCAATACTCGATGAAAGAGATCCCCGGATCAGAGTTCGTTCTGAAGGTCGATCTTGTGCTCCTGGCCATGGGCTTTGTGCATGTGGAGCACTCCCAGCTTTTGACGGACCTGGGGGTCCAGTATGACGCGCGCGGTAATGTGCAGACGAACGGGAACTATATGAGCACGGTCCCCGGTGTTTTTGCGGCGGGGGATACCGTCCGCGGCGCGTCGCTCGTGGTATGGGCGATCAGTCAAGGCCGTCAGGCCGCCCAGGCGGTCGATGCTTTTCTGAAGTCTTAGCTTCGATTTTTTATTTCTTCTGGTATAATCCCCACCTCCTCATCGCTTCAGGCTGGCTTAGCTCAGTTGGTAGAGCAACGGTTTCGTAAACCGTAGGTCCGGGGTTCGAATCCCCGAGCCAGCTTTTTGCTTTCGTCTGCCGAATTACTCAAAACGGAAAAAGTAGATGGACTATTATGCGTATGCGCTTCGAAGCATGAAGGACGGGCGCTTATATATTGGCTTTTCGAAGAACCCTCAGGCGCGATGTCGACAGCACAATAGTGGAATGTGTCGCTCGACGCGCAATCGCAGACCCTTTCAGCTTATTTATTCCGAACTCTGCGGGTCGCGACTAGAAGCTCGACGCAAGGAGAAATGGTTAAAATCCGGAGCGGGTCATACTTTTTTGAAAGCAACTGAATCACGCGAAGCGGTTTCGTTCACCCCGTGAAACGGGGTAAACAGCAGGTCGTCAGTTCGATTCCCTGCCAACCGGCAGGCAGGTGACCACCAGCTTTTTTATCAGGCCTCGTTAGAAAGATCTGACGAGGCTTTTTTGTTTTTTAGCGGGTACGGCGTAAATGGGTGGGGAGGATCTTCAGCATCTCGCGGTACTTAGCGACCGTGCGGCGGGCCAGGGTAATGCCGTCATCCTTCAGCTGGTTCACGATCGCGGCATCGCTGAGCGGTTTCTTGGGGTCTTCCTTTTCGATCATGGCCTTGATCTTTTCCATGATGCTCGTCTGGGATTCGTCGGAGCCGTCCTCCGTTCCGATTTTCTGTGAGAAAAAGCTTTTGTAGGGGATCGTGCCCTGCGGGGTCTTGAGATATTTTCCGTGGATCGCGCGGCTGATGGTGGATTCATGGAGGTTCACCCGTTCCGCGATGTCTTTAAGACGCAGGGGCCGGAGGTGGGAGAAACCCCGGGTGAAAAAGAGCGGCTGCGCGCGCACGATCTCGTCCGTGATGGCGCGCAGTGTCGATTTCCGGAGTTCCAGGGCTTTGAGAAGTTCCATGCCGCTGGCGAGGCGGGTCTTCAGGAAGTCCTTCGTTTTTTCATCAAGGCCCTTTTCCCGCATCATTTGACGGTATTCCGGATTAATACGTATCTCGGGAATGTAGTCATGATGGACCTCGATCTCAAGGCCGTCGTCCGTTCCTTCTTTGAGCGAGACCGTGGCGTCGGGAGTGATGGCGATCGCTTCCTCCACATAGAAGCTTCTTCCGGGTTTCGGTTCGAGTTTGGCGATCAGGTCCGCGGCTTTTTTGATGTCGGGCTCGCTCGCGCTGTAGATCCTGGCGAGCATTTTCCAATCCCGCCTGACCAGGTGTTCCATGTGATCGCGGACAATCTCCCGGGCCAGGGCCGCCTCGGGGCCTTTGCGCTCCAGCTGGATCAACAACGCCTCGCGAAGATCACGCGCTCCGATCCCCGGGGGATCAAGTTGCTGGATCTTCAGGAGGACTTCTTCCACGGCGGAGGGCGATGATTTCGAGGCGCTTGCGATCTCCTCGATCGAGGCTTTGAGATAGCCATCAGGGTCGATATTACCGATGATCTCGGCGGCGATCTTCTTTTGAGCGGTATCCAGATCGAGAAAATGGATCTGCCACTCGAGATAATCAAAAAGGCTTTCGGGTTTGGTGATGAGCGTTTCCTGGAAATCCTTGATCTTGCGCGAGTCCTCAGGTTTTCTCCGGGAAAGGTCCGATGGAACGTTTGTGAAGGTGAGGGGGTCTTTCGGCGACCAATCGTCGGGGAGCGTCTCCTCAGATTCGTCCTCGGTATTTTTGGAGGCCGTTGCCGGGTCGCCCTCGACGGCCTCGGGCTCCTGGGGGCTTGTGACCTCTTCCAGCATGGGGTTCTCTTCGAGGGCGTCCTCGACGGCTTGCCGGAGGTCCATGACCGGCAGATGCAGGAGTTGCAGGTAAGCACGCATCTGCGGGGACAGGGCCGTCTTTTGAGATTGATGTTGATGGAATTTGGGATGCATGGAAAGAACATAACACGGAGAAAAATCGTTGTAAAGTGAGGAGATTTCTGGACTTAGAGGGCAGAAAGGATTTGACACCCCCTGCTATTTTTT
>CAZSFZ010000038.1:0-7560 GCA_964606385.1 uncultured bacterium
TCGTACCAGGACACGAGCTTGAAGAAGCGTTTTTCGCCCTTGAGGTTGTTCTGGAGCGTCGCGAGCGAATCGTAGATCGAGGAGCGCTCATCGTGAATGAAGTCCGTCGACACGAGTTCTTCATCTGTCACGCCAAGGATCCCCTTGAGGTAAGACTGGGAGGCTTTTTTGAGAAGCCCGTCGATCTCTTCGATCGAAGTATCCTTCTGGGAACGGAAGGTAAGATCGACCACGGAAACGTCCGGAGTGGAAACGCGGAACGCCATCCCCGTGAGTTTGCCTTTCGTGGCCGGCAGCACTTCGCCAACAGCCTTGGCAGCACCGGTCGAGGACGGGATGATATTGATCGCCGCCGCGCGTCCGCCGCGCCAATCTTTTTTGGAGGGGCCGTCCACGGTCTTCTGCGTGGCGGTGTACGAATGGATCGTGGTCATAAGACCGGTTTCGATCCCGATGCCCTCTTTGAGGAGCACGTGCACGAGCGGCGCGAGGCAGTTCGTGGTGCAGGAGGCATTGGAAACGATATTGTGCTTGGCGCTGTCATATTCCTGCTCATTCACGCCGATCACAAGCGTCTTCACTTCCCCTTTGCCGGGAGCGCTGATGATGACTTTTTTGGCGCCGGCCGCAAGATGGAGTTTCGCTTTTTCAGAATCCGTGAAAAGACCGGTGGATTCGATCACATAATCCACGCCGAGGGCTTTCCATGGGAGCTGATCCGGGGTTTTGGTGGCCATGACGCATTTGGTCTTGTGGCCGTTCACAACAAGCGTATCGGCATCTTCGGCGGCAGGATTGCTCTTTTCTGTGCTCACAGCGTGCTTGAAACGGCCATGGACGGAATCATACTTTATCTGATAAGCAAAATAATCCGCATCCGTCGAAATATCGACGACGGCGACCACATCGATCTCCTTGCCGAGCAAGCCCTGATCGCAGATCGCCTGGAATACCAACCGTCCGATACGTCCAAAACCGTTAATACCGACCTTTAATGCCATTTGCTGCCTCCTGGGATGTGAATCCGCTGTGAGTAGTGAAGAATACGGGGGGAAAACATTTCAAATTTCCGCTAATTATAAGCGCGCGCTGACGGGTGTCAAGGAATTCCACAGAGGAAGCCGCTAAACGGGAAGGCTGAAAAAGAACCGGGAGCCTTTGCCGAACTCGCTTTCGAACCAGACGCGCCCGCCGTGGAGCTCCACGATCGCCTTGGCAATGGAAAGGCTGAGCCCGGTCCCCTTCTTTTGCACCAAAAAAGCGTCCGTGAATTGCTGGAATTTCTGAAAAACCCTCGGAAGATTCTCTTCGGCGATTCCGGCCCCTGTGTCTTCCACGCAACACTCGATTTCTCTCTCGCTTCGCCGCAGTCGGATCGTGACGGAACCCGTCTCCGTGAATTTCACGGCATTGTCGATCAGATTTTTCAGGACCTGCGCGATGCGGTCCCGGTCCGCGTGGAGGGTGGTGTTCTCGCAAAGGGCCTCGACTTTTAAATCGATCCCCCGCGGCGCGGCAAATTCCTTGTAGGGCGCCAGCGTTTTCTGGGCGAGCTCGGCAAGATCGATCTCTTGCTTTTGAAGGTCCATTTTGCCCGCTTCGATCTTGGAAATGTCCAAGAGGTCCTTGATGAGCCGGATGAGCCTGTCGATCGCGTCCTTGCTGATCCGGAGGAATTTTCGCTGTTTTTCGGTCAACGGGCCGAGGAGCTCCTCCTGGATCATCTGGATCGATTCCGACGCGATCATGAGCGGATTTTTAAGCTCGTGGGACACCATCGAGACGAATTCGCTTTCGATCTCGTTCAGACGCTGCAGCACTTCATTGCGTTCCCGGAGCGCTTCTTCGGCTTTTCGCAAAAGCCCCAGCTCCTTTTTGTCGGTGACGTCATAGAGCATTCCCTGGTAGCCGTCCACTTCGCCGTGGGCATCCTTGGTGAACGTGGTAAAGAGCGTGACATAGATCTCGCGCGCGCGGGCCGTCCGGAGGGACATTTCCCTGATCTCCACGCCTCCCCGGTCCGCCAATTCTTCGAAGAATCGGGTCCGGTCATTTCGGCCCGGCCAGAATGTTTCCGGAAGAAAGGGATGGTTGATGATCTTCCAGGGATCTTCGACTTCCAGAAGCTTTAGAAAGGCCTTGTTCGCGAAGGTCACCACCCCGTTGAGATCCATGGTGAAGACGCCGTGGGTCGCGTTCTCCAGCCAGTGGCGGTTCACGCGTTCCTCTTCCTCGAGTTTTTTGCGGACGGCCAGAAAAATATCCGTTTGGGTCACGATCCCGAGGAGTTTTTTTTCATCCATCACCACGAGGTGGCGGATACGCTTCTCCTCGATGATCCGGGTCGCGTTATAAATGCTGCAATCCGGAGGGACGCAGATCAGCTTGGCCGACATGACCTCGTCGACGGACATTTTTCGGGCGTCCTTTTGAGAAGCCACTACTTTCTTAAAAAGATCGCGTTCCGTGATGATGCCGGAGGGGTCCGCGCCCTGGGAGACCAGGATGCATGAGATGTTTCGCTCCGCCATGATCCGGGCGGCCTCAACCACAGACGTTCCTCGCGGTATGGCGGCCACGTTATCGGTCATGATCTCGCTGATATTTCGCCACATGCCGTAAGAAGCGAGTGCCTGCGTGAGGTCGGTCAAAGTCACGATGCCGAGGAGATTTCCGTCCTGGATCACCGGAAGCCGTTTGATATTCTTGGACTCCATCATGCGGCTTGCCTCAAGGATGGAAAGGGCCGGGCCGGCGGAGATAACAGGCGACGTCATGATGCCAGCGACCTTGGGGACAGAAGCAAGGTCTTGCGACACGACTTTTTTCAGCATATCGCGTTCGCTCACGATGCCGCAGATCGAGCCCTTAGGATCCGACACAAGGATGCAAGAGACATTTTTTTCAGCCATGCGTTGGGCGGCTTCCACCGCGGTCGCTTCCGGAGAAATGGTCAGGACCTCTCGGACCATGACGTCTTTGAGCTGAAGCCAGGGGCGCGAAGCGTGAAGAGAATGTTTGGGAAGTTCCGGGACCGGATCGGGGCTGGTTCGATTTTTTTCTGATGTCATATTAATCCTTTTCGGAAAGAACCGCGCCTGGCGGGAAACGCCTGCCACGGACGAAGTCGGCGCCCGACATGACCTTCTTCCCTTCAGGTTTTACTTTGAGGACTTTCAGGACCCCGCTCTTTGCGGCGATCTGAACCCCGCCGTCTTTGTCGATCGCCAGGAGCGTTCCGGGTTTTGGGGCGGTGGAGGAACCCGCGAGCCCGGTTTCAACCAGTGAGACGCGCTCGCCTTTGATGAAACAATAGGCTCCCGGCCAGGGCTGAAGCCCGCGCACCTTGCGGTCCATCGCTTCCGCCGTCATTGCGGCAAAAGACAGTTCCCCGTCCTGTTTTGTGAGCTGCGGGGCGAGCGTGGCCTCGGCCTCGTTTTGAGGCGTTCCCTTTAGCTTTCCGTCTTTGATCTGGTCGAGGACTTTTTTGAGGATCCCGTACGCGTAGCGGGCCAATTCCGAAGTGAGCTGGGCCGCGTCCGCACGGGGATCGATCGGGATCTTTTCCTGGTAGTAAATATCACCCGCGTCGAGTTTTTCGGCAATATCGATAATGCTCACGCCTGTTTCTTTGTCCCCGTTCAGGATCGGCCAGTGGATGGGCGCGGAACCCCGGTATTTCGGCAAAAGCGACGGGTGGACGTTCAGCCGGTACTTCGGGATCTGGAGCAGGCTGGACGGGATCAGTTTTCCGTAGGAGGCTACGACAAAGATGTCCGGGCGTAGCGCGATGAGGTCTTGAGCGACCTGGGGATCTTTGAGTTTGGCGAACTCAACGACGGGTAGTTTCTTGCTCTGACAATAGTCGAACACTTCACTCGATTCCAGTTTGAGGCCGCGCCCCTTTTTTTTAGGGGGCGTCGTAACGACAAGGACCAGTTCCATGCCGGAATGAAGACACGCCTCGAGGGCCTTGATGGAGAACGCGTCGGATCCGAAGAAAACGATTTTCATAAGATCGCGCAACGGACAACGCGCAAAGCGCAACGCAGGGCTTTTCGTTGTGCATTGACCGTTTCGCGTTGAGCCAATTTACATTCCTCTGTTCTTCAATTCGTTGTACTTCATGATCATTTCTTCCCGTTTCTTTCCTTTGAAATGATCGATCAGCAGTATGCCGTTCAGATGGTCCATTTCGTGCTGGATGACCCGGGCGAAGAAATCTTCGACTTCAACGGTGTGTTTATGTCCGCGGCGGTCCTGGAAAGTCAACAGGAGCTTGGTCGCGCGCAGGATCTCCGCGGAAATGCCTGGGACGCTCAGGCAGCCTTCGGCCGCCACCGCGGAACCGGATCTTTTCTCGATGACGGCGTTGACCATAACATGTTCCTCGCCTTTCCGCATGTTCGGGCAGGCAATGAAGATCTGCTGGGAGATCCCGATCTGGGGCGCGGCAAGGCCCACGCCGTCCGAGACATGCATCGTTTCGATCATGTCGTCAAAAAGCTTCTGCATCGCGGGGCCGAAATCGGCGACCGGAGCCGCTTTTTTCTTTAAAACCGGATCGGGATAAGTCCGGATCTTAAGTTTTGCCATAAGGGTCCCTATATCAAAAAAGAGTCGAAAGGCTTGGGCATCATGTGGAAATTATAACACAACAGCCTACTTTAAGTAGGAGCAGCAATAGTCGGTGATCCGGTTCACTTTGAGTTTAAATCGGGAATTTGCCGCCACCTCGAAAGACTCGCCGCCCTTCACAGGCCGCCAGGAGTCTTGTCCCGGGAGCTGGACCTTCAGGTCGCCGTCCAGGATCTCCATGAGCTCTTTATCCGCGGTGCCGAACTCGTAATCCCCCGGCATCATGATCCCGAGGGTTTTCTTGGAACCGTCCGGGAAAAGCACCGTCCGGCTTGTGACCTTTCCGTCAAAATAAACATTGGCCTTTTTTACGATCGTGACATTTTTGAATTCTTGCATGCGTTTTCCTTTCTGACTCTGAGTGGGTTATAAAATATTCAGGGGATCGACATCAAGCTGAAAAGCGACCGAGGAGGATTTTTTGAGTCCCATAAGGATCTCGTAGATCCGGGCGGTCAGGGAAAGTCCATGGGGTATCTTGAGCATGACATGCCAGCGGAAATGGCCCCGGAGTTTGTAGAAAGGCAGCGGCGCGGGCCCTAGGATCTCAACTTTCGTTCCCCGTTCCCCGTTTCCCTTTTGGCACGCCTCGCGGAGCGCGTCACGCATTTCCCGCGCGAACACATAGGCCTTCTTTTCATCGCGGGAGCGGACAATGATATTCACCAGCGAGCAGTGCGGCGGGTAATGGAACTCCTCGCGGCATTGTTTTTCATGGGCGTAGAAATTCAGGAAATCATGTTCCCGGGCAAAGCGGATCGACGGATGCTCCGGCATCCATGTCTGGATGATGACCCGTCCGGGCTTGGCGCCGCGGCCCGCGCGGCCCGCGAATTGCGTTAAAAGTTGGAAGGTGCGCTCGCTGGACCTGAAATCCGGAAGGCGCAGGCCCACATCCGCCAGGACGACCCCGACCAGTGTTACGTGCGGGAAATCGAACCCCTTGGCGATCATCTGGGTGCCGATCAGGATATCGATCTTCTGCCCCCGGAATTTTTCGAGGATCTTTTCGTGGGCGCCCCGCGTTCGGGTGGTGTCCGCGTCAAGCCGCGCGATCCGCGCGGACGGAAAAAACCGGGCCGTTTCACTTTCGATCTTCTCGGTCCCGAACCCCGCGAACTTTAGCAGCGGGGATTTGCAGGAAGAACAAGCGCTCGAAACCTTTCTCTGATAATTGCAGTAATGACAAAGAAGGAGGTCCTTTTCCTGGTGGAACGTGAGCGCGACCTGGCACATCTTGCATGTCTCGACCTCGCCGCAGGCGGGGCAACGGATCGAAGTCGAAAAACCCCGCCGGTTGAGAAGGAGCATGGTGCCTTCCCCATTCTTAAGATTCGTTTCGATCTCACGCATCAGGGGCGGCGAAAAAAGAAGGCTCGGCCGCTTGTCCCCTTCATAGCGTTTGAGATCGATCACTTCCACTTTCGGCATGGCTTTTTGGTCGACCCGCTCGGTCAGATCGACCCGGTCGATCTTGCCCAGTTCGGCGAGCATCATGCTTTCCAGTGAAGGCGTGGCCGTGCCCATCAAAAAAAGCGCGCTTTCATGTTGCGCCCTCCACGCGGCAACTTCGCGGGCGTGATACCGGGGTGCCGTTTCCTGTTTGTACGAACCTTCGTGCTCCTCATCCATGATGATGAGCCCCAGCTCCGGGATGGGGGCAAAAACCGCGGAGCGCGGTCCCAGCACGACTTTGCAGGCGCCTAGTTCGATCCTCTTCCAGGCCAGAAAACGCTCTCCGTCGGTCATTTTGCTGTGAAGGATCTCAAGGCAGTTCCCGAAGTGGCCGGCAAAAAACCTTTGCAGTTGTTCAGTGAGAGCGATCTCGGGAACCAGGCAGATCGCGGTGCGGTTTCGCTTCAAGGTCTCCCGGATCGCGCGGATGTACAGTTCGCTTTTGCCGCTTCCTGTCACGCCATAGATCAATAAGGGTTTGGGAGATTTGTGGTTCAAGCGGTCTTGGATCACACGGAAAGCCTTTTCTTGTTCCGGTGACAGGGTGTAGTCCGCGGCAGGATGGGTCGAGGCTTCGCTTTTTTGTTTAGCCTTCTCGATATACTTCTCGGTTTTTTTTCCGTATTTCACCCAGCGCGGAAGCGCGTTCTCGATCGCCTCTCCCCAGCTCGAGCCGTAATATTCCCCCACCCATTTGGTGAGCGCGAGCATCGAGTCCGAAAGCACCGGTTGATCATCCAGGACGGCGAGCAAGGGCTTCAGTTTTTGGCTGGGTGCGGCGGCGCTTTCCGTGACGACGATATACCCGGTGATCTCCGTGTTGCGGAAAGGAACGGTGACGCGGACGCCCGGAACGGCCTTTGCGCGGAAAGTTTCCGGGATCGAATAGCTGAAAACGGTGGGGATCGGAAGCGGTACCGCCACCTGCGCTAAAACGGCATGAGCTTCGCTCATAAGCGCAGGAAACCCTAAACCCTAATCTCAAAATTCGAAACAAACCCAAATTTTAAAAAGCTCAAAGTTTTTAATATTTGGATTTTGGATTTTGAATTTGTTTCGTGTTTCGGATTTAGAATTTTGGATTTATTCATGACTTTTTTGTAGGAATTGCATGACCTTTTTGATATCTTCCCAAACTTTGCGTTTTTCCCCGGGGCTTCTCAAAAGATACGCGGGATGGTAGGTGCACATGACGGGGATGCCTTCGTAGGTCTGGAAGGTTCCCCGCATTTGAGAAATCCCCCGTTCGGTCTGCAAAAGCGCTTTGACCGCGTGATTCCCGAGCGCGATGATGACCTTGGGCCGGATGATCTCAAGTTGGCGCTTGAGGTAGGGACGGCAGTTCACCACCTCATCAGGTGCCGGCGGACGGTTATTGGGGGGACGGCATTTTAGGACATTGCAGATAAAGACCTGATCGCGGGTCATGCCCATCGCTTCAATGATCTTGGTCAGGAGCTGGCCGGC
>CAZSFZ010000039.1:0-7256 GCA_964606385.1 uncultured bacterium
AGATCCGGAATTGCAACCGTACGGTGGGGACGACCCTGAGCTATGAGATCGCGAAACGGTACGGCCTCAAGGGTTTGCCGGAAGATACGATCAAGGTCAAATTTGAAGGTTCGGCCGGGCAAAGTTTCGGGGCTTTTCTCGCGCATGGAGTAACGTTTGAACTGGAAGGCGACGCCAACGACTATTTCGGGAAGGGGCTTTCGGGAGGACGTTTGATCGTCTATCCGCCTAAATCGGCGACATTCCGTCCCCAGGATAACGTTATCACCGGGAATGTGAACCTTTTCGGGGCGACGGGAGGCGAGGCTTATATCCATGGCCGCGCGGGCGTGAGGTTCTGCGTCCGTAATAGCGGCGCGCTCGCGGTGGTGGAGGGCGTGGGAGATCATGGCTGCGAATATATGACCGGGGGACGCGTAGTCATATTGGGGCAGACCGGAGTGAACTTCGCGGCCGGCATGAGCGGCGGCATTGCGTATGTACTCGATGAGAGTCAGCTTTTTGATACCCGCTGCAATCTTGAGATGGTGGATCTGGAGCCTGTGGCGGAAAAAGACGACCGGGAATTCCTTAAATCGGCGATCGAGCGTCACGCGAAATTCACCGGCAGCCAGTATGCCAGGTCGATCCTCGCGAGTTGGGATGAGATGCTGCCGCGTTTTGTGAAGGTCATGCCGATGGATTACAAAAAGGCCATGGCCAAGATGAAAGAACATCAAATGAAGAACTCGGAATCGGCCGAAATGACCGAAGAGGTATTTTTCTAACATGGGTAAATCAGACGGGTTTCTGGAATATAACCGAAATCTTTCGCCGAAGCGTCCTGTCCAGGAGCGCCTGAAGGACTATAAAGAGATCACCCAGCCGCTTTTGAACGAGGAGATCAACAAGCAGGGCGCCCGCTGTATGGATTGCGGGATTCCGTTCTGCCACGCGCTTGGTTGTCCGGTCTATAACCTGATCCCGGAGTGGAATGATGCCGTGTACCGGGGCCAGTGGCACGATGCCTACGAACGGCTTTCCTTGACGAACAATCTTCCCGAGGTAACGGGCCGTGTTTGCCCGGCGCCGTGCGAGGCCGCCTGCACGCTCGCGATCAATTGTGCGCCGGTCACGATCGAGCAGATCGAGCTCTCGATCATCGAAAAAGCGTTTGCCGAAGGATGGGTTCGGCCGCAGCCTCCTGCGAGAGAGACCGGTAAAAAGATCGCCGTTGTTGGTTCCGGTCCCGCGGGCCTCTCGGCGGCGCAGCAACTCCGCAGGATGGGGCACAGTGTTACGCTTTTTGAAAAGTCTTCCAAGATCGGCGGCCTCCTGCGTTTCGGCATTCCGGATTTCAAGCTGGAAAAATGGATTTTGGACCGGCGCATGGACCAGATGAAGGCGGAGGGTGTTCAGTTCCGGGTGAACACAAATGTGGGGGTGGACATCTCCGCGGCTGATCTTACAAAGGATTTTGATGCCGTGCTTCTCACGATGGGGGCCGGAGCGCCGCGTGATCTCAAGGTCCCCGGGCGAGAACTTTCCGGGATCCACTTTGCCATGGAATTCCTGACGCTGTCTAACAAGATGGTTTCTGGGGAGATCCAGCCGGAACAGTTGATCTCGGCGAAAGGGAAGACGGTGCTCGTGATCGGCGGCGGAGATACGGGCTCGGATTGTGTCGGTACCTCCAACCGTCAGGGCGCCAAGAAGATCTATCAGTTCGAGATCCTTCCAAAACCCCGTGAGTGGAAAGAACCGTGGAACCCCGTTTGGCCGAACTGGCCGCTGATCCTCCGCACCTCCACGTCGCATGAGGAAGGCTGCGAGCGCGATTGGGCCATCACCACCAAGCAATTCACGGGGAAGGACGGTAAAGTTCAGGAAGCCCACTGCGTGCGCGTGGAATGGAGCATGGATAAAGCCACGGGCCAGTATTCGATGAAAGAGATCCCCGGATCGGAATTCGTTCTGAAGGTCGATCTTGTGCTCCTTGCCATGGGCTTTGTGCATGTGGAGCATTCCAAGCTTTTGACGGACCTGGGGGTCCAGTATGACGCGCGCGGTAACGTGCAGACGAACGGGAATTATATGAGCACGGTCCCCGGCGTTTTTGCGGCGGGAGATACGGTCCGGGGAGCGTCGCTCGTGGTATGGGCGATCAGTCAGGGCCGCCAGGCCGCCCAGGCGGTCGATACTTTTCTGAAGTCTTAGCTTCGATTTTTTATTTCTTCTGGTATAATCCCCACCTCCTCATCGCTTCAGGCTGGCAGCCGGAACATGGGGTGTTTTTTCGCGGAATTGTAAAATAAAGCACAACAGGCTGGTGTAGCTCAGTCGGTAGAGCAGCTGTTTCGTAAACAGCAGGTCGTCAGTTCGATTCTGACCACCAGCTTGTTGTGCTTTTTTGGGGCTCAGCTGGGACCTGCCGGCAGGCAGGGAGCGATGGTTTCGTTCACCCCGTGAAACGGGGTAAACCGTAGGTCGTCGGTGCGACTCCGACCACCAGCTTGCTATGCTTTGTTTTTAATGGCTCTGTTGGTACCCGTCCCTGTCCGACCGATGGGGAGCGGGTGCCGCAAGGCAAGATGCGATTTGTAGTTCACCCCGTGAAACGGGGTAAGCAGCAGGTCGTCAGTTCGATTCCCTGCCTACCGGCAGGCAGGTGACCACCAGCTTTTTTATCAGGCCTCGTTAGAAAATCTGACGAGGCTTTTTTATTTTTTAGCGGGTACGGCGTAAATGAGTGGGCAGGATCTTCAACATTTCACGGTATTTCGCGACCGTGCGGCGGGCCAGGGTGATGCCGTCATCCTTCAGCTGGTTCGCGATCGAGGCATCGCTGAGCGGTTTCTTCGGGTCTTCCTTGTCGATCATCGCCCGTATCTTTTCCATGATGCTTTTTTGGGATTCTTCGGAGCCGTCCTCTGTTCCGACCTTCTGTGAGAAAAAGCTTTTGTAAGGGATCGTGCCCTGGGGCGTCTTGAGATATTTTCCGTGGATCGCGCGGCTCACGGTGGATTCATGGAGGTTCACGCGTTCGGCGATGTCTTTAAGACGTAGAGGCCGGAGGTGGGAGAAACCCCGGGTGAAAAAGAGCGGCTGCGCGCGTACGATCTCGTCCGTGATGGCGCGCAGCGTCGACTTCCGGAGTTCCAGGGCTTTGAGAAGTTCCATACCGCTGGCGAGGCGGGTCTTCAGGAAGTCCTTCGTTTTTTCATCCAGGCCCTTTTCCCGCATCATTTGGCGGTATTCCGGATTAATGCGTATCTCGGGAATGTAGTCATGATGGACCTCGATCTCGAGGCCATCATCCGTCCCTTCTTTAAGCGAAACCGTGGCGTCAGGAGTGATCGCGATCGCTTCTTCTACATAAAAGCTTCTTCCGGGCTTCGGTTCGAGTTTGGCGATCAGGTCCGCGGCTTTTTTGATGTCGGGCTCGCTCGCGCTGTAGATCCTGGCGAGCATTTTCCAATCCCGCCTGACCAGATGTTCCATGTGATCGCGGACAATCTCCCGGGCTAGGGCCGCCTCGGGGCCTTTACGCTCTAGCTGGATCAACAAGGCTTCGCGAAGATCACGCGCTCCGATCCCCGGGGGATCCAGCTGCTGGATCTTCCGGAGGGTCTCTTCCACGGCGGAGGGGGAAGATTTCGAGGCGCTTGCGATCTCTTCGATCGAGGCTTTGAGATACCCGTCGGGGTCGATATTGCCCACGATCTCGGAGGCGATCGTCTTCTGAGTGGTATCAAGGTCGAGAAAATGGATTTGCCACTCGAGGTAATCAAAAAGGCTTTCGGGTTTGGTGATGAGCGTCTCCTGGAAATCCCTGATCTTGCGCGAGTCCTCTGGTTTTCTCCGGGAAAGGTCCGACGGGGCGTTTGTGAAGGTGAGGGGATCTTTCGGCGACCAGTCGTCGGGGAGCGTCTCCTCGGCTTCGTCCTCGGTATTTTTGGAGGCTGTCGCCGGACCGCTTTCGGCAGCCTCGGGTTCCTGGAGGCTCGCGACCTCTTCCAGCATAGGGTTCTCTTCGAGAGCGTCCTCGACGGCTTGCCGGAGGTCCATGACCGGCAGATGCAAAAGCTGCAGGTAGGCGCGCATCTGCGGGGAAAGAGCCGTCTTTTGAGACTGATGTTGATGAAATTTGGGCTGCATGGAAAGAACATAGCACGGAGAAAAATCGTTGTAAAGTAAGGAGATTTCTGGACTTAGAGGGCAGAAAGGATTTGACACCCCCTGCTATTTTTTTATAATGGTTGCAATTCCATCGCGTCACTTTGCCACGGGACAGGCTTCGTCGTGAGGGCTTTCTCGTGGTTTTTTTTCAGATTTGACGCAGGCATCATGCTTTCGCAGCGTTTCGTTTCGTCTAGAATTCATTCGATAGGATTTCGCATCGACCTATAGGGGAACTGCTCCGATGTCGCAAGCGCCCGCGCTTCTTGTAACAAAAGGCCTCAGAAAAAAAAGCATGCCGGCCGGTTTGTGGACCAAGTGTCCCAGCTGCCAGGCGGTGATGTTCAATAAGACCCTCAAAGAAAACCATCTCGTATGCACGAAATGCTCCTACCATTTTATCATGGGGGCGATGGAGCGCATCCATCAGCTTACCGATGAAAAATCATTTGCGGAGATCAACGCGGACCTCCGCTCCGAAGATCCCCTGAAGTTCTCAGCCGTCAAGGCCTACATGGAAAAGATCAAGCAGGATCAAAAAAAAACGGGCTTGAAAGAGGCTTGTGTGACCGGGACCGCGAAGATCAACGGGAAGGCCTGCGCATTGGGCGTTACGGATTCCCGTTTTATCATGGGGTCGATGGGGTCGGTGGTCGGGGAGAAGATCACGCGTCTGATCGAGCACGCGCTCGAGAACAAATTGCCCCTGATCGTCGTTTCCGGGTCGGGGGGCGGCGCGCGCATGTATGAAGGCGCCTTGAGCCTTATGCAGATGGCCAAGACCTCGGTCGCGTTGGCGCGGCTCCAAAGCGCCGGACTTTCTTTTATTTCGGTGCTGACGAATCCCACGATGGGCGGGGTGATGGCGAGCTTCGCGTCACTTGGGGATATTATTATCGCGGAGCCCCGGGCGCTTCTTGGGTTCGCGGGGCCGCGCGTCATCGAACAGACGATCCGCCAGAAACTTCCCGCGGATTTCCAGACTTCCGAATTCCTGCTCGAACACGGCCTGGTGGATATGGTGGTGGACCGCCAGGACCTGAAACAGAAACTCGGGCTTTTGCTCGAATATCTTTCCTGACCGGTCATAAGGGGATCCCGTGGCGAATGTTACTCTGAAGAACGTTTCCAAGATCTATAAGGACGGCGTTCGTGCGGTCAATAATGTCTCCCTGGAAATTCCGGACCGGGAATTCGTCGTTCTGGTCGGCCCCTCGGGCTGCGGAAAATCTACGACGCTGCGCATGGTCGCCGGCCTCGAGGATATCACGGAGGGCGAGATCTTCATCGAGAACGTGCTCGTCAATCACGTGCCCGCCAAGAACCGCGATATCGCGATGGTGTTCCAGAATTACGCGCTTTATCCCCACATGACGGTCTACGAGAACCTGGCCTTCGGTTTGAAGTTGCGCCGCTATCCCACGAAAGAGATCGAGCGGCGCGTGCATGAATCCGCCGAGATCCTCGGTCTTACCATGGAAATGCTCAAACGCCGGCCCAAAGAGCTTTCGGGTGGCGAGCGTCAGCGCGTCGCGGTCGGCCGCGCGATCGTACGCAAACCCAAGGTTTTCCTCTTCGACGAACCTTTGAGCAATTTGGACGCCAAATTGCGCGTTCAGATGCGTATGGAACTGCAGAAACTCCATAACCGCCTGCAATCGACCATGATCTACGTGACCCACGATCAGGTCGAGGCGCTGACTTTGGGGGACCGGATCGTGGTCATGCATCACGGTGTGGTCCAGCAGGTGGCGGATCCGGTCAATCTCTACGAACGCCCTCATAATAAATTCGTCGCGGGCTTTATCGGTTCGCCACCGATGAATTTTCTTAAAGGTACGATCCTGGCCGAGGACGGGGATTATTATTTTCAGGACCGGAGTATCAAGCTTCGGATCCTGCCTCATTTTTATTCCCGCATCGCGCAGTACAAGGGCCAGACGCTCACCATGGGGATCCGTCCCGAGGATATTTACGATAAAATTTTCGCGCAGGACGCGCGTCCGGAATTCACGATCACCGCGACGGTGGATGTGGTCGAGCCGATGGGTTCGGAGATCTACCTTTACCTGACCTGCGGCACCAATAATTTTGTGGTGCGGGTCTCCAACCAGGATACGGCCGCCATGAACCAGGACCTGCAGGTGGTGTTTGACATGAGCAAGGCTCTTTTCTTCGACCCTCAAACAGGCGTTGCAATCTCGTAGTGGCATAAACCACGATCATGGGCTCACAAACCCGGCGTCAGATCGCATTCGCGTTTGGCTTGGGCGTTATATTCCTTCTGACCTACCTCCTGATCCATCAGCTTGTCCAGCTTCGCGACACGGAAGTCCCCGAAACCTACCTCCAGCGCATCGCGCTTCTTTTGACCGCGTTCTGCATCCCGCTTTTTACGACCTGGTGGCGGTTCAAGTGGATCGGGGTGAACCTCCTGGCGATACTCCTCTTGATGCCGCTCGTGTTCTTTGTCGTTTCGATCACCAAAGTGCCCGTGTTCCTTTGGGTCTTTCTGGCCTACGGGGCGGTGATGGTCTCGCTTTACCGCACGGAGCAGCGTTTCGAGAACCAGATCGCCATGATCGGCATCGAACAGGAAAAATGCGAGGATGAAGCCAATAATCTCGCGATTGCGTTCAAGGCAAAAGGGGAAGGGATCAGCACTTTTTTTGAGAAATATTCGACTTATTATAACTTGCGCAAGCTGGCCGAGGAGCTGACGGTCAGCCTTTCCTGGACCGATCTCGCGCAAAAGGCCGTGGACCGCGCGATGGATTTCATCCCGCGCGGGGATTTCGCGAAGGTCGCCCTGGCGCATGGGGAAGAGCGGAAACTTCCGGTGGTCGCTCGCCGCCGCCTCCGCCCGGTGGGCAACTGGACGGCCAAGCAGGGGGACCTCTTCGATTTCTGGTGTATCAAGAACCGCAAGCGGCTGATCGTGATGGACACCCAGGAAGATTTCCGGTTCGTCCTGAGCGACACCGAAAAAAAAGACAATGTCCGGAGCCTGATCGTCGCGCCGCTTTTTCATGAAGGCCGCGTTGCGGGCACGTTGGCCATCCACGCCACCCGGCCGAATGTTTTTAGCCATGACGACC
>CAZSFZ010000040.1:0-4765 GCA_964606385.1 uncultured bacterium
CCGGTATAGAGTTCCGAAAGTCCGATGCCGAGCGTTTCGGCGATCTTCTCATGGGATTCGACCGTCCCGATCATGGTGCCGGTCTCAATGCGGGAAAGGGTGGCTTGCGCGATGCCGGTCTTTTGGGAGATCTCGACCAGCGTGAGGCCTTTTTCCTTGCGGAGCGTCCGGATGCGTTGTCCTAAGTTTTTCAGCATGGGCGTATTTTAGCCGACGGGTTCCAACCGTCAAGGAGAATATAAGGAAAATGAATAAAATGTGTGTTGTTTTTTATTAAATATAATATTGACTATAAATCATATCTATGTTAACCTCCCGTCAACATCAAAAAAGGAGGTGTCACAATGAAGAAAGTAAAAGCAGGGAAAGTGTTCAGCGTGTTGGTCATTGCCAGTTTTTTCTTCGGAGGTCTGTCCATGATCGCCGCGGAAAGGGTCCTGGCGGCTCAGCCCAAAGCGACGCTGCAGCTCCAGGAGCAGGCGCAGCCCTCGGTGATGGTGAATGTCAACAAAGCCACCCTCGAAGAGCTTGTGAAGGTCCGGGGGATCGGGCCGGTCATGGCCAAGCGGATCCTGGAGTATCGCGATAAGAACGGCGCGTTCAAATCGATCGATGACCTGACGCAGGTCCAGGGGATCGGCGGTAACAAGCTGCAACGCATCAAAGATCAGGTGACGGTTTAACATCTGCAGGTGAGAAAAAGCTCCCTTGTCCCGGCCGGCAAGGGGGCCATTTCTTGAGAAAAGAGGTGATGGACATGTCTGTTGTCTATAACGGTTATCAGCGATGCCTCGCGAAAGCGGTGGATCGGACCCGCGATCTGCTGCGAAACAGCGGCGAAGTGCAGGACTCCGAAAAGATGCATGCCGTAAAATCCGTGCTGTATGCCGCGATCGAGCGGGCGGGGATGGAGTCGGAGCGGTTGATAACGGCCCAGGAGCTGCTTCGCGAGTTGCTCGCCCTTGTCGCGATGCGGGCGGATCCGATCGCGGAGGAAAGGCGTGAGGCGATGCGGATCATTGAAAAGCTCAGCGCGCATCACGCGCCAGCCCACTATAGCATAAAAGACGATCTCGGATCGAGGGAAGAGGAAGTGCATGAAATTCGAGCGCTTTGAGGACCTTCCGGTCTGGAAGGCCAGCATCATGATGTCGGTCCGTATTTTCAAGATGACCCGGAGAAAGCGGTTCGCTGTTTTGGGCGATATCGCTGACCAGATCCAGCGGGCCGGGCTTTCGGTGTCCAACAATATCGCCGAGGGTTTTGAGCGGGGAACGACCCAGGAATTGATCACCTTTCTCTATTACGCGAGAGGTTCCGCGGGGGAGGTCCGGTCGATCCTTTCAGTGATGGAGCGGTTGGAGGGCTTGGAGGATCTCAGATCCGAAACCACGGATCTGAAATTGGCAGCCGAATCCATTTCAAAACAGATCCGGGGATGGACGGAAAATCTCCAGAATACCTCGATCCGCGGGCAACGCTATCTAAATGATAGAACGAAGTCAGCTTTTGAAGAAGAGAAGAGCCGGAAGTTATTCAAAGAATTGCTTCGGAAGTATTATCAGCCGCCTTCCTGAAATTCCAAATTTGAGATTGAAACGTCGCTCCCGCAGAAAGCATAAAGAATTTCAAATCCATCCCTTTCCTCCCCGGGAGAGTTCTATCCCTGCCCAGCTTGATTCGATGGGGGGTTTTTGTTACAATGCCGCCTCTTTACGAAAGCGGTTTGAACCCTCTGGGACCTTTCAGGGAAAATAATGCCTAAGCCTTTGACATTCCAAGAGTTAATACAAAAGCTGAACGATTATTGGGCCAAGCAAGGCTGTCTTGTGATGCAGCCCTATGACCTGGAGGTCGGCGCCGGCACTTTTTCTCCCCATACTTTCCTGCGCGCGCTCGGGCCCGAGCCCTGGAAAGCGGCGTATGTCGAGCCCTCCCGGCGTCCCACGGACGGTCGTTACGGCGAAAATCCCCACCGGACCCAGCATTATTTCCAATATCAGGTCATCCTCAAACCTTCCCCCGCGAATGTCCAGGAGCTTTACCTGAACAGCCTGCGCGCGGTCGGGATCGACCCGCTTTCCCATGACATCCGTTTCGTGGAAGACGACTGGGAATCCCCGACGCTTGGCGCCTGGGGCCTCGGTTGGGAAGTGTGGCTCGACAGCCTCGAGATCACGCAATTCACTTATTTCCAGCAGTGCGGGTCGATCGACCTTGAGATGATCTCCTGCGAGATCACCTATGGCCTCGAGCGCATCGCGATGTTCCTTCAGGGAAAAGATTCGCTGTTTGATATCCAGTGGAACGACGGTGTGACCTACGGTGATGTCTACCTGCAGAATGAAAAAGAATTCTCGAAATTCAATTTCGAGGGATCGGATCCCGAAGTTTACCGTCGTCATTTCGAGGATTATGAAAAACAGGCCGAACGCCTTCTCGGTGAAGGCATGGTGCTTCCGGCTTATGACCTTTGTCTCAAGAGTTCGCATGTTTTTAATCTGCTGGATGCCCGCGGTGCCGTCAGCGTGAACGAGCGGCCGCGCTATGTCGCGCGCGTCCGGGCCCTGGCCCGCCGTTGCGCGGAAGGGTATCTCGAAAGCCGCAAGGCGCAGAACTTTCCGCTTGCCAAAAAAAAGAACCTTAAAAATGCCTAATTTGCTGATCGAGATCGGTGTTGAGGAACTGCCGGTGGGGGCGCTGGACGTCCTTTATGACGAACTGGCGGCCAAGACGCGCCAAAAGCTCGTTGACGAGCGGATCGCGTTCGCGGACGTCAAAATGGAAGCGACGCCGCGCCGCATCGCGCTTTTTGTCCGGGATATTGCCGTGATGCAGCCCGACCGCGAGCTCGAGATCTCGGGACCTTCCTGCGAAAAATGCTATGACGCTCAGGGAAAAGCCACGCCGGTGCTACAAGGGTTCCTCAAAAGTAAACAGGCGACGGAAAAAGACATCGAAGTCCGGGAAACGCCTAAAGGAAAATTCATCTTTCTGAAAAAGAAGGAAAAAGGAAAGCCGGTTGCGTCGATCCTTCCGGAAATACTTAAAAGTCTTCTTGCCTCGCTTTCGTTCCCCAAACTCATGCGTTGGGAAGCGACGGGCTACCGTTTCCCGAGGCCCATCCGGTGGCTGGTCGCCTTGATGGACGCCAAAACGATCCCGATGGTCCTGGCGGATGTGAAATCGGGGAATAAAAGTCTCGGTCATCGTTTCCTTTCTCCCCAGAGTTTTGTCATTCCTAAAGCTGATTGGAAGGCTTATGTGGCGCTTCTTAAGAAAAAGCACGTGATCCTGCCGCTTGAAACGCGGGAGGCGCTCGTACGAAGCGCGCTGAAGAACCGTTTCGGACAGAAGCAAAGCGATGAAGAATTGGTCCATATGAATGCCCAGCTCGCGGAAGAGCCTTTTGTCCTGGAAGGGACATTTTCCCAAGAGTATCTCGAGCTGCCGGGGGAAGTGCTCGCGAGCTGCATGAAAAAGAACCAGAAGATCTTCGCCTGCGCCGATGCTAAAGGAAGCATGAAGAACCGTTTCGTGGCGGTGATGAACGGCAAACGGAATGGCCTCCCTAAGATCCGGGCGGATTACATGAACGTGCTGGATTCACGGCTGAAAGACGCGCGTTATTTCTACGGGATGGATACACGCGAATCGTTCGAAAAGAAAAAACCCGTGCTGGCCCAGCTCGTTTATCTCGGAAAACTCGGGTCCGTGCTCGATAAGACCCACCGGCTTGAAAAAATGGCGGAGGTCTTCTCGAAAGCGGCGGGGCATCCGGATCTCGCCTCGGACCTTACCCGCGTCGCGTCGCTTTCCAAGATCGATCTTGTCAGTCATTTGGTTTATGAAATGCCGGACCTGCAGGGGATCGTCGGCCGGGAATACGCAGTCGAGGCCGGAGAAAAAAATGAAGTAGCTCTGGCGATCGGGACCCAATATCTCCCCAAGAATCTCACCGAAGACCATGCGAAGGTTAAAAAATCCATGAGCCTGCTTGGGGCGTTTTTCGGGATCATGGACCGGATGGATCTTTTGGTCGGAGCGCTGGGCTCCGGGATCGAGCCGACGGGAAGCCAGGACCCCTTCGCGTTGCGGCGTGCCGGCGGGATCGTGGTGAAACTGATCCGCGCTTTCGAGGTCTCGTTCTCGCTGAAAGAAATTCTGGATGCGAATGTGAAGTTGTACGGGGATAAATTGACGAAAGTCGGGGACCTTCCGGCAAAGTTTTCCAGGTTCCTCCAGGAGCGCGTGTCTTTCGAGTTGGGCGTTAAACCGGGCACGCGGCCCAACGAGATCCTGCAGGCGGTAATGCGTTCGTCCTTTGACAACGTCGCGGATGTCTTCAAAAGGTTCGAAATGCTGAACGGGATGGATCAGAAAGTGCTCATTAAGGCAGCCAAGGTGATCCAGCGGACGGCGAACATGCTCAAAGGATATGGGAAAACGTCCGGAGAGCCTAAAGAAGAGCTTTTGAAAGAAGACCAGGAGAAGAAATTGTTCGAGCTGGTGCGGACGAGGTCCAAAGATGTGAGCGAACCCCTGGAAAAAGGGGACTATGAGAAGGCGACCCGTCATTTCGCGGACATTTTTTCGGCGCCGCTCCATGATTTCTTTGACAAAGTGCTTGTGAACGCGGAAGACGCGGCCGTGAGGGAGAACCGCATGGCGCTTGTGGCCCAAGTGAACCGTCTTTACACGTCCCGGATCGCCGATCTTTCGGTACTATCCAGAATTGACGAAGAATGATATAATCCGCGCTCTC
>CAZSFZ010000040.1:4865-6837 GCA_964606385.1 uncultured bacterium
AACCTCTTGCACGGCCCCCTGAAGGTCCATCAGAGGAAAGTTTTGTAATTGTATCTATCAATCAACAAGCAGTGAAAAGGAGCTAAAATGAGTACCGCAACATGCAAGAAATCCTCAAAGTCCAAATCAAAATCCAAATGTTCTAAATACGTTTATTTCTTCGGCAGCGGCAAGGCCGAGGGCGACGCCAAGATGAAGAGCCTCTTGGGCGGCAAGGGCGCGAACCTCGCGGAAATGATCAATATCGGCATTCCGGTCCCCGCGGGCTTTACGATCACGACGGAAACATGCGATCTTTTCTATAAAAACGGTAAAAAATGGCCCACGGGTCTCGAAGAGCAGGTCCGTGAGAATATCGCCAAGATCGAGAAGTCCATGGGGCAGAAGTTCGGGGACCGGAATAACCCGCTCCTCGTCTCGGTCCGCTCCGGCGCCGCGGTCTCGATGCCGGGCATGATGGATACCGTGCTCAACCTCGGCCTCAATGCCGAGGTCGTGCAGGGCCTTATCGTGAAGACGGAGAACGAACGCTTCGCGTGGGACTCCTACCGCCGTTTCATCCAGATGTTCGGCGACGTCGTAATGGAAGTGCCGCACGATGATTTCGAGCATGTGCTCGAAAAGAAAAAACAGCAGGTCGGCGCGAAGACCGATACCGAGCTCAATGCCAATGACCTGAAAGACGTGGTCCGTCAGTACAAGAAGATCTATCAGGAACACACGAAAGAAGAGTTCCCGCAGGATCCTTTCGATCAGCTCATCAAAGCCGTGAACGCGGTCTTCAATTCATGGAACTGCCCGCGCGCGCTCAAATACCGCCAGATCAACGAGATCCGCGGTCTTCTCGGCACCGCCGTGAACGTCCAGGCCATGGTGTTCGGCAACATGGGTGAAACTTCCGGGACCGGCGTTTGCTTCACGCGTAATCCTTCGACCGGCGAGAACAAGTTCTACGGCGAATACCTGATCAACGCCCAGGGCGAAGACGTCGTGGCCGGGATCCGCACGCCGGAACCGATCGATGTGCTCGCGAAGAAATGGCCCGTGGTCTACAAGCAGCTTGATGCGCTGCGCCTGCGGCTTGAAAAGCATTACCGGGACATGCAGGATATCGAGTTCACGATCCAGGAAGGGAAGCTCTACATCCTCCAGACCCGTACCGGAAAAAGGACCGCTGCCGCGGCCGTCCGTATCGCGGTCGAACTCGTGAAGGAAAAAATGCTGACGCGGGACCAGGCGATCCTTCGAGTGGATCCCAAGCAGCTCGACCAGCTGCTCCACCCGACGTTCGATCCCAAGCAGAAGAAGGAAGCCATCGCCAAGGGACTGCCCGCTTCTCCGGGCGCCGCGACCGGGAAGGTCGTGTTCACCGCCGAAGACGCCGAACTTTGGGCGAAAAAAGGCGAAGCGGTGATCCTTGTCCGCATTGAAACTTCGCCGGAAGATATCGGCGGGATGAACGTCGCGAAAGGCATTTTGACCGCCCGCGGCGGTATGACCTCGCACGCGGCCGTCGTGGCGCGCGGCATGGGGAAATGCTGCGTGGCCGGCGTGAGCGATATCCAGATCGACTACAAGGCCCGCCAGTTCACGGCCGGCAAAGTGGTCGTGAAGGAAGGGGATTACATCTCGCTCGATGGCAGCCTGGGTCAGGTTTACGCAGGCAAACTCAACACGATCGAATCACAGCTGTCCGGCAATTTCGCGACCCTGATGAAATGGGCCGATGAAACCCGCAGGCTGAAGGTCCGTACGAACGGCGATACCCCCAAGGACGCCGAAGTGGCCCGCCGTTTCGGTGCCGAAGGGATCGGTCTTTGCCGCACGGAACATATGTTCTTTGAAGGCGACCGCATCATCGCGGTCCGTGAGATGATCCTCGCGAATGACACGGCCGGACGTGAAAAGGCCCTGTCCAAGCTCCTGCCGATGCAGCGCGGGGACTTCGAAGGGATCTTCGAGGCGATGAAGG
>CAZSFZ010000041.1:0-6485 GCA_964606385.1 uncultured bacterium
CATCGATATTCGCCCAAGCCTTGTCGATATTATTCCGCACCTGGATCAGGCCATTATAGATCCCCACAAAATACCCGATCACGCCCAGCACCACAAAAACGACTACCACCAAGATCACTATTTCCATAGCCCCCCCTTTCTCGTTTAAAACATCCGTTTAAAGTAATGTCCGATCAGGATAAAAAGACAGAGCACGGTCAGCGCGGGACCGCCGTACAGGTACAGGTACATCTTGCCACTGAATTCGCTCAAAACGTGTTTTTCATCCTCGTCCGAGATCAGGAACATGTTCCCGGACTGGGCCGCGATGCAAAGGTTCTCTGACCCGACGGCGGAGCCTCCCGAAACGGGATTGGGCTGGGCCGTACCGATAATATAAAGGTCATCTCCGGATTCGATATAAGTTTCGAAACAACGGATCTGTTTATCAAAGCCGAAGGCACCCTTCGCGCTGATGTTCATCACGGCCAACTGATTAAAAAAAGCTGCCTTATCCTGTGTGTTAGATCCGCTGCTGTACCGGCGATCAGGATGCGCGTGGAATTCTGCGCCGGCCGGGCTCACGAGCACTTTCCCGGTCTCGTCCTCAAGATAGAAAAATTCGGGGCTGGCGTATTCGGCGATCGTGACCCAGGAACCGCTCTTCCCGGAGCTTCGGTATTCTTCAACCTTGTAATGAAAAAAAACACAAGGGGCTTTCGCGAAAGCGCTGACCAGCGGCTTTTGAAATTCACGGGCCTTGCCTTTCACCTCGGTCAGGCCCACCGCCATGCCGCGGACCGTGGAAGTGGGGATATCTTCGATCATTTTCTTTTTTTTACGAAGCTGAAACCCGCGGAAGAAGCCCAGGGTGCCCATGACGGCGCCCAGGCAAAGGTAGAAAAAAAGCTTTGATTCGTTTTCGCTGGAAGAACTCATTCAGGGTCTCTTTTTTACGAAACAAATCCTCAGGGTTTTAATGAGAGAAGTATCGGCTTTCCAGATTAAAACCTCAAATCACCCGGTCCCCATTCTATCGATTTCCCGTGTGCAAACCATTAAAAACTGGTGCAGAATAGAGCCATCATGGACACAGTCGTACCGACGAAATACTGGCATAAGGTTGCGGAAGGACGCATCCAGTGCGACCTTTGCCCGCGGCACTGTAAACTCGCGGAGGGCCAGCGCGGTTATTGTTTTGTCCGGGCCTGTCAAAACGGCGAGATCGTCCTGACGACCTATGGGCGTTCGAGCGGCTTCTGTGTGGACCCTATCGAAAAGAAGCCGTTGTTTCATTTTCTTCCCGGAACGCCCGTCTTTTCTTTTGGTACGGCCGGCTGCAACCTGGGCTGCAAGTTCTGCCAGAATGCCGATATCAGTCACTCGCGGGAAATGGACACCCTTGCGGATATCGCCTCGCCGGAACTCATCGCGAAAACCGCGAAGTCGCTCGATTGCCGTAGTGTGGCTTTTACCTATAACGAACCCGCTATTTTCCATGAGTATGCCGTGGACACGGCGAAGGCATGCCGCAAACTCGGCATCAAGACGGTCGCCGTGACGGCCGGCTATGTCTGTGCCGAACCCCGTAAGGAATTCTACGCGTGGATGGATGCCGCGAACGTGGACCTGAAAGGATTCACGGAAGATTTCTATAAAAAATATACGGACAGCTCGCTCGCGCCCGTCCTCGAGACGCTCCTCTATATCAAAAAAGAAACATCCGTATGGCTTGAGATCACCACGCTCCTCGTCCCGGGCTTGAATGATTCCGACAAAGAGCTTCACGCCCTGACTTCGTGGATCGTGAAAAACCTCGGGGCCGAGGTTCCGCTCCATTTTTCAGCCTTTCATCCGGCCCACAAGTTGCAGGATGTCCCCTCCACTCCCCCTTCCACGTTATTCAAGGCGCGGGAGATCGCGATAGCGAGCGGAATCCGTTACTGCTACACGGGAAATATCGAGGACCCGGAAGGCGAGTCGACTTTCTGCCACGCCTGCGGGGAAAAACTGATCGGACGGAACTGGTATGAATTGAGCGGTTGGAATTTGAAGGATGGGAAATGCAAGTTCTGCGGCGCCTTCTGCCCGGGGGTTTTTGAGTCCACGCCAGGCGCCTGGGGCTCTAAACGACTTCCGGTCCGGCTCAGTGACTTCGCCTGATCGTATTTCTCGGGGAACGATGAACGGGTAACGATTTTCGTTCAACATTTCCCGTTATCCGTTTCCCGGATCTCAGGATCTGGTCGCTATAGGAATCCGCCACAAGGTCCTTCGCGCGTATCCCCAGCAGATCCCGAAAGCGCTCACATTGTCTTTCGAGCCTTGCGGCCGCGCACTTCGGACCGAACACTTCGATCTCTACGAAATTTCCAAGCTTCTTGACCCGATCGATATGGAATTTCGCGTTCTTGATGAAATAGATCTCGCGTTTCTTATCGACCACGGCAAGTACGCCGAAGGCAACGGCCAGGATCCGCTTCAGCGGACTTTTTTTATCAAAAGGGAAAAGCGTGGAGTGACATTCTTTGGATTTTTTTTGATCGACGCGCCTGTAATAGATCAGCGCATTTTCGATACGTCCTTCCCGGAGTTTCAGCCGGCCCGAAGGGATACGAAAATACGTGTCGATCTGATGGTCGAGCCCCCCAAAACGGGCTTTTTTTGATCTCAGGATACGGCGGACACGCGCGGGATCGGAGCAACGCGCCTTGATCTCAAGGCTCAGGGATCTCATCGATCGTTCAGGAAGGCTTCAAAGGAAGGGTAAAGGTAAAGGTCGAGCCCTTGCCGGGCTGGCTCTCGACCCCGATCGTCCCGCCGTGGGCTTCTACCATGCGCTTGGCGATCGCGAGCCCCAATCCGGTGCTTTTTTCGCCCTGCGCCGGAAGCACATTGGTCCTGCCGAAATACCGGAACAATTTCGAGATCTCGGCGGCGGGGATCCCCGGCCCCTGATCGGTCACGGAGATGGCGACGCGATCTTTTTGGAGCGAGGCTCGAAGAACGACCCGGCCTTTGGGCGGTGAGAATTTGATCGCATTCGTCACGAGATTATTGATAACCTGATCGATGCGGTCACCGTCCATCATGACCGTTGGAAGGGTTTCGGAGACCTCCAGAACAAATTCAACCGATTTAGCTTTGGCGAGCAGCTTGTTATCTATGGCATTTTTTTTCAAATAGGCCACAAGATCCGTTTCCCGAGGGTCCAGGGCCAGATGTCCCGACTCGATCACACTGACACTTAAAAGATCCCGGATCAGGGCCAGCATTTTATCGCAGTGCTGGGAAATAGAACGAATCGGGCCCTGCTGTTCCGGAGTTAGATCCCCTAACAATCCTTCCGAAAAAATATCCGCATAGCCTTTAATGACCGCGATCGGACTGCGCAAGTCATGCGCTGCGATCCCAAGAAATCTGTTTTTGAGATCATTCAAACGGATCTTTTCTTCGTAAAGCCGGCTTTTCTCGAGCGTCAGGGCTAATTGGGCCGCGATCTCCTGAAAAAGCTCCACATGAGCGTCCCGGTATGTGTCTTTTTCCATGCTGGAGAAAAAAATGAACCCGATCGGCTTGCCTAAAGCGATCAAAGGGCAGGTCAGACTGGACCGCATCCCCTCCTCCACGATCTTGCGTGTGGAATCGGAGCGGGGATGTTCTCTCAGGTAGGCTTCCAGATCGTTCAGAATGCGCGGCTCGCCGGTCTGAAGGACTTTCTCAAGGCTGCTCCCGCGCATGACCGCGGAGTAACCCTTGGGAAGTTTGACCTCAGGAGCCTCGGAATGCGTCCAGTAGGCCCGAAGCACCGAATCTTCTTCTTCCAACAACGAAAAACCGATGCGGTGGTAAGGAATGACCGAATGCAGGGAATCGTAGGCGTATTCGAGAACCTCGTCGATGACTTTCCCCGCGTTGATCTTCTCCGAAATATGGAGAAGCGCCTTGAGTTCCTCTTCGCGGGTCGCCATCAAAGTTCTCGCATCCGTTCGAGGACCCTTTTATTCGCTCTTGCTGAAGGGGTTCAACTTTTTGAGACTGCTGGCAGCGCTCTTCACTCCACTTGTGACGGTACTTGAGGTGCTTTTAAGCGTCTCACCGGTCTTGCCTGCGATCGCGGACGGATCCCCCACCGTGCTCTTCAAAGTATCCAGCCCCTTCTGCGCAGCCTCAGCCGCCATTTTGGCGGAAGCGTTCAAGGAATCCGTCACGGCGCTCTGAAGACCGGCGATATCAAAATCCACGAGGTTGGATAAGCCGGAGCTCAGCATCGCCTTCAGAACGATCAGACGTACGACGCTTTGAAGGTCGGAAATGTTCTGGAATGTCTGATCCAGGTTGATCTTGAATTCCTTGGTCGCGGGCTGACCCCCGGAATAATCCACATAGACGACCTTGCCGATCTTAAGACGCATCACATCGATCTGCATCGGCATGGGTTTGGAGGGCGCCGTGGGTTCCTGCTGCGGTTTTTGAGCGGAAGGCTTTTGAGTTCCCGCGAGCGCTTTCAGACGGTCCAGATTCAGCTCGCCTTTCTCATTTTTGACCACCGTAAACTGGTCCATATTGAACTCAATATTCTCAATGTGCCCCTTCCCTTTCAGAAAACTGCCGAGCTCGAAATCCACCAGGATCTTCGGGATATCCACCAGGCTCGTATCATGAAACCCGGCCGGATTTTTAACCACAAGATTTTCGATATCCAGGAGCGTCTTCGCGAAACTGATGTCCAGTTTACCGATACTCAGAGGCATTCCGGTCACAGCCTTGACGCCATTCTCCGCGACGGCCTTCACCACCACATTACGCGCAAGCACCAACACCACCAGAACCACAATGAGCAAAGTCAGAAGTTTCATGATGAGCTTCACGGCCTACCTCCCCTATGCATTTTTGCTTAAAACACTAAAACCAGGGCGAATTTTGCAGGACCCCATTTTACCACTATTTATTCTTCGAAACAGCCGTTTTAGGAGCCCACCGGAAGATCGCTTCTTCGACCGCGAGTTCTTTGCGGGCATGGATGCGCCCGAGGTGATATTCAATCCGTTCTTCGGGGACATCCAGATGTCCGAGCACCAAACGGTTGAGTTCGTGACTGGCCTCCCATTCTTCGGTCACCACAATGTCCGCGCCCAGCTCATAAAGCTGCGGCATCTGGCCCTGGTAACGGGTCCGAACCGCGAGGATCACGTCCGGATTCAGGCTTTGCACGACGCGAATGATCTGCGTGATCCCAAGCGGGTCCGGGAAGCTCAGGATGACGGCCCTCGCGCGACTGATCCCGGCCCTTTTCAACACTTCCTGATTAGCCGCATCGCCATAGAGGGCTTTCATATGCATCTTTTTGGCCTCACGCATCTTGGCGGGATTCATCTCAATGATCACGAACGGAACCTTCTCCTGCTGGAAGGCGATCGCCAGGTCCTGTCCCGTGGGCCCGAAGCCGCAAAGGATCACATGCCCGTTCAGGGCAGACAAGGTCCGGTCGGGTTTAACCCAGCTTTTGGGAGGCACGCCGAAGATCACATACCGGCTCAGGATCTTTAAAACGAACGGGATCAATGCGAAAAGAAGCGGGGTCATCAGCAGAGTCAGAAACGCGGTGGAAAGCAGCACCTGGTAAAGGTTCGATGAGATGTGCCCGGAACCGCGCGCCATTTCGATCAAAAGGAAGGAAAATTCCCCGATCTGGGAAAGGATGATGCCGGTGATCACCGCCACACGAGGCGGAAAACCGAACGCCATGATCAGAAGCGTCATGATCACAAAGTTGACGAAAAGTACAAGACCAACCACCGAAAATACAAGAAAGACATGTTGAAAAAAGAAATGGATATCGAACAAAAGTCCGATGGACACGAAAAAAATACTCACAAAAAGATGCCGGAACGGAACGATTTCGCCGATCAGTTGGTGTGAAAATCCCGTATTCGCGAACATGAACCCCGCCAAGAGCGCCCCGATGGCCATGGAGAAACCGAGCTCGCCGCTCCCCCAGGCCATGCCCAGGCAGATCACGACCGAAAAAAGAAAAAAGATCTCGCGGTTCCGAAGGGCGGCCACCCGGTAAAGAAGCCGCGGAAGAAGGAATCGTGAAAAAAAGAAAGCTCCGATCAGGAGAAGGACCGTTTTGAGGAGCGCGAGCCCCAGCGCAAGGCTGACCGAGCTGATGGACTGCCCGAAAGCCGATAGAAAGATCATCAGCGGCACGACCGCGAGGTCCTGGAAGATCAGGATCGCGATCGCAATACGCCCGTGAGGCGAATCGATCTCGCCCCGGTCCATCAGGTATTTCAGTACGATCGCTGTCGAACTTAAAGCGATGACGGAACCCAGAAAAAATCCCTCGTAGAAACTCCAGCCGCGCCACCAGGCGAAAGCCATCGAAACCGCGACGGAGATCAGGATCTGCAGGGTCCCGCCGATCACCGCGAGATTCTGCATCCCCCGCAAACGTTCGACGGAAAATTCAAGCCCGATCGCGAGCATCAGAAGTACCACTC
>CAZSFZ010000042.1:0-5709 GCA_964606385.1 uncultured bacterium
AAGTCGCGCAGCCGGACATGAAAAGACCCGCCACGACAACAAGCGCAAGAGCGAAAACACTCATGAGCTTTTTGGATTGAAACATTTGATTCTCCTCCTTAGGTTGACAAACAAGTCCGAATCGTTACCGCTTCGGGAGGCACGATTCTACTCCCGACCGAATAAAAAGGCTATTTTTTTTTGCCTTCCGCAATACCCGCATCTCCTTAACGGAGCCTCTGGAGGCTGTTTTTCGGAGAAGACAAAAAGAGACCGCGTCTTCCCCTTTCGGGTCTAACGCGGTCTCTTTTTACGTCAAAACAACACTTGTTTCATGGCCGCATCAAAACAGCCGATACAGCCAAACCGTGTTCCGGCAATTATTCGTTGCAACCGCAGCAAGTCGCGAACTGCACGCCGTTGTCCGGAAGCGGAACATCCACAACGAGCGGGAAGGTGATCAGATGAATAGCGCCGCCCACTTCGTTCACCACGGCATCCGTTAGCCCCTTGCCGATGCCTTTCCAAACATTGTCACAGCTTTCGCACTGCCGGGCACCGCGGATCGGTTCCCAGAAAAGATCCGTCCAACCGAGCAGTGTGTTCATAAGGCCGAAATGGAGTTTTCCGGCGATACGCTGGCTGTAGGTCTCTTCTTCCGTCCAAGGGCTTGCCGCAAAAACAGCCGCCGGCGAAAGAAACATCGCTGCTAAAAGCACGAGCACGATCATCTTTTTCATTTTCTAATCTCCTAGGAGTTGTCTTCCAAGCGCATTATGCATTGCGCAATGGTTCATTGTAACCACCGATCGAACTCTATGTCAAACGGGAAAATGCGTCAATATGCGGCGCGCACCCATTCCGCTCACATCTTCTCCAAGAGCACCCAAAGGCCTATGCTCACAAAAAGAGCTGTGGAAACAAAATAGGCGGCTAGCGGCACCGTAAAGAAAGCGGCTTGTTTGAACTTATCGTTTAAGACAAGGTTGTAGATCGAAGCGTAAAAACTGAGCCAGGGAATCCTTTTGATCGCGGCCACATCTTCAGCCCGAATGGAAACCAAAACCATGCCGACTAGAATAAGAGGATAGCTCAGCCAAAGAAAAAAAACGGTCCAGCCCCATCCCAGCGTCGCGAAATGGAAAATACCGCCAAAGATAATCGCGTAAACAAAGCACCTGCTGATTTCGAAAACCCCATAAGGCTCAAAAGCGCCCTGCGGTGCCGGAGCCTGGCTTCTCCGGACATGGAATTTCCACAGCGTGATCCCTTGGATCATGAGATTCGTATAAAAGGAAAGAAGCATGATGCCCGCACCCAGCGCCACGATCAACTTCTGCATAACTCCTCCCTTCTTTGTTTGTACCCGCTAATTATTGAAGGCGTCGTTTCGCGTCCTCACGCTTGCGTACCGATCTATTCTTGCGGGGGACCAGCAACACTTTTCTCCGCGGCCACGCGTTTTTCAAGCGTGCGGGCTTTCCTCCGGCCATAGATGTGCCCCCCAATGATCGCTATGGGAGACCAGGAACCCAGATAACCTCCGATATAGGACCCGTAGGCGGGATAAAGGATCTTGTAACATTCGATCTCTGTTTCGATCATTTTTTCTTCGCGTACATACTGAAAGACAAGATCCGTAGCTTTATCTTCTTGAAAAAGGTCCGCGAAAGGGACCATCCTGAAAAGCGCATAGGATCCCCGGTAGCGGCGCCCCGCGAAATCCTCCGCATGCCCCAGTTCGTGTAAGGCGATCGAAGGCAGATCGGAATAAAGATGGACCGTATGCGTAAAGGGGTCATAGCGGTCGCCTCCAAAGATACGTCCCGGGAGCAGCGTGTCCACGATCAATACGCTAAAAATTCCCAAGAAGTATCGGTAAGGCCATTTGACCTTTTTATTCTGAAAGAGGCGTTTCCAGGAATCCTGGGGTGCGTAACGATTCAGCTGCACTAGGACATCCCCCAAAGTATCCTCGTGAGAGCGGAGGTATCCCTCCACGACTTGCTCGGTACCCGCGTCAATGTAATGACGTTCTACCTTCCAGTTCCATAAGATCAGCTTGGAAAAAGCCCCGAAAAGGTTCCCGAGCCAGTCCACGGGCAGCACCCTTTGACCTTCCTTGACCTCGGGCTGGCCCTTGTAACCGAATTGGGCATATTCATCCGTTTTTAAAGTAGTGCATCCCGATAGAAGCAAGGAAAGACAAAGAAAAACGGCAAGCATTCTACGGGCCATCGACCGATAACTCATGGATTTTTGATCCCTCCCTGCACGTTCTGGATCCTGCTCATCCCTGCGAAACGCTGTCCGGCGCTGCGGAAGTCTGCGCCCCGGAGCTCATGCCTTCTATCCCGCGGCGGAGGATTTCCCCAAAAACGCTTTTCGCGGAAGTTTTTGTGCCTCCGGTCGTTGACCCCTCCGGGACCGGAGTTGTCGTTGGGTTCTCGGCCGTCTTTTTGCCGCCGAGAGCCTTCTCCACATAACCGCCGAGCAGGTCTTTTGCTTTTTGAGCCGCGAGCCGGGATGCCGCATTCTGGATATCGGGCATCACGGTCACTTTCGGAACACGGCCTCCGACCGTTAGCGGGATCTGAACCTCTTTTTGGGGATTCATCAGGTACTGAAGCTCTTCGACACTGCGGGTCATGGCCGCGGAAAGATCCGGTTCGATCGTGAGCAGCGCGGAGCCCGCGACATCTCCCCCAAGCAAACCATAGGTTCCGAAACCGGACACCTTAAAAGAATCCGTCGCCGCGTTCAGTTCCGGCAGCCGGACCTGTCCATTCCGTACCATGAACGGAACACGGACCGTTTGAAGCTTCGTATCCTTTGCGTTCAGTTTTTCCTGATAATGGGCAGGCAGCCGCGCCAAAAGTTTTTCCACCAGCCCGGGGATCACCGAAAGCTTCTGAAAAACTTCGCGCAGGATATTCATCCGCGTGATCACGGCTTCTTCGAGGGTGACCGTCCCGTCCGCGACTACTGTCTGCTGGATCTGCTCAGGGGTCTGTCCTTTCAGGCTTCCGTTGACGACCAGGGAAAGCAGGCCCTTGATCTGCGGACCGGCTGTTTCGGGAGCGGTGACGAGTTCCTCAACCCGAAGCTTTTCCGCCTTGGCGCCAAAAATAATTTCGGGATTCTTGAGGTCAATCAGCTTCACGGAACCTTGACCCTCCGCCCTGCCGCCGGAAAGTTGGGCTGTCACCCGGTTGACCTGGATCTGGGCCGGCGTTGCAAGCACGTCCGCTGTGATATTTTCGATGGGGCTTTTTAAAGCCGCCAATCGCACCCTGCCGCGGTCGAAACGGATCCTGGCCGCCGCGTCCCGAACCCCTTGCTCATTTAATTTCACGGAGTCCGCCTCCGCCTCTACGGTTCCCTCGACCGGGAAGAGGATCCCCGCCTCCGTAACCGCGGGGCTCACCTTGCGGATCTCCTGAGGATCCATTGGCGTCACCTGCAGCACGGCACGAAACCCGTTAAGTATGGCCGAAAAATCCTTGGAGGAAACGCTCAGTTGACCCTTTAAGTCCAGGTTCTGAACAGGGCTGAACACCGCCGCTTGGGCGCTGAAGTCAATCGGCTGATCCAGAGCCACGTTATCCACCTCGACAGTAACCTTGCGAAGATGGATCTCCAACGGCTCTTTGCCGGAGAGGTCTTTGTAAAAGAATTCCCCGTTCTGGATCCTGATCTTGTTGACCAGAAAGGAAAGAGAGGACGCAGCGCCGGCCGCCGGGGCCGGTTTCTCTTGACTCGGTTCCGCTCTTTGCGGCGAAGGCTCCAGGCCTTCGAACGTCCCGTCCGCTTTTTTGACAAGACGGATCACGGGGGCGTTCAAATAAACGGTCGCGATCTGGATCCGGCGCGACAAAAGCGGGGCGAGGTTCAATACAGCTTTCGCCGATTGCGCCTCCACAAGTTTTTCGGGATCTTGGGCGCTCTTCAGGATCGCGAACCCTTGCAATTCGAGGGCAACCCCCGATTGCCATCCCAATTTTATTTTTTCGAGCCGGACGGGTTTTTGAACGGCCTGTTCGATCTGGCGCACGATCTGAGGGCGGAATTGGTCCACATCCAGCGTCATCAGAAAAATAACCGCGCCAGCCGCTCCCATCAGCAACAGAATCAGAAAGATCATAAGGAATTTTTTCATACCCAATCCCTTCCCCGGATAAAAACCGGCTGATACAGCATGAAAACTATCGGGAGCCTGGCTGCGGATTCAACCGCGGGAACCCCCGGCCCATCGACAGCATAACATAACCTGTCCGAACGAACAGCCAAACAAAAAGGCACGCCCGGCCCCCTATAGAGGAGAGCGGGCGTGCCTGCCTTGTGGGTGCTCCAAAAATCCCGATGCGTTTTTAGAAAAAACCGGCGCTTGCGATCAGGATCAATAAATCCGCGTCGCCTCCGTCTCATCCACCGAGCGCTGGATGGCATCGCTTGTCAGTTTCACGGAAGTGCGATGGTCCCCTTCGGACAAGGATTTGGCCGTCACTTCCCAGGTCGCTTTATTCCCCGGAGCCAGAGAGGCTAGCGGAGCGAACTCTACGGACTTCGCTGCTTCACTCTTCGCCTGGGTCGGACCCGCGGACGACACATAATCAAAATTCTCCTCAAAATCCATTTTCACAACGATATTACCATCGGGGGCGTTGCCCTGGTTGGTCACTGTCACATAGAATTTTTCCATTCCGCCAACCTGGACAGGGTCTTCCGTATCCACTACCTCCAGCAGGATCGCCGGCATGGTCAAGACAGGGGTAAAACACTGGGTCTGACTATGAAAAACCTTGGTACAGGCCGCGAACGAACCCACGGCTTTGGCGCTTCCCTTGAGACCGATCGCTCGGGTTTCTCCGGGCTTCAGAGAACCGATATCCCATTGAACGACCTGCCCCGTCACCTTGGAAGCTTCCGGCGATGTAGCGCTCAAACTATACGTCGCGGGCAACGTCTCGGCCACGGAAACATCGTTCATAACGCAATCCGACTGATTGGTCACGTGAATGGCATAATCATAAGATTTTCCCACTGAGATCGTTGGCGGCATCTTTTTTTCAACACGCAACGGAGATCCGCTGCTTTTACCGTCACAGCAGGCCGCAAAGACCGCGGGGGCCATCAAAAGACCGGCCACAGCAGTCAAGATAAGGGTGACTAAAAGGATTCGGGGGAACTTCATGGTCTACCTCCTTGAGGATCACGGCCGGGCAAGCGTCACGCCGGCTTCGATCATGGATGAGGATTCCGCGATTTAAAAAATCGACGATGAACCTGGTTTTAGTGTAAACCCGTGAACAACACCGGTCAACAGCATTTCTGCGTTATAGCAAAAAAGCCCGGCAGATAAACTCCCAGGCTTTCTGAATTTCGGGGCGCCCTGATCCAGCATTAAGATCAATAGAAGATCAGGACAGTCCCGATTACCAATTAAAATAATTATAATGACAATCGGGGCGAGAGGATCGTCTGCCGTCCACGGCCTTCCTTGAGCCGTGACGGCGTCGCACTTGCGCATTGAGCACAAGTGTTGAACCGCCCGAGGATTTGCCCCTGCGCCCAATGCGCAGGGACTCCGCGGCGGAAACTCGATGTTTCCGTCCGCGGGCATCCTCTCGTCCACCTCCACAAACTAACAAAGCCTGGGAAAAAAACTCCCAGGCTTCGTTAGTATCGGGGCGAGAGGATTTGAACCTCCGACCGCACGCACCCCAAGCG
>CAZSFZ010000043.1:0-5481 GCA_964606385.1 uncultured bacterium
CACTGCAACCCCTGGGGAAACGTCACCAGATCGCCTTTCCCGAAGGATACTTCCCCCTCCGGCGTCTTGACGGTCACTTCACCCTCAAGGAAATAACAGATCTCGCGTTCTTCATAGGACCAATCGAAACTCGATATCTCCTTGGTCCAGATCGGCCAGCGTGTCACGCCCAGGTCCTCGAGCTTTTTCACGGTCGGCTTCTCCACAAGGATCTTCAGCGCCGTCTTTTGTGTCGTCATAGAAAACGCTCCTTTCGCTGTTGTGTCATTGCGAGCCCCGCATTTTAGGGCGTGGTAATCTTTTTTTAAATCGCCGCGTCCCTGCTGCTTTCTTACGAAAGCAAGAAGCAGGTCATTTCCTGAATTTTTCAAGCCACCCGCAATACTCACATTTGAACGAAGCCTTGGGCGCCGCGCCGGTCAGGGACGCCAGCGCCTTATGAAAAAGTTCCTTCGCGCGCTCCGTGTCCGTCGGGATCCGGATCGGCTGGATCTCGAAGAGCACATTCCCGTTCTCCCCAACCTGTTTGGGAGAATAATAAAGCAGAAAGCCAAAGCCCGCCGTCTTCAGGCCGTTCGCCTCGAGCATCAGCGCGTAACAATCAAGCTGGGTCTGATAATACTTGGTCGCGTCCTCTTCATTGGTCGGCGACCCCTTGGTCTTATAATCGAACGGAACAGCCAACCCGTCTTTCATTAAAAGATCATCGAGCATCCCCGAAAGGACCGCCTCCTCCTCGCAATACCGAAGCCCCGATCGCCATTCCCTCCATTGGTCAAGCTGGACCTGGTTCTCGTACAGAACGATGTCCTTAAAGGCATCAATACGAAGTTCGGGCGGGAGTTCCCGTTTGGCGCGAAAAGTATCGAAATAGGTTTTGATGACGCGGTCCATGCCGCCCGGAAGCGAGGGGAAAATGCCGCGGGGCCGTTTGATGTTTTTGACCTTCTCAAGCCAAAAACAGCGCGGACAGTCCTTGAAAAGGCTGAGCGCCGACGGAGATAAGGTGACCTGTTTCATCGTGTTTTCCTCTGGGTGGAACGAAAGGATTATATATCGACGTTCCGAGGAATAGCCAGCGGATTTAGCCTCAGAGCTACCGCCGTTTATTCCCGGGGAAAGGATCTTCCGGATCCTTGAAATCCGGCAGAAAGGAAGTTTCTTCCGTCAGTTCCTGGGTGTAGACCTTCTCGAACCCGAGCGTTTCCACAAGATCCAGGACCTGATCGTATTCTTCGGCCCGGAGGGTTCTCTGTAATTTTTTCTTCCGAAAGCAAGCTTCAACAGGACGGTATTGGCTCATCACGGAGATCGGAAGGCCCGGGCCAAATTCCTTATGAAGGAGACGAAGCGTCTCGAGGCTGTTCTCAACGCAATCGGGCAGCACGAGATGACGGACCAGAACCCCGGAACGGGCCGCGGTATTCCCCGTAGGATCCCACGGTTCCAGGAATCCTTTCGCTCGCACCATTTCATGAAGCGCCTCGAGCGCGATCGTGGGATAACGCGAGTCTCCCATGCAGAGCTTCGCGAGCCCCGGCTGGGCGAATTTAAAATCCGGGAGGAAGATATCCATCCAAGAAGCGTACTCCTTGATCTTGTCCGGCCGCTGATACCCCGAGCAGTTAAAAAGCATGGGGAGCGTGACACCGCCCGCGCGGAGTTCCCGGCACAGCATTTCAATGTGCGGCCAGAAATGGTCCGGCGTAACGAAATTCAGGTTGTGAACGTCCTTCTGAAGTAGTTGCCGGACCTCGGCAAGGAGTTCTTCCGGAGTGATCACACGTCCGTCATGCTGCGCGGAGATCTGATAATTCTGGCAGAAGAAACACTGGCTGGAACAGCCGCTGAAGAAGATCGTCCCCGAACCACGAGACCCGGTGAAGGAAGGTTCCTCGCCAAAATGAGGACCCATGAAAGAGACTCGGCAGGTCGCACTCTCACCGCAAACGCCCAGCACACCTTTCGTCCGGTCCACCTTGCAATCACGGGGGCAAAGGATGCAATGACGATAGGACTCGAGCAAGTCCATGCTTCAGCGCCGAAGGATCTTTTTAAAAGCCGCGGCAACAAAATCCAGAATATCCCCCGCGACAAGTCCCGTCTGCCCGACCTTCTTCGCGGCAAGATCGCCGGCGAGGCCGTGGACATGAACGCCCAGACAAGCCGCCTCGTAAGGAAGAAAACCCTGGCCGGCCAGCGCGGCAATGATCCCGGTCAAAACGTCCCCGGAACCCGCGGTCGCCATTCCGGGATTTCCGGTCTTATTGATATGAACCCGGCCGTCCGGCGCGGCGATCACGGTCCGGTGTCCTTTGAGGACGATCACAACCCCATATTTTGCCGCGGCGTCGCGAGCGCGATTCTCCCGCGATGCGGGAGAATCATCCAATGGACCGCCAAACACGCGCAGAAATTCTCCGGGGTGAGGCGTAAGCACGGCGCGCCCCCGACAAGCCTTCAAGTGTTCCGGCTTTCCTTTCAACGCGTTCAGCGCATCGGCGTCGATCACCAGGGGTAACGTCACCGTCCCAAGCACTTTTCGGACCAATTGCTGCGTGGCTTTATTTTGGGAAAGCCCCGGCCCCAGAGCGAGCACATCCTGACCCGAACAGTACCGTTTGATCGCGGAGAACCCGACCAGAGAAAAACTCCCGGAAGTGGTGGAGGAAAAGGGACGCACCATGAGTTCGGCTTCCCGTCGGGCGACGATCCCATACACAGCATCCGGGACCCCGACCGTCACAAGCCCTGCCCCGGCCCTGAGAGCGCCCATGCCAGCCAGGTGCGCCGCGCCGGTCATACCCCGGGAACCGGCCAGAATGAACACGCGACCGAAATCGCCTTTGTGCGCGGTAGCGGGACGTTTGAGTTTTTGGGCAAGCAGCCGGATATTCATTTTTTGAAAGTGGTAAGTTTTAAGTGTTAAACGGTAAGGCGAAAGCGGATCTTCTCTTACCGCCCACAGCTTACCCCTTACGGCTTGTGATGAGCTTCTTCATTTCCTGCACGGCCCGGGAAAGCCCGACGAATACCGCGCGGCTGATAATGGAGTGACCGATATTGAATTCGACGATCTCAGGCATGGCAAGCAGCGGAAAAAGGTTCTCATAATTAAGGCCGTGCCCGGCATGGATCTTAAGCCCCAGTTGCTGACCCAAAGACGCCGCCTGGCGGATACGATAAAGCTCTTTCTCTTTGCGCTTTCCGGCGGCGTTCGCGTAAGACCCGGTGTGGATCTCGATCGCGTAAGCACCCAGCCGCGCGGCTTCGCGCACCTGAGCTTCGACCGGATCGATAAAGAGACTGACTTCGACCTTCTTGGCCGCAAGCGCCTCGACCGTCCGGGCTAGCGGGGCCCGCTTCGAAAAAAGGTCCAGCCCGCCTTCGGTCGTCAGCTCTTTCCGCTTCTCGGGAACCAGGCACGCCTTTTCGGGACGAGCCTGGAGCGCGATCTTCAGGATCTCGGGAGACACCGCCATTTCAAGATTGAGCGGCACATAGATCTTCTCCATCAGTTCGAACACATCCGCGTCCTGGATATGCCGTCGGTCTTCGCGCAAATGCACGGTCAGACTGTCCGCGCCGCCCTTCTCGGCCTCCAGGGCCGCCTCCAAAACGGATGGCTCGACACCGAGACGCGCCTGCCGCAGGGTCGCCACATGATCGATATTCACGCCCAGTTTTGGGAAAGCTGGATCTTTTTTCATCACGGATCAATCTGTCAAAGAGCGGATCGCCACTTTGATCTTGATCGGCTCCTTGTCCTTGAGGCTCACCCCTTCGGGAAGAACGATCTGCAGAGGCAGCTCGTAATCCCCCTTCTTCCGATCGGCGACATCGACATAGGCGAGCAGGGTCTCGGAAGATAATTTTTCAAGGTACATCTTGGACCCTTTCAGCGTCAGGGTCACTTTATCCGGGTTGAGGTCGACCACCCCGCCGGCCGTCGGAGCCCTCAGCGTCTTGACCGGAATATCCGCAAACTCTTTCTCCCCGAATTCCTCGCGGATCGGGATATAGACATCCACCAGCGACTCGCTCATCGATTTGACGCTCGGCGGCAGTTTGACCTCGGCGGTCCGGTGAAAGGAACGGATCCTTCCGACCAGATCGATCGGCTCCGTCTTGGCGGACTTCATCTGCTCAAGCACTCCCTTCGGGCCCTGCGCCAGGATCGCGTTCGGGTCCATGCGAAGTTCGTCCGTCAGCAATTTATAGCCGATCGCCGGTTCCCCGACAAAATCGGCCTGAAGCTCCAATTTTTGGACGATCAATTCATCCAGTTTCAAGGTCGCGATCTCCGGTACGATCTTGGTAACCCGGATCTGGAAACTGGGGACCTTCACTTCCGAGGGCTCCAGACGGAACGAGTATTCTCCCGCCGTCTTGATCTCGGGACCCACTTTGTGCACGGCCTGAATATCCTGGCTCGCAAGGTTTACGATGAGCGCCCGGGGCGCGGAGAGCGTGACCTGAACCGAACGCGTCGAAAGCTCCGAAATGGTCATCTGCGAGTTTTCCATCTGGATCTTGAGCGGGATCACGCGCGTGACTTCAATATTCTCTTCGCCCACAGCGTAGTACCAGGTCCCGATCGCGAGCACGAGAGAGATCACTTTGAGAGCCCAATTACGCTTCAGCCACCGGATCATAAAGCGGGATTCTTTCCGTGGAATTGAAAAAGTTTTCGGTTCTTGTGGATGAATTCCGTAAAAACATTCTTGTTGTCCGCGGGCTTGAAAAGACCTTCCAGGATCTGTTTGAGATTCTCCCGGTCCAGCGCCTTCGTTAGTTTTCCGAGGATCGAAACTGAAATATTGCCGGTCTCCTCCGAGACGACAACGCACACGGCGTCATTTTCCTCGGTGAGTCCAATGGCCGCCCTATGACGTGTTCCAACCGAAGGCGGAAGATCGGTCATCTGGGTCAGCGGGAAAAGAGAACCGCAACAGGCGATCCGGTCCCCCACGATGATCACCGCCCCGTCATGGGTAGGCGTATGCGGGTCAAAAAGGCTCAGCAACAGCTCGGCGCTGACCTTGGCGTCAATGATCATGCCGCTTTCAACGTAATTCTTGAGACCCACATCGCGCTCCAGCGCGATCAAGGCCCCGGTCCGATGGCGGGACATGTGGTCACAGGCCCGGACGATCTCATCGATGGCCCCGCCTTTGCTCAAGAACCCGGTCGACATCGTCGTCCCGATCCGCGCGAGCACGCGGCGCATTTCCGGCTGAAAAATGATCAGGAAGGCGACAACTCCGACCGCGAACAATTTGGAAAGGACCCAAATGATACTGTTCAGCTCGAAGAATTTGGCGACCAGGAAGAGCAGCACCAGAATGATCAGGCCCAAAAGGACTTGCATCGCGCGCGTGCCCTGAAAGAAACGGATCACAAAATAGATCAGCACCCAGATAAAGAGGATCTCGATCACCGGGCGCCAAAAGGAGTTCAGGATCTCGAACATATTATTTT
>CAZSFZ010000044.1:0-3881 GCA_964606385.1 uncultured bacterium
TAACCTGGCAAGAAATGAACAGCCTCGCCTGGGACACCGGAGTCACCACCTGACATCGGTCCCCGGTAGAGACGACAGGATAAAAAATCCTCGCCACGCGTGAAGCTTATTCCGGGATCATCCGATAATCCATAGAAAAGGAGAGCTCTTCATGCCGGACACAGCCAGACCTTCAGCACTTCGAACCTGGATCCTTTTGACCGGGATATTCCTGCTGGGCTTCATTTCGGGGGTGCTCGGATCCGTCGCGTTAGATTTTGCAGGACAAAAGACCCGCCTCATCTTCCCCATGGCCCGTTTGCTGGATACCGACCTTGTGCATCTCAAAAGCGGAAAAATGATGACCGGACGCGTCCTGAGCCGTAACGACCGCGAGATCCTCGTGGAGGTCGGCGACGGATCTCTCAAACTCGAACCCGGAGAGATCGACCGGATCGATGAGAATTACCACACCCGTTATTTCAAGAAGGTCTGGTAATGGGTATCGGCGACAGGCTGTGCCTCCGTTTAAGGTCCCGCTTTCCCGTTTTTTTAAAAATCCCCGGGGCTTCTCACCGGACGAAGGCCTTTTCGGTGGACCTCAGCACAAGCGGCCTGGGGCTTCTGACACGACAACCGATTGAAAAAGATTCCGTGGTCGAACTCCGCCTGGGGATCCGCGGGAATATCGGGAAGGTCGTTTTCCGGGGTCGCGTCGTCCACCAAATGCCCGCCAAGGGAAAAAGCCGCGGGATGCTTTCCACGGGGATCCGGTTCGAAGAGGTCCCCGCGCACGTTCTCGACGGCATCACGCGTTTCATCTGCAGACAACTCAACATGACCGGACCCAGGATCGGAGCTCTTTTGAACGGAGGAGCCGTTTTTACGCTGCTGATCTTCCGTTTTCTCTACTATAGCGCCCTCGGGATCTTTCAGGGAACCGCGTTCGGCCGGGAATGGATCACCGGCAGCTGGGCCTCATGCCCCGCGGAAAAACTCGCGTTTTTTTATTTCACGCTCGCAGCACTTGTCCTGACCGCGTGTTTTTGTTTTTTTTGCAAACAGAGGGGCGCCTCGCGTGCCGTGTTCATGGTCGCCTGTGTAGGATTTTTGGACCAGGGGATCCGCTGGGCCTTGAAGATCCCTTATCTCTTTCAAGGCGCTCCGGATGCATGGATCTTTCTTTTTGAGACAGTCGCGCTGCTCTTGTGGGGGATGCTTGTTGGGAACATGCTGCGCCACGGCGGGAATTATGAACGGGTGCTGGAATCCATGCGGGAGGATACAGGATACAAGCCGGCTTCCCCCGAACCTCCGCCTCCTCCGGAGAAAAAGCCTCCGGTCAACCACGTCTTTCTTCCTTAGGGTCCGGAGAGTTAGCTGGATTCTTCCCAGGCGCAGATCTTCGGGATCTGAAGAAATCCGCTGTATTGAAGGAAGGAAACTCCGAGGTATTTTTTCCCGCTCGCATGATCGCTAAAGCGAAAAACCCCAGGGACCAATTCCGGTGACTTTGAATATCCCTCTCCCTGCTCGATCTTCCCGATCGGGATCGAAGGATCTCCTTGATTATCGCGGCAAACCTTATCGGAAAGCATCCCCTGCTGGGCCGCCTGGTAGAACTTATTCGCGGGATGGTCTTTTGGGATCGAAGGAATACTGGTAGCCGCCGGAGCAGAACAACCTGCAAGAAAAAAGATCAAACAGACCGTCATTGCGAGGAGGTCCTTAGGACCGACGCGGCAATCTCGCTTTATAAAAACAAGATTGCTTCGTCCCGTCCCTGGCGGGACTCGCAATGACACATCCCCTGTGGTTATCTTCACCATTTTCCCGTCTTTTGAGTGGAAGGCTTCGGATGATGCCGGATAACGGACACCGCTTCCTGCAAAAGAGAATCCGGCAAAGCGTATTCCTTCAGCTCCCCGTTCAGGAACTTGTCATAGCCGGCAAGGTCCATGAGCCCGTGACCGCTATAGCAGAAAAGGATCGTTTTCTCTTTACCTTCTTCCCGCGCCTTGACGGCTTCATCGATCGCGCAGGCGATGGCATGGCTGGTTTCCGGCGCGCAGACCGCACCTTCTGTTTGGGCCCAAAGCATCGCGGCCTCATAGCACTTGATCTGGTCGATCGCGCGAGGTTCAAGCAACCCTTCGATCACTCCCTGGCTCACAAGCGGTGACATGCCATGATAGCGAAGGCCGCCCGCGTGGATCGGCTCGGGAATAAAGGTATGCCCCAAGGTGTGCATCGGAAGGAGCGGCGTCATCTTCGCCACGTCCCCGTGATCATAACTGAAAGGTCCGCGCGTCAGCGTGGGACATGCCGTCGGCTCCACGGGAAGGATCTTGATCTTCGCGCCATGGATCTTTTCACGGACGAACGGGAACGAGATCCCGGCGAAATTACTGCCGCCGCCCGCGCATCCGATCACAATATCCGGATGTTTTTCACCCGCCAAAGACAGCTGCTTTTGCGCCTCAAGACCGATCACGGTCTGATGCAGCATCACGTGATTGAGAACACTTCCGAGACAATAACGTGTTTTACCGCTCGGGTCCCCCACCGCTTCCTCGATCGCTTCACTGATCGCGATCCCGAGGCTTCCGGGGGTCTTGGGGTCTTTTTTCAGGATCTCGCGGCCGGCATGCGTTTCGTGGCTCGGGCTCGCGACGCAATTGGCACCCCACACGCGCATGAGGCTCTTGCGGAACGGTTTCTGGTCGAAACTGATCCGGACCATGAACACCTTGCATTCAAGCCCCATCAGCTTGGCCGCCAGGGCGATCGCGCTTCCCCATTGTCCGGCGCCTGTTTCCGTCGTCAGTTTTTTGATGCCGAACTGTTTGTTGTACCAGGCCTGGGCCACCGCGGTATTGGGCTTGTGGCTTCCCGCGGGACTGACGCTTTCATCCTTGTAATAGATGCGGGCCGGGGTCTTGAGGTATTTCTCAAGATAGACCGCCCGCCTGAGCGGCGCGGGACGCCAACGGCAGAGCATCTCCCGGATCTCTTCGGGGATATCGATCCAGCGTTCCGTGCTCATCTCCTGCTCGATCAGATTGCCGGGAAATACCTTTTCCAGCATGTCGGGCGAAATAGGTTTGCCATCCGGCCCCAAAGGCGGCTGCATCGGTGTCGGCAGGTCCGCGGCCAGGTTGTACCACTGTTTCGGCATATCTTTTTCGTTAAGCGTGATCTTGATGTTCTTCAAAGGCTGCTTCCTCCGGTTCAGATTAAGAAATGAAACTTAGGGCAAAGATAGTCTATCCATTTCCCAAAAATAATCATGGAGTTTTTTGAGAGAAAGAGCAAAGGACTTCGCCCTCGTCACCTCCCGGGGATCCCCGCTCAAAAATTTTACGTTCCCCGTTCCCCGCTTCCCGTTTCCCGTATATAATCCCCCCATATCCTGGCTTCCATTTATTTTCATAGAAGGTTGCCAGGACTAGCCCAATTAACCGTTAATTTTTAAATAGAGAATTGGACATGCGAAAAGCGCTTTCCTATATCATTCCTGCTTTGATCCTTCTGGCCGTGCTGGCCCTCCAATACACCTTTCCTTCCCAGATCGAGTCTTTCCGCGCCAAGGTTTTTGACATCTTTCAAATGATCAAGCCGCGCGTTTATCAAGAGACCCCGGTCCGCATCATCGACATCGATGACGAAAGCCTGGAAAAGGTCGGCCAATGGCCCTGGCCCAGGACCATTCTTGGAAAATTGATCGTACGTCTCGTCGAGGGCGGCGCGACCGTGATCGCTTTTGACGGTGTTTTCGCCGAACCCGACCGGACCTCTCCAAAAAACATCATCCCCTTATGGACCGAAGGTTCTGCCAGCGAACTACTGCGCGCCCAGCTTGAAATGATCCCCGATCATGACGATGTCTTCGCGAAAGTCAT
>CAZSFZ010000045.1:0-3537 GCA_964606385.1 uncultured bacterium
GGTCTTTTGTCGGGATTGAGAGAGCTTGGGCTGGATCGAGATCTGACGCTTTTTGGTTCAGCTGATCAGAGAGCCGCGAGTACACAAGTTGTCCCTTTCACGGCACCGATCTATTCCATTCAGGAACAGCTGCAGTATCCGAGACTTCTTCGTCAGTGCCGACTCTGGCATGCGCCGCATTACAATGTGCCACTCTGGAAGGGAAAGACGAAGCTTGTCGTGACGATCCATGATGTTATCCATTGGGTCTTTCGTAAACAGCTCCTGTCGCCGGCCCAGACCGCTTACGCAGGGTTCATGCTCAAGCGTGCGGTTACCTCCTCGGACCATATTATTACGGTGTCTCAGCATACAAAAAATGACCTCGTGACGCATTTTGGAGCCAACCCTGAAAAAATCACGCCGATTTATCTGGGAGTGACAGCCGGGTTTCAGGAGCTGCCGAAAGAGGCGCTCGCCGTAGCTTTTCAAAAGCTTCAGGATAAATACCATCTTCCGAAACGTTTTTTTCTCTATGTCGGGCTTCTTAAAACGCACAAAAATGTTTCGCGTCTTATCCGGGTCTTTCGGAGGCTCAAGTCAGATAATCGCGTGAGCGCAGCCCTCGTTCTTGTTGGACGCAAAGACAAGCGCTATCCAAAGGGGGAGGTAGAGATCGCCAATCTCTCTTCGATCCAAGATGTTGTCCATTTGCCATCTGTCGACGGCAACGCATTGCGGGTCCTCTACAATCAAGCGTTGGCGCTTGTCCATCCCTCTCTTTATGAAGGTTTTGGTCTGACGCCTTTGGAGGCAATGGCATGTGGGACCCCGGTGCTTACAACAAATTCTGCATCTATCCCTGAAGTAGTGGGGGATGCAGCGCTTCGAGTTGACGCCATTGACGAGGCTACAATGGCGGATGCCATTATTCGGCTGGAACAGAATGCTGGGCTGCGGGAATCATTGCGGCAAAAGGGGCTAGAGAGAGTAAAAATTTTCAGCTGGACCGAAACCGCCCGAAGGACAGCCGGAGTCTACAAACGTGTTTTGAATGCCTGAGAGACCTCGTCGCGATAGGTTCCACGGGCTGCTGTTTCTTGACAGGACGGAAACCTTTTCGAGAAAAGGCTCGAGGCGAGTTCCTTGGTGTAAGATGATTTTTCCTGTAGAATACGCCCCAACTTCAACGGAGACGCGATGACACTGGAAAAATGGATCAGGGCCCTCGATAAGGTCCTGGAGTATTCGCTCTACGGAATCGCTTTTTTTATTCCCATTTCAATCGCTCTGGTTGAGACCTGCACTGTACTGGCCATTGTTGCTTTCGTTCTCAAAAAGGCCATAGCGCTAGCAACTAACACAAACAACGAACGTTCCTTTCATTTTCTTCTCCGACCTCCCACGCTATGGCTACTTCTCTTTTTTATCTTTTGTTTATTGTCGGTTTTTAATAGCCCTCCCTATCTTGGCAAGTCCCTGAACGCGCTCCTGGGAAAGTGGGGGAAATTTATCATGCTTTATTTTTCGGTGAGCGACCACCTCCGCGAGGAAGGCCGCATCCGAAGCATATTGAACGTCTTCCTGGCCTCTGCCGCCCTCGTTGTCCTGGACACTTTTTCGCAACGATTTCTCGGGATCGAATTTCTCTTGGGCCGGCCGATGGTCGATGTGAACTATGCGGGCCGCACGGTCTACGCGGTAACGGGTGCCTTGAAACACCCCAATGACTTCGCCGTTTATCTGACCTGCATGGTCCCCATGCTTTATTCGTTCCGGTTAGGCTTGCACCACTCAAAGCCACCCCAAACCTTTCCGGTCCTTCTTCACCGATCCACCCTCTCGCTAGCACTCTGTCTTCTTATCATCGCCCTTGTCCTAACCTATTCGCGGGCGGGATGGCTGGGACTTTTGATCGCCTGTGGCGTAATGCTACTTTGCCTCCCTGAAAAAAAGTGGCTCATCGGAATGATCGCCGGTTTCATCGCGCTGGTCGCGTTCTCTCCCGGGATGGCGGAACGCGTGAGCATGACCCTGCGATCCGGCGGGGACTCCGGGAGGTATCAGCTTTGGAACGGCACCTGGGCCATGATCGCGGACCATCCGCTTTCGGGCAGGGGGATCGGGACCTTTATGGCGGTCTTTCAGGATTATGTACAGGGACGAGGCGCCATGTACGCGCATAATTGCTATCTGCAGATCTGGGCCGAGACCGGTTTTTTTGCCCTTCTTTTCTTTTTGTTATTCCTTGCTTGGGTCTTCAAAGAAGCATTTTCCTCTCTCCATAAAACACCGACAGGCGAAACGAGATACCTTCTTGCGGGATTGTCCGGTGGAGCGCTCGCGTTCCTGGTTCAAAGCGCCTTCGATACAAATCTTTATTCTCTTCAGCCCTCGGCACTTTTCTGGTTGGTGCTGGGGATGATCAGCGCCCTTTCCAAAAAAGATCCGAGAGAAAGACTGACACCGTGAAGGTTGCCCTGGTCCATGATTGGTTGATCCACATGAGAGGCGGGGAGAAGGTCCTCGACGCGCTTGCGGAACTTTATCCCGATGCGACGATCTACACGCTTTTCTCGGATCAAAAACAACTCAGTCCGCGGCTTCAAAAAATGAAGATCGTGAATTCGTTTCTGCATTATTTACCGAGCATTCAACGTTATTACCGCTGGTTGCTGCCCCTTTTACCGTTGGCGATCCGGACACTGAAGATTAAAGATGCCGATCTTGTGATCTCAAGTTCCCATTGTGTCGCAAAGGGGATACGCATTCCCCAAAACGCACGCCATATCTGCTACTGTCACACGCCCATGCGTTATCTCTGGGGATTTCAGGATGTTTATTTCAAGAGTCACAAGGCTCCCGTTCGGGCCATGATCAACACGGCGCTTTATTTCCTGAAAAGGTGGGACCTCAAAACAAATGAGAGCGTGGATCTTTTTATCGCAAATTCACAGTATATCCGGGAACGGATCAAGCGGGTCTACGACAGAGACTCGGTCGTCGTCCATCCGCCGTGCGAACTGGATTTTTTCTCGCCAGGCAATGATCCCGGGACATCCGAACCGTTTTATCTTGCAGTTTCTCATTTTGTTCCGTATAAACGTCTCGATATTGTGATCAGGGCCTTCAATGAGCTGGATCGCCCGCTTGTGATCATTGGTTCCGGCCCCCTAGAGGCGCAGTATCGGCAGCTCGCGCAAAATCCCAGGATATCGTTCGGGGGAAACGCAAGTGATGCGGTTCTGAGGGAAACTTACCAGAAAGCTAAAGCGCTTATTTTTCCGGCCGAAGAAGATTTCGGGATCGTTCCGTTGGAAGCCCAAGCGTGCGGAACACCCGTGATCGCCTTCGGTCGCGGAGGCGCGCTCGAAACCGTGAAAAGTGGCGTCTTTTTTGACGCGCAAACACCCGAAGCCGTGAGAGATGTCGTTATAAAATTTGAAAAAACGAACTTTGTTCGCAAGGATGTTGCAGCGCGGGTACAAGGATTTCGACGCCAGGCATTCCTCGAATCCATCCGTCAAATTACCGTGGACTAACCCATGAGAACACGTT
>CAZSFZ010000046.1:0-2319 GCA_964606385.1 uncultured bacterium
GGTCGGGTTCCCACGCGGAGATTAAATTTCGGCGTATGAATTAAATAATCAAACATTCAAAGGTCATGAAATGGCAGAAATAGAAATAAAAACGGTCAAATTATCCTCGGTCCGCCTCAACCCCGACAACCCCAGGCGGATCGGCAAGGTGGAAATGGACCGTCTCGTTAAAAGCCTCCAGGAATTCCCTGAAATGCTTTCCCTTCGGGAAATCGTCGTTGATGAGACCATGACTGTGCTTGGCGGAAACATGCGGACCCTGGCGCTGCGGAAGATTGGGGCGAAAGAATGCACCGCCAAGGTCGTGAGGGGCCTGACTCCCGAGCAGAAGCGGCGGTTTGTCATCGCCGACAACGGCCAATGGGGGGAATGGAATTTCGATCTACTGGCATCGTGGGATGATTTGCCTCTCGTTGATTGGGGCGTCAACATTCCGCAGGTATGGACCTCCGCTCCATCCGAAAACGTGGGGCCCGTAGAATCTCAAGGGCTCGTGAGAAAGAATTTCGAGCAGGGAAAGGGCGCAGAGGAAAGCGAGCAATGCGAACAGGACGAGGAAAAATATCCCGTTACGTTTGTTCTTGAGCAGGCGGAATGGGAAGCGTGGGAAAAGATCAAAGAGAAAATGAAGTTACGAGACGACAAGGCCGCGTTTCTGAAATTGATCGGAGGGAAAAATGCTTGAGCGATTTATCGGTGCCTATCTTTTTCAGCCGGCGGCGTTCGATTACTCCGGCGACACCTGCCCGAACGGCTGTGCCTATTGCTTTGCCAACATCAACAAGGCGGAACGCTCCGCGAACCTCACAGGGGCCGTCAAAAAATTCTACCGCCGGGAGCTGAAGACTTACGATGACATGCTTCTGAAGGACGGCTACCCGATTTGCGTCTCCAACCGCTCAGACCCCTTTACGTCCCGGACGTGGCGGGACTCCGTGGCCATTTGTCGTCACCTCGTCAACATCCCGAACGGTGTTTATATCCAGACGAAATGCGGGCCGGGGATGGAAGAGGCGCTCGGAATCCTTGGCGACAAAAAGCCCGCCGTCTATATTACCATCACGACGATCCGAGACGAGATATCCCGCGTGATCGAACCCGGTGCGCCCCCGGCATCAGAGCGTCTACGGATCGCAAAAGACCTGCATCGGTGCGGATACATGGTTATGGTCGCTGTCAATCCATGTACGGAGCAATGGATCCCCAGGAACGACCTGGAGGCGCTGGTGGCCGACCTGAAGGAGTCCGGCATCCGGCATGTGGTGATTGAAATGCTCGACATGTCCAGGGCCAGAATCAAAGCTATTTCGCAGGCCCGGAAAGATCGCATGGGGAAAACCGCCCTTGAGGATTGCCGAACGGGACGAACACGCTTTTACGTCCGCGAATGCACAGAATATCTCGTCAGCCATGGAATGAGCGTCTGCAAAAAAGGGATGCCTTTCCGGTCCACGTTCTTTGATGACGTCAAGTTGGCCATCGGAAAGACCATGCCCACGCACCAGGATTTTGTGAATTACTGCTTTGAACACCATGCTGGCGGATCAGTTGTGACGTTCGCGGAATTTGATTCGGTGATCCGAGGCGGACGCGGCGGCATATTTGAAGCATCCTTTGAGGGCAGCGCGATTAGGGATTATCTCCTGCGGGCCGGCTTTGTGTCCTGGAAGGCGAACCAGAAAGTGCCGACTCACCGTGACCTGCTGCGGATTGTCTGGAACGACGACCGGCACCGGATCAGCATCCAGAAGCATTGCCTGTTTCGCAGGGCTCGGAGAAATGGATCGGACATGCGGGACGCCGAAGGAAACGCCGTCCTGTGGTTCGACGGAACGCCCGACCTGGGCGCAAAGAAGGGGGTGATGGAACTATGAAGACGTCGTGGGGAGGCTCCTGGTATTAACCAGGCGGGCCGGGGGTTTCGGCCCCCGGCCATCAATAACAGAGGGGATCAGCAATGCAGGACAGAGCCACAGAGACAGCAGACCACGGCGGTGAATTTTCCAAGCGCATCGGCGCCCGTCCAGGCATAGAGGCGCGACGGCGGGTGTTTGCACGTCGCGGGATCGGCGGAGAGATGAATCCGCCATTCCGTGGGCGTCTCCTCGATGCGGGCGATCCGGTAGAGGACGCCGTTGATTTTGGCCGCGTCCGGAGATTTGGCGGAAAAATATCTGTCAATCCTCGGGTTTCGGCGGTGAGAAACGACGCGCCGTTCTCCCGACCGGACCTGTGCGAGCAGATCCGGCGGGAGCGTGATGGTCAGGGGGCGCATAAAAACCTCCAAAAAAGCCCGACCGGAGCCGGGCTGGTGGGCGG
>CAZSFZ010000046.1:2329-3443 GCA_964606385.1 uncultured bacterium
GCCACGGGTTTTGGACCTCAAAATCACCGCCACGGTCGTCATCCTCAATCCAGTCCGACGCCCAGCGGACGATGTATTTATCGTCGCCCGTTGCGGATCTGGCGTCCCTGTTTGCGGGTGCGCTCATGTGGCGTCCCATGGAGACAGAGAGCATGTCCTCATCGATACCCTCCAGCGGGACCCAGCGCGGACCGGCAGATCCGTTGCCAGCATCGATCATAACGACACCATTAGCGTCGTGCTCGTCAATCAACTCGCGGAGAGTCCTGATAAATCGCGGCCTCCCGCCCCGCTTCCCGTTCTCGCGGGCGGCGGTGGTTTTGGCCTCGGATTTCACGGCCCCGCCCTTGCGGCCCATGGTAGCCCCACCCCTGCGCCTGTCGTAGTTGTCCCATGCAATCGCCCACGTTTCAGGAGAAATGGCCGCGATGTCAGCCCGCTCGTAATGGTCGGACAGGTTGTCCTCCACATATCCACAATTCTCAAGAAACTCGCGGTCATCGCCACCAAACAGATCCCACAGCACCTTTCCAAGTTCTTCGCCCGTCATCTTGGAGATATTTTTCATTTTTCGTTCCTCCTGTTGTTTGTTGATTACAACCTAACCCAATCGTTTCGGTTTGTCAAGGAAAAAGATGAAAAATTATTTCAGAGGGAAAACGAGGTGTTAGATGCCACGCGGAGGCTATAGGCCCGGTGCCGGCCGGAAAAAGGGATCGAAGGATAAGGGGAAGCGAAAACCACGGCCCGGCGACGAGGAGAAACAGAAAATCCGGGAAATGCTGGCCTATGACGTCAAGGCGAAGGCGAAGTTCTATCAGGAGTTTCTTCTCCGCGTGAGCAAGGGCGAGACCCTGTCCATCACGGAAAAGAAGCTCATGGACAAGCTGGGGGCTGAACTGGCCGCCCAGATAACCGATCCGCAACCGGAAACGGAGATCCCCGAGGACATCACGCCGATAGAATTTCTCAGGAGCATCATGCTGGACAAAAACGAGGACATGAACAAAAGAATGCGGGCCGCAGAGATCCTGGCAAAGTACGAGAAGCCGGAAAAGGGCGGGAAAAAACAAGAGAAGGCCGACCGGGCCAAGCATGCCGCGTCCGGGAAATT
>CAZSFZ010000047.1:0-2888 GCA_964606385.1 uncultured bacterium
AAGCTCCTGCCGATGCAGCGCGGGGACTTCGAAGGGATCTTCGAGGCGATGAAGGGATTCCCGGTGACGATCCGTCTCCTGGATCCGCCGCTTCATGAATTCCTTCCCCAGGAAGACGCGAACCAGAAAGAAATGGCCGACGTTATGAAAGTGCCGGTCGAGGTCATCAAGCAGAAGGTGGAAGCCCTTCATGAATTCAACCCGATGCTCGGTCACCGCGGCTGCCGTCTTGGGATCACGTATCCCGAGATCTACGCCATGCAGGTGCGCGCCATCATCGAGGCGGCCTGTAACCTCAAGAAGAAAGGCATCAAAGTCGTTCCCGAGATCATGATCCCGCTCATCGGGACCAGGAAAGAGCTCCAGATCCTCAAGGACCTTTCCGTTGACACGATCAATAAGGTCTTCGCGGAAAAGGGCATCAAGGTGGAGTACATGATCGGAACCATGATCGAAGTGCCGCGCGCGGCGCTGACGGCGGACCGTGTGGCGGAAGTGGCCGAGTTCTTCTCTTTCGGCACGAACGACCTCACGCAGATGACGCTCGGTTTTTCGCGTGACGATTCCGGTTCGTTCATGGGCGCTTATCTGGATCAGGGCATCTTCGAGAAAGACGTGTTCCAGTCGATCGACGAAGAAGGTGTCGGATCTTTGATTCAACTTGCCGTTGAGAAAGGCCGTAAAACAAGGAAAGATCTCAAGATCGGTATCTGCGGTGAGCACGGCGGGGATCCCAGTTCGATCGCTTTCTGCAACAAGGTCGGGATGAACTACGTCAGCTGTTCACCTTACCGTGTTCCGATCGCGAGGCTCGCGGCGGCCCAAGCGGTGTTGCGTCAGAAAAAATGACAGGGCTTTAGCCTGTCATCCCCGAAAGCATTTGTCGGGGATCCACGTCAAAAAAGAAATGGATTCCCGCTTTCAATATGCGGGAATGACAAAAAAGAAGCTCTTATGACAGGTAAGAAAAAGAAAAAAAAGAAGGCCCATTCCGGTCACGGAACGAAGCCGAAACACTCGAAGAAGGAACACGGACGGGGACGCCTCAAGCGTTCCCGTCCTGTTTCTCATGCCCCGAAGCCGCTAAAGCCCAAGCAAAAGGCGCCCAAGAAAGCCCCGGCCCCCATCGAAGAGACGGAAGCGCTTTTGCGCCGTGAACGCGAACTTCAGAAAGAAGCGGAAAACATCCTTAAGATCGACGGGGGACTGGATCGCAGGAAACGCGAGCGCGAGGATGAGGAGCCGGATCTCCATGCGGAGGACGCCTCGGACCAAACGCTTGATCGTACGCCGATGCGGATCTATCTCGATCAGATCGAACACATTCCGCTTTTAACCCCCGACGAAGAGATCTCGCTGGGGCAGCAGGTCCAGGCGGGAGGGTCGACAGCCGAAGAGGCCCGGCAGAAGATGATCCGTTCGAACCTGCGTTTAGTGATCGCGCTCGCGAAGCGTTACGCCCACATGGGTCTTTCTTTTTCGGATCTCGTGGAAGAAGGGAACATCGGCCTCATGCGCGCCGTGGAGAAATTCGATCCGAAACGCGGTTACCGTTTTTCGACCTATGCCTCCTGGTGGATCAAGCAGGGCATGATGCGTTCCCTTTCCAATCAGGGGAAAACGATCCGGATCCCGGTCTACATGTATGACATCATTTCCAAATGGCGGCGCGTCCGGGACGCCTTGATGCAGCGCCTGAGCCGCATGCCGACGCGGCGCGAGATCGCGAAGGTGCTCGAGATCCCGGCCTCCAAGGTCAAAGAGATCGAAAGCATCGTGAACCGTCCGAGTTCGCTCAACACACCGCTCAGTATCGACGGGACCGCCGAACTGATCGACATGCTGGAGGATGATAAGGAAAAGAATCCGGACTCCCAGGTCGGGGAGATGCTCAAAAGCGACCGCGTCCGGAAACTTCTCGGGATCCTGGACGAGCGGGAGCGTGAGGTGCTGGAGCGCCGCTTCGGGCTTATTCATCATGATCCCCACACTCTGGCGGAAGTAGCCGAACACTTTAATGTCACCCGGGAACGCATCCGTCAGATCGAGAGCGTGGTGCTCAAAAAGATCCGCGCCCAGCTCACCCTGGAAGGCGATCAGTTCGAAAATTATTTACCTCACTAAGACCCTGCTTTTTAAAACGCCGTCGTAATACCTGAAAAGGAGCTCTCATGGATCTGAAGTCCCTCAAAGCCAAAGTTCGTAATATCCCCGATTTTCCAAAAAAAGGGATCCTTTTTCGGGATATCACACCTCTCCTCAAGGACGCGAAGGCGCTCCGCGAGATCATCGCGCGGTTGGCCCGGGCGCTGAAAGGGAAAAAAGTCCGCTCGGTCGTGGGGATTGAATCCCGCGGTTTTATCTTTGGGACCGCTCTTGCGACGAAGCTCGGCGTCGGGTTCGTACCGATCCGGAAAAAGGGAAAACTTCCGTGGAAAACCAAACAGATCGCGTGCACACTTGAATACGGGGAAGAGATCCTTGAGATCCATCAGGATGCGGTCAAGCGCGGCGAAAGCGTCGTGATCGTGGATGACCTTTTGGCAACGGGGGGGACCGCCGCGGCCGCCGTAAAACTCGTGGAAAGCCTCGGAGGCAAAGTGGCCAAGCTTGCATTCGTGATCGAGCTTGTAGCGTTGAAGGGGCGCGGCAATTTAAGAGGCAAGGACGTATTTTCCCTGCTTCAGTATTAATACACGGCATTCTTAAGGTCTCAGGCCCCCATAGCTCAATTGGATAGAGCATCTCCTTCCTAAGGAGAGGGTTGCATGTTCGATTCATGCTGGGGGCATTTAACTTCATAAAAGAGGCGTTCGAGATGGACCTTCGAAGATCGATCCAAACGGTTTTGATGCTTGGGCTGGGTGTTCTCTTGTTGTCTCCTTTGC
>CAZSFZ010000048.1:0-2830 GCA_964606385.1 uncultured bacterium
AGCTGCTTGTGACCGGGGGCTGCGGCTTCATCGGCTCAAATTTCATCCGCTATTTTCTCAGGAACCGCCCCGGATGGGGCGTCATCAACCTCGATAAATTGAGTTATTCGGGGAATCCCGCTAATCTCCGCGATCTTAAAGGGCTCCGGCGCTACACGTTTGTGAAAGGGGACATCACGGACAAACAGCTCGTGATGCGCCTCATGAAAAGAGCCGATGCGGTCGTGCATTTCGCCGCGGAAACCCATGTGGACCGTTCGATCGAGAGCGCGGACGATTTCCTGACGACCAATATTGTCGGGACCGCGGCATTGCTTGAAGCGTCGCTCGCGTGCGGGATCAAACGTTTCGTTCATATGTCGACCGATGAAGTTTACGGGTCGATCGCGAAAGGTTACGCGGCCGAAAACGCGCCGCTTTTGCCGAACAGCCCGTATTCCGCGTCCAAAGCGGGGGCCGATCTCCTCGTCCGCTCGTTCCAGGAGACTTTCAAGCATCCGGCGATGATCGTCCGCTGCACCAATAACTTCGGTCCCTATCAATTCCCGGAAAAGGTGATCCCGCTTTTTGTGACCAACCTTCTGGAAAACAGGACCGTTCCGCTCTATGGCAAGGGCAAGAACCGTCGGGATTGGATCTACGTGGAAGACGCCTGCCGCGCCGTGTTGCTCGTCCTCGAAAAAGGAAAGCCCGGCGAGATCTATAATATCGGAGCGCATCATGAGATGAGCAATCTTGAACTCACCCGGGCGATCCTCCGCTATTTCAATAAAGGCCGCGAGATGATCCGGTACGTGAAAGACCGCCTGGGGCATGACATGCGCTATGCTGTTAATTTCAATAAGCTCAGGAAGCTTGGGTTCCGGCCCCGCTGGAACTTTGCCAAGGGGCTTGCCGCGACGGCGCGATGGTACCGGGAGCACCCGGAGTGGTGGAAGCCTCTTAAACAAGACAAGTACACGGTGAAATAATGACTTCCTCGAAGATCCTCATCACCGGCGCCGGCGGTATGCTCGGGACCGATCTCGGGAATGGGCTCAGTCCGGACTTCGAGGTCGTGGGGCTGGAGCGGCGTCCTGTGACCCACCTGACCGTTCCTTATGATATCTGTGATCTGACGCAGGCCCGTAAGACGCGCGACGCCATTCTGAGCCATCGTCCCGAAGTGATCTTCCACACCGCCGCCATGACGGATGTGGATTATTGCGAGGAACATCACGATGAGGCTTTGGCGAACAATGTCACGGCGACCGAAAATGTGGTGAATGCCGCCAATGAGATCGACGCCCCGGTCATTTTCTACAGCACCGATTATGTGTTCGACGGTCAAAAGAAGGGGGAGTATGCCGAAACCGATACGCCGAACCCTCTCAGTTTTTACGGGAAAACCAAACGGATGGGCGAAGAGTGCGTTCTCCAAACCGCGAAGCGGGCCCACATCTTCCGGATCACATGGCTTTTCGGCGTCTGGGGGCGTTGTTTCCCTAAAGCGATATTGCGCCAGGCCGCGGAGGTCAAGCAGATGAACGTGGTCGATGACCAGACCGGCCGGCCGACCTGGTCCTGGGATGTCGCGCAGGCGATGCGGCAGCTTCTTTTGAATAAGAAGGACCTTGTCACGAAAGCCGGAGCCGAGATCTACCACCTCGGGAATTCGGGAAAGGTTCATTGGGCGGATTACGCGCGGTTCATTCTGAAAGAATCCGGCCTCGAGTCCGTGAAAGTCAAGGATATACCGAGTTCGGAGTTGAAACGTCCGGCTCCGCGGCCCGCGAATTCGGTGCTCTCGCTTAAAAAGAGTTCCGAGGTCCTGGGAATAAAGCTGCGGTCCTGGGAAGACGCGACGCTGGAATTTCTCCCCAAACTTAAAAGCGAACTGGAATTATTTGAGGCCCGCGCGAAAGCCCAGGCCGCGGAAAAGGAGAACGCGCCGCAATGAGTCCTTCCAAGACATGCATCGTGACAGGCGGCGGGGGATTTCTCGGGTCTCATCTCTGCGACCGGTTCCTGGCGAAGAAATGGCGTGTTATCGCGATCGATAATTTTCTCACCGGGAATGAGAAGAATATCGCGCACCTGAAGAAAAATAAAAATTTCGAGTTGATCCGCCGCGATGTGAGCAAAACCATCCGGGTTCCGGGACGGGTGGATTACGTGCTTCATTTCGCGTCGCCCGCGAGCCCGCTGGACTATCTGGAATTCCCGATCCAGACCCTTAAAGTGGGTTCGCTCGGGACGCACAATGCCCTGGGGCTTGCCAAGGACAAAAAAGCCGTTTTTCTTCTCGCCTCCACGTCAGAGGTCTACGGTGATCCTTTGGTGCACCCGCAGACCGAGTCTTATTGGGGGAATGTCAATCCGGTGGGGCCGCGCGGCGTTTACGATGAAGCCAAGCGCTTTGCCGAAGCCTTGACGATGGCCTATTACCGGACGCACGGAGTGAATACCAAGATCATCCGCATCTTTAATACTTACGGGCCCCGGATGCGGCTTCATGACGGAAGGGCCATTCCGGCTTTCTTGTCGCAAGCCCTTACGGGAAAGCCACTTACGGTATTCGGTAGCGGGAAGCAAACGCGCAGCCTCTGTTACATCAGCGATCTTGTGAACGGCATCGAAAAACTTTTGCTGTCATCCATCAATGAACCCGTGAATATCGGGAATCCGAGCGAGATCTCCATGCTGGGCCTGGCGAAGGTGATCATCCGCATGACCGGCTGTTCCGCCAAGATCGTTCATAAGGATCTGCCGGTCGACGATCCCAAGGTGCGCCGCCCGGACATCACGAAAGCGAAGAAATATCTTTCCTGGACGCCGAAGGTCCCTTTGG
>CAZSFZ010000049.1:0-2691 GCA_964606385.1 uncultured bacterium
TCCTCGCCTCCGGATTCGCGTTCTTGAGGTCAAAAATAAGCTGGGCCAGATCCTCGATCGAATAAATATCATGATGCGGCGGCGGCGAAATCAGCATCACGCCCGGCGTGGAATGCCTGACCCGCGCGATCAATTCATCGACTTTGTGGCCCGGAAGCTGTCCACCTTCCCCCGGTTTCGCGCCCTGCGCCATTTTGATCTGAAGCTCGCGGGAATTCGCCAGGTAATCGATTGTAACGCCGAAACGGGCCGACGCGACCTGTTTGATCGCGCTCTTGCTGGAATCCCCGTTGGGGAGCGGCTTGTAACGGATCTCATCTTCTCCGCCTTCGCCGGAATTGCTCGCGGCCCCCAAACGATTCATCCCGATCGCCAGGGTTTCATGCGCTTCTTTGCTGATCGAGCCGAAAGACATCGCGGATGACACAAAGCGTTTCACGATACTGTCGACGGATTCCACTTCCTCGATCGGAACGGGCTGGCCCGGCTTGAGCTTGAAAAGGCCGCGAAGCGTGCACAGGTTCTTGCTGATATCGTTCACTTCGGAAGTGTAACGCTTAAAGACATTATAATCCCCTTCCCGGACCGCCTTTTGGAGGTTCACGATCGCCTGGGGAGAGAAAAGATGTTTCTCGGAATTAAGCCGGTAATGATAATTCCCGCCGGAATCGAGGGTCTCGGTGTTGGCCTTGGGCCCCTCAAAAGCCGCGTTAAAACGGTCACGGGCTTCTTTCTCCACGACTTCAAGGCCGACCCCCTGGATCCGCGAAGACGTGCCGGGAAAATATTGTTCCACAAAATCACTATTCAGGCCGACCACCTCGAAGATCTGGGCGCCGCGATAACTGCGGATCGTGGAGATGCCCATCTTCGACATGACCTTGAGAAGGCCTTTTTTGATCGCTGTGATGTAATTCTCGATCGCGGCCTCAAGCGTCATCTTGGCGGGTAAATGCCCGCGGCCTTTCAGATCGGCGAGGCTCTCAAAGACGAGATAAGGATTGATCGCGTTCACGCCATACCCGATAAGGCAGGCAACGTGGTGGACTTCGCGGGCCTCTCCGGTCTCCAGCACAAGCCCGCCCAGGTAGCGCTTGCCTTTGCGGATCAAATACTGGTGGACGGCGGAACCGGCCAAGAGCGCCGGGATCGGGGCCTTTCCGGCTCCGGCGGCGCGGTCGCTCAAGATCACGAGCGAGAAGCCTTCATCGAGTTTCTTTTCCACGCTCTCGCAAAGCTCCTGCACGGCTTTTTCAAGACTCCCCGCGGGCGCCGCGGCGTCAAAAAGCATCGGCACCGTGCAGACGCGGAAACTGGAAAGATTCGAAGCGCGAAGGCGCTCGATGTCGTCGTTCGTAAGGACCGGATGCGACAATTTCAGCTGATGGCAATGCTCCGGCGTTTCCTCCAGGAGATTCCCCTGCCGGCCCACGAAGCTCATGAGCGACATGACAAGATTTTCGCGATACGGATCGATCGGCGGGTTCGTGACCTGCGCGAAAAGCTGGCGGAAATAGTTATAGAGCAGTTGGGAACGGTTCGAAAGTACCGCGAGCGCGGCGTCATTTCCCATGGATCCGACGGGCTCCTGGGCATTCTCCGCCATCGGAAGAAGGATCATCTTTTCATCTTCAAGCGTATACCCGAAGATGCGCTGCCGGAGCGCGAGCGTTTCCTGGTCGACCTCGACGGGCCCCGGGACCTGCAACAGCCCTTTCAGCTCGATCCGGTTCTCTTCGAGCCAGCGCCGGTAAGGCCGGTGCCGGGCAATGCCGGATTTGATCTCATTGTCCTTGATCACGCGTTTGGCGGCCGTATCGATCACAAGCATCTTCCCGGGCCAGAGCATGCCCTTCTCAAGAACATCGGGGGGATTCAATTCCAGCACGCCGACCTCGGACGCCATGACCACAAGCCCGCTTTTCGTGATGACATAACGCGCGGGACGAAGGCCGTTCCGGTCCAGGATCGCGCCCACTTTCGTGCCATCCGTAAAAGCGATCGCGGCGGGACCGTCCCACGGTTCCATGATCGCGGCATGATATTCAAAAAAAGACCGTTTCGCTTCACTGATGTGGTATTTGACGCCGAAGGCCTCCGGCACCATCATCATGATCGCGTGCTCCATGGAACGACCGCCCAGGGTCAGGAGCTCGAACACATTATCGAAAGTCCCCGAATCGCTGAGCGACGGATTAATGATCGGCAGAAGTTTTTTGATCTGGGGACCGAACAGGTCGGAGGAGATCCTAGCCTCGCGGGCCATCATCTTGTTGATATTGCCGCGCAGGGTATTAATCTCGCCGTTATGCGCCACGAAATGAAATGGATGCGCCAAGGCCCAGGACGGGAACGTGTTCGTGGAATAACGCTGGTGCACGACCGCCATGGCGCTGACAAGGTCCGCGTCCATGAGATCGATAAAAAAATGGTCGAACTGCGGGGCCGCGAACATCCCCTTGTAAACGATCGTCCGCGAAGAAAGCGAGGGGATGTAAAAATCTTCGATGGCCCAGCCCGCCTTGACCGCCTCGTTCTCAAGGACCTTCCTCAGGATATAAAGCCGCCGCTCCAACGCGATCCCGTCCAACCCGTCGAAAGCGATAAAAACCTGCCAGATGGACGGCATCACGGCGCGGGCCATCTCCCCGAGACAATCCGGATGGACGGGCACTTCACGCCAGCCAAGGA
>CAZSFZ010000050.1:0-2647 GCA_964606385.1 uncultured bacterium
ATCAGGACCCAAAATAGAAGCCTTGAACGTTCTTTAATCTCGGTCAAGAGGGCCGCCGCCATAGCCAGCATGAAGGGGATCAAAGGAAGCACGTAACGGTCATAAGGCTGTCCAAACCGGCAAAGCACCGCGTAATACGCCACAACAAATGCCGCCATCGCCTGAAGCCGGACATCCCGGTTCCCTAAGGATTTTACGGTGCCCAGCACCGCCAGGATCAGCATCGGCCAGCCCATCGCCCCCGCAAGCGAATAGGTCCCGTGATGAAGCCACGGAAGCCCGCCCTGGTTCGCGGCGGATTGCTCGGCAAGCTCTTTCAGGAAAAAGGCATGATCAAGGAACGCGTAGGGATTCAAAAGAACAAACGCCGCGGCCGCCGCGACAAACGTCAGCAGCCAGGATGGAAGCCATCGTTTCCAGGAAACCGCTCTCAAGCAGATCCACAGATAAGGGATCGCGAGAAAAGCACCGTTATATTTTACGGCGACGGCAAGCCCGATCAAAGCGCCCACGAGAAGGTGCGGTTTCCATCCGGAGGTTTTTTCAGCAAATCGGAAGAACACCCCGAACCCCAGAAGCAGGACCAGTACGAGAGGGATATCTACGTAAATATAGTGAGAATCCCGCACATGGAGAAAATTGACGGCAAGAAAAAAACTTGCCCACAGCGCCGTAGAGGGAACGGCCACGCGCTTTACAAGACGGTAGAGCACGAAAATGGAAAACGTTCCGAGGAGAACTCCAAAGACCATGCGCGCGATAAGATAAAAGGATGACGGGTCGGAATAAAAGAGCAGTTCCAGGTCCCGGACCGAATGGAAGATCCCTGCTGCCCACCCCGCGACACAATAGATCCCGTAGCAGATAAAAAGCAGGTAGCTGACGAGCGGCGGGATATTAAAAAAGCGAGGGTTCAGGTCTCCCATGCCGTAAGCCAGGGCATGGTTCACGACAACCGGTTCATCGGCGTGATAAAGAAAGGGCAAACCGAAATGAACACCCCAAACGCGAAGGATGAAGCCCAGGACCAGGATGGCGCCGATCAGAATCGTTTCGCGGGAGAAACGAAAAGTCTTCATCAGGAATGGAGTTTCCGGACCCTGAGGACATCCCAAAACATCATGAGCGGGTCCCGGAGGACCTGGACGCGGCTTTGAGCCGAGTTTCGCCAGATCACGGGCATTTCCAGAAGCCGGAACCCGAGCTTCTGCGCCAGGAATACGATCTCGACGTCAAAGCTGAAGCCATCAAGCTTCTGAAGGGTGAAAATCTTCTGCGCAGCTTCACGGCGGAACGCCTTGAAACCGCACTGCGAATCCCGTATCCCTTTGAAGGCCAGCATTTGCGCGATAAGGTTGAAAACTTTGCCCATGGTCTCGCGCAAAAAATTCTGATGAACTTCCACCTGCGAATCCGGAAGCGCGCGCGAACCGATCACGACATCCTGGTCTTTCTGAAGGCGTTCCAAAAACCTTGAAACTTCCTCGATGGGCGTCGAAAGGTCGGCGTCTGTGAAAAGAATGAAATCCCCTTTGGCGGCGAGCATGCCCTGACGCACCGCATGGCCTTTACCGCGATTCTGAGGCGTCCTGAGGATCTTATACGGAACCCCCTTCAATATCTCCCCGGCTAACACCGCGGTCCGGTCCTGACTTCCGTCATCGGAAACGATGATTTCCGATTCGTAGGGCTGTTTTTTGAGGAACGCCATCACCGCTTCAAGGGTCTGGGGCAGGCGTTTCTCTTCGTTGTAGGCGGGGATCACCACGGAAAGATACATGCTACCTTCCTCCCAGCGCTTCCCGGAAATACGCGATCGTATGCTTCAGCCCTTCTTCCAAAGGGACCTTCGGCGTCCAGGAAAGATATTTCTTCGCTTTCGTGATGTCCGGACGGCGCACTTTGGGGTCGTCGACCGGCAGGTCCTTATGGACGATCTTCGCGGAACAGCCGGTCATACGGATGATCACCTTCGCCAGGTCCAGCATGGAGATCTCGCTCGGATTTCCGATATTCACGGGTTCATTGACGGATGAAAGCAAAAGTTTTTCGATACCGTTCACGAGATCGCTGATATAACAAAGGCTTCGCGTTTGTTTACCGTTTCCAAAAACTGTAAGTGGTTTCCCTGTAAGGGCTTGCGACAAGAACGCCGGGATGGCCCTTCCGTCATGAAGCCGCATCCGGGGTCCGTAGGTATTGAAAATGCGGATGATCTTCGTATTCACCCCATGCGTCCGGTAATAAGCCATCGTCAAAGCTTCGGCAAAACGCTTGGCTTCATCGTAAACGCCGCGAGGCCCCACCGGATTCACATTCCCCCAATAAGACTCGGTCTGTGGGTGCACCAAAGGATCGCCGTAAACTTCCGATGTAGAGGCAAGAAGAAAAACAGCCTTTTTATCTTTAGCAAGTCCCAAGGCGTTGTGCGTCCCTAGAGAACCCACTTTGAGGGTTTGGATCGGGAATTCCAGATAATCCAAGGGGCTCGCGGGCGACGCGAAATGAAGCACATAATGCACCCTGCCCGGGACCCGGATGGTCTTGCTGACATCGCGGCGGATCAATTCGAAATTTTTATTTTTTTTAAGATGAGCGATATTCTTCTCATTTCCGGTCAGAAAATTATCGATCGCGATGACGCGCC
>CAZSFZ010000051.1:0-2506 GCA_964606385.1 uncultured bacterium
TTATCGCGGGCGCGGATATCCGCGAAGTCGAATCGCTGACGGACCGGGACACCGCCTTCCGGAAGTCGGAAGAAGGTAAAGACATCCTTCAAAGGCTCGAAGCTCTGCGGGTCCCCACGGCTGCTGTCATCAACGGGGCCTGCTTGGGAGGAGGGTTCGAACTGGCCTTGGCCTGCCGGTACCGCGTCGCGAGTTTCTCGGACACCGTGAAGATCGGCCTGCCGGAAGTTCAGCTCGGGATCATTCCCGGATTCGGCGGGACCGTACGGCTTCCGAAACTCATCGGCATGATCAAGGCCCTTCCGCTTGTTCTTACGGGGAAGCTCGCGGGGGCGAAAGAGGCTTTGAAACTGGGGCTCGTGGACGCGCTCTTTCCGGAAGAGACCCTGTTCGACCAGGCCGTCGCATTCCTGAAAGCCGCTTCGCCGGAACGCAAAGAGCGGTCCCTGTCTCTTTCATCCTGGTTCCTTGAAGGAACGCCGATCGGGCGCACTCTCGTGTTCCGCTCCGCGAAAAAAAACGTCCTGCAAAAAACGCGCGGGGCCTATCCCGCGCCGCTTAAAGCGATCGAAGTGATGGAGCGCGGTTGTGTCCTCGATCCGGTTTCCGCGTACAGGCTCGAAAGCGCGGGCTTTGCCGAATTGATCGGCACGGACGTCGCCCGAAACCTGATCAAGCTCTACCACCTGCATGAACGGTTCAAGAAATTCGCCTGGACGGACCTTCATTTTCTTCCGGAGCCTGTCCGGCAGTGCGGCGTGATCGGGGCGGGCGTCATGGGCGGGGGGCTGGCGCATCTTCTGAGTGACCGGAATATTCCCGTCCGGCTCCGGGATATTCGCCCGGAAGCCCTCGGAAGCGCTTTGCGCGAAGCGTACCGGATCTATTCGGGCGCCCTCCGGCGTAAAAAAATAAAACCATTCGAACGCGCGAGGAAAATGAGCCTGATCTCGGCCGGGATCACGGAAGAAGGTCTGCGCCGCTGCGGGATCGTTCTCGAAGCCGTGGTCGAGGACATGAGCGTGAAGCAGAAGGTTTTTGTCGAATTGGGGGCCATCACCGGCCCCGGGACGATCCTCGCGTCCAATACCTCGGCGCTTTCGATCCACGAGATGGCCAAGGTGACGACGCATCCCGAACGGGTCATCGGACTTCATTTTTTCAATCCGGTCCACCGCATGCCGCTGGTGGAGGTGATCCCCTCGGCTCTGACCAGTAAAGAAACGATCGAACGGACCGTTCAATTCGCGCGCAGTCTCGGAAAGATCCCGGTGCTGGTCAAGGATGTGCGGGGTTTTCTCGTGAACCGCATTCTCGTTCCGTACATCAATGAAGCGGCTTATTTGATGGAAGAAGGCGTAAGCCCTCTCGTTTTGGACGAGGCAGCCAAAAAGTTTGGAATGCCGATGGGGCCTGCCGAGCTGATCGATCATATCGGCGTGGATGTCGGCCATAAGGTCGCGCGTATTCTCGAAGGAGCTTACGGCGCGCGGATGAAAGTGGCGCCCCTCATGGACCGGCTCAAGGACAAGGGCTTTTACGGTAAACGTGTGGGAGCCGGTCTTTATCGGTATCGGGGCGATACCATGAAGCTGAATCCGGACCTGGATCTTCCCAAGCCGCCGCGGCTTATCCCGGAAGAGGAGATCCTGAAACGGCTGATCTATCCGATGGTGAACGAAGCCAGCCGGTGCCTTGAAGAGAACGTAGTATCGGAACCCGGCATGGTGGATATCGCCATGATCCTGGGGACGGGCTTTCCGCCCTTTCGGGCGGGGCTGCTTCATTACGCGGATGACACGGGGATCCGGAAGATCGCGGAGGATCTTGCGGCTTTCGCGATTTCGGTGGATCGCGACCGTTTTGAGGTCGCGCCGCTCCTTAAAAAAATGGCCGACAGCGGTCACCAATTTTATTCATGATCAACGGGATCCTCTAGGAGGGCTTTCATGGACATGTTCGGGAAAAAGGTCGGACGGGAGGAGCGGGCGTCGCTTGAGGTTGCCGAAGCTTCACGCCAGACGGAATGGAAAAAAAACAGTTTTTTACGCGGGATCTTTGAAGGAAGGTTCCTCTGGGACTTGATCCATCCCTTTCCGGAGCAGGATCCGGCCGACAAAAAGCGGGGGGATGACTATCTCGCGGTCCTTGAGAAATTCCTGAGGGAAAATCTCGATCCGGACGAAGTCGACCGGACGGGGGAGATCCCGCAAGAGGTCATCCGGAAGCTCTTTGAAATGGGCGCATTCGCGCTCAAGATCCCCGAAAGTTACGGCGGCCTGGGCCTGAGCAAGGTCAATTACGGGCGGGTGATGCACCTGATCTCGAGTTATTGCGGGTCCACGGCGGTGCTCTTGTCCGCGCACCAGAGCATCGGGGTGCCGCAGCCGCTCCTGGATTTCGGGACGGAAGAACAGAAACGGAAATTCCTGCCGCGTTTCCGGAAAGACTCGATCTCGGGGTTCGCCCTGACGGAACCCGGGGCGGGAAGCGATCCGAGCTGTAT
>CAZSFZ010000052.1:0-1963 GCA_964606385.1 uncultured bacterium
GTTGGAGGACTTCCTTCAGGGTCGCATCCTTAAAAACGCGGACGCTCTCTCCCGTCACCACGACGGAGCTTCCGGATTTGAGGCGCGTTTTGAGATCATCGCGGCTTTCAAAGAGCGCGATGTCTTTGGACCGGACCCATCCCCGCACATAAGGCGCCTGGATGTAGCACCATTTACCGTCGCTTGAAACATGATAGATCGCCACCGGCGTCCAGAGCTTGATCTGGGTGTACTGCAGCTGGTCGAACTCCACATCCCCCTTACCCTCGATCATTTTCATCATGCTGGGGATCGCGCGCACCGAAGTCGCCCGCGTCGCCACGCCCCATTTCACTTTGATCCTGGACGGGACCTGGTCGATCTGCATGAGCGGAAAGATCTCTTCAAAAATGCTTTTCGGAACGACCTTGTCGTTCTCGTCAAAAAGTTTCCGGTTTTTCAAGGTGTTGTATTCGAGATTCAGCTGATCAGCGATCGCCTTGCCCGGCCGGCTCTTGTCGATCTTGAGAACATCGATATTTTCGGGCACCATGTGCTTGATCTCGTCATTGAAATGCTTGATCTGATCCATGGTCTTGACGGGCCGCTCGGCACCCGGAATGCGCTTGATCCAGTATTCCGCGTTCTGCATGGCCGGGGTGGCGCTTGTGAGGATCATCGGGCCTTTGGGAAGCGGCGGCAGGTCCTCGCCGAAACAGACGGTCGAGAGGAAAAAAAGACACGTGAGAAGTAATGAGAAAAATCTTTTCATGAAGAACCTCGTTTAGATTGTTCAAGCCCCGGGGGCCGCGGTCACTATGGGCATAATCTACCCATAAATACCCGCGCTGACCATAGAATTTGTGTCCTGTTTAACGGCCGGAGAGGTCTTAGGCTTGACCGGAAGACGTTTGACGCGCGATCGCGCGGCCCACCGCCGTGCCGCTCGCCCAGGCCCACTGAAAATTGAACCCGCCGATACGCCCATCCACGTCCAGGACCTCCCCCGCGAAAAAAAGCCGGGCACACAGGTGGGACTCCAGGGTCTTGGGGTCGACCTCCCTCAGGTCAACGCCGCCCGAGGTCACCTCCGCTTTTTCATAGCCGAGAGAACCCGTCACCGGAACGGGAAATCTGAAAAGCGAACTTAGAAAAGTTTCCCTCTCCTTTTTGGAGACCTGGTCAAGCCTCCGGGAAGGATCGATCCCGCCTTCATTCAGGACTACTTGCGCCAAACGTTCGGGCAGGAATTGTGACAGGGCCCGCTTCCAGCTCCGGTCGGCATGAGATCCGACAAGACCCGCCCATTCCGCCGCAAACCCGGACACATGAAGATCCGGAAAAAAATTCACCTGCAGTTCTTTGGAAGCCGCTTCACACCTTCGCCAGGCCGCACTCACATCCAGCACCGCCGGACCGCTGAACCCCATATGCGTAAAAAGAAGAGCGCCATGACTGTGGGCGACCTTTTTCCCGTCGGCCACGACTGAAAGGCCGACCGGAAGCGTGATGCCCGCCAGGCTTTTCCAGTCGTCATCCTGGGTCGTGAGCGGCGTCAAGGCCGGAACGGTCGGAACAAGGTTGTGCCCCAGGGACCGGGCAAACGTGTACCCGGACCCGTCGCTCCCCGTTTCCGGGTAGGAAAGGCCGCCCGTCGCGATCACGAGCGTGCCGGCAAAATATTCGAAATCATCTCCCATAATCTGAAAGACCCCGCGCGTCTTGGAAACATGTTTGACCTTCTTCCCTTTTTCGATCACCGCGCCGGAGCGGTGGACGGTATCGAGCAGCGCCCTGAGGACCACTTTCGCGGATTGTTCTTTGGGAAAATATTTCGTGGTTTCTTCAAGAATCATTTCGACGCCGGCTCGCCTGAAAAAATCAAGGACTTGTTCGGAGGGAAACGAGCGGAGGATGTTGCGGACCGTACGCGGGGCCGTGGACTGATAATCTTTTTCGGTGACCTTGAGGTTCGTGACATTGC
>CAZSFZ010000053.1:0-1956 GCA_964606385.1 uncultured bacterium
ACGACGAATGGGTCCGTGGACAGGTGTCCGGCATTCTTTCGGCGATGGGCTTTGAGGGTGCGGCAATGGTCCGGGATGTATCCTGGCTGATCTCGCAAAATATCCGTTTGGGTTCGAGAGACCTTTTGTACAGCCACGAGCTTGCCGAGGAACTTCTGAGTGTGGTGAACAGCTTGAAAAAGGCCAAGGAAGCAGGAATGGATTCCGGAGAGGCTGAGAACCTTTTAGACATGCTTTATGTAATACGCTTTGTCCAGAGGTATGCGGCGGTGGCTCCTGAAAAACAGGTCTTGCTGACCCAGCAGGGATTTAATGCTCCTTTGCCCAATCACGATAAATTCTATCTTTACGCGAAATATCTTCTGGCTAGCGAACAATTGTATGAGCTGGAGGAATTAGCGAACATTATCCACCATGATTATGAAAAATCCAAAAAACGAGAGAGTCCGGCGTTCAGCGGTTTCGATCGTTTTACCGAATCAGGTTCCCTGGTCCGAAAATTGAAAGAAGTCGCCGCTTCCCCTGAAACTTGGAATGCTTACTGCGAAGGCGTTTGGCCTTCCCGGTACATCCAGGGGATCATTGAAGGGGGATTTGAGGCCTTGCGTCTGGAGGTGCTGGAGCCGGATTTTCAATCGAGTTTTGACACCTTTCTGACCGGGGTGACCCCTTACCGGGCCAAATCACTCGATGCGGGAGAATTGGTCCGCGAATGGGTCCTGCTCAGGCATTTACAGTCCTTGCCATCCCTCAAAGATAAAAAACGCGCTCAGGAAACGGTCCTGACCCTTTTTGAACCCCTGAAGAAGGTCCAAGGGGTCGCGCCCGTTCCTTATCGAGTGGTGCTGGGTACTGGGTATGAAGACAGCGACTTGGAGCGCATCTATACGCGGGTTCTTTTCGAGCGGGGGTTTGATATCGTCAAGATCTGGACGAACCGTTTTGTTGACGAAGAGGAGGAGCAGGGCCCGATGATGACCGTGGCCGTAGGATTTTTTACTCCCAAACCCCATGTTCCGATGGCGCGAATGCTTCAGGATGTGCGTGAAGACCTGGCCAAGATCTTTCAGGTCAAACATGTTGTGAATTCCCATCTTTCCCAATTCTTTTCTCCCAGTGCGCGCCGTATGACCAACCGCAGCGAAAAAATGGATGAACTGTACGGCCCTTTGACCGTGCGGAAACCCCAGGGCGTTTCGGATTTCAGGACCCAGGTTCTTTTCCTCGAAGACCGTGCAACGGCGAGCGTTCTTCAGATCACCGCGATAGATCGGCCCGGCCTTTTAGCGGAGGTGTTCGCGATCCTGGAGGAGCATTACGGTTTCCGGATCACGGATCCGCGTTCCGACGATGATGAATATGTCCGCGGCAGTTTTTTTGTGAGTGAGCGTCAGGGGAGCGAGTGGGTTCCCGTGTCCGACGAGAAAAAAGCCGAGGTGGCCGAAACGCTCCGGATCATGCTGGATGCCGAAAAAAGCGTCGTGAAGCTTGGCGGCGAGCTCCAATCCGGCGATGCGGAAGAAGCACGGGCGGAATTAAGGATGAATCGTTCGGAAGTGCGCGACGCGTCAGCGTGGCAAAAACTTTCCCAGGGAGGCGCTCCGAAAGAATTTGCCGCATGGAACGAAGAACTGATCAAGGATCTTCAGGCGCGCCTGGTGCGGTTTCAGCAAGCCACCTTGGCGATCGCGGCGGAGAGCGATCTCAACACCATGGAGTTTATCAAAAAGAAACCGGTTCAGGCCAAGGATTGGGCCGCTTTACAGCAGCAGGCAGCCTCCTTCCTGAAACAAGCGTCCACTTTCGAGAAACCGCGGGGATACCGGATTGAGAACGCGCTTGTGGAACGGGAGACTCCGTCGTTGTGGGGGCTTCTCAAATCCCGGGAAACCCGCAATGTGATCCTGATCACAGTATTGGGCGCCCGTTCCGAAATGCGCGCTGGGGACGAAAAGC